>JBCBFU010000048.1:0-21932 GCA_038527375.1 Pseudomonadota bacterium | reverse complement strand
GGGCGGCAGCGTGGCAAGGCCACGCGGCTGTTGGCTGGGGCCAAGGTCGAGGCCGAATGGGGCGCGCCGCCCTCTGCCGAGGACGTGCTGGCCGCCGAAGAGGCGCGGATCATCGGAAGCCCGGCATTCAGCGAACCGCCCAGCCCGGAGGAGGCGGATTTCGCCGCGCGGCTGCTGGAGGGTAACAGCGCCGAGCAGATCGCGGCGGCTTATCTGCGGCTCTATCGCGAGCGTCATTCGGCGCCCGAAATCCTGGGTCCGGTGCCCGAGCCGGGCAAGCGCGGGGAGCGGGACAAGCCGCGCGCGGATCGGGCGGCATTCGGGCCGAGCACGTGGTTTTCGTTGTCGCTGGGGCGCAAGCAACGGGCAGAGCCGCGCTGGCTGTTGCCGATGTTGTGTCGGAACACGGGGTTGGAGAAATCCGCCATCGGGGCGATCCGGGTGCAGTATCAGGAGACCTTTGTCGAGATCTCGGACGCGGCGCTCCCTGCCTTGCGCAAGGAATTGGCCAACGGGTTGGAGATCGAGCAGGGGGCCAAGCTGGTCGAGTTGGACGGTGTTCCCGATTTTACGGCCTCGCCCAAGGGGCCGCCTGCGGATTTCGATGGGCCACGGGATGGTTCGGGACCGGTGCAGACCTCTGCTGACAGCAAACCGTCCAAGGCTTGGTCAAAGCCGAAGGCGCCGCGCCGGGACGGCGAAGACGGTGGAGCGCCCACAAAGGGCAAACCGAAATGGGCCCCGAAAGGGGATCGAAAACCCTCGGGCAAGGGTAAGCCGCGCGATGGAGACGGCGCGCGGCCGTACAAGGGCAAGCCGCGCGATGGCGATGCCGGTCGATCCTTTAAGGGCAAGCCGAAACGGGACGGGGACGGAGATCGTCCGTACAAGGGCAAACCGAAAGGGCAGGCCGCTGACGGGCGGCCCGCGTCCAAGGGTGACACGCGGGACACGGGCAAGCCGCGCAAGACTGCGGCCGCCGATACCTCCAAATCGTTCCGTCCGGGGAAGGGCTCTGGGAAAGGTTCAGGTAAGGGCGGCGGCAAGCGACCGTCGGGACCGCCCAAAGGACCACCCAAGGGGCGCGGTGGTGACGCACGCCCGACGCGGAAACCGTCCAACCGCGGTTGAGCGGGGCGGCGCGCGCGACACTGCGGCGTCGCAAACGCCCCCCATCTGGTCGGCTGGTCTCTGGCCGTCTGTCTCCCCCCGGTGCAGTCTCTGGCGCAATACCCCTGAAGGAGTCGGGCGATGAAGACGCATGTGAAGGCATTGGTGATCGGTGGGGGCGCTGTCGGGACCTCGATTGCGTATCATCTGGGCAAGGCCGGGTGGGACACGATGCTGGTCGAGCGCGACGCGCTGACGGCGGGGTCCACGTGGCATGCGGCGGGGCTCTTGCCCTACTTCAACATGAGCTATGCGACGACGCATATCCACGACTACTCCATCAAGTTCTACAAGACCCTGAAGGAGGAGACGGGGCAGGATCCGGGGTTCTACGTGGTGGGCAACTTGCGGATGGCCCAGACAGATGCGCGGATGGACGAGTACATGCTCTATGCCTCCACAGCCGAGACCTGTGGGGTGCCCTATGAGTGGCTGAGCCCCGCGCAGATCAAGGAGCGGTATCCGCTGGTGCGGACCGAGGATTTGAAGGGGGCGATTTACCACCCGACGGATGGATACATTAACCCGGCGGATGTGACGAATGCGATGGCCGCTGGGGCGCGCCAGCATGGGGTCGTGATCGAGCAGCGGTGGCAGGCTGATGCCTTTGACTGGACGGGGTCCGAGTGGAAGGTGACGCTGACCAAGATGGTCGAGCAGGGTGGGAACCTTGTTCCGTCCGAGGAGCAGGTCGTGGTGACGGCGGAGCATGTGGTGACGGCCTCGGGCAACCACGCGCCGCGCACGGCACGCCTGCTTGGGATCAAGACGCCCGCGATCGTGGTGGAGCACCAGTACATCGTGACCGAGCCTGATCCCGCGCTGGTGGAATGGCGCAAGGACAACCCGCAGCACCCGGTTCTGCGCGACGCGGATGCCAAGTGGTATGTGCGCGAGGAGCGGGGCGGCTGGATCCTGGGCCCGTATGAGCGCGGCGCGCCTGCGCGGTTTGAATACGGGGTGCCGGAGAGCTTCCGCGCGGACCTCTATCCTCTCGATCTGGAGCGGATCGAGGAGGAGTACATGTCGATGATCCACCGCATTCCGTCGTCGGAGACCGTGGGTCTGAAGGACGATTACAACGGGCCGATTTGTTATACGCCGGACGGAAACCCCTTGGTGGGGCCGGCACCTGGTTTGAGGAATATGTGGCTGGCCGAAGGCTTCTCCTTCGGGATCACGGCGGCGGGCGGCACCGGTCATTACCTTGCGCAGATGATGGTGGAGGGCGAGGCCGAGATCGACATGGCGAGCCTCGACCCCAAGCGGTACGGGCCGTGGATGACGACCGAGTATGCCGCGCGCAAGAACGAGGAATGCTACGAGCACGTTTATATCCTGCACCATCCTGATGAGGAGCGGGAGGCGTGCCGCCCCCTGCGCACGACGCCGGTTTATGACGCCCAGAAAGCGCTGGGCGCGCAGTTTGGCTGTGTGAACGGGTTCGAGCGGCCCAATTATTACGGACCCGTGGATGCGCCCGAGAGCTTTGACCATGACAGCCGATCCTTCCGCCGGGGCGGCTGGTGGCAGTATGCCAAGGCCGAGGCCGAAGCGATCCGGGGCGGTGTGGGCCTGATTGATGCGAGCGCCTTTACTAAGCACCGGATCAGCGGACCAGGCGCGACGGCGTTTCTGGACTGGTTCACGACGAATAAGCTGCCCAAGGTGGGGCGCATCAACCTGACCTATGCGCTGACGGCGGCGGGCACGACGCGGACGGAATACACCATCGTGCGGGTGGCCGAGGATGATTACTACCTCGTCTCTGCGGGCGCGTGGACGGCCTATGACCAGGATTACCTCTACAAGGCGATCATGGAGAACGAGGACCGCTTTGGCCGCATCAACGAGGAAGAGGTCACGACGCAATGGGGTGTCTTTGCCATCGCGGGGCCGAAGTCGCGCGATGTGCTGCGCGAGGTGATCAAGGACGCCGATCCCGACACAGTGTTGTCGAACAAGCGCTTCCCGTGGCTGTCGATGCGCAACATCGAATTGGGGATGTGCCCGGTGCGCGCGATCCGTGTCGCCTATACCGGTGAGCTGGGGTACGAGCTGCACTTCCCCATCGAGTTCAGCCGCTACCTGTGGACCCTGCTGCAAGAGGCGGGTGCCAAGCACGGGATGGTCAACGTGGGCGCGCGGGCGCAGAACTGGCTGCGGCAGGAGAAGTCCTATCGCGCGTTCGGCACGGAGCTGGGTCGCGATGCGACGCCGTTGGAGGCGGGCTTGGATCGGTTTGTGGACCTGTCCAAGGAGTTCCACGGCAAGGCCGCGATGGAAGCCAAGGGCATCCGGTCCATGTGCGTGACGCTGAAGGTCGATGGGCCGGATGATGCGGACCCGTGGGGGCGCGAGGTCCTTTATTACGGGGACGACCGCGTAGGGCGTCTGACGTCCGGCGGATGGTCGCCGCATTTCCAGGGCTCCATCGGGATGGGCTATGTGCGGCCTGATCTGGCCGCGCCGGGGACCAAGCTGAAGGTCAAGATGTTTGATCAGCTGTGGGATGCGGAGGTCGTCGAGGACAGCCCCTATGATCCGACCAATGCGGTGATCCGCGTCGACGGCTAGGCGCGGGAGCCGGTCAAGGCAGGGCGGTCCAGCATGAGGAATGCAAGGATCGCCACGATCACCCCTGCGGAGACAAGTGTCAGCACGCTCCACCCTAGGAGCGTGACCACGGCCCCTGCGGCAAAAGCGCAGATCGTGGAGACCAAGGCGATGACGGTGTCGTTGAGCCCTTGGATCGCCGATTTCTCGTCCTCGCTCACGGCCGCGTCGAGCATGGTCGTGGCCCCGATGAAGGCGAAGTTCCAGCCCACGCCAAGCACGATCAGCGCGCCGTAGAAATGCGCCGCCGTGATGCCGAGCGATGCGCTGCCTGCTGCCGCGAGGATGGTGAGCAGGCCGATGGTCGCGATGCGTTCCACCCCGAAACGTTTGATCAGGAAGCCGGTGACAAAGCTGGGCGCGAACATCGCCACGATGTGCCAGCGGATCACGTCGCTGGCTGTTGTGTCGTTGAACCCGCATTCGATCATCGCGATGGGGGTGGGGATCATGAGGAAGGCCATGATGCCTTGAGCCGTAGCCGCGATGGCGATGGCGCGCCGGATGGGGCGGCGGCGCAGAGCAGAGAGGGCGGCCAAGCGTCCCTTGGGCGGGGTTGCGGCGCTGGGCTGCGCTGGGGCGGGGCGCGTGAGCCGGACGATGGCGAGCGGTGCCAGACCCACAAGGCCGATGGTCGCGATCACGAGATAGGCGCCGGCAAAGGGGATCGGCAGGAGCGCGTCCTTGGTGGCGATAAAGAGTTGCGGACCCACGATGGCGGCCACAAGCCCGGAGGTCAGCATCAACGAGATCGCCACGGGCCGCCAGCCCGGGGGCGCGACCTCGCCCGCGGCGAAGCGGAAGTATTGAAAGGCGGACCAGCCTGCACCCATGAGGAAATGGGCCGCGCAGAGGAGGGCAAAGCTCTGCGCAAAGACGGCCTGTGTGGCGGCGAGCGCGCCGAGCGTCGTCAAAACGCCCCCGAGGGCGAAGCCCATGCGGCGTCCGAAGCGTCCCATGAGGAGGGAGACCGGGGCCGCCACGAGAAGCGCCGCGAGTGTCTGGACCGAAGCGGGCAGGGTGGCCAGGCCCGGCGAGGGGGCCAGCATCAGCCCCACCAGCCCGCCCAGGATCAGCTGGATCGGAAAGGCCGCCGCGAGGATCGTGTTGGCCGTGAGCAGACCGAGGAAATTCGGGGTCTTGAGCAAAACGCCAACGGACATGGGCACCCTGTGATCTCTGCGCCTCCCATTGCGGGCTGCGCGTTTGTCAGAGGTAGCGGCGCGCGCGGGTGCCGCAACCCCGGCTAGGCTGCAAAGCGCGCCGGGTCGAGCGCCGCGCGCGTGGCGGCGTCCAAGACACTCGGGCGGCCCAAGATCACATCGGCGCCGAACTGGCTGGCGGCGGGCGACGTCTGGAAGCCGTAGCCGCCCTGACCGGCGCACCAGAAAAAGGTGGGATCGTCGGCGGCAAAACCGATGGCGAGGTTGCGGTCAGGCGTGAACGTGCGCAGGCCCGCCCAGGTGGCGAGCGGCTTCGTGACCGGCTCGGTGACGGCCTCCTGATAGCGCGCGAGGCCCTCGGCCAGGACCATGTCATCGGCCCAGGCGTCCATGGGGGCGCTCGGGTCCTCCTCCGCGGGGGAGACGATCAGCGCGCCCGCATCGGGTTTCGCGTACCAGTCTTCGCCGGGGCCGAACATCATGGGCCAGCGCGAGACGTCGTGGCCGCCCGGTGCTGCGAGCCGCGCCATGGAGCGGCGGAGCGGCGTGAGGCCCAAGTCGTGGACGCCTGCCATTGCGGCCAGCTCATCGGCCCAAGCCCCTGCGGCGTTGCATAGGAGGCGGCCTGCATGGGTGCCTTGGTTCGTGTCGACCTCCCAGCCTTTTGCGGGGTCCTTGCGGATGGCGGTGACGGGGGCGCCGGTGATGACCTCTCCACCGTGGTCGCGGATGGTGCGGGCGAAGTGTTGGACGAGGCGGTCGGTGTCGATGTCCCAGCTTTCGGCGTGGAACCCGATCCGGCCTGTCGTCTCAGAGTTCAGGATCGGAACGAGAGCGTGGGCGTCGTCGCGCGGCATCTCATGCATCTGCATGATCTCCATGTCGCGGTCGAAGGCGCCCGGGTCGTCCAGCTCGATCAGCATGAGGCCCCGGGGGCTGAGCACGCCGCCGTCCAGCGTGAAGTGATCCTCGCGCGATGCAATGTTGAGCGCGATGGTCGAGGGCAGGCCGTAGGTCTGTTCATAAAGCGCCGCCGAGCGGCCCGAGGCGTGATAGGCCAGCGCGTCCTCGGCCTCGATCAGTGTCACGTGACCGTGGGGCGCTAGGCGCGCGCCGAGCGAGGTGCCCGCGATGCCGCCGCCGATGATGAGGAAATCTGTCATGCCTCTTCGATCCTGTCGGTGGCGGGGGGTGGTGTGGGGGCGAGGGACGCGATCTCGGCGTAGAGGTCGGGGGCCATGTCATAGCTGTTGGCTGCAAGGGATGGGGCGAGTTGGTCCGCGTTGCGCGCTGAAATGATGGGGTGTGGCGCGGTTGGGTGGGCCGCGGCCCAGGCCACGGCGAGCGTCGCGGGGTGGCAGCCCTCGCGCGCGGCGATGTCTGAGAGGCCCTGCGCGGCGTGGGCCATGAAGTCGGGCGCGTAGCGGGCGGCGTAGCGTTTGTCCTCGGTCAGGCGGCCCGTGCCGCCATTCGCGTATTTGCCGGACAACAGCCCGCCGCCGAGGGGCGAATAGGGGGCGACGGTGATGCCTTGGTCGGCGGCCATGGGCAGCAGTTCGACCTCGGCCTGGCGTTTGACGAGGGAATACATCGGTTGGAGGATGTCGATGCGGGTGCCGAGGCTTTGGGCCACGCTTTGGGCTTTCATCACCTGCCATGCGGCGTAGTTCGACACGCCGATGTATCGGATCTGGCCCGCCTGTTGGAGGGCTGCGAGGGCCTCGAACGTGTCTTCCAGCGGCGTGTCGTCGTCGAAGCGGTGCATGTAGAGGATATCGACCATATCCATGGCGAGCCGCCGGCGGCTTTCATCAAACTGCGCGCGGATGTTGGCCCCGCCTGCGCCGCCCGTGTAGGCGGCCTTGGTCGCGATGATCAGGCTGTCGCGGTCGCCTCCAGCAAGTTTTCCCGTAATCGTTTCGGACGCGCCGCCGGTATAGACCCAAGCGGTGTCGAAATGGGTGATCCCGGCGGTGCGGCAAGCCTCCCACATGGCGCGGCTGGCGCCCTCGTCGGCATTGCCGCCGAACTGCATGGTGCCGAAGGTCAGGGCGGAGGCGGGGGTGCCATTGAGGGAGGTCAGGGTCATGGCGCGACACTTACAGCGCCGCGCCTGTTTGGGAAGGGGTCAGGCCTGTTTTCGGGCAGGCCACCAAACCCAGAAGGACAGGATGACGGCAGAGGCGGACACAAAGGTCATCACGGTGCCGGGGAAAAAGTTCACGTAGCCCGGCAGGTCGACGAAGAACAGGTAGCCGAGGTCGAACATGCCGCCCAGCATGGCTGTGACCCAGATCGCGGTCATGTTCTGTTTCCAGATGAAGACCGCCCCGATCACGGTCGCGACGCCAACCCAGCCGAGGTTCCAGCCGTGCTGGTTCAGGATGCCGCCCACCGCGGGTTCGTAATCATGGACGAGTGTCGTGCTGTCGATGGCATCGGCGATGGCGGCGAAACCGCCGCTGGCATCCGAGGACAAGATGATGACCCCGGCGAGAAGGTGCACGAGGCCCCAGATGACCCAGAGGATCGCAGCGGCCTTGAGGGCGGTGGATTGCGCGGACGACATGGGATAACTCCGTTTGGCTAAGAGGTGGGAATTGGTAGACAATATCCACTTATCCGAGATGGTTGCTAATATCAACTAAATGGAGATCACCGCTGTCTGACGCCGCCAGCCCCTTTGCGCGCCACCTTGATCGCATGATGCGCCGTATTCATGCGGGGTTGCATCCGCGTGCGCTGGCGATGGATGCCGAAGGTGTGGGACCGTTGGGAGGCATGGTGCTGATGGCCGTGGCCGACGAGGGGTCGGTGTCCATTGCGGCCCTGACGGCCGATATGGGGCGCGACAAATCCCAGATGACGCGGTTGGTTCAGATGCTGGAGGGCAAGGGTCTGATCGTGCGGGCCGCGGATCCCACAGACAGGCGGGTCAGTGTCCTGTCGCTGACACCTGAGGGGCGGGATTTCGTGCAACGGGTTGAGGTCGTGTTGAGCGAGACGCTGGACGATGTGCTGGCACCGCTGAGTGCCGAGGAACGCACGCAGTTCGCGCGACTGGTCGCAAAACTCTGACTCCGTGCCGCGACGGTGGGCGCGGTCTGGGAGCCGATGCGTTAGGGTGGTCGCACTACCCAAGGGAGCGCATGTCATGACCCAGCCCAATATTCTGATCCTGATGGTCGATCAGTTGAACGGAACGCTGTTCCCCGATGGGCCTGCGCCGTGGCTTCATGCCCCGAACCTAAAGGCGTTGGCGGCGCGGTCGGTGCGGTTTGCCAATACCTACACCGCTTCGCCGCTCTGCGCGCCGGGGCGGGCGAGTTTCATGTCGGGCCTGTTGCCGTCGCGGACGCGGGTCTATGACAATGCCGCCGAGTTCGCGTCGGATATTCCAACCTATGCCCACCACCTGCGGCGCGCAGGGTATTACACGGCTCTCTCAGGCAAGATGCACTTCGTGGGGCCCGATCAGTTGCACGGGTACGAGGAGCGGCTGACCACCGATATCTACCCGGCGGATTTCGGATGGACGCCGGATTACCGCAAACCGGGCGAGCGGATTGACTGGTGGTATCACAACATGGGGTCTGTCACCGGGGCGGGCGTGGCCGAAATTTCCAATCAGATGGAGTTCGATGACGAGGTCGCCTATCACGCGGTGCGCAAGGTCTATGACCTGTCGCGGGGCCACGACGACCGCCCGTGGTGCCTGACGGTCAGCTTTACCCATCCGCATGACCCCTATGTGGCGCGGCAGAAATACTGGGACCTCTACGAAGACTGCGAGCACCTGCTGCCCGAGGTTCCGGCGATGGACTACGCAGATCACGACCCCCATGCGCAGCGGATTTTCGACGCCAATGACTGGCGCAGTTTCGACATTACCGAGGAGGATATCCGCCGGTCGCGGCGGGCATATTTCGCCAATATCTCGTACCTCGATGACAAGATCGGAGAGGTGCTGCACGCGCTGGAGGCAACGGGGCAGGAGGCGATCATCCTCTTTGTGTCCGACCACGGGGACATGCTGGGTGAGCGGGGTCTGTGGTTCAAGATGTGCTTTTACGAAGGATCGGCGCGGGTGCCGTTGATGATGTGCGCGCCGGGGCTGGCCCCGGGGCGGATTGAGGCTCCGGTGTCGACGATCGATGTGACGCCCACGCTGTGTGACATGGCCGGGATTTCGATGGACGAGATCGCGCCGTGGACGGATGGGGTCAGCCTTGTCCCGGTGGCGGGCGGCGCAGAGCGGGGTCGACCCGTGCTAATGGAATATGCCGCCGAGGCGTCTTATGCGCCGCTGGTGGCCGTGCGCGACGGAGATTACAAATACACCCGCTGCGCGCTGGATCCCGAGCAGTTGTTCGATATGGCGCGCGACCCCCAAGAACGGGTGAATGTGGCAGATGACCCGGCGCATGAACCAGCCTTGCAGCGCATGCGCGGGATTGCGGACGCCCGGTGGGATCTGACCCAATTCGACGCCGAGGTGCGCCACAGCCAGGCGCGGCGCTGGATCGTCTACGAGGCCTTGCGCAACGGCGCCTATTTCCCGTGGGATTTCCAACCGCTCCAAAAAGCGTCCGAGCGGTATATGCGCAACCACATGGACCTCAACGAGGTTGAAGAGCGCGCGCGATTTCCGAGAGGGGAGTGACGGTTACGCGCGGGGTTCATGGACTGGTTCGGTTGGGACGTGGAATTAACTGCTATGCGGGACGGAGCCGACCTTTGCTGCAGCAGTGCCAACGGCCGCTTTTGCATGTAGGTGGTGATGCACAGAATACAGGCCACCTTGCCAAATTGAAGTAATTGGAGTGTTACAAATAGTGTTAGCAAGCCGCGGAGTTCGACTGCTTGTCCACTCGTTGTTCATCAATTAGGCGATAGAGACGGGCGTGCACTCTTTGTCGCCTACGCCACCATGCCCAGCAAACTAGAATGGATGCGGTACACAAGGTCAACGCCGTCGTTATATGTTCGAACAAAACTGCAATACCTGCGGCAATCAGTAGATTGATACCTGTAGAACGTAATAGTCTTTGATCGAACTCCGAACCCATAACTCGCTCGTAGGCAACTGGATTCTTCAATTTAAGACTTGATGAAGACGGAGCTTTTTGTATCCAACGGCCAACACGAGGAGCGTTCGCCCACGGGGCTTCATTCATCTCATTCCGCCTTATTAGAAAAACGGAATCGCACCATCAATGATGGCCGTGATCCCGTCGACTATACTGCCAAGTGAGTAACAAAGAGCAAGAGCTACTAGAACGACCAGCGCAGAAAATCGTTCAAGACTTTCCACGCCACCTTGTTGCCAATACTCAGAAACCTCCAAGTGAAAAAGGTAAATAGCAATAACTCCCACCTGAATCCCAATGGTTAGGATTTCGATCCGTACTGCTGTGGTTTTCATTGTTTACTCTTCCTATTGGTGGTGCTGAAAACATGTGTTGTATCGAATGTTTGCAGAAGAGTACCCTGGTTCACAATATTGATATTCTTCGCGTTTTTGGTCGCAACTCCATGAGCGGACATTTATGCGCGTGCAGCATTGGTTAAAATGAGCTCACAGCTGCCATTCGCTGCAAACGCAAAAGGCCCCCGATCTCTCGGGAGCCCTTTTTGGTTCTAACGGTGGGACCGCTTAGTTCGGGATGTCGCCGGTGATGCCTTCGATGTAGAAGCTCAGACCCGCGAGCGTGCCGTCATCGGCGACTTCGCCCTCGGCCAGCCAGACCGAGCCGTCCTGCTTGTTGATGGGGCCGGTGAAGGGGTGGTATTCGCCCGATGCGATCGCGGCCATCATGGCCTCGGCTTCGGCTTGCACGTCGGCCGGGATTTTGTCGGTCATTTCACCCATTTCCACCATGCCGGTGTCCATGCCGTCCCAGGTGTCGACGCTTTCCCACGTGCCGTCGATGACGGCGCGGGTGCGTTCGATGTAGTAGGGTGCCCAGTTGTCGATGATCGACCCGATGCGGGGGCCGTCCTTGAAGGCCGCCATGTCAGACGCCTGACCAAAGCCCACGACGCCCTCGGCCTCGGCCGCGGCGGCCAGAGGTGCGGTGGAGTCGGTGTGCTGCAGGATCACGTCCGCGCCTTGGTCGATCAGTGCCTTGGCTGCGTCAGCTTCCTTCTGCGGGTCGAACCAGGTGAAGACCCAGACGATGTTGAACTCGACATCCGGGTTCACCTTCTGCGCGTGCAGGTAGGCGGCGTTGATGCCGCGGATGACTTCCGGGATCGGGAAGGAGGCGATGTAGCCCACCTTGTTGGTCTTGGTGACCTTGCCCGCGATGTGGCCCTGGACGGCGCGGCCTTCGTAGAAGCGGGCCGAATAGGTCGACACGTTGTCAGCGCGTTTGTAGCCGGTGGCGTGTTCGAATTTCACATCCGGGAACTTGGCCGCGACGTTGATGGTCGGGTCCATGTAGCCAAAGGAGGTGGTGAAGATCAGGTCGGCGCCTTGCAGGGCCATCTGGGTCATCACACGTTCGGCATCCGCACCTTCGGGCACGTTTTCGACAAAGGTGGTCTCAACGGCGTCGCCGAACTCTTCCTCAACAGCCAGAAGGCCCTGATGGTGTTCGTAGGTCCAGCCGCCGTCACCGATGGGTCCGACATAGACAAAGCCGACCTTTGTCTTTTCGTGCCCGTCGGCGAGGACGGGGCCTGCCACGGCAATCGCCGCAGCGGCGAGGATGGATTTCAAGTTCATGGTGTCTCCCCAGATGGTAGAGGCCTCAGCGTGAGGCGTGAAAGGTTTGGCCCAATGCGGCGGGCGCGCCGAGCGCTCCACTGCGGCCCGCAGAGATCGTGACCAGCACCAGGATCGTGATGATATACGGGCTCATGGACAAGTACTCGACAGGTATCTTGATCCCGGCGGCCTGTAAATTCAGCTGCAGGACGGTAACGCCGCCGAATAAATAGGCACCCAGCAGGACCCGGCCCGGACGCCACGCGCCGAAGACCACGATCGCCAGCGCGATCCAGCCCGCGCCTGCGGTGATCCCGTCGACCCATTGGGGGACGCGCACCATCGAGATATAGGCCCCACCCAGCCCCGCGCAGGCCCCGCCAAAGGCGATTGCCGCAAGGCGGATCAGCTTGACCTTGTAACCCAGCGCATGGGCGGCCTCGGCGTTTTCGCCGACGGACCGCAGGATCAGGCCCGCGCGTGTGAATTTCAGAAACGCCCAGACCGCCACGACGAGCAGCAGCGAGAGGTAGACCATGGCGTCGTGCGAAAAGAGGATCGGACCAAGAACGGGGATGTCCGAGATCGGCCCAAGATCGAGCTTGGGCGTCGACGGCAGGCGCACGCTTTCCTGATAATCGCGCCCGATCAGCGCCGCGAGGCCAAGGCCAAAAAGCGTGAGCGCAAGGCCCGTGGCCACCTGATTTGACAGGAAATAAAGCACCAGCACCGCAAAGATCAGCGAAAGCACCGCCCCGCCCGCCGCCGCCGCAATAAAGCCCAGCGTGGGCGAGCCGGAATTGAGCGTCACGGCAAACCCGCAGATCGCGCCGGTGATCATCATGCCCTCGACGCCGAGGTTGAGCGTCCCCGACTTCTCCACGATCAGCTCGCCGATGGCGGCGAGCAGAATGGGCGTCGAGGCGACCATGAGCGCCGCGATGAGAAGGGTGGGGTTGATACTGCTCAGGTCCATGGGTGGGGCATTCCGAAAAAGAAGGTGCAGCTGAGGCAGATCACGGCGAAACCCGCCGCCGCGCCCAACGCCATGCGGGCCATGTGTGCGGGCGATGGGCGGTGGGTGCGCAGGACGCGCCCGATGCGGGGCACAAAGCGCAGGAGCAAAAGCACTGCCAAAAGAACGAGCAGATGGGCGATCAAAAAGAGGGCACCACCGACGGCCCCGTTCCCGTGCACCACGAAGGGGATCATCAGGCCCATGGCGAGGCCGATCATGACGGGCATCGCGCGGGTCATGCCGCCACCCCCGCCTTGCCCAGCCGCACGCGGTATTGCGTGAGCAGATCGAAGGCCAAGAGGAAGAAAAGGAGCATCCCCTGAAACGCCTGCACGGCGGCAAGGGGCAGGCCCATCCCGGATTGGGCAGCATCGCCGCCAATATATGTGAGCCCGATCAGGAGGCCCGCGAAGAGGATGCCGATGGGGTTCAGACGGCCCAGAAAGGCCACGATGATCGCGGTAAAGCCGTAGCCCTGATTAAAGTTCTCGGTGATCTGGCCTGCGGGGCCTGTGACCTCGAACATGCCGGCAAGGCCCGCGAGCGCGCCGCTGATGCCGAGGCACAGGATCACCATGCGCGCCGGGATCACGCCGGAGAAGGCGGCGGCGCGGGGGGCCACGCCCATCAGTTTGATGTCAAAGCCCACGCGATGCCGCGACAGGAGGATCGCAGCCACGAGAACGGCGATGGTCGCGGCGATCACACCCCAATGCGCGCCTGTGCCCGCGATGACCTCGGGGTTCGCGGTGGACGCGTATTGCGACAGGTTGCGCGAGCCGGGGAAACCCTGACCATCGGGGTTGCGCAGGGCGCCAAAGCTCATCTTCGCAAGGAACTGTTCGGCCACATAGACGAGGAGGAGCGAGACGAGGATTTCGTTTGTGTTGAACTTGGTCTTCAGGAGCGCAGGGATCATCGCCCAGAGGAAGCCACCCAAAGCGCCCGCCACGATCATCAGCGGGAAGATCAGCCAACGCGCCTCCATCGGGTAAAAGGCAAGGCCCACGGCGGCGGCAAAAATCGCGCCCATGATGTATTGCCCTTCGGCTCCGATATTCCAGATGCCCGCGCGGAAGCCCAAGGCGAGGCCGACGGCGATGAGGATGAGCGGCCCGGCCTTCACGAGGATCTGAGCGCGGTAGTAGAACGCAAACTCGCCAAAGAGCGGGTCCCAGAAGATCAGGCGGATCGCCTCTACCGGGTCGGAGCCGAGGGCGGCAAACATCGCCCCGCCCGCGATCATCGTGGCGATCAGCGCTACGACCGGGGTCAGGTAGGACCAGACCTGCGAGGGGTTCGGGCGGCGTTCAAGGCGGATCATGCGGCGGCACTCCCACCCAGCATCAGGCCGATTTCGTCCATGGTGAGACCCGTGACCGGGCGCGCGGGCGACAGGTGTCCCGCGTTGAGCGCGGCGAAGCGGTCGGAGATTTCAAGGAGCTCATCGAGGTCTTGGGAGATCACGACCACCGCGGCGCCGTCATCGGCCATCGCCATCAGCTTGGACCGGATCGACGCAGCGGCCGCCGCGTCCACGCCCCATGTGGGTTGGTTAATGACAAGCGCGGTCGGGCTTTGCAGCATCTCGCGGCCCATGAGGAATTTCTGCAGGTTCCCGCCCGACAGCGCCTGCGCGGCGGTGTTGGGTCCGGGGGTGCGCACGTCGAAGCCCTCGATCACCTCGGTCGCGTAAGCGCGCACCGCGGACCAGTTGATAAAGCCGTTTTTCGACAGGATTTTGCGTGTATCCGCCGTCAAGAAGGCATTTTCGACCAGCGACAGTGTGGGGGCTGCGGCATGGCCGAGGCGCTCTTCGGGCGCAACGCAAAGGCCCGCGGCGCGGCGGTCGCGTGGGCTGAGGCCGCCCATCGCTACGTCGTTGAGCGTGATCTGGTCGCCTTGCGTACGCGTCTCGCCCGAGAGCGCATTCAACAGCTCGTCCTGCCCGTTCCCGGCGACGCCACCGATGCCCAGGATTTCGCCCGGGGCCACGTCGAATGTCACATCAGACAGCGTCGTGCCAAAGGGCGATGTGCGCGCCGCCGACAGGCCCTTCACGCGCAGTGCGGGTGCCGCGCGCGTGTCCTTGGCGCGGCGGGCGGGTGTCGCGAAACTTTGCCCCACCATCAATTCGGCCATCTCCCGCGCGCTCTGACTGCGGGGGTCACAGGTCGCCACGACCTTGCCGCCGCGCAGGATGGTGGCGGCGTCACACAGCGCGCGGATTTCTTCGAGCTTGTGAGAGATGTAGAGGATTGCTGTGCCTTCAGACGACAGTTTGCGCAGCGTGGCAAAGAGGATGTCGACCTCCTGCGGGGTCAGGACGCTGGTGGGTTCGTCCATGATCAAAAGGCGCGGGTTTTGCAGAAGGCAGCGGATGATCTCGACCCGCTGGCGTTCACCTGCCGAGAGCGTGCCCACCGTCCGGTCTGGGTTGAGGGGGAGGCCGTAGGTTTCGGACACCTCCTTGATCTGGCGGGACAATTGGCGCGGCTTGGGCGGATGTTCCATCCCCAGCGCGATGTTTTCGGCCACGGTCAGCGCGTCGAAGAGTGAAAAGTGCTGGAAGACCATCGCGATCCCGGCGGCGCGCGCGGCGCGGGGATCGGTTGGGGTGAAGGCGGCCCCGCCCAGCGTCATGTGGCCGCTATCGGGTTTGACGAGGCCGTACATCATCTTGACCAGTGTGGATTTCCCGGCTCCGTTTTCGCCAAGGAGCGCGTGGACCTGACCGGGTGTGATGGCCAGCGAGACGTCATCATTGGCCACCACGCCGGGATAGGCCTTGGTCACGCCGTGCACGGCAAGCAGGTCTGTGGTGATCTCTGCGCCCATCTATCTCCCATGCGCCCGTCAGGCGCCCCCTATTCGACGCGCCCGGGTTGCCCCAGCGGCGCGGCGTCTTCCGACCGTGACACTAGACGCGCGGCCACGCCAATCGCAATGGCCTGTGGGTGTTTGCCGAGGCTTGGTTCGCCTATTGGGCAGGCAATGCTGTTAATTTGGGCGTCGCTATGCCCCATGGCTGACAGCCTTTTCCGAAACCTTGCCCATTTTGTCGCCGATCCAATCAAACCACAGCTGCCAAATCCGTGGCGCAGCAGGGCATCACACAATGCCAGATCAAGGTCGTGGGAATAGGTTACCAAAAGATTATCCGCGCCGGGCGGCACGCGGGGGACAAGCGCGAGCGGATCGGCGGCGACGGTCTGGTTGACCCCGCTCGGCAGATCCGGCGCAAAGCGGTCTGCGGCCACGTCGATGATGTAGATGTCGCGATCTGCCAGCGGGGCCATCACCTGCGCGATCGCGCGGCCCACGTGGCCCGCCCCCCAGATAAAGAGCGGTGGCCCCGGCGGAGCGACGGCCTCCACCGCATGCGAGGAAAACTCTAAACTCACGACGCCCCCGCAGCACTGCCCCATATCGGGGCCGAGCGCATAGGTCTGCCGGTCGCTTGCGGTGCCTGCGGCCAGCATGGCGCGGGCGTGGGCCATGGCCTGCCACTCCAGCGACCCGCCGCCAATGGTGCCACGGATGCCGTGTGCGTCGACCTGCATCGTGGCGCCGACTTCGCGCGGGACCGATCCCTTGGTCCCGACCACAGTGACGGTGATGGTCGCGGTCATGGATTAGGTGCTTTGGGCCAGTCGGCGGGCGGTCATCATCAGCCGTTCGGGCGTGGCGGGCGCATCGAGCGACGGGTAGGCACCGCCGACACTGGCCAGCGCGTTCGACAGCGCCAGAAAGACCGAGATGCCGTGCATGAAGGGCGGCTCGCCCACGGCCTTTGACCGATAGATGGTGTCCGACGCGTTCTCTCCATCCCACAAGGCGACGTTGAAGATGTCGGGTCGGTCCGCGATGCCGGGGATCTTGTAGGTCGCGGGCGCGTGGGTTTTCAGCGCGCCACGTTCGTCCCAGACGAGTTCTTCCATGGTCAGCCAGCCTGCACCTTGCACGAAGCCGCCTTCGATCTGGCCGATATCCAGCGCGGGGTTCAGGGACCGGCCCGCGTCGTGGAGGATATCCGTGCGCAGGATGCGGTTTTCGCCGGTGAGGAGATCGACCACGACTTCGGAGACCGAGGCCCCGTAGGCGAAATAGAAGAACGGGCGGCCATGGCCCTTGATGCGGTCCCATTCGATATCGGGGGTCTTGTAGAACCCCGTGGCGGAGAGGGAGACGCGTCCCACGTAACAGAGCTGCGTGGCTTGCGCGAAGGTCAACTCGGCCCCGGCCGCCGTCACCTTGCCGCCTGCAAAGCGCACCTCGTCTGGGCGGCATTGGTGCAACTGTGCCAGATGTGCGGCCATGCGGTCGCGGATCGTGTCGCAGGCGGCTTTGACCGCCATGCCGTTGAGGTCGGAGCCTGAGGAGGCGGCGGTGGCCGAGGTGTTGGGCACCTTGCCAGTGTCGGTCGCGGTGATTTTCACAGCGTCCATCCTCACGCCAAAGCGGTCGGCTGCCACCTGCGCGACCTTCTGGAACAGCCCTTGCCCCATCTCGGTCCCGCCGTGGTTCAGGTGGATAGAGCCGTCCGAGTAGATATGCACCAGTGCGCCCGCCTGATTGAGGTGGGTCAACGTGAAACTGATCCCGAACTTCACGGGGGTAAGCGCGATGCCTTTCTTGAGGACAGGGTTTTCTGCATTCCAAGCATCCACCGCGGCGCGCCGTGCGGCGTAGTCGGAGGTTTCGGCTAGCGCGCCCATCATCTCGGCCGCGATCGAATCCGTGACCTCCATCCCGTAGGGCGTCACTCCAACCTTCTTCTGGCCCGAAATACTCCCTGCCGAACGATAAAGATTCACGCGCCGCACTTCCAAAGGATCGAGACCCAGATCATGGGCGACGTGGTCCATCACACGCTCGATCCCGACCATGCCTTGTGGCCCGCCGAAGCCGCGAAAGGCGGTGGCGGATTGGTGGTTGGTCTTCCAGCGGTGGCTGGTGATACGCGCGGCGGGCAGGTCATAGGCGTTGTCGGCGTGCAGCATCGCGCGGTCTGCTACGGGCAGCGACAGGTCTTGCGCCCAGCCGCACAGGACGTGATGGGTGAAGTCGACGGCGGTCAGGCGGCCCGTGGCATCAAAGCCGACTGAATATTCGATCTCGAACGCGTGGCGCTTGCCGGTGATGATCATGTCATCGTCGCGGTCGTAGCGCATCTTGCAGGGACGGCCCGTGCGGGTCGCGGCGATGGCGCAGGCCACGGCCAGCGCGTTGCCTTGGCTTTCCTTGCCGCCAAAGCCGCCGCCCATGCGGCGGACCTCGACCCGGACGGCATTGAAAGGAACGCCCAGTGCGCCCGCGACCTTGTGCTGGATTTCAGACGGGTGCTGCGTGGAGGTGTGGACGGTGACATCGCCGCCCTCTTGCGGGACGGCGAGGGAGGCCTGACCTTCAAGGTAGAAGTGCTCCTGCCCGCCCAAAGCGAGGGTGCCGGTGACACTGTGGGATGCGCTGGCGAGCGCGGCGTCCACGTCGCCCTTGGTGTAGATGCGCGGCCCGTCTTCAAAGCGGCTGTCGGCGGCTTGGGCGGCAGCGACGGTGAGGATGGGCTGCTCCTCCGCGTAGGTGACGGTGCCCAGCCGCGCGGCGGCGCGCGCGGCGAGGTGGGTGTCTGCGACCACGAGGAAGAGGGGTTGGCCCAGATAGTGGATCGCCCCGTCCGACAGAAGCGGCTCGTCGCCCACAGAGGGGCTAACGTCATTGTCAGCGGGCAGGTCATCCGCCGTAAGGACGTCGCGCACGCCGGGGGCCGCGCGGACGCCGGAAAGGTCCATGTCGGCGATCTGGCCGCGCGCGATGGTCGAGAAGCCAAAAGCCAGATGAAGCGTGCCGCGGGGCGTGGGGATGTCGTCTGTATACCGGGCGGCCCCGGTCACATGGAGCCGCGCGCTGTCATGGGGGAGGGGTTTTGCGACGCTCATCCGCGGACCTCCCGCACATCGGTTTGGTGTCCCTGATCTTCGAGCCACGCGCGGTGGAGCATGTTTTGCGCCGTGGTGAGGCGGTAGTCGGCGGTCGCGCGCATATCGGTGAGGGGTTGGAAGTCCTCTGTGAAGGCGGGCACTGCCCGGCCCACGGTCTCTGTCGTCCAGGGCTGGCCGCGCAGCGCGTTCTCGACGTGTGTCGCGCGTTTGGGCGTCCCGGCGAGGCCGCCAAAGGCGATGCGGGCGCGGGTCACGATGCCGTCGTCAACGGTGATGTTGAACGCGCCGCAGACGGCGGAGATGTCTTGGTCGAAGCGTTTGGAGAGTTTGTAGACGCGCAGGCGGTCGGGTTGTTTGGGGATGCTGACGGCCTCCACGAACTCACCCTTGGCGCGGTCCTGTTTGCCGTAGTCGAGGAAGAAGTCTTCGAGCGGCATGTCGCGCCGGGTGTCGCCGTGGCGGAGGTGCAGGGTGGCCCCTAGCGCGATGAGCGGTGGCGGGCTGTCCCCGATGGGCGAGCCGTTGGCGATATTGCCGCCTATGGTGGCCGCGTTGCGCACCTGAACAGAGCCGTAGCGGCGGAACATGTCGTGGAGCTGGGCGAAGGGCAGTGCCTCCATCGCGCGGGTTATGGTGACACCGGCGCCGAGGCGGATGTAGGTGTCTGTCTCGGTTATCTCTTGCAGGTCTTTGGCCGTGTGCAGGAAGGCGACGGGCCCCCAATCGTCCTTGCGGTCGGCGAAGTGTTTGGTGACCCAGAGGCCCACATCGGTTGCCCCAGCGATGAGGGTGGCATCGGGGTTGTCGGCGTACCATGCGGCGAGGTCGTCTGCGGAGGCGGGCAAATAGGGGCTCTGCCCCCGCGCCTCCGGCGCTCCCCCGAGGTATTTTTGTGCGAAGGAAGGGGGTGCGTCGCGCATGTGGGCGGGGATGGGGTCATTCTCGGCGGCCTTGGCGGCGCGGGCGATGGGGGCGTAGCCCGTGCAGCGGCACAGGTTTCCCGCCAGCGTCGTGTCGTGGTCGGTGGAGCTGTTGAGGTGATCGGTGGCCATCGTGACCACGAAGCCCGGCGTGCAGAAGCCGCATTGGGAGCCGTGGAGATCGACCATGGCCTGCTGCACGGGGTGGAGTGTGCCGTCGGGGGCGGCGATGCCTTCGACCGTGCGGACCGCCTTGCCGTGGAGTTGCGGCATAAAGAGGATGCAGGCGTTGAGCGCCTTGGCTCCGCCGTCATCGGTGACCATGACCGAACAGGCGCCGCAATCGCCTTCGTTGCAGCCCTCCTTGGTGCCGGTGAGGCCCTCTTCCTCGCGCAGCCAGTCGAGGAGGGTCGTTGTGGGATTTGGATCGTGCAACGTGACGTCTTCGCCGTTCAGGCGGAAGGTGATGTCCATGTCATTCGCAGGGCCGCGGTACCGGGTGGCAGGGCAGCGGGGCCGATGCGGCGTAGACCCTCGCGCTGTGGTCTATGACACAGCGCGGGGGGCGGAATTGCAAGGGGGTGGGGCAGAATGCGCGGGTCGTGTCAGATCGTGGCGGCGAGTTTGCCCAATTGGTCAGCTTGGAAGTGCCCCCGTGGCCCGCGTCAGACGGCGTTCACCAAAGCATCGAGCGCGGCCGTGCAGCCCATCTTGTAGCCGTCGAGCATCTCGGGGCCGGCGAAGCTGACCAGCGCAATCTCGAGGGTCAGTTTGGTGGCGTCGCCGTCGGGTTCCAGCATCGCGGTGGCGAAGGAGGCCGCGATGGGCGCGCCTTCGACTTCGAGCGTTTCGGCATAGGCGATGGTGTCGGGCGTCACAGAGGTCCAGTCGGTGTGCACGACCGTGTCGGGTTCGCCGTCGGCGGTGACCAGCGCGGTTTCGCGGGCGCCGGGCGCGGTTGTTGCCGGGTGGGTGACGGTGACGTGGAAGCCTTCGCCGGGGGAGTTCCACGCCTGACGCGCGTCGCTGTCGGTCATCAAGGTGAAGACGCGTTCGGGCGCTGCTTTGAGCGTGCGGGTGAAGGAGAGGGTATCGGTGTCCATGGGTGCGGTCCTTTCGTGGAATTCGTCAGAGGGATGCGATGAGTTTGTCGAGTTGGGCCAGACCGCCGGTCCAGCCGTCGCGGAAGTCGTCGACCATGTCTGGGCCCACGAAGGAGGCGACGGCGACGGTGACGGAGAGGTCGGTGCCTTTGGCTGTGGGTGTGAGCGCGTAGGTCACGAGGCTGGCACCCAGAGTTGCGCCGCCTGCGTGGATCTGTTCGGTGAAGGTCACCCTTTGTGGCGCGTCGATGTTGTACCAGCGGGTCGTGACCTCGAACTCAGGGGCCTCCTTGGGGCCGCAGCGGTGGTGTTCGGTGCCGCCGGGTGTGAAGTCGGCAGATAGGGTTTCGAGCACGGTTTCGTCATTGGGCGCGCCCCAGATCTCGCGGGCTTCCGGCGCGGTGAGGAGGTGCCATAGCTTGGCGGGCGGCAGGTCGAAGGACCGCGTGAAGGTGAAGGTGTCGGTGTCAGTCGTCATTGTCGTCCAGCCCTTCGAGTTGCGCAGCGAGCCGTTCTAGGCGGTCCAGACGCCCCTCCCAGAGCTTGCGCTGTTTGTTGAGCCATGTTTCAGCCGTTTGCAGCGGGGCAGCCTCGATATGCACGGTGCGGACGCGGCCCTTTTTCTCGGATCGGACGAGGCCTGCGGCCTCGAGTTTCGATAGGTGCTTCATGAAGGTGGGCAGCGCCATGTCGTGGGGCGCGTGCAGGTCGCTGACGGCGGCGGGGCCCGCGGTCAGGCGTTCGATCACGGCGCGACGGGTCGGGTCGGCCAATGCGCCGAAGAAGGCATCGAGATGCGGGGTGTGAGGTTGGTTATCCATGTGGCTAAGTAATGGTGCGCGGCGATTCGTGTCAAGACACTTAGTTGATGAGCTAAGTTTTATATGGGGGGTGCGTCTGGTGCCGGGGGCGGCGCGGGGATAGGGTCCGGGCATGGCTGATCCGCGATTCATACACCTGCGCTTGCATTCGGAATATTCGCTGCTGGAAGGCGCGGTGCGGATGAAAAAGCTGCCCGGGCTGATTGCCGATATGGGCATGCCGGCGGTGGCGCTGACGGACACCAACAACATGTTCGCGGCGCTGGAGTTTTCCGAAGGCGCGGCCAAGGCCGGTGTGCAGCCGATCATCGGGTGCCAGATCGACGTGGCCTTTGATCCGGCGCAACCGGGGGAGAAACCGCGCGATCCCGCCCCGCTTGTCCTGCTGGCGCAGTCCGAGGCGGGGTATGAGGCGCTGATGCGGCTCAACACCTGTCTTTACGTCGATAAGGGTGGGCAGTTGCCGC
>JBCBFU010000047.1:0-22629 GCA_038527375.1 Pseudomonadota bacterium | reverse complement strand
CATGCTCGCTCAGTTCTGGAGTTGGGAGGGCGGAATGCGCGGCCCGGAATTTGCCGCCCGCATGGCCCGCGCTTTGGGGGACTACCGTGCCCAGGCCATCGTCGACATGCGCCTGCAACTGCGCGTCGAGACGCATATGATCGACGACTTCCCCGTGATCCTGCGCCTGATCGAGGAGACGGGGATCGAGGCCGTCGTTCTGAACGATCACCTCCCCCACGCAGCGATCCGCGCAGGCAAACGCCCGCCGCGTCTGACGGGGCAGGCACTCAAAGCCGGGCGCTCGCCCGAGGCGCATCACGATTTGATCAAACACCTCTCCGGGCGCGCGGATGAGGTGCCGGAGGCCTTGGCACAGTTCTGCGCCGACCTGAGCGCCCGGGGTGTCCGCATCATAGGCAGCCACGACGACCGCACGACGGAGGCGCGCGACCAATTTCGCGCGATGGGCGCGACACTGGCCGAGTTCCCCGAGACCGAAGAGGCCGCTTTGGCTGCGCGCGATGCAGGCGATCCGATCGTTCTTGGCGCGCCCAATGTGGTGCGCGGTGGCACCCATGATCGCGGGATCAACGCGGCCAAGCTTTTCCGCGAAGGGGCCTGTTCGGCGCTGGTGTCGGACTATCATTACCCGGCCTTGGCCCGCGGGGCCGAGCGTTTGGGCGTGGCCGGCTGGCACGCGGTGACGCGGGGACCTGCGGTGATCATGGGGGCAACCGATCGGGGCGGGCTGGGCCCCGGCATGCGCGCGGACCTCGTGGTTCTCACGCAAGACCGCTCCGCCGTGCTGGGGACGATGGTCGCGGGGCGCTGGGCCTATCTGCGGGCGCCGCTGACGGAGCGGTTGATGTGACCGAGCGTGACTTGCCAAATCAGGCACGCGGGGCCTCTATCACCTCATGACTTCCGCGATGGCGCGTGCGCTGCTCCTGATCCTTGTGCTGTTGGCCTTTGCGTCGAACTCCATCCTGAACCGGTTGGCGCTGCTCGACGGCACGACCGGGCCTGCGGCCTTTGCCGCCCTTCGACTGGCGGCGGGCGCTGCGATGCTGTGTGCGCTGGTCGCGCTGCGCAACCGGGCCGTGCCGCGTTTTGCGCCGAACTGGTGGGGGATAGGGAGCCTCACGCTCTATATGCTGGGCTTCTCCTTTGCCTATGTGACACTGCCTGCGGGGCTGGGCGCGTTGATCCTGTTTGGGGGCGTGCAGATGACGATGTTCGCCGGTGCCGTTCTGGCGGGCGAGGGCATTCCAGCCCGCCGCTGGGTCGGCTCGGCCGTGGCTTTCGCGGGGTTGGTCTACCTGCTGTGGCCTGCGGGCGTGGGCGCGCCGCCGGTGATCGGCTCCACGCTCATGGCCGCCGCCGCGCTGGGCTGGGGCATCTATTCGCTCGTGGGTCGCGGCGCCACGGACCCGTTGGCCGAGACCGCATCGAATTTTCTCTGGGCCACGCCCTTTGGCGTTTTGGCTTTTGTGGTCGTGCAGGATGCCATGACCCTGCAAGGCGCGCTCCTAGCCTTGCTGGCGGGGGCCGTGACCTCGGGTCTGGGCTACGCGCTGTGGTATCACGTGCTGCCCGCGTTGGGCGCGACCCGGGGCGCGATTGCGCAACTGACCGTGCCCCTGATCGCCATGGCTGGCGGTATGCTGTTCCTATCAGAACCGCTGACCCTGCGCTTTGCCATCGCCTCGGTCGTCGTGCTGGGCGGTGTCCTGATTGGCTTGGCACCCGCGCGTCACAGACCGTCGGACGCCGCGTAGACCTGTGCAAACCCCGCATCCCCGCCTAAGTGTCGGGGTATGAAACGCGCGATCCTTGCCCTCCTGCTGACTTGCGCGCCCGCCATGGCCGCGGCGGAGTGTGTTGTCCTGCTCCACGGGTTGGCGCGCACGGGCGCGTCGCTTGCGGTGATGGATCAGGCGCTGGCGCGGGCAGGTTATGACACCGTGCGCCCCACCTATCCTTCGACCGACGCCCCGATCGAGGTTCTGGCAGCACAGACGGTCCCTGACGCCATCGCAGCCTGCCCCAGCCGTCCGGTCCACCTCGTGACGCATTCCATGGGGGGGATCCTGCTCAGGCAATGGGTGGCGGACCACGGGGATGCCCCGATTGGCCGTGTCGTCATGATGGGCCCGCCCAATCAGGGAACCGCGCTGGTTGATGCCTTGGGCGACATCCCGGCGTTTTCATGGATCAACGGACCCGCTGGCGCGCAACTGGGCACAGGCGCGGCCTCGCTCCCCAAGGCTCTGCCACCCGTCCCGTTCGAACTGGGCGTGATCGCGGGCCGTGCGAGCCTGAACCCCGTCTATTCCGGCCTGATCGATGGCCCTGATGATGGCAAGGTGGCCGTATCAGACACGCGCGTAGCGGGGATGGCCGATCACATCACGCTGAACGTCACGCACACCTTCATGATGCTGAACCCGCTGGTCATCGCGCAGGTGCAGGCGTTTCTAGAAACCGGGCGGTTTGACCGCGACCTCGATTATCTGGATGCGGTGACGGGCGACTAACCGCGCCCACTCACCGTGTTCACGTGACCCATTTTGCGACCGGGCCGCGCCTCGGCCTTGCCGTAGAGGTGGATCGCGCGGCCTTCCTCGGACAGTTCCGGCACCCGGTCGACGTCATCGCCAATCAGGTTCTCCATCACCACATTGGAATGCCGCGACCCGTCGCCCAGTGGCCAGCCCGCGACTGCGCGGATATGCTGTTCGAACTGGTCGATGACACAGCCATTCTGCGTCCAGTGGCCGGAGTTGTGCACGCGCGGCGCGATCTCGTTCACGACAAGCGCCTCGGGCGTCACAAAAAGCTCCACCCCCATCACGCCGACATAATCGAGCGCATTGGCAATCTGACCGGCCATCAGGATCGCGTCGGTGCGCAGCCGCGCGGGCAGGGGGGCGGGGACCGTCGTGGTGTGCAGGATGCCGTCGCGGTGCACGTTCTCGCCCGGATCGAAACAGGCGACCGCGCCATCCGCGCCGCGTGCCACGATGACCGAGACCTCGGAGGTAAAGGGCACCAACCCTTCCAGTATCGCGGGCGCGCCGTTCAGGCTGTCGAGTGCCGCGGCCAGATCGGTGTCCGCATCAACACGCACCTGCCCCTTGCCGTCATAGCCAAAGCGCCGCGTCTTGAGGATGCCCGCGCCGCCCATCTGCGCGGCAGCCGCAGTCAGCGAGGCAAGGTCGGTGATATCGGCATGGGGCGCGACGTTCAGCCCCAGCCCGGCGAGGAAGCTCTTTTCGACCAACCTGTCCTGCGACGTGGCCAGCGCCTGACGCCCCGGATGGATCGGCACGACCGCCTCCAAGATATCGAGCGCCTCGGTCGGGATATTCTCGAACTCGTAGGTCAGCACATCGCAGGCCTCGCCAAAGGCGCGCAGGGCCTCGGCCTCCTCGTAAGGCGCGCAGAGATGCGCGGCGGCGACTTGGGCGGCCGGTGCCTCGGGGTCCGGATCAAAGATCATCACGCGCAGGCCCAGCCGCGCGGCGGCCAGCGCCAGCATGCGACCCAATTGCCCGCCACCAAGGATGCCGATGGTCGATCCGGGGATCAGCGCGTCAGTCATCAACCGGCACCTCGGGGATCGAGGCGGCCAGCGCCGCGCGCCACGCATCGAGCCGGTCGCCCAACGCGTCATCATGCGCAGCGAGAATGCCCGCAGCCATCAGCCCGGCATTGGCCGCGCCTGCCTCCCCAATCGCCATGGTCGCGACCGGGAACCCGCGTGGCATCTGCACAATGGAATAGAGGCTATCGACCCCGGACAGGGCCCGCGTCTGGATCGGAACGCCAATGACCGGCACCCGCGTCTTTGACGCCATCATCCCCGGCAAGTGGGCCGCGCCGCCCGCGCCCGCGATGATGCACTTCAACCCGCGATCTACGGCTGTCTTGCCATACTCCCACAACCGATCCGGCGTGCGGTGGGCCGACACGATCCGGGTCTCGTAGCTGATGCCGAGTTCGTCCAGAATATCGGCGGCTTTCTTCATCGTGGGCCAGTCCGACTGTGACCCCATGATGATCCCAACTTGCGTCATGTCGCCCCCGTTCGCCCCGTATGGTCCAAGCCCTGATGTCCTGCGCGCGCTATCGCACAGGGGCGCGGATCAGGCAATGATATCGGGGGTCAGCTGATCCTCGATCCGGGCGATACGGTCCTTGAGCGCCAGCTTTTGCTTTTTCAGCCGTTGCAGCGCCAGCCGATCCGCGCCCGCACGCTCGCCCAAGGCGGTGATGGCGTCGTCCAGATCGCGGTGTTCCTGTTGAAGGACGGCAAGCTCGACGCGCAAAACCTCGGACGGGTCCATTTGGGTCGACGTCATGGATGCAATTCCTTCGGAACAGAGACCGGGTGCGGGCGGGGCCGCGCACCGTTCAACCTTCTGTATACCATCGCTTGCGATATCTTAGCAAAACCTTGCGTTTAACGGGGTGCGTCCCCATATTTTTTACATGTCGCGTTGCCGAAATCGGGACGCGATCCGTGTGTCGCTATGATCAGGACCGCAAAGGGCAAAGGGCCATGACAAAACTGACCTTGGGAACGCATCCGTTCCTGTTGGGCTTTGATCAGCTGGAACGGCTGGTCGAACGCACTGCCAAGACCGGCAATGAAGGCTACCCGCCTTACAACATCGAACAGACATCTCCCAATTCCTATCGCATCACGCTTGCCCTTGCTGGGTTCGGGGAAGATGACCTGTCGATCACGGTCGAAGACCGGCAATTGGTGATCCGGGGCCGTCAGGGTGATGACAGTGCCGACCGGGTCTTTCTGCACCGCGGGATCGCCGCGCGTCAGTTCCAGCGTTCCTTCGTCCTCGCCGAGGGTGTCGATGTTGGGGAGGCGCAGATGGAAAACGGCCTGCTGCATATTGATTTGAACCGGGCCGAGCCCGAGCGCGTTGTTCAAACAATCAAGATCAAAACGTGACGTGAAATCTGGGCGTCCCGCCGCCGTGCGGACCCGCCCAAGCTGCCGCGAAAGGAGCACAAGATGAATACCAAGATCGATTTTCCCGAAAGTGTGTCGTCGCTCGTCTACGTGAAAGAGGTGGACGTGGCTGACCTGCCGCGCGATGTCCGCGACGAGGCAGGCGATGTGGATCACATCTACGCCGTCCACAATGCCGAAGGCGAACAGCTCGCCCTCGTGGCTGACCGCAAGCTGGCCTATGTGCTGGCGCGTCAACACGACCTGAGCCCGGTGACGCTGCACTAACCCGGCGCGCCGCCAAGCGCCTGCAAAGAAAAACGCCCGTAGAGCTTCCTCTGCGGGCGTTTTCTAGTCTTTTGGCAGCGCAGCTTAGGCCGCGATCAGACCCATTTCCTGCAGTTTCAGCAGAACCTGCTGGGCGCAGTAATCGACGTCATTGCCTTCGGTTTCCAGGCGCAGTTCAGGGTTTTCCGGCACGTCATAGGGATCGGAGATGCCTGTGAATTCCTTGATCTTGCCTTCGCGCGCCAGCTTGTAGAGGCCCTTGCGGTCCCGCTTTTCACATTCCTCGATGCTGGTCGCGACGTGGACTTCGCAGAAGGCACCGAAGGCTTCGATGTCTTCGCGCACCGCGCGGCGGGTCGTGGCGTAAGGCGCGATGGGCGCACAGATCGCGATACCACCGTTCTTGGTGATCTCGGACGCGACATAGCCGATGCGGCGGATGTTCAGGTCACGGTGCTCTTTCGAGAAGCCCAGTTCCGAAGACAGGTTCTTGCGGACCAGATCCCCGTCCAGAAGCGTCGTGGGACGTCCACCCATCTCCATCAGCTTGACCATCAGCGCGTTGGCAATGGTCGACTTGCCCGAGCCCGAGAAGCCCGTGAAGAAGACGGTAAAGCCCTGCTTGGCCCGCGGCGGACGCGAACGGCGCAATTCGTTGACGACCGCCGGGAACGAGAACCATTCCGGGATTTCCAGACCTTCGGCCAGACGGCGGCGCAGCTCGGTGCCCGAGATGTTCAGGATCGTGACGCTGTCGCGATCCGCGATCTCGTCATTGGGTTCGTACTGGGCGCGCTCCTGCACATAGACCATGTGTTTGAAGTCGACCATTTCGATGCCCATTTCGTCCTGATGTTCGCGGAACAGGTCCTGCGCATCATAGGGGCCGTAGAAATCTTCGCCTGCGGAGTTCTTGCCGGGGCCCGCGTGGTCGCGGCCGACGATGAAGTGGGTGCAGCCGTGGTTCTTGCGGATCAGGCCGTGCCAGACCGCCTCGCGCGGGCCAGCCATGCGCATCGCAAGGTTCAAGAGCGACATGGTCGTCGTCGACGCCGGGTATTGGTCCAGAACCGCCTCGTAGCAACGCACGCGGGTGAAGTGGTCGATGTCGCCGGGCTTCGTCAGACCCACGACCGGGTGGATCAGCAGGTTGGCTTCGGCCTCCTTCGCGGCGCGGAACGTCAGTTCCTGGTGCGCGCGGTGCAGCGGGTTGCGCGTCTGGAACGCCACGATCTTGCGCCAGCCCAGTTTGCGGAAATAGGCGCGCAATTCGTTGGGCGTGTCGCGGCGGGCGCGGAAGTCATAGTGCACGGGCTGCTGGATGCCGGTCACGGGGCCGCCCAGATAGACCTTGCCGGCCTGATTGTGCAGGTAGTTCACCGCCGGGTGCGCGTCGTCATCGGCGCCAAACACCTTTTCGGCCTCGCGCGCTTTGTTCGGCACCCAGTTGTCGGTGACGGTCATGGTGGCGAGGATCACGCCTTCCTGGTCGCGCAGCGCGATGTCCTGACCCGCTTCCAGCTTGCCCGCGAATTCTTCGGACACGTCCAGCGTGATGGGCATGGGCCACAGCGACCCGTCGGCCAGACGCATGTTTTCGACCACGCCGTCATAATCCGCCTCGGTCAGGAACCCTTTGAGCGGGTTGAAACCACCGTTCATCAGCAGTTCCAGATCGCAGATCTGGCGGGGCGTCAGGTCCCAGCTGACAAGGTCAGCCGCTTCCATTTTCATCTTCTGCGCGCTGTCGAAAGACACGTACAGCTCGGGGATCGGCGCAAGGTTTTGTTCCATAAGGGTCGTCCTGTTCTGGGGTAATGAGAGGCCAGAGGTGGTGCCGGTCAATTCGGCGTGGAGCGCGTTGTACTCAGCGAGCTTGCGCGCAAGAAACTGGTTGGTGAGGCGGTTCTTTTCGGATCCGCCCCGGGGCGTCAGGGCATAGGCATAGCGTTGCCGCTTGTCCGTGCTGTTGCGGTCCATGACCTTGATGAACCCGCGATCCGCGGCGCGCCGCAGAAGCGTGTTCACCCGCCCCAAGGACAGGCCAAGGCTGGCGGCCATGGCCCGTTGCGAGGCGTCGGGCGCCGTGTCAAGCTGGCGCAGCAGGCGAAAGAGCTGGTCTTCCTCCTCAAGGCTGGGCTGTTTGACGGGCGTCGTCATGGGGATGGACTCGGGTTTGTTCACGCGTGAACGTATCCATCAGAAAGTATGTTCACGCAAGAACAAACTTTCTGCGCTGCGGAAACTGTGGGTTTCCGATTTGGGATCGCGCCGCCAACGTCCCGTCTTTGCAGGCCTCTGTCAGGTCAGGTCGCTGTCTTCCAAATCACCATCGCGTGCCAGTTGCGCGATCTCGTCGGTCAGTTTCTTTTTGTACCGCCGCTGCCGCCGCCGCGCCTTGGCCGGATTGGCGCGCCATCCCGCGCGCTTGTCGCTGACGACCTCATCCAGATCATCGGCGGTCTCTACACGTCGAGCGTCTTTTGGAGAGGTTCTGCGGGGCATGGGCGAGAGCTATTGCGCGCCCGGCGCAGGGCAATGGACCGCGCGTTCAAAGCATCGAGGTCGACGTCCCCGGACAGGATGTCTTCGCTCAGCGCAATCGCGCGGCCCAACTGATCGGCGGTCATGTGTCGATAGGCCGGGCGCGCGATGTGGTCGTACCAGACGCCCCCGCTGACAGTGTCGAGCACGACGCGCTGAAAACAGTGATCATTGCGAATGGGCCAGCCACGATCGGCGGCGACCTCGGGCAAGGTCTCCCGCGTTAGCGTGAGGTACCTTGCGATGGCCTCGGAGGTGTTCACCTGGTCCCGATCACGAAACCTCGGCACCGTATCCCAAAGGCTCGGTCACGGTTTCGCGTGGCGCTTCGTCATGTTCGGCAAGGAAGCGTTCGACCTCCAGCGCGGCCTGACAACCCATGCCCGCGCTCGTGATCGCCTGACGGTATTGCCAGTCGGTGATGTCGCCTGCGGCAAACACCCCGGGGATCGAGGTTTCGGTGCTGTCGGGCTTTGTCACCACGTAGCCGCCCATATGCGTCTCCAGCACGTCCTTGACCAACTCGTTGGCCGGCGCGTGGCCGATGGCTACAAATACGCCCTTTGCCGGAATCTCGGTGATCTCGCCCGTTTTGGTGTGTTTGACCCGCACGCCTTCGACGCCCAGCGGCATGTCCGCGCCGATGACCTCGTCAACCTCGTGGAACCACAGCGGTTCGATCTTGGGGTTCTTCATCAGGCGGTCCTGCAGGATTTTCTCCGCGCGCAATTCATCACGGCGATGGACCAGCGTCACCTTGGAGGCAAAGTTCGTCAGGAACAGCGCCTCCTCGACAGCGGTGTTGCCACCGCCCACGACGACGATCTCCTGCCCGCGGTAAAAGAACCCGTCACAGGTCGCGCAGGCGCTGACGCCAAAGCCCTTGAACTTCTCCTCGGACGGCAGGCCCAGCCATTTGGCGCGCGCGCCGGTGGCCAGAATGATCGCGTCGGCCACGTATTCGGTGCCGCTATCGGACTGGCACACAAAGGGCCGCTTCGAGAAATCGACGGACGAAATGATGTCGCCAATGATCTCGCATCCCATGGCGCGCGCATGGGATTCCATGCGCACCATCAGGTCGGGGCCTTGCACTTCGGTATCGCCGGGCCAGTTTTCGACCTCGGTCGTGGTGGTCAGCTGACCACCGGGTTCGATCCCTTGCACAAGAATGGGTTCCAGCATCGCGCGGCTGGCGTAAACACCTGCCGTGTACCCGGCAGGGCCTGATCCAATGATGAGCACTTTGGTGCGTTTTTGTTCGGCCATGTGACGATCCCCCGGGTCCTGATCACAGCCGATATAGACCGCCCCCCGCGGGGTTAAAAGACCCCGGCGCGCGATCGTGACGGCGGGGCAAGCATATCAGAAAGTTGCGCCATCTTGTAATATTCTTGCGCTTACGCTACCTGTTCCGACAAGGTTCGCAAATCGCCGGGGGAATTATGGCCGCACACCGTCTGGATGACATTGACCGCATGATCTTGGCCGAATTGCAGGCCGACGGGCGGATGACCAATGTCGAATTGGCCAAACGCGTGGGGATCAGCGCGCCGCCCTGCTTGCGCCGTGTCCGCACCCTTGAAGAGACCGGATATATTAAAGGTTACCACGCCGAGGTCGACGCCCGCGCCTTGGGGTTCGAGGTGCGTGTTTTCGCCATGGTGGGGCTGCAAAGCCAGGCCGAAGCAGATCTGAGCGCGTTCGAGGCGCGCTGCGCCGACTGGTCGCTTGTCCGGGAATGCCACATGCTCAATGGCGAGGTGGACTTCATCCTGAAATGCGTCGCGCCCGATCTGTCGACCTTCCAGACCTTTTTGACCGAGGATTTGCTGCGCGCCGACAACGTGGCCAGCGTCAAGACTTCGCTGGTCATCCGCGGGGCCAAGGACGACCCTGGCGTGCCGTTTGACGTGCTTGAGGAACGGCTGAGCCGCAGCGCCTGAAGATCAGTACAGAACCAGCGGATCGTGCGGGGTCGCGCTCTGGCCGCGCTCTTCATCCTCGCGGGCATAACGCAGGGGGCCAAAATCCTCGATCGCGCGAAGGTGCGGGAACATCGACAGGTACAGCGCGCGCATCTCGGGGCGGTGGGTGCCTGAAAAGGCCAGCCCGGGATGGAAGCTTTCGACCTCGATCCCGTTGGCGATCAGCCGGCAATGCTGCGCAAGACCCAAGTGGAAGACCCGCACGGGCGAGGGCGGTGTGACCGCGATCACGCTGATCCCGTCGATCACATCGGTCGCGGGCAGGAAAAACCCGGTGCCGTTGCCCTGATAAAGCCGCGCCGCAAAGCCCAGCATCAGGTCCTGACTGGGTCGCCCCATGCCGCGGCTGTCGGTGGCCACGCGGGTCAAACGGCCCGAGGCCTCGTTCTGGCCGGGCGCGCCGGGCACCACGGTCGTGGCGCCTTTCCACATCAGGCGCTGGGTCCCGGCATCGGCTGTGATCAGCTCGTCCCCGGGGTGCAAATCCTCGACGGCGACGGGGCCGGAGGGGGTGGAAAAGACGGTGCCGCGGGCAAACGCCATAAAGGCGCTTTCGAATGTCTGCGTGGCCGGTGCCAGACGCGACGTGGTCATGCCATCTGAATTGGGGGCCAGATAGGCGACCTCATATTTGCGCATGAGAGGGCGTGTGCGCGGAGGTCGCCTGTCTGTGCGAACGAACTGGCCATCGGCCAGCGGGGACAAATCAGAAGCCGGCAGACCGGCAGGCAGGGGGCGGTTCATCACTACACCTATTACTGGTGCGGATCTGGCCCCCACGGTCAGGTCACGCGGCTACGTCTTGAGAATGAATAAGCCGCGAATCTCTCTGATCTGTCAAAAATGGTAAACGACTGGTCGGTGTTTCCGATCAATGGGCGCGTGGTCCGGGATTTGTTTCCGCTCCGGATCGCCCTTCGCCACAATTTGGCAAAAATCGGCGCAATTGGATCGCGCCTGCGCGGGCAGGGACCGGGCGTCGAACGCTGATACGTGCGGCGAGATATCGGTGAGTCCGCGTGGGGCCTGGACGGGGCAGGCCAGTTTATCGCGGGCGACCTCGCCCCCTTAACCCGTGGCTCAGGCGCGGGCGGCCTTGCGGGGGCTGGGTGCCGCGACCTTGCGGTCTGCAGCCTTGGCAACGCGCACACCGCGGTGCCACGGCAAATCGGGCTGGGATTTCCGGCTTTGGGCGATCACCGCATCCATCCAACGTTTCTTTGCACTCATCACAGCCGTCCTTGAACAGGGAAGCGATTGGCACCGTGCCTCCGCTTCGGTCATGGGGACGGTATCGCGGGTCAGCTTGACCTGCCCGCGGCGTGATTGCGGCAGTTTGAGGTTAATTTTCAGAAACACCCGACCAATTAAGGCAGCAAGCGCCGCAGCCGTCAGAGGCGGATGGTGGCGATCAGGCGTCCGTAATCGGCCTCTTTGCGGTGGGTCGCGCGCCTGTAGGAATAAAAGCGCCGCTCATCGGCATAGGTGCAGTGCCGGATCCATTCCGCATGGCCAACACCCGCTGCCCGCAACCGCCACAGACCGTAGCCCGGCAGATCGAACATTGCCTTTCCGTCCGCGCCGCCGGCACCCCCGGCAAAGAAGCGCGCCGTCTCGGGATCGTCGTCCACAAAGCGTTCCACGAATTCTGGGCCGACCTCGTAATTCGCCTGACTGATCGCGGGGCCGATCACGGCGTGAATGCGGCCGCGATCCGCGCCCAAGGATTCCATCGCCGCGACCGTGGCCTCGAGCACACCAGCCTCGGCGCCTTTCCAGCCCGCATGCGCGCCCCCCACAACCCCAGCCTCGGCATCGGCAAAGAGCACCGGTTGGCAATCCGCCGTCAGAATGCCCAAGGCCAGACCGGGTGTGGCAGTGACCATGGCATCGGCCTCTTGCCCCGTATCCTTTGGGCCGGTGACAGTGACCACGCGGGCCGAATGCGTCTGATACTGTGTGATCAGGTGATTTGGCTCCACGCCCATGGCCTCGGCCACGCGCTTGCGGTTCAGATGGACAATGTCGGACTGGTCCGAGCTTCCCAACCCGCAATTGAGCCCCTTGAACACACCCGACGATGCCCCGCCGCGTCGGGTGAAGAACCCGTGGCGGATCGGGGCCAATGCATCAGAGGTCAGAATATCGAGCGTCATTTTCAGGCAGCAGTCGGGGGCTCAGGGGTCCAAGGTTCCAACCCGGGCCATCCGGCCCGACCAGGAGGTGTCATCGCGAGCATCTTGAATAGAAGGCCCATCTCGTCCGGGTGGGTCAAGCGGCGATGCGCTGCAATATGACTTTCCAGCGCCGTGCCTGACATCGACCGCGCCAAGGTCTGCGCGCGCTGGGTGATGCCCCAGCGTTCCAGAACGACGCCTTGCGGAACCATGGCCGAGGCCATACGGGGCGCGGCGGCTGCGGCGAGGGCGGCAAAATCCACATGGGCCGTGATATCGGCAGTGCCCGGCGTGGCCAGCGGATCAACCGGCGCGTGATCGGCCAGAGCCTGCAGCGTATCACCCGTGCCCGCCCAGTTTCCGTAGTCGACAAAAAGCGCCGCACCGCCCTGCTGCGCGATCTGCGTGGCGAGTGTCGTGACGATCGGTGCGGCCATGGGGCAAAATTCCACGATGTCGCCATCGCACGTGTCGGCCAATCGGGTGGCCAAGGCAGGCACCGGGGCCGGGGGGGCGAGCGCGAAGCGCAACCCGCCATCGCGCACCGCAACCACGCGCTCGCTCCATCCGCGCCCGGCGCGTTGAAACTGCCGGATGGGCAGGGCGTCAAAGAACTCGTTTGCCACGACATAAAGTGGGCCCGCGGGCAGCTCGGCCACCGTTCCGACCCACGTGGCACCGGGCACCCGCTGCGCTTGCTCGGCGCGCAGGGCGGGGGAGGCTTCGACAAAGACCACCTGTGCTGCGGCGTGAAATCCGGGCACGCTCTTGGTCGCGCGCAGCACGTCGGCCATCAGCGTCCCGCGACCGGGGCCAAGCTCCGCCAATACAAATGGCGCGGGCCTGTCTTGATCCATCCAGACCTGCGCGAGAGAGAGCCCAATCAGCTCCCCGAACATCTGACTGATCTCGGGCGCGGTGATGAAATCCCCCTCCGCGCCAAAGGGTGGACGGGTGGTGTAATAGCCGTGTTCGGGATGGAGCAGGCATTCGGTCATGAAATCCGCCACCGTCAGCGGACCCGCAGCCGCGATGCGGTCCATCAGCAGACGCGCAAGGGGCGTGGTCATGCCGGGCGCCGGGTGGCGTAGGCGATCATCCATAGCCCCACGATGATCATGGGCAGCGACAGGACCTGCCCCATGGTGATGCCGATGCTCGCGGTGCCGATCACATGGCCCATCGGGTTGTCGGGCGTGATGAATTGCGCATCGGCCTGCCGGTAAATTTCAACGATGAAGCGGGCGATCCCATAGCCCGCAAGGAACACGCCAGTGACCATGCCGGGTCGGAACAGCGCGCGGCGTCGCCACACCAGCCAGACCAGAACAGCCGTCAACAAAACGCCTTCCAGCGCGGCCTCATAAAGCTGCGAGGGGTGACGCGCGCACAGGCCCACAACGCCCGGACAGTCCTGCGCAGCCGCGCCCGGAAAGATCACGCCCCATGGCACGTCAGTCGGTCGGCCCCACAGTTCGGCATTGATGAAATTCGCGATCCGCCCCAGCGCCAGCGCAGGCGGCGTGCCATATGCCAGCACATCGGCCATGGGCAGCATCGGGATTTTCTGGCTGCGACAGAACCACAACCCGGCAACCACGACGCCCAGAAAACCACCGTGAAACGACATGCCACCCTGCCAGATCTTCGGGATGTCCAGCGGGTTGGCGAGGTAATAGGCAGGCTCGTAGAACAGCACAAACCCCAGCCGCCCACCGGCGATGATGCCCACGATGATCCACGTGATCAGGTCGTCCAATTGCGCGGTCGTGGCTGGTGCCTCACCCTTTGGCCACAGGCGCGCGCGGCGCAAAATTTGCGCGCCCATGCGCCAGCCGATGATGATGCCCACGATATAGGCCAAAGCGTACCAGCGAATGGCCAGCGTCACGCCGAACAGGGTCACCGAAATCAGGTTCGGCGAAATCTCGGGAAAGGCGATGGCATAGATCATGCCCGGTGGGTGCCTTTGGTGGCCGGGCAAGTCAACCTTGAGATCGCGGGCAAACAGGCCCATATCACGGGCAGGTGACGAGAGGAGTTTGCCATGCAAACGCGTTCCAAGATCATGGACGATATCAGCCAGCTGATGACAAATGCCATGGGCGTGGCCCAAGGCGCCAAGGACGAGGCTGAGACAGCCATGAAAAGCCTGATGGACCGCTGGCTTGCGGATCGGGACTTTGTCACGCGCGAGGAATTCGATGCCGTGCGCGCCATGGCGCAGAAGGCACGCGAAGAAAACGACGCGCTCAAGGCAAGAATCGCCGCGCTCGAAGAAAAGTGACGTAAGGGCAGTTGACGTCGCTGCACGTGTCGGGTTTCCTGCACACCTCTTTAATGAGGTGTGCGCATGAATGCCGACTTGAAGACCCTTCAGATTTTCTGTGCCGCAATCCGCGAACGATCTTTCGTCGCCGCGGCGCGTGAATTGGACGTGGACCCGTCCGTGGTCTCGCGCGCCATCGCGGGGTTAGAGAGCCACCTGGACACCCCGCTGTTTGTCCGCACCACCCGCCGCGTTGAACCGACGGAGGCGGGAATGGCCTATTTCAACGCCATTGCACGCCCGCTGACGGAATTGCTGTCAGCCGGTGAAAACCTCGGTGCCAGCGCCACCCAACCCGAAGGCCATATCCGCATCGCTGTCTCCACTGCCTTTGGACAGCAGATCATGGTGCCCGTCCTTGCCGGGCTGCGCCGCGCGCATCCCGCGCTGACCTTCGATCTCCAGATGAACGACGCTTTCGCCGACATGGCAGGCGAACAGATGGATGTCGCCTTTCGCCTTGTGGAACCCGCGGTCGGGGCCGACATGGCGGTGCGCAAACTGGGCGATGTGCGCTATCACCTGTGTTGCGCGCCAGACTGGCTCTCCCGGAACCCCATGGCCACGCCGGCCGATCTGCCCGACAATGTGGCCGTCATGTTCTCCAGCCCCGCATTTCGCCACCTGTGGCGTTTTCGCGGGGAGGACGGCCGCGTGATCGCCATCCGGCCCACGGGTCCCATCGTGGCCACCGGGGCGCTTGCGATCCTCGATGCGGTCGAACGCGGCATGGGGCCGGGCCTGCTGGCCGATTGGACGATTGCGCCAGCGCTCGATGCGGGCACGTTGGTCGACCCGTTTCCGACCTACGAGGCCACGCCGCATAATTTCGACACTGCCGTTTGGGCCGTCTACCCGCAGCGCGGATACCTGCCTGCAAAGGTGCGTGTCGTGCTCGACGCGGTGCAGGAGCGTCTGGCGTCATTGGGTCAGCCGCAACCGGCAACAGCCTAGAGCCGCGCGATTTGGCGCCGGGGCGCTCTGCCTAAATCTTGGTGTCCGGACAAAGGCACCCACAGCTTATCGCGGTTTTCCACAAGATAGTGCTTTACAGAAGGCACGTCATGCACGCACCATACTTGGTATGGGCGATGGAACCACCCACCGCCCCTAGAGCAGCCACCAAGCGCTGGGGTGCTGTCACGCCCCGGTCGCAATAACCCGAAAGGGGTGCGTCATGGCAGTTACTGAATCCCTCCCACAGATCGAAGATCTTCACCCAATCGATATCGTCGAACACATCGCCGAACATCAGGATTGGGAATTCGACCGCATCGCGGATGATCAGATCGCAATGGCCGTCGAAGGCCAGTGGCGCACCTATTCCATCACGCTGGCGTGGTCGGGCTATGACGAAACGCTCCGCCTGATTTGCACCTTTGACATGGAACCGCCCGAACACCGCATGGACGCGCTGAACGCTGCGCTCAACCGCGTAAACGACAATTGCTGGGCAGGTGCGTTCAGCTATTGGGCGCAGCAAAAGCTGATGGTCTACCGCTACGGCCTGATCCTCGCCGGTGGCCAGATGGCCAGCCCCGACCAGATCGACACGATGATTTCCGCCGCCGTCATGGCCGCCGAACGCTACTACCCGGCGTTCCAGCTGGTGACATGGGGTGAACGCGATCTAGAAGACGCGATGCAGGTCGCCATTGCCGAGGCCTACGGCCGCGCGTAACCCTGTCCCCCGACGACCAACGGGGGGCACATGGACATATCCGAACTGAACGACCGCGGCCTGGTGATGCTGGGCTGCGGCAAGATGGGATCGGCGATGCTGGCGGGGTGGCTCGCCGCAGGTGTGGACCCTCGTGCCGTGCATGTAATCGACCCGCATCCGAGCGACTGGGTCCGTGCACAAGGCGTGAACCTGAACGGCGACTTCCCCGATCATCCGCGCGCCGTCCTGCTGGCGGTCAAGCCGCAGATGATGGGCGCGGCCCTTCCGCAAGTCGCGGCGCTGGCCGCACCAAGGACGGTCTTTGTTTCTGTCGCGGCGGGCACGACGCTCGACACGCTGGGGGCCGCGCTGGGCCAAGCTGCGATCATCCGCGCAATGCCCAACACGCCCGCCGCCGTGGGGCAGGGAATCACGGCGATCGTCGGCAACGCGCAGGCGACCGATGCCGATACCACACTGGCCCAAGCCATGCTGGAAGCGATCGGTCAGGTTGTCCGGTTGCAGAGCGAGGCGCAAATGGACGCCGTTACCGGCGTCTCCGGCTCGGGTCCCGCATATGTCTTTCACATGATCGAAACGCTTGCCGCCGCGGGAGAGGCCGAAGGGCTACCCGCCGACATGGCGATGGCGCTGGCAAAGGCGACCGTGGCAGGCGCAGGCGCTCTGGCGATGCAGGCCGATGAGGACCCGTCGCAGCTGCGTGTGAATGTGACAAGTCCCAACGGCACCACCCAGGCGGGGCTAGAGGTGCTGATGGATGACGACAAGGGCTTGCCACCGCTCATGCGCGCCACAGTTCACGCGGCAACCGAACGATCCAAGGAACTGGCCCGCGATGGCTGAAATCAGCTTTGACGACTTCATGAAGGTCGACGTCCGTGTGGGCGAGGTTGTCGATGCCCAACCTTTCCCCGAGGCGCGGCGCCCTGCGATCAAGCTCTGGGTCGATTTCGGTGGGGAGCTGGGGATCAAGAAAAGCTCGGCCCAGATTACCAAGCACTACACGCCGGAAACCCTGATCGGGCGGCAAGTGATGGCGGTGGTCAACTTTCCACCCCGCCAGATCGGCAAGTTCATGTCCGAAATCCTCGTGCTGGGTGCACCGGACGCGGACGGCGAGGTTGTCCTGATCGCGCCTGACCAAACCATCCCAAAAGGCGGGAGACTGTATTGAACACGCTACTGATCACACGACCTTTGCCAGAAGAGGTTTTGGCAAAGGCCCGCGCCATCGCAGACGTCACCGTGCGCGACACCAATGTGCCGATGACCGAGGCCGAAATGACCGCGGCCATGGGCGCCTATGACATGATCCTGCCGACCCTGGGCGACGCCTGTACGGCGGCCACGATGGTGGATGCGCGGTGCAAACTGCTCGCCAATTTCGGGGTGGGCTACAACCACATCGACGCTGCCGCGGCGCGGGCTGCGGGCATTGCCGTGTCGAACACACCTGGTGCGGTGACGGATGCCACAGCGGATATCGCGATGGTGCTGATGCTGATGACCTGCCGCCGCGCAGGAGAGGGCGAGCGCATGGTCCGTGCCGGCGCGTGGGAGGGGTGGCACCCGACCCAGATGCTAGGGCTGCACATGTCGGGCAAGACCGTGGGCATCGTGGGCATGGGCCGGATCGGGCAGGCCATCGCCAAGCGATGCCACCACGGGTTCGGGATGGACGTGGTGTTCTACAATCGATCCCCGAAACAGATCGACGTCCCCGCCCGCCAGACCGAGACACTGACCGAGTGTATGGCCGCCGCTGACGTGGTGGTGCTCGCCGTCCCCGGCGGCGCGGCCACCCACCACATCATCGACGCGGATGCCATCGCGGCCATGCAGCCCCACGCGCATCTGGTGAACATCGCACGCGGCGACGTCATGGACGAGGCTGCGCTGATCGCGGCGCTTGAAGCCGGGAAGATCGCGGGTGCGGGCCTTGATGTGTACGAACACGAGCCTGCGGTGCCTGACGCGCTGAAGGCGCTGGAAAACGTTGTTTTGTTGCCCCATCTGGGCACCGCCGCGCTTGAGGTGCGCGTGTCCATGGGGTTGATGGCGGTTGATAACGTCGCGGCCTTTGTGGACGGGCGCGAGTTGCCGAACGCGGTTTAAGCTCGGCAAAAATTGATATCATTGCCCGGCGGCACCGCCGGGCAGCGCCCGAACCGCCCCCACAGGGCGGGCGCTTCACGCCCACCCCTCGGTTCGGGCACTGCCCTCGGTGCATTAAGAGGCAACGCACCGCGGCCCGTCGATGGGGCTCTCGCTAGTCTCCCATCGCCTCGCGGAAATGGCGGCGGCACAGGCTGACATATGTCTCGTTCCCGCCGACCTGCACCTGCGGCCCGTCTTGGAGCGCTTTGCCGTCTTCGCCCATGCGCACCACCATCGTGGCCTTGCGACCGCAGTGGCAGATCGTGCGCACCTCGCGCATTTCATCGGCCAGCGCCAATAGCGCGGCAGAGCCCGGAAAGAGCTCCCCCCGGAAATCCACACGCAGCCCGTAGCACATGATCGGCACGCCCAGATCATCGACCGCGCGCGCCAACTGCCAGACCTGATCGCGCGACAGCCACTGCGCCTCGTCCACAAAGACGCAGGCACACGGACCGGCATCGAGCCGCTTGCGCACTTTCTCGAACAGGTCTTCGCCGGCCACATATGTGTCGGCCTCAGACGCGATGCCAATCCGGCTTCCGATCTGGCCCTTGCCCGCGCGATCATCGAATGACGCGGTCATCAGATAGGTCTGCATGCCCCGCTCGATATAGTTGTAGGACGCCTGCAGCAGCAGCGTCGACTTGCCCGCGTTCATGGTCGAATAGTGGAAGTAAAGCTTGGCCATGGGCCTGTCTTGCCGGGTGCCCGGCTGCTTGGCAAGCGCCAGCTTTGGTCAACAAAAAAGCCCCGCCGGAGGTTGATCCTCCGGTCGGGGCAATGGGGATCGGGACAGATCCCATGAGACACCAATACCGCCGGTGTCCGATGCAAACACGCGACCCGCTGCCACGCGGGTCGGACCTGCAGGACCTCATCCTCATGGGCTTGCGCCCGGGGATGGAAGAGGATGAACGCGGCCCCGCAGATCCGTTGCGCCGTGTCGGACAGGTCCGTATCCGCCCCCCAATTCAACGGACAACGCAACGGACCCACCCAGATCGACGTTGGGGACATCGATCCACTCACACGCCCCCGTTTCCGGGGTGATTTATGAATGACAAATGCGGGATCGGTCCTTAATGGGAAAAGACTAATGCGTTTCCCCCAATTAGGGATGGTTAGGTGGAGCGGCGGCACAGGGCGGGCCTGTGTGACCAAGGGGACGGACACCGTATGGCAAGCCATGCAAGCTATTTGAAGAAACACACCGAGGCTTTGGTGAAATCGGTCGGGATCGAGGCCGCGTGCGAGATCACGGGGAAATCCAAGGCGACGTTGGGGCGGTACTATTCCGACCTCGATGAACATGCCGACCGGTTCATGCCGGTGGACACCGTGGCGCAGCTGGAGATCGCGGCGGATTACCCGCATGTCACAAGCGCGCTGGCCGAATTGAACGGGGCCACCGTGTCCTATGACGGGGCCAAGCGAAACGATGATCGCAGCGGCGGCGTGAACGCGGACGTGGTCGCGCTGTCGCAACGCTTTGCCATGTTGATGAGCGAATACCACCAATCCATCGCCGATGGCGTCATCACTGTGAACGAGGCCAAGCGCCTGCTGCGCGAGACTTCCGCGCTCCAGCAAGTTCTGGTCGAGATGAAACTGCACCTCGAGGACGAAACGCGGTGACATCGGCACAAGACGATATGCCCAACCTCGTCCCCGGCGCGCTGGAGCCGCTGGATACGAGCGAGCTCGCGGCTGCGGGCGATGCCGGACACCCGCCGCGGATATTGCTTCTTTATGGCTCGCTGCGCCCGCAGAGCTATTCCCGCGGCACCGCGGAGGAGGGCGCGCGCATCCTGCGGGCGCTGGGGTGTGAGACGCGGTTCTTTGATCCCACGGGCCTGCCCCTTGTGGACGATCCCACGAATACCCTCGGCGACAAGCACCCCAAGGTGCAGGAGCTGCGCGAGTTGGCGCTGTGGTCCGAAGGCATGGTCTGGTCGAGCCCCGAACGCCACGGGGCCATGACGGGCATCATGAAGACGCAGATCGACTGGCTGCCGCTTGCGCCCATCGGGGGTGTGCGACCGACCCAAGGCAAGACGCTGGCCGTCATGCAGGTCTCAGGCGGGTCGCAGTCGTTCAACGCCGTCAACCAGATGCGCATCCTGGGGCGTTGGATGCGTATGGTCACGATCCCCAATCAATCCAGCGTGCCCAAGGCGTGGCTGGAGTTCGAAGGGGGCCGCATGAAGCCCGGCCCGCTCTACAATCGGATCGTGGACGTGATGGAGGAACTCGCCCGCTTCACATGGATGTGTCGCGGGCGCAGCGACATGCTGACGAACCGGTACTCGGAACGCGTGGAATCGCTGGAGCAAGTCCACGAGCGTGTCTCTAAGACCTAAAGGTTAAGGGCGGGTTTTACGCACGTTCCAACACGGCCGATCCCACCGAATAGCCCGCCCCAAAGGAGCAGATCAGCCCGGTATCGCCGGGCGCGAGGTCCCAGGCGTGTTTGGCAAAGGCAATGACCGACCCGGCGGAGGACGTGTTGGCATAGTCCTGCAGGATATTGGGCTGCTCATGCGGTTCCGGCGTGCGGCCCAGTACCTTCTTTCCAATATAGTCGTTCATCGTCTTGTTGGCCTGATGCAACCAAAGCCGTTTGAGATCAGTGGCTTGCACGCCCTCGGCCTCAAGGTGGTCCGCGATGTGTTTCGACACCATCGGCAGCACCTCTTTGAACACCTTGCGACCGTTTTGCATGAACTGCATGTCGCGGCGGTCCTCCATCTGGCCGTGGGTCCGGCGCAGGAAGCCCGCGTTGTTGCGGATGTTGTTGGAAAACTGCGTTGCGCAGCGCGTTGATTTCACGCGGAACTTGTCGCCTTTTGCATCCTCGTCGCGTTCGATCACCAGCGCGGTCGCCACGTCGCCAAAGATGAAATGGCAATCCCGGTCGCGCCATTCGAGGTGGGCCGAACAGATCTCAGGGCAGATTACCAAGGCTTTCTTAACAGAGCCTGTACGGACCATGTCGCAGGCCGATTGCAGGCCAAACGTGGCCGAGGAGCAGGCGACGTTCATGTCGTAGGCAAAGCCGCCTGCGCCCAGAAGCTGTTGAATTTCCACGGCAATCGCGGGGTAGGCGCGTTCGTGGTTCGACGCGGCACACAAGATACAGTCGATATCGGCGGCATCCACACCTGCCATGTCGAGCGCCTGACGCGCGGCATCGACACCCATTTCCGCCATCTGGCTGGGCGCATCATCGGGGCGCGCGGGCAAAAGGGGGTGCATAACCTCGGGGTCCAGAATGCCCGATTTATCAAGCACATAGCGGTTTTCGATCCCTGAGGCCGCGGTGATGAAATCGGCCGAGGAATGGGGCACAGGCTCCATCTCTCCGGCGGCAATCGCATCCGCGTTTTTGGCGTTCTGTAGGTCCGCATAGGCGTTGAAGGCTACGACCAATTCGTCATTCGTGATGACATTCTCAGGCGTGAAAACGCCGGAACCGGTGATGGCGGGTTGGAACATGTGAAGCCTCTTTTGCGGGGCCAAGCTGGATGACCGTCCGCCGGGTTTACGCCTGTTGGGAAGGGGCGTCCAGCGGGGGCACATTCCGTACACAGGCCGTACACCGGGCGTACACATCGCGTACATACGCGCGGTGGCCATTCGTGGCGTTAACCTTTGGCGGCGAGGCTGAGGCGATTTTTACCTGATGTTCATCTGCTTTCACCTGAGGGAGAGCCCCATGCGCCGCCGCCGCCGTCCGATGCCCTATAGCTGGTCCACCGATCCCGTGGACATGACCCAGACCCAACGGATCGCGTGGATGCGATCGACCGAGGCGCTGCGGGCCAGCGAATACGACCTCTACGATACGCTGAACCGGGCCGAGACGATCCCAAACGAATGGCACGATATCTGGCGCGAGGGCGAGGACCGCGACACCGCCCGCACCCGCATCACGATCAAGCTGGACGCCGATGTGGTGAAGTTCTTCCGCGCCATGGGCCCGGGCTATCAACCCCGCATGAACCGCGTGCTGCGCGCGTTCATGTACTCGCGGTTGGCACGGGTGGTGGAGGGGCCGGAGACGCAGGACGCGGTGCGCGACCCGGAGGTGATGTTGGGGGAGAGGTGAGGGGGGGCAGGCAGCCCAAGCAGTTGCAGACGAGAGTGCTGGCGTCTCTGCGGCTCTACCCGGATGTGGTTGAGGCGTTCAAGGCCGACAGGCCTGGGTGGCAGAGCCGGATGAATGCGGCGCTGCGGAAGGCGGCGGGGGGATGGGGGATGAAGTGACAACTTGGCAGGTGTTTTACACGAATCCTAAGCATGCTCGATTGCCACTAAAATCGTTAGCAACCCTGTTCTTCCGCGGGCCCGTTAATGGTAACGCCTGCGACTTTAGGGAATACTGGCCGTCATTATGGAGCGCTAGTTCGAGGCAACGAGAATGTCGTCGTTACTGGCGGGCATCTCCCCCTTCAGCGCTGACGCCAATTCCTCAAAGGTGATTTCCACGTCCGGCGAAAACC
>JBCBFU010000046.1:0-22834 GCA_038527375.1 Pseudomonadota bacterium | reverse complement strand
AGGTCCGAGCGGATCGCAGCCAGATCGACCTCGAGCGCGACCACCTGCTGAATGACTTCGTCGGTCAACGGCGTGGGCGCCTGCGCAAGGAGGGCCGAGTGCGCCGCCGCAAATCCGTCTAGCGTCTGATCCATCGTGATGTAATTCGCGGTCGCGCCTGCCAGCATTTTCAGGATCAACATGAAGGCCAGGGTAAAGATCGCGGCCCCGTGGATCGGGTAGTATTTGTAAGACGCTTTGACCAGCGCGCGGTCGTCCTCGTCCTCGACTGCGGCCACGACCTCCCTAGCATGCGCGCGGGCCATGCTGATGGCGATCAAAGCTGCCGCGACAAAGGCAAATTGCAGATAGGGCGACTGCCAGACCTGTGCCGCTGGCAACAGGCGATCGAGCGTGTAACAGCCCGCGAGAACGGTCAAAGCAACGATCGCCTCTCCTGTCCACACCGGCAGCGTCAGCGACCGACCGGGAAGGTTGATTTCAACGCGGTGCAGCGTCTCGGACGCCTTCCCGCCAACCCGGTAGCTGTGCAGCACCGTAAAGAAGGTCGTGAACAGGATCGCGGCAAAGAGGTATGTGTCGATCACGCGTCATCCTCCTGTGCGGTCTCGTTGGCGCGCACGGCTTGCGGGTGCGTCGCGTCATAGACCTCCATCAGACGCACGGTGTCCACCGCGGTATAGGCCTGTGTGGTCGACAGGGAGGCATGGCCCAAAAGTTCCTGAATGGACCGTAGGTCGCCGCCCGCTGACAAAAGATGCGTGGCGAAGGAATGGCGCAACGCGTGCGGCGTCGCCGTGGAGGGCAGGCCCAATTGCATGCGGGCCTGCTCCATAACCTTCTGGATCGCCCGGGGGGCAAGGGGACCCCCCCGGATCGCGCGAAAGAGGGCCTCGCCCGGGGGCAGGTCGTAAGGGCACTGGCGCACATACTCCGCAACCGCAGCCCGCGCGGCAGGCAACACTGGCACAAGCCGCTCTTTGCCGCCCTTGCCCAAAATGCGCAGGGTGTCGGGAAGGGGGTGATCGCCGCCGGTCAGGCCCAAAGCCTCGGATATCCGCAAACCGCAGCCGTAGAGCAGGGTAATCACCGCCGCATCGCGTGCGGCGACCCACGGCTCCCGTGCCTGGTCGCTGACCGTTTCAATCAGGGCCTTTGCGGCATCCGCCCCCACCGGGCGTGGCAGCTTCTTTTGAAACTTGGGGGCGCGCGCGGACAGGACCGTGGTTGGGTCGATCCCCTCGCGATCCGCGAGCCATTTGAAAAAGGTCTTTACCGCCGACAGCGCCCGCGCAAGGGACCGCGCCGCCACGCCGCGCCCGCGCTCATGCGCCATCCAGGCCCGCATGTCCGAAATCGTGATGCCCTCAAGCGCGCGCAGGCCTTGGGGCTCGCCCTTGTGGCGGGTCATGAAGGCCAGAAATGCGGCGACATCGCGCTGGTAGGCGGAAACGGTGTTGGCGGCAGCCGCTTTCAGCGCGGCCTCGGACGCGAGCCATCCCTGCAAGGCGTCGCGCGCCTGTGCGGAGATGCTGATCGACACCGCGCGCGCCTTCCGGGCCTCAGCCCAGCCAGGTGCGCATCGACCGCTCGAACACGCCGGCAAAGAACGTCATCAGGTCGGTGCCTTGGGTGGGCGCAAATTGGTGGGGATCCTCGGAGCCCATCACAAGCATACCGGGCAGCCGACCTTCGCCGAAATCGAGCCTCAGGCAGGCCTCGGACCCGATCCAGTTGCCGGTGTCGCCGTAAATCGCTTCGCTGTCGGGCTGCACCTGACGCAAGATCACGACCCGGTCCGATCCGCCCCGTGCTGTATCGAGGTAGTCTTCGACAAATCCGGGTTCGACCACGGTCAACACGTCGCCCAGCCGTGCGGATGCCGCATCCTGACCCGCGACACTTTCGAGGACGAGCCGCACAACATCGACGCGCAGGATGTCGGCGACTTCGCCCTGCAGATCGCGCAGGAAGTCTTCAAAGCTGCGCGGGTCCAGCATCCGCAGGATCGCGCGGTGCACTTGATTGGTCCCCGCGAGGTTTTCATAGGCCGCCGCGATGACGGTGCGATGGGTGTCTTCGAGCCGGTCGAGCCGATCCTCGAGCCGCGCCATCGCGATCCCGCGCAGATCGACGACATTGCCGCCATTGGTCTTTTCATGGGCGGCGACGAGGGCGCGCATGACGTCCTTGTCATCCAAAAGCACGTCGGGCCGCGCGAGGATTTCATCGCGCAATTCGGCTGCGATCTGGGGGCTGGTAGTGGCCATGGGTCTGTCTGTCCTGCTCGTTCCGCCCCCTCTGCGGGGGGTCGTTATAGCAGGCTATAGCATGTCAACGCGGCTCTGGGGAGGGGCAGAATGCGACATCCGACGGCGGGTGGTCGTTCGGCTTGTCTTGTGCGCATGCTACCATGGTGCGCCCAGCATCCGCTTTGCCTTGGGGCGCGCGCCGCGTTGGCCGGCGCGCCACCCTTGTCCGGGGCTGATCAGACGATCTTGATGCCTGCGGATTCGGCGTCCTTGAGGAATGCGGCAAGGCCCTTGTCGGTCAGCGGGTGGCTGGCCAATTTCTGGATGACCTCGGGCGGGGCGGTCATGACGTCTGCGCCGATGCGGGCGGATTCGAGGACGTGGTTCACCGTGCGGACCGATGCCACGAGGATCTCCGTCTCGAACGCGTAATTGTCATAGATCGTGCGGATATCCTCGATCAATTCCATGCCGTCGATGTTGATGTCATCGAGGCGACCCACAAAGGGAGAGATAAAGGTCGCGCCAGCCTTGGCCGCCAAAAGCGCCTGGTTGGCCGAAAAGCACAGGGTGACGTTGACCATCTTGCCTTCGCCCGACAGCACCTTGCACGCCTTCAGGCCGTCCCAAGTCAGGGGCAATTTGACAGTGATGTTTTCGGCGATCTCGGCCAGTTTGCGGCCCTCCGCGATCATAGCGTCAGATTCGGTCGCGATGACTTCAGCCGAAACGGGGCCATCGACGATATCGCAGATTTCTTTGGTCACTTCGAGGATGTCCCGGCCGGACTTTTTGATCAGCGAGGGGTTGGTGGTCACCCCGTCAACCATGCCAAGTTCGTTGAGTTCGGCGATGGCATCGATATCGGCGGTGTCGACGAAGAATTTCATGGGGGGCCCTCCGGTGGGTTGGCGTCAGCGTTGGCTTCCTTTACCCCGGATGGGTGATGTCTGGAACCCCCTCATTGTTATCGCTAACACGCCATGACTGAAACGCCCGAATTTTTCGACGAAGGCGCGCTGGTCGGTGTGCTGACGCGTGAACCGATCGACCGGATGCTGGATTACAAGGCCCCCGCTGGCGGGTGCTGGCGCGGTGCCTTCGTCGAGGTGCCTTTGGGTCCGCGCAAGGTGATCGGTGTCGTCTGGGGACCCGGGCGCGGGGATTGGGACATTGCCAAGGTGCGATCGGTGTCGCGGGTTCTGGATGCAGCACCCATGCGGGACGAGATGCGCGCCTTTCTTATGCGGGCCGCCGATTACACGCTGACGCCCATGTCCGCGATGTTGCGGTTGGGTCTGCGCGCACCGGGGCTGGGCGATCCCGTTTCGATGTCCAAGGTGTATCGCTTGGGCTCGGGCCTGCCGGACCGAATGACACCCGCCCGGGAAAAGGTGCTGGGTGTCCTGCGGGACTATGGTGGGCTGGCCTTTACTCTGGGCGAGCTGGCCGAACAGGCGGGGGTCGGAACCTCGGTTGTGAAGGGGTTGGTCAAGGCGGGCGCGGTGCTGGAGGTCGAGACGCCCCGCGATCTGCCGTTCCCGTCGCTCGATCCCGATTTGCCGTGCAAGGACCTGTCCGAAGACCAAGCGGCGGCGGTTGCGCGCTTGGTCGAAGGTGTGAGGTCGGGCGATTACGGCACGACCTTGCTCAAAGGGGTCACCGGGTCGGGCAAGACCGAGGTTTACCTAGAGGCCGTCGCGGAGGCCCTGCGTCAAAATCGGCAGAGCCTCGTTCTGTTGCCCGAGATCGCCCTAACGTCCGAGTTCCTCGACCGGGTGGAGGCGCGGTTCGGCGCGCGGCCCGCGGAATGGCATTCCGGCATCACCATGACCGAACGTCGCCGCACGTGGAAGATGGTCGCCGATGGCAATGCGGGGCTGGTCGTGGGGGCGCGGTCCGCGCTGTTTCTACCCTACCGGGATCTGGGCCTCGTCGTTGTCGATGAGGAGCACGACACCTCCTACAAGCAGGAGGACGGCGTCCTCTACAACGCGCGCGACATGGCGGTTCTGCGCGCGGCCTTGGCGGGTGGTCAAGTGATCCTCGCCTCGGCCACGCCGTCGCTGGAAAGCTGGGCCAACGCCGAGGCGGGTAAATACGCGCGTGTTGAGCTGACCAGCCGCTTTGGCACCTCGGTCCTGCCTGAGATGGGCACGATCGACATGCGGGCCGAGGCGTTGGAGCCCGGTCGCTGGGTCTCACCGACCCTGCGCCGCGCGGTCGAGGATCGGGTCGGGCGGGGCGAGCAGGCGCTGCTGTTCATCAACCGGAGGGGCTATGCGCCTGTGACCCTGTGTCGGGCCTGCGGACAGCAGGTCGGCTGCGATCACTGCGATGCCCGGATGGTCGAACACCGCTTCATGAAGCGGCTGATGTGCCATCAATGCGGCGAGACAAAACCCATGCCCGAGGTCTGCCCGTCCTGCGGGGTCGAGGGGCGGCTGGCCGCCGTCGGCCCGGGGGTGGAGAGACTGGCCGAAGAGGCGACCGCGCTCTTCCCCGAGGCACGGGTGGCGGTGTTGTCGTCGGATCTCTTTGGATCTGCCCGCGCGCTCAAAGCGCAGATCGAAGCGATTGCCGCGGGCGAGGCGGATATCATCATCGGCACGCAATTGGTCGCCAAGGGCCACAACTTCCCCCATCTCACGCTTGTGGGTGTGATCGACGCGGACTTGGGCCTGCAAGGGTCGGACCTGCGCGCGGCAGAGCGGACGTTCCAGCTGATGCGGCAGGTCGCAGGCCGGGCGGGTCGGGCCGAAAAACCGGGCGTCGCGCTGATGCAGACGCACCAACCCGAACACCCCGTCATGCGCGCGATCGTCGCCGGGGATGAGGAGGCCTTCTGGGCCGCCGAGGCGCGAGAGCGCGAGGCCGCGGGCGTGCCGCCCTATGGCCGGATGGCGGGGATCGTCCTGTCGTCCACGGATGTGCAGCAGGTCTTTGACGTGGGCAGCGAAATGGCGCGAAATGCCGGGCCGCTCAGGGCCGTGGGGGCCGAGCTTTACGGCCCGGCACCTGCACCCATCGCGCGTGTCCGGGGACGCCACCGCGTTCGCCTGTTGGTCAAGGCCGCCAAGGGCGTGCCGATCCAAGCGGCGCTTGCGGATTGGGTCGGGCAATTCAAATTTCCCAACGGCCTGCGGATCGCAATCGATATCGACCCGCAGAGCTTTTACTGACCTCTACCGGATCACAGCCCATACATCCGGTGCACCGCGTTGATGTCGCCCTGTGACAGGGCGCGGCGCTGGCCGATGGTCTTGCCCGGCGTCAGGACTTCGATCGTCGGATCGCCATTCTTAGAGAAATAGCGGCTGCCGTAATGCATGATGGAGCCGTAGTCATATGCCCCCACATCGTCGCCGTCGCTGATGTGCTGGTTGAAGTTGTGTTCCTTACCAGCCTTGATGTTCTGCCACAGGATGCGGATGTGGCCATTGCGGTCCTCACGGCTCTGTTCATGCCACAGGCCGAAAGCGTGCCCGATTTCATGGATGGTAGAGCCGGACCCGCAGCGGGTGGACAGGCCGATATCTTGGCGGCCTCGCCGCCGCATGCCTATGTAACTCCAACAGCCATCGGCGGGCGTGAAGCGGACGTAATTGGGATGGCGCGACGCATTGGACGCCGTGCGCAAGACGAACCGCATGCGGGTCTGCGCGTTCCAGTGGGCTATGGCGCTCGCCACCCGTTGGCGGTTGATGTCGGGCAGCGCGGGGTCGATCTCATAGGGCATGGTGGCGTTTGGCCAGCGGAATTCCGGGCCGCTGATGATGACACCACGCGGTGTGATCTCAGGGTCGTCACCGGATTTAAACGCCTGCCGGGCATCGGCGGTCAGGGCCTCGACCTCGTCCACCTCGCCCAGAATGATGCAGCCTTCGAACACGGCCAACCCGCCAACGGCGGCGTATTGAATGGGGCGGTTTAGGAACGTCTCGCCGGATACAATGGCGGTTCGCACGTCCGAACTGGTCAGAAGGTCATCGGCACAGTCGCATTGGGTGTCGTCGCACATGGATAAAGTCCTTTTGTCAAAATAGCGCGCCGAAAATGCGGCGCGCCAACAGAGACTAGGACATCCAGCTTGGATCGGGCAAATCCGGCCTTATTCGGCGGCAACGGGTTCCGGCGTGGCGAGCGCCACAATGTCGAACATGATGCGGTTCAACTCGAAATCCTTGGGCGTGTAGACGCGCGCCACGCCCATTGCGGTCATGCGTGCGGCGTCATCGTCGGGGATAATGCCACCCACCACGAGCGGGATATCAAGCTGGGCCTCTCGCAACCCGGCTAGCACGGCCTCGACCAATGGCAGGTGCGAGCCCGAGAGGATCGACAGACCGATGACGTGCGGCGCGTTCTCACGCGCGGCCTCGATGATTTCGGCAGGTGTCAGGCGGATGCCTTCGTAGTGAATCTCCATGCCGCAATCCCGGGCCCGCGCCGCGATCTGTTCGGCGCCGTTGGAATGCCCGTCGAGACCGGGTTTGCCCATCAGGAACGACAGCTTGCGCCCCAGATGGCCCGAAGCCTGCGCGACCGCGTCGCGAATATCGTCGAGCCCTTCTGTCCGGTTGGACGGGTTCGCCGCAACGCCGGTCGGGCCGCGATACTGGCCAAAGGCCTTGCGCACCACGTCGCCCCATTCGCCGGTTGTCACACCCGCTTTGGCGCAGGCGATGGAGGCTGGCATCACGTTGGTGCCGTTGGCCGCCGCCGCGCGCAGGTCTGCTAGGGCCGCGGCCACAGCGTCCGCGTCCCGGTCCGCCTTCCATTGCTCGAGCCGCGCAATCTGGTCGGCCTCGACCGCCGGGTCCACGACCATGATCGCATCGTCGCCCGAGGTGAGCGGTGACGGTTCGCCCTGCTGGTACTTGTTCACGCCCACAACCGTGGTCTCGCCGCCTTCGATGCCTTGGATGCGGTCGGCGTTGGCCTCGACCAGACGCGATTTCATGTATTCGATGGCCTCCACCGCGCCGCCCATGGCGTCGATCTGGGCAAGTTCAGCGCGCGCGCCGTCCTTCAAGGCTTCGGTCTTGGCATCCACCGCAGGGTTGCCGTCAAAGAGGTCGGGATACTCGAGCAGATCTGTTTCCAGCGCGAGGATCTGCTGCATCCGCAGCGACCACTGCTGATCCCACGGGCGGGGCAAGCCAAGTGCCTCGTTCCAGGCGGGAAGCTGGACGGCGCGGGCGCGGGCTTTCTTGGACAGGGTCACGGCCAGCATCTCGATCAGGATGCGGTAGACGTTATTCTCCGGCTGCTGCTCCGTCAGGCCCAAGGAGTTCACCTGCACGCCATAGCGGAAGCGGCGGAACTTGGGATCCTCCACACCGTAGCGGTCGTGACAAATTTCGTCCCAGAGGTCCACAAAGGCGCGCATCTTGCACATCTCGGTCACGAAACGGATGCCCGCATTCACGAAGAACGAAATGCGTCCGACCATGGCCGGGAAATGTTCGGCCGGGACTTTGCCCTTGAGGTCGTCGAGAACCGCGGTCGCCGTGGCCAGCGCGAAGGCTAGCTCCTGTTCCGGCGTCGCCCCTGCCTCTTGCAGGTGATAGGAACACACGTTCATCGGGTTCCATTTGGGCAGGTGTTCGCGGGTATACGCCGCCACGTCGGTGATCATGCGCATGGACGGGCGCGGTGGGCAGACATAGGTGCCACGCGACAGGTATTCCTTGATGATGTCGTTCTGCACGGTGCCTTGGAGCGCCGAGACATCTGCACCCTGTTCTTCGGCCACAGCGATATAGAGCGACAACAGCCACGGCGCCGTCGCGTTGATCGTCATGGATGTGTTCATCTGCTCGAGCGGGATATCGCGGAAGAGCGTGCGCATGTCGCCCAGATGCGCCACCGGCACGCCGACCTTGCCAACCTCGCCGCGTGCAAGCTCGTGATCGCTGTCATAGCCCGTTTGCGTCGGCAGATCGAAGGCAACCGACAGCCCGGTTTGCCCTTTGGCGAGGTTCGACCGGTAGAGCGCGTTCGACGCCGCCGCTGTCGAGTGTCCGGCATAGGTCCGAAACAGCCACGGACGATCCTTGGAGCGATCCTTTTGGCGGTCTGCGGCGGTGTTTTGCTGCGGTTGCGACATGGCGAGCCTCATGAATCAGTCGGCGCAATAATATTGCTTGAAGCGGTATATGCAGGAAAGATTATGGCTTTGTCAACGCGCTGCAGCGCGGCATTTGCTGGCCCGTCGCGGGCTGTCACATCGCGGCATGGACCTTTCCAAAGCGCACAGCATTTACGCAGACACATTTCCCTGCAAGGGTCGGCGCCATGTTGCAACCCGTCGCCGTGCCGCTGTGGCTCCTGATCCTGATCGTGCTGTTCGCGGCGGTGACGTTTGCCTCGCATTTCCTGTTTCCGTCTGTGCGCTGGTTCCTGCGGCGGCGGGCGGAACGGGTCGTTGCGCGCCTAAACGATCGCCTGACCCGGCCTATCGAGCCGTTCAAGCTCGCCCGCCGCTACGACATGATCCAACGCCTGATCTACGACCCCGAGGTTAGCCGCGAGATCATTGCCTATGCCAAGGCGGAGGGCGTGCGCGAGGACGTGGCCTTTGAAAAGGCCCGCGACTACGCCCGCGAGATCGTGCCGAGCTTTAGCGCATTCGCCTATTTCGGGTTCGGTATCCGCGCGGCGCGCTGGCTCGCCACGACACTCTATAACGTGCAGGAGGGCGCGCAGAACCGGCAGATCATCGAAGACCTGCCCGAAGACGCCACCGTAATTTTTGTCATGAACCACCGATCCAACATGGATTACGTGCTGGTGACCTATCTGGCGGGAGAGCTGTCTGCGCTATCCTACGCGGTGGGCGAATGGGCGCGGGTCTGGCCCCTGTCGCGGCTGATCAAATCGATGGGGGCCTATTTCATCCGGCGCAAGTCGCGCGGCGACCTCTATCGCAAGGTCTTGGCCCGCTATGTGGACCTTGCCACGCGCAACGGCGTGACCCAGGCGATTTTCCCCGAAGGCGGGCTGAGCCTGAACGGGCAGTTGGCCCCGCCGAAGATGGGTTTGCTGAATTACGCCGTGGAAACCCATCGTTCCGACGGCCCCGAGGTCGTGTTCGTGCCTGTGGCCATCAACTACGATCGCGTGTTGGAGGACCGCATCCTGATCCAAGCGGGCGAGGAGGGGACGCGCCGGTTTCAGGCCCGGATTTCTGTCATCCTGCGCTTTGCGCTGCGCAAGATCTGGTTGCGCCTGCGCGGACGGTTCCTGCGGTTCGGAACCGCCGCCGTTGTGTTCGGCCCACCGGTCCGGATCAGCCAGTACGCCGACACAGCACCTGTGGACGTGATTGCAAGCGACCTGATGGATGCGATCCAACGCGTCATGCCTGCGGTCTGGGTTCCGATCTTGGCGCGGGTCTATCTGGATGCCGAAGGCCCCCTTGGCACTGACGCGCTGCGCGCCGCTGCGACTGGCGTGGCCCAGCAACTGACACCGCGCCCGATGGAGACAGGAGAAGACGTCGCGGATGCCATCCAAGCTGCGCAACTGACGCTGGAACAGCGGCATTTGGTTGAAAACACGCCGGATGGATGGGTGATCACCGAAGGTGAGACCCCGATCCTCGCCTACTACGCGGCCTCGATCGCTGGAAATTTTGCAGGTGCAGCACGGGCCTAACAGATCTTCTGCACCTGCAGGGTCATAAAATTACAAAAATACACATCATGATGTTGCAAAGTTGCGCGGCGGATCGTAGACCCGTGCCCGACGCGGCGCGATTCTGCGCTGCGGCAGACCGAACCAGACCGGAGGAGGTTATGATGGCCCTGGACGCTCAAGAGACGACGTTTGTCTATGATGCACCGAAGAAAGACCTCTACGAGGTCGGTGAAATGCCGCCCATGGGCCACGTGCCCGCGCAAATGTACGCATGGACGATCCGCCGCGAACGTCACGGCGAACCCGATCAGGCGTTCGAGATCGAGGTGGTCGACGTGCCACAGCTCGACAGCCACGAGGTGCTGGTTCTCGTGATGGCGGCAGGCGTCAACTACAACGGCGTGTGGGCGGGCTTGGGTGTTCCGATCAGCCCCTTTGATGGCCACGGCGCCCCCTATCACATCGCGGGGTCCGACGCGTCGGGCATCGTTTGGGCGGTGGGCGACAAGGTTAAACGCTGGAAAGTGGGCGACGAAGTCGTGATCCACTGCAATCAGGACGACGGCGACGACGAGCACTGCAACGGCGGTGACCCGATGTATTCCAACAGCCAGCGCATCTGGGGTTACGAGACGCCAGATGGCTCCTTCGCACAGTTCACCAACGTTCAGGCCCAGCAGCTGATGCCGCGGCCTAAGCACCTCACCTGGGAAGAGGCGGCGTGCTACACACTGACGCTCGCCACCGCCTACCGGATGCTCTTCGGGCACGAGCCCCACGACCTGAAACCCGGCCAGAACGTTCTGGTGTGGGGCGCCTCGGGCGGTCTGGGCTCCTACGCGATCCAGTTGATCAACACCGCGGGTGCCAACGCAATCGGTGTGATCTCGGACGAAAGCAAGCGCGACTTCGTGATGAGCCTCGGTGCCAAGGGCGTCATCAACCGCAAGGACTTCAACTGCTGGGGACAGCTTCCCACAGTGAACACGCCCGAATACGCGGAGTGGTTCAAGGAAGCGCGCAAGTTCGGCAAAGCGATCTGGGACATCACCGGCAAGGGCAACAACGTCGACATGGTGTTCGAACACCCCGGTGAAAGCACGTTCCCTGTGTCGACCTTCGTGTGCAAAAAGGGCGGGATGGTCGTGATCTGCGCAGGCACCACGGGCTATAACTTGACCTTCGACGTGCGCTACATGTGGATGCACCAGAAGCGTCTGCAAGGCAGCCACTTTGCCCACCTGAAACAGGCCAGCGCCGCCAACCAGCTGATGGTCGAACGTCGCCTTGATCCCTGCATGTCCGAAGTGTTCCCATGGGCGGAAATCCCCGAGGCGCACATCAAGATGATGCGCAACCAGCACAAGCCCGGCAACATGTCCGTGCTCGTCCAGTCACCCAAAACCGGGCTGCGCACGCTCGAGGACGTGCTGGAAGCCGGGCAAGACTAAGGGCAGGACTAGGGTCCGGTCCAACACACGTAAAACGGGCAGACACGCTGCCCACGACGGTCGCGCACTCTGCGCGGCCGTTTCGCGTTTTACGGGCCTCATTTGGTTTCAGAGGCTTAAAAGCAACAGCTTCCCCATTTTTGGGGAGGAAAAATGCGTGAGTTGGGGAAAAACTGGACACATGCTATGGTTGTATTAACATTCTATTAACTTTCCCTAACGAGGCTGCCTTTGGACGAGCATTGGATGATCGACGTGCTGGGTGACCTCAAGGGGTTCGCCGAAAAGAACGAGATGCCACGCCTCGCCGAGGAGTTGGACCGCGCGATCCTCGTCGCGCTGACAGAGTCCGCGTCTAAGGGTTTGGGAGCGCCTCTGCGGGTGGTTGATCGGGATGGAAATACAACGCGAACAGTTTATCGAACAGCTTGAGTTAGCTGAAACGCTCGAAGACCTTCAAACCCAGACCGAGGCCTTGCGCGATCTCTATCGCGTGGATCACGTCGTGTATCACTGGGTGTCGTCTTCGGGTCGTCAGTATGGCTGCGGCACCTATGATCGTGCCTGGGCGGATCGTTACGTCGAAATGGACTACCTGCGCGTCGATCCGGTTGTGATCGGCTGCTACACGCGCTTTCACCCTGTGGATTGGAAACGTCTGGATTGGTCGCCCAAACCCGCGCGTGCGTTCCTCAAAGAGGCGTTGGAATACGGTGTAGGCAATCAGGGCTTTTCGATCCCGATCCGGGGTCCCAACGGTCAGTTCGCCCTGTTCACGGTCAATCACACCGCCACCGACGAGGAATGGGCCGAATTCTGCGACACCCATCGCCGTGACCTGATCCTGATCGCCCATGTCTTTAACCAAAAGGCGCTGGAATTCGAAGGCGAGGCAGAGCGCGGCCCGAAAAAGGGCCTGAGCCCGCGGGAGGTCGACGCCATGACGCTGTTGGCCGTGGGCTATAGCCGGGCGCAGGTGGCTGAAAGCCTGTCGATCAGTGAACACACCTTGCGGGTCTATATCGAAAGTGCGCGGTTCAAACTGGGTGCGATGAACACGACCCATGCCGTCGCGCGTGCGATGCAGCAGGGTTACATCGTGGTCTAGTCCTGCGGCATTTGCCTAAAACCGTCGGCGAAATTCCTTACTCCACCGTGCGCGCCCAATAACCGTCCGCTAACCATTAACCACTACCCATTTTTGGCGAGGCCACCTGGAGGTTTTGCCATGATCCGTTTCATCTATGCCGATCAAATGTCGGCGCATCCCAAATTGCAGCAGACCATGCACATGGACCGTGCCTGGCAATTTCACGAACGTCTTGGATGGGACGTCAGCGTCGACGCGCGCGGGTGGGAGGTTGACGAATACGATGCGCTGAACCCGCTTTATGTCATCTGGGAGAACCCGGACGGGAGCCATGGGGGATCCATGCGCTTGTTGCCCACGACCGGGCGCACCATGGTCAACGACCACTTTTCCCACCTGACCGATGGCGTGCGCATCGAAAGCCCTCGCATTTGGGAATGCACGCGGTTTTGCCTGTCGCCCACGTCGAAACCGACCACCGCCGCCGCGCTGATGTTGGCGGGGGGCGAGGTCCTGCAAGGCTTTGACCTGATGTCCTATGTGGGCGTGTTCGACGCGCGCATGGTGCGCATCTACAGCCGGATCGGATCCTCGCCCGAGGTTCTGGGCGCCGAGGGCACGGGACGCGCCAAGATCAGCGTGGGCCTTTGGGGTTTTGACACGGATGCGCAGGCCCGTGTCGCGCGGCAGGCGGGGCTGTCACCCACGGTCGCGCGCCATTGGTTTGACCGCGCCTTTGGGCACACGATGCAACGCCGCGCTGCCGCTTAACCGCTGGTCCCCGCCCGGGCGCGGCCCTATGGTCGCGCCATGGAGCCGTCCCCACCCACATCACCTGCCCCGGCGACGGGCACCGCCCTGTCGCTGAGCGCCGATCAGGCCGACGCCTTTGACACCATTGCCGAGGTCATGGCGACCTCCGGCGTGGATTTGGTGGACGGTCATGTCCTGCCACCACGGGACGGCAAGGCACAGGTGCTGGCCGTGATTGGCAAGGCAGGCTCCGGCAAGACCCTGCTTTTGGCCGAGCTCTACAAAGCCATGGCCGAGGCCGGGGTAGAGGTCATCAGCGGCGACTATGAAGGCCGCAAGCGCAAGGATCGCCGGACGCTTGCTATCCTCGCCCCCACGAACAAGGCCGCCAGCGTGTTGCGCAATCGCGGAGTGCCCGCGACGACCATCCACCGCATCCTCTATACCCCCGTCTATGATCCCGAATACGAACGGATCGCGGACTGGCTGGCCGGAAACGGACCGCGCCCCGAGATCGAAGAACTGACCGACGAGGCGCTCGACCGGGCGGAACGGCAATATGCCGACAGCAAGTCGATCTTTGCCGCGATGGCCGCGGCCGGTCTGCGCGGGTCCGATTTCATCACCGGCTGGAAGCGGCGTGAAGACGCGCTTGATATCGGCTTGATCGACGAGGCCTCGATGCTCGACACCAAGCAGTTCGAGGACCTGCAGGAGATCTTTCCGAACCTTCTGCTCTTCGGTGACCCCGCACAGCTTGCCCCGGTGAACCAGTCGGGGTCGATGGTCTTTGACGGTCTGGCGGCCCCGCGCAAACTGATCCTCAACCGCGTCCACCGACAGGATGCCGACAACCCGATCCTCGATCTGGCCCATGCGCTGGGCGATCCGGCGCTGGAGTTTCACGAGTTCGAACAGATGGTGGGCGAGGCCGCCCAGAAGGACGACCGCGTCGTGCTGGGCCAGCGGGTCGAGGCCGACCTCATGGCCCGCTCGCCCGTGCTCGTCTGGCGCAACCAGACCCGCATCCGCCTGATCCAAGCCTTTCGCGGGGCCTATGGCGCGCCCGAAGATGATCTGTTGGAAGGCGAACCCCTGATCTGCGACGGGATCGAGCTGCCGATGAAGCACCGCAAGAAGCGGCTGGATCTCGAGGCGCGGGGCCTGATCAAAGGGGCGCAGGTCGTCTATCTGGGCCCCGGTCGCAAACCGGGCTTCTCGCGGCTGCACGTCATGGGCGCCGAGGAGCCGCAGGTGTCCGCCGCGTCCATCGTCAAGATCGAAAAGCCGGACGAGGAGGAGCCCTTCATCCCCTTTGCCGCGCGCATGGGGGCGACGTTCCTGCACGGGGCGGCCGTCACGATCCACAAGGCGCAAGGCAGCCAGTGGGACACGGTGCAGGTCTTTGCGCCCGATATTTTCGTGGCCGCCCGCATGAACCGGATGGAGGCGGGCACACAGCTGTGGAAGCGGCTGGCCTATGTCGCCATTACGCGCGCGAGCGAGCGGTTGATCTGGGTGGTGCGCAACCGGTTGGCGCGGCCATCAGGCCCCCTGATCACCAGCGATCTGCGCGGCGCGCCGGCACCCATGACCTTGCAGCAGCCTGATTTGGAGGACAGCGCATGAAAACCATTCTGGTCACAGGTGCCAGCCAAGGCATCGGCGCCGCGACCGCGCGGGCGTTCTGGGCCGCCGGTTGGCATGTGGGCCTATTGGCGCGCCGCGCAGAACCCATGGAAAAGCTCGCGCAGGGTCAGGCCGCGACCGTCCTTCCTGCGGATGTCACGGACCCGGAAGCCGTTCAGCAGGCTGTGGACAAGTTGGTGGGTGAATCCGGTCGGCTCGACGTTTTGTTCAACAATGCGGGCATGTTCGGGCCGTCTGGATCGATTGATACGGTCGATCTGGCGTCATGGCGACAGGTTCTGGATGTGAACGTGAACGGCATGTTTGTCTGCGCGCAGGCTGCCTTCAAACAGATGCGCAAGCAAAGCCCACAAGGCGGGCGCATCATCAACAACGGCTCTCTCTCTGCCCATGTGCCGCGCGAAGGGTCGATTTGCTACACCACGACCAAGCACGCGATCACGGGGCTCACGCGGACACTGTCGCTGGATGGGCGGCCTTATGACATCGCCTGTGGACAAATCGATATCGGCAACGCCCGGACCGAGATGGTCATGGACCTGCAGGCGCGGCGCAAGGCCGACGGGCTGGAGCCGCTGCCGTCGATGGATGTGGACCACGCAGCCGGGTCTGTCCTGCACATGGCCGAACTGCCGCCTGAGGCGAATGTCCAGTTCCTGACGGTGATGGCGACCAAGATGCCCTTTATCGGTCGGGGTTAACTGGGGCTGACCGGGCGCTAACCGGGACTAACCCGTCAGCGGCGCATGATCTGGAACGCGGCAGAGGCGAGCCAGCCCGCCGCGATTGCGATGGCCAGCGACATCAGCCCGTAGATCAACGGCCTGTCATGGGCGAGGTTATAGAGAAACCTCTCCAACCCCACTTTGCGCACGGAAATGGTGGTCTCGTAGGTCGAGACGACATTGCGATCGCGGGTCAGGAATATCCGGACGGTATAGGCGCCTTCGACAAGGTTCGCGGGCAGGCCCACGGATGTACGAAAAAGCGTGTCGTCAAAGAACGCGACCTCGCCTTCGTTCAGGGCATAGGCCCCGGCGTCTTCCCGGATGCGGATCAACGCTTCCTGAAAATGTGCCGGATCGCCGTCATCTGCGGCCCCGACAAAACGGATCGCACGGTTCTTGGACACGCTGTGGCGCAGGTCTTCGGTGTGGGACAGGACCGTCGCCATGGGGCCAGTGGTCGAGACGGCGTAAAAGGACGGCGCACTGTCGATCTGCGCCTCGGCGGCATTGACCCAGATGCCAGCGATCCGGTCCTTCTTGCGCACCGTCACCGGTGCCGACGGCCCCGCGACGGTGACAATCACGTGGGGCGGGTCCAGCACCTCGACCGGGGCGTCCCGTTTGATCGCCCCGAACACGAGGATCTCGGAACCGGTGAAGGTGGTCGTGATGGACACGCGGCTCTGGCTCAGATCGGCGACGATGCTTTCCGACTGCGCCGGGGCTGCGGCTGCCCACGTCACGAATAGGAGGATCAGCCAGCGCATCAGTGCCCCGTACTTTCGCCGATGGAGTAAAGCTCGGACGGCATCAACAGAAGGTCGGCCGCCAGCTTCGCACAGACCAGCAGCACCAGCCCTGCCAGAAGGATGCGCAACTGTTCGGCCTTAAGGCGCGCGCCGATCTGGGTGCCGATTTGCGCGCCGATGACCCCCCCCACAAGCAGGAGCACCGCCAGCACCACGTCGACCGTGAAGTTCGTAGTTGCGTGCAACAGTGTCGTGAACCCGGTCACAAAGATGATCTGGAAGAGCGAGGTCCCGACCACGACCTTGGTCGGCATACCCAGCAGGTAGATCATCGCCGGCACCATGATGAAGCCGCCGCCCACGCCCATGATCGCGGCAAGGACGCCGACCACCAAACCCACGAGGATCGGCGGAATCACCGAGATATAGAGGCCCGAGACACGAAAGCGCATCTTGAACGGCAGCTTGTGCACCCACCCATGTTTGCGCCGCTTTGGAACCTCCGTGGCACTGCGCGATTTGCGCAGCGCATTGAGGCTTTCGATAAACATCAGCCCGCCGACGACGCCCAGGAAGACGACATAGCAAAGCCGGACGAGCAGATCGACCTGACCGAGCGATTTCAGGTAGTTGAACAGCACCACGCCAAGGGCCGCCCCCACGAGGCCGCCCACAAGTAGGACGCCCCCCATTCGGAAATCGACCGTGCGCCTCCTGAAATGGGCCAGCACGCCCGAAAAGGACGAGGCCACGATCTGGTTCGCCTCGGTCGCGACGGCCACGGCGGGCGGGATGCCGATAAAGAACAGAAGAGGGGTCATCAGGAACCCGCCGCCCACGCCGAACATGCCTGACAACACGCCCACCATTCCGCCTAACCCGAGAAGGAGAAAGGCGTTTACCGAAACCTCGGCTATGGGCAGGTAGATTTGCATTTGTGCTTTCGGAAGTGGCAGTCCAATGCCCGGATAAACCGGGCGATGCATGTGCCCTATAGAATGTCAGGTCTGCGCGATAGGGCCAAGTCCGCGACAAATCGGAACGGGACTGGGCATTCAATTGTGTCCTGAATGATCCAAAACGTCTCAGAAATTGGCGCTACCGCTCTTTCACATAGGGCTCGCCCCCGGCGCGGGGCGGGATCGCCTTACCGACAAAGCCCGCCAGGATCACGACGGTCAGGATGTAGGGCAGGGCGTCCATGAACTCGACCGGGATGGTAAAGCCCAGCCCCGCCGCATCGAGACCCGTCAATGCAAGGGCGACCAGCAGCAGGACGCCGATGGTCGTGGCCAGCGCCTTGAGCGGCGCAAGGGACGCACGCCGTGCCAGAAGGAAGGCCCCGATGACCGCAACGATCACCGCCATGATCACCCCGAAGGAGAACAGAAGATCTGCCGCCAGACCGGCATCCATGGACTGGAACCGGAGCGCGATGGCCTGAAGAAGCCCGAAGAGCAGGCAGGCATAGAGCGCGTACCAAGGCCGCCACTTGGCAAAGATCAGGGCCGCCAGCGCGATATAGCCGCGGCCTGCGGTCATCTCCTTGACGAAACCGGCCTGCAAGGAGGTCGCGAGATAGGCCCCCGCGATCCCGCACAGCACGCCGCAAATGGCCACCGCTGCAAAGCGCAGTCCGATGACGCTGACGCCCGCGGTGTCCACAGCGGCGGGGTTTTCACCCACAGCGCGCAGGCGCAGGCCAAAGCGGGTGCGAAAGAGCACGTACCAAGAGATCGGGACCATCGCCATGGCCAGATAGACGATGACGGTATGGCCCGACAGCAGCTCTCCATAGAGGGGGCCGATGGCGGGCACCGGCAGGATCGCCTCGGCAAAGGGCCACTCCCAAGGGGTAAAGCGCCCCGCGCCCGTCAGGGACGGTGTGCGCCCGCCTTGCGCGAACCAGCTCTGCGCGATGAGGACGGTCAGCCCCGAAGCCAGAAAGTTGATCGCCACGCCCGAGATCAGTTGATTGCCCCGGAACGTGATCGAGGCCAGCCCGTGAATGCCCGACAGCAGCATCGAGGCCGCGATCCCGGCCAGAAGCCCCAGCCAGACCGACCCGGTGACAAAGGCCACTGCCGCCGACAGGAAGGCCGCCGCCAGCATCTTGCCCTCCAGACCGATGTCAAAGATGCCCGCGCGTTCCGAATAGAGCCCCGCGAGACAGGCCAGCAACAGCGGCGTGGCCAGCCGGATCGTGGAATCGAGGATCTGGATGAGGGTTGCATAATCCATGGGTCAGGTCCTTGCAGCCGGGGCTGGATGCCTCCGGCGGGGATATTTGGGGCCAGAAGAAGGAGTAGGTCGCGTCATAGCGAACGTTCCGTTGCGAGGCGCAGGGCAATGAGGCCCAGAAAGCCGCCCAGAGCGGCTTCGATCCAGCGGCGCGCGCGGGCATAGGCGGCGCGAAACCCGTTGGTCGAGAAAAGGACTGCCCAGGCCGCGTGGCAGGCAAAGGATATGAGGGCCGCCCCCAGGACAAACCCCGCAAGGATGGAGAGCGGCGCGCCGGAGAGACCCGCAACGGCGTGCATCGCGATCCAGAACACGATTGCCTTGGGGTTTGTCAGATGCAGCGCGGCCCCCGTCGCGAAGAGCGCGCGGGTCCCTTTCGCAGGCGGCGTGGTTTCGGACAGGTCGGGCGGGGACACTGCCTTGCGCAACGCGCCGTAAGCCAGCCATGCGAGATAGGCCGCGCCAACATAGCGCAGGATCGTCACAGCCCATGCCGTCTGTTCGACCAAAACGCCCACTCCGATGAGGGTGAGGATGTTCAGGGAAACGGACCCTGCAACGATGCCGAGCGTCGTGACAAGGGCCGCGTGTCGCCCTTGCGCGCCGCCCACACCCAGCAGGAGCGCCACCGACGGGCCCGGGCTGAACCCGCCGACCAGAAGGATCGCGTAGGCGGCGAGGATGCCGGGCAGGTAAAGGGCAAGCTCTGCCATTCGCGCGGCCTAGCGGTCTGTCGCCAGCCGGAGGGCGGCGAAGGTGAAAAAGGCGCCGATGGCCCCTTGTATCGGGCGGCGCAGCCGGGTGAAGGCGCGCACAGCACCTTGGGTCGAAAAGCCCAAGGCATAGAGGCTGTGCGCGGTGATCGACAAAGCCGCGGACCCGGCGACGAGGCAGGCATAGACCCAGACCGGTGTCGCGGGCGCGGTGACCACCGCAGCGATGGCCACCCAATAGAGGGCGGCCTTGGGGTTCGACAATTGCACTGTCAATCCGCGCATCGCGTAGCGGCGCAGGCTCCCATGATCCTGACTGGTGGGCACGGGCGCGCCGGGTGTCGCAGCGGATTTGAACGCGCAGTAGGCGAGATAAAGCAGGTAGATCACGCCAAAGACCTTGAGCACGGTCAGCGACCACGCATAGGCCGTGATGAACTGGGACATGCCCGTGACCGCAAGGATGGCCCAGACACCTGTCCCACAGCCGATACCCGCGGCAAGGGCCAGACCGTTCGCACGGCCTTGCGACATCGATGTGCCGATCACGGCCATGACATTCGGGCCGGGGCTCAGGAAACCGGTGCTGAGCAGCCCAAAGGCGATGGCGAGGGTGGCCAGATGCTCCATCACTCGGCCGCCGTGCTGGGCGGCGGGGTGTTGCCAGGGGTGCGCGGCGTGTTCTGCGCGCGACCTGCCTGCGCGAGCCTGCGGCGGGTGAAGATCGCCTCGATCGGCATGCGCACCATGTTGTCGAGCGCCCCGGTGAAGAGGATCACCAGCGCCTGAATGACCACGATGAGTTCAGTCGGGATCGAGGTCCAAAAGGCCAGCTCGGCCCCGCCTTGCACGAGGAAGCCAAAGAGAAGGCCCGCAAGGATCACCCCCAACGGGTGTGAGCGACCCATGAGCGCCACGGCGATTCCGATGAAGCCCGCGTTCTGGACGGAGTTGTTCACGAGGCGCTCGGCCTCGCCCATCACGGTGTTGATTGCCATGAGGCCGGCCAGCCCGCCCGAGATCAGCATGGTCACGATGATGATGTAGGTAGGCGAGATGCCCGCATATTTGCCCGCGGGTTCCGATTTGCCGAAGGCGCGGATCTCGTACCCCAGAGGCGTGCGCCAAAGGAGGAGCCAGACGGCCCAGCAAGCAAAGAGCGCAAGGAAAAGCGAGATGTTGGCGGGCGGTGCCTTCGAGAAGGGGATGCCGATGACCGCGAGGATTTCGTGCAGCGTGGGCAGCGAGGCCCCCGCCGGAAACTTGGCCGAGGAGCTTTCCATCTGGCCCACGGGTTTCAGGCCGTTGTTCAAAAGGTAGATAATCAGCGCGAAGGCGATGTAGTTGAACATGATCGTGGTGATCACGATATGGCTGCCGCGTTTCGCTTGCAGATAGGCGGGCAAAAACGCCCAGGCTGCCCCGAAGAGCGCGCCGCCGATCACCGCTGCGGGCAAGGCGAGTGTCCAGTGCGGCCAGGGAAGGGCGAGACATACCAGCGCGACACCGAGGCCCCCCAGCGTCGCCTGTCCTTCGCCCCCGATATTAAAGAGCGAGGCGTGGAACGCGATGGCCACCGCGAGGCCGGTGAAGATGAAGTTGGTGGCGTAGTAGAGCGTATAGCCCCAGCCATAGGTCGACCCCAGCGCGCCTTCGACCATGTAACCCAACGCCTCAAGCGGGTTTTCCCCGATGGCGATGATCACGATGGCCGAGATGAGGGCCGCGAGCAGTAGCGAAATCAGCGGGACGAGGAGGACATCGGCCCAGCGGGGCATCTTATCCATGGCGGTGTTCCTTGCGCGCGGCAGTTGCGCCCCATTCGGATGCCCATGGGGCATCCGAGCCTCCGGCGGAGGTATTTGGAGCAAAAGGAAGGGGGCGGCGATTTATCGGGCGTGCGTGCATCATGCGGCGCTTTCCGTGGTCATGCCGGCCATCAGCAGGCCCAATTCGCCCTCGTTCGTTTTGGCCGGGTCGCGTTCGCCCATGATCTGGCCGTCGAACATCACGATGATGCGGTCTGACAGGCTGAGGATTTCATCAAGCTCGACCGAGACGAGCAGGATGGCCTTGCCTTGGTCGCGCAGTGCCACGATCTGCTGGTGGATGAATTCGATAGCGCCGATATCCACGCCGCGCGTGGGCTGGCCGATCATCAAGAGGTCCGGATTGCGTTCGATTTCGCGCGCCAGAACGATCTTTTGCTGGTTCCCGCCGGAGAAGTTCTTGGCCGCCAGTTTCGGGTTGGGCGGGCGCACGTCAAAGCGCGCCATCTTCTCGGACGTGTCCTTGCGGATGCCCGCATTGTCCGACAGCGCGCCTTTGCAGTAGCGCGCGTCCCGGTGATAGCCGAAGGCCGTGTTTTCCCAGGCCATGAAGTCCATGATCAGCCCTTCGCGCTGGCGGTCCTCGGGGACATGGCCGATGCCGCGCGCGCGGCGTGAGCGTCCGTCGGAGTGCTTGCCTGTCAGGTCGATCTCGTCACCGTTGATGCGGATGGTTCCGGTGCCGGTCTGGTAGCCGCCCAGCACCTCGAGCAGTTCGGATTGCCCGTTGCCGGCCACCCCTGCGATCCCGAGGATTTCGCCCGCCTTCACGTCAAAGGAGACGCCTTTGACCCGCTCAACGCCCTTGCTGTCGATGACGCGCAGGTCCTCGACTTCGAGAACGGGTTTGCCGGGTTGTGCGGGGGTCTTGTCCACGCGCAGCAGGACCTTGCGACCGACCATGAGTTCGGCCAGTTCGGCAGGCGACGTCTCGGCCGTTTTGACGGTGGCCGTCATTTCGCCCCGGCGCATCACGCTGACCGTGTCGGTGATGTCCATGATCTCGCGCAGCTTGTGGGTGATCAGGATGATCGTCTTACCTTCCTCGCGCAGCCGGCCCAGAATGCGGAACAGTTGATCGGCCTCGGCAGGTGTCAGAACGCCCGTGGGTTCGTCCAGGATCAGGATGTCGGCCTGACGGTAGAGCGCCTTGAGGATTTCAACCCGCTGTTGATAGCCCACGGACAGGTTTTCGATCCGCGCATCGGGATCGACGTTGAGGCCGTAGTCTTCGGCAAGGTCCTTGAGCAGCGTGCGCGCCTTGGCGAGCGACGGTTTCAACAGCCCGCCATCCTCGGCACCCAGGATGATGTTTTCCAGCACGGTGAAGTTTTCGACCAGCTTGAAATGCTGAAAGACCATGCCGATGCCCGCGGCAATGGCCGCCTGACTGTCGGGGATTTGCGTGCGCTGGCCGCGGATGAAGACCTCGCCCGCGTCGGCCTTGTAGAAGCCGTAGAGGATCGACATGAGCGTGGATTTGCCCGCGCCGTTTTCCCCGATGATCCCGTGGATCGTGCCGGGCTGGACAGAAATCGAGATGTCCTTGTTGGCCTGAACGGGGCCGAAAGCCTTGGAGATGCCTTTGAGTTCAATTGCCGGGGCAGATTCACGGGCAGGTTCGGGGGCGGTGTCAGGTGCGGTCATGTGGGCGTCAGTCTCCTGTGCCGACGAAACCCGCCAAAAGGGTCAGGCGCCCCTCGGCATCGGTGTCGGCGAAATACGTGCCGTGCT
>JBCBFU010000045.1:0-24169 GCA_038527375.1 Pseudomonadota bacterium | reverse complement strand
CCCATCCTGAACCGTTCAGGATGGGCGAGGACATGAGCGAGCCGTAGACGCCGCCGTTCGAGATCGTGAACGTGCCGCCCTGCATTTCGGCCATCGACAATTTGCCGTCGCGGGCGCGGGCGCCTTTTTCGGCGATGGCTTTTTCGATGTCGGCAAAGCTCATGGCGTCGGCGTCGCGGATGACGGGCACAACGAGGCCAGTGGGTGTGCCTGCGGCGATGCCCATGTGGACGAAGTTCTTGTAGACGATGTCGGTGCCGTCGATTTCGGCGTTGACCTCCGGCACCTCTTTCAGGGCGTGGCAGCAGGCCTTGGTGAAGAAGGACATGAAGCCCAGTTTCACGCCGTGCTTTTTCAGGAACAGGTCCTTGTATTCGGTGCGGAGCGCCATGACCTCGGTCATGTCGACCTCGTTATAGGTCGTGAGCATCGCTGCCGTGTTCTGGCTGTCCTTGAGGCGCTTGGCGATGGTCTGGCGCAGGCGGGTCATCTTGACCCGTTCCTCGCGCGCGGCGTCATCGGCGGCCACGGGCGCGCGCGGGGCGGCGGCCGGGGCGGGCGCGGCGGCGGGGGCCGCGGACAGCGCCTTTTGCACGTCTTCCTTCATGATGCGGCCATCGCGCCCCGTGCCGGTCACGGCATCGCGGGAGAGGTTGTTTTCGGCCATCATCTTTTTGGCGGAAGGTGCATCTTCCACGTCGGATTTGGTATCTGCGCCTTGCTGACCGCCGGGTGCGGTGGTGGTGGCAGGGGTCGCGGCGGGGGCGGTCTTGGCCGCGCCTGCGTCGCCCGTGGTCATGGTGGCAAGCTTGCCGCCAGCCTCGACCGTGGCGCCTTCTGCCGCGAGGATTTCGGACAGGGTGCCTGCGGCGGGGGCGGGGACCTCGACGCTGACTTTGTCGGTTTCCAGCTCGCACAGCATCTCATCCGCGGCGACGGTATCGCCGGGCTGTTTGAACCAGGTGGAGACGGTCGCCTCGGTCACGCTTTCGCCCAGAGTGGGAACCATGACGTCGACCACGTCGCCACCTTGCGGGGCGGAGGTTTCCGTCGCGGGGGCCTCGGCCTCTTTGGGCTCGGGCGTTTCCGAGCCCGCATCGCCAGCCTCGGCCACCTGCGCGAGGAGGGCGTCGACGCCTACGGTGTCGCCTTCGTTTGCCACGATCTCGGTTAGCTTGCCCGCGACGGGGCTGGGGACCTCGACCGTGACCTTGTCGGTTTCAAGCTCGCACAGCATTTCGTCCACCGCGACGCTGTCGCCGGGCTTCTTGAACCAGGTGGCGACGGTGGCTTCGGTGACGCTTTCACCCAGGGTGGGGACACGTACTTCGGTCATCTTATTTGTCCTTGATCGTCAGCGCGTCGTCGATGAGCGCGGCTTGTTGGGATTTGTGGGCAGAGGCGAGGCCCGTCGCGGGCGAGGCCGAGGTCGCGCGGCCCGCATAGACTGGGCGGTTGTGCTTGGCCTTGATGCGGGTGAGGACCCATTCGAGGTTGGGTTCGATGAAGGTCCACGCGCCCTGGTTCTTGGGCTCTTCCTGGCACCAGATCATTTCGGCGTTCTTGAAGCGCGACAGTTCGGTCACCATCGAGATCGCCGGGAACGGATAGAACTGTTCGATGCGCAGCAGGTAGATGTCGTCGATGCCGCGGGCGTCGCGTTCTTCGAGCAGGTCGAAATAGACCTTGCCCGAGCACATGACCACGCGCTTGATCTTGTCATCGGCCACGAGCTTCGTGCCCGAGTTGCCGTATTGCGCGTCGTCCCAGAGCACCCGGTGGAAGGAGGAGCCTTCGGTGAAGTCTTCCTTCTTGGACACGGCCAGTTTGTGCCGCAGGAGCGATTTGGGCGTCATCATCACCAGCGGCTTGCGGAAGTCGCGGTGCAGCTGACGGCGCAGGATGTGGAAGTAGTTGGCGGGCGTCGTGCAGTTGGCGACGATCCAGTTGTCCTGACCACACATCTGCAGGAAGCGTTCGAGGCGGGCCGAGGAGTGTTCGGGGCCTTGCCCTTCGTAGCCGTGGGGCAGGAGCATCACGAGGCCCGACATGCGCAGCCACTTGCTTTCACCTGACGAGATGAACTGGTCGAACATGATCTGCGCGCCGTTGGCGAAATCGCCGAACTGCGCCTCCCAAAGCGTCAGGGCGTTGGGTTCGGCCAGCGAGTAGCCGTATTCGAAGCCCAGCACCGCGTATTCCGAGAGCATCGAGTCGATGACCTCATAGTGGGCCTGCCCCTCGCGGATGTGGTTGAGGGGGTAGAAGCGATCCTCGGTCTCTTGGTTCACGAGGCCGGAGTGGCGGTGGGAGAAGGTGCCGCGGGTGGAGTCCTGGCCTGCGAGGCGGACGCCGTAGCCTTCGGTCAGGAGCGAGCCGAAGGCGAGCGCTTCGCCCGTAGCCCAGTCGATGCCTTCACCGTCGCCGATCATCTTGGATTTGTTGTCGAGCATCCGCGCCACGGTTTTGTGGAGCGGGTAGCCGTCGGGCAGGTTGGTGAGCGCGCCGCCGACCTGATCGAAGGTGTCCGCAGAAATCGCAGTCGCGCCGCGTTGGTATTCCTCGCCGCGTTTGTCGAGGTGGGACCAGCGCCCGTCCAGCCAGTCGGCCTTGTTGGGTTTGTAGTCTTTGCCGGCCTCGAATTCTTCGTTCAGCTTGGCCTGGAAGGCGGCTTTCATATCCTCGATCTCGCCCTCGGGGATGAGGCCGTCGCGGACGAGGCGTTCGGTGTAGAGCGTGAGAGACGTCTTCTGCGTTTTGATCTTCTTGTACATGAGGGGGTTGGTGAACATGGGTTCATCCCCCTCGTTGTGGCCAAAGCGGCGGTAGCAGATGATGTCGATGACGACGTCTTTCTGGAACTTCTGCCGGAACTCGGTGGCGACCTTGGCGGCGTGGACCACGGCCTCGGGGTCGTCGCCGTTCACGTGGAAGATGGGACATTCCACCATCAGCGCGATGTCGGTGCAGTAGGGCGACGAGCGCGAGAAGGACGGCGCGGTCGTGAAGCCGATCTGGTTGTTGACGACAATATGCATCGTGCCGCCGGTCTTGTGGCCGCGGATGCCAGACAACTGGAAGCATTCGGCCACGACACCCTGACCTGCAAAGGCCGCGTCACCGTGGAGCAGGACCGGCAGGACCGAGGTGCGCACCTCGTCGTTGTTCTGGTCTTGCTTGGCGCGCGCCTTGCCCAGAACGACCGGGTCCACAGCCTCGAGGTGGGAGGGGTTCGCGGTCAGCGACAGGTGCACTTCGTTGTCGTCAAAGCTGCGGTCCGAGGACGCGCCGAGGTGGTATTTCACATCGCCCGAGCCATCGACGTCTTCGGGTTTGAAGCTGCCGCCTTGGAATTCGTTGAAGATCGCGCGGTAGGGTTTGCCCATCACGTTGGCCAGCACCGACAGGCGCCCCCGGTGGGGCATGCCGATGACGATGTCACGCACACCCAGCGCACCGCCGCGCTTGATGACCTGCTCCATCGCGGGGATGAGCGCCTCGCCCCCATCAAGGCCGAACCGTTTGGTGCCCATGTATTTGACGTGCAGGAATTTCTCGAAGCCTTCGGCCTCGACCATCTTGTTGAGGATGGCCTTGCGCCCTTCGCGGGTGAACTGAACCTCTTTACCCAGCCCCTCGATCCGCTCCTTGAGCCACTGCGACTGCTCAGGGTCCGAGATGTGCATGTATTGGAGCGCGAAGGTGCCGCAATAGGTGCGCTTCACGATCTCGAGGATCTGACGCATGGAGCCGAATTGCAGGCCCAGCACGTTGTCGAGGAAGATCGGGCGATCCATGTCGGTCGCCGTGAAACCGTAGGAGGCCGGATCAAGCTCGGGCCGTTTCGGCATGTCGCGCATGCCCAACGGGTCGAGATCGGCAGCAAGGTGACCCCGGATACGGTAGGCGCGGATCAGCATCAGCGCGCGCATGGAATCGAGGACGGCGCGCTTGACCTCTTCATCCGTGACCTTGGCCCCGGAGGACGCAGCCTTGTCCGTGACCTTTTTGGCGATGTCCTTGGCTGTCGGTTCTTCGGGCCATTCGCCGGTCAGGGCGGCGGTCAGATCATCGGCAGGCGCGGGCGGCCAGTCGCTGCGCGACCAACTGGGGCCTTCAGCCTCGGCCGGGGCGTCGGCGGCATCGCCCAGTTGTTTGAAGAAATCGGCCCAGTCGGCATCGACGCTTGCGGGGTCCTGTGCGTACCGCGCGTACATCTGTTCGAGGTATTCGGCGTTGTGCCCCTGCATGAAAGAAGAGGCATGGAAGACGTCGTTATTGGATTGGTCGGTCATTGGGACACCTCGTTGGGTTGGGACCGGGCGTTTTGGCTAGTCTGCGGGGTGCGGGGCCGGATCTGCATCAGCCCCTCACAATCGTCAGCGATGACGGCCCGAGGACCGGCGGTTGTTTGAGGGCGGGCGCGAGAATGTCGTCCATCGAATACATCACCATTTCAAACGGCGCGCCGCCGATGGAGTTCCGGATGCGCGACACATGGCCCGTGGCGTTGGGAGCGACCGAGCCAACCATCGAGATCATGGCCACGAAATGCGCGTCGGCATCGGTGAAGTGGCCGAAGTAATCGCAGGCGGTCATGTCGCCATCCGTGCGGATCGAGATGAGCGAACGGCGATCGCTGTCGGTCCAGAAGAGCTCGGTATCGCCGAGAGAGCCGTCCACCATTGCCGACAGGCGCCACGCTTCCAGCTCGTTCAGGTCGCGGCTGCCAACATACAGGCGCAGCGTATCGTTGTCGGTTTGCAGGTTGCGGACACGGGCGAAGTCCTGCGCGCCGGGTCGCACGTATCCCATCGCGGTCAGCGTTGTGACAACGGCGCTGGAGCTGGGGGAGGTTGCGCAGACGCGGATCATATCCTCCAGCGCGGAGTGGAGATTGGGACGCCACTGCGCCAAAGCAGGTGCGGCGGCCCCCAGAAGGACCGCCGAAACCGCTGCTATTTTGGCGAGATGTCTCACATCCCTCTCCATCTGTGTGGCTCTTAGCCGATGGCTTCGAGCACGGCCTCGCCCAGCGTCGCGGGGCTGTCGGCCACCACGATACCTGCCGAACGCATGGCTTCGATTTTGTCTTCCGCGCCGCCTTTGCCGCCCGCGACAATCGCGCCCGCGTGGCCCATGCGGCGGCCCGGAGGCGCCGTGCGGCCCGCGATAAAGCCCGCGGTGGGTTTCCAGCGGCCTTTCTTCTTCTCATCAGCGAGGAATTGAGCGGCGTCTTCTTCTGCCGAGCCGCCGATTTCGCCGATCATGATGATCGATTGTGTTTCATCATCGGCCAGGAACATCTCGAGCACGTCGATATGTTCGGTGCCTTTGATCGGGTCGCCGCCGATGCCCACTGCGGTCGATTGACCCAGACCGGAGTCGGAGGTTTGTTTCACGGCCTCATAGGTCAGCGTCCCGGAACGCGAAACGACACCGACCGAGCCGCGCTTGTGGATGTGACCCGGCATGATGCCGATTTTGCAGGCGTCGGGGGTGATGACGCCGGGGCAGTTGGGGCCGATGAGGCGCGATTTGGAGCCTTCGAGCGCGCGCTGCACCTTCATCATGTCGAGCACGGGGATGCCTTCGGTGATGCAGACGATCAGAGGCATTTCGGCGTCGATGGCTTCCAGGATCGAGTCGGCGGCGAAGGGCGGGGGCACGTAGATCACGGAGGCATTGGCTTCGGTCACGTGCATCGCCTCGTGGACCGAGTTGAAGACCGGCAGATCGAGGTGGGTCGAGCCGCCTTTGCCGGGCGTCACACCGCCGACCATCTTGGTGCCGTAGGCGATGGCCTGTTCGGAGTGGAAGGTCCCCTGCGAGCCGGTGAGACCCTGACAGATGACTTTGGTGTTTTCGTCGATGAGGATTGCCATGCGTGCGGCTCCTTAGTTCGAGGGGACGGAGGGGGTGAGCCTCTCCACGTTCAAGAAGGTGGCCGGGCCTGCGGTGGTTTGGGTCGTGCCGACCTGCACCACGGCAACGCGCCGGGGGTTCAATTGCCGGGCGGCGACAAAGGTCGCGCCCGGACGTGTCGCAAAGCTGTCGGGGACAGCGGTGTCCTGGGTGATCCCTTCGCGGGTGAGCGCCCCGGCGATGGCGGCCTTTGCGGCCTCCACTTGGCGGCCGGGCACCGTGACTTCGCAGCGGCGATCTGTGCCCGGGGTCGCGGGGCGGCCCTTGGGTTCCGAGATCGGATTGCTGCTGCGGAAGGGGCGCAGGTCGTAGAAATCATACCCTTTGGGCAGGACATCCGCGGCCCGCGCAGCCGTCAGAAAGGGTGAAAAGCAATTTTGTGCAAAGGCCGCGATCCCCGCCTCGGCCGTGGTGTCGGCCGACGCTGCAAGGGGGCCTGCCCCCATGGCCATCGCGAGGGCGGCGAGGATGCGTTTTGCACGGATCACTGGATCAGCCTTTGACTGCCATGACCGATTGCTCTGGTCTATTCGTCGATGAGGATGGCAATGGATTTGGCTCCCTAACTTAAAATGCGGAGATGCCGAAGACGAGCATCTCGCCCGCGTCTCCGAGAGTGTCCGTTCGAAAGAACGCGATCTGACGTGTTTCGCCGTTCCAGAAAACGTTTTCCAAGCGCCAGCGCGTTGCCAGTGCCGGATCCCGTTTCATGCGGAGTTGACCAGACACGTATCTCTGCACTTCGCGCTTGTTCTCAGCCGTGTTTTCGATGCCGACCGCGCAGAATCTTGGGTTCTGTGGGTTTCTCCCTCCCAAGACGAAGAAGGGCTTCCCGTCGGGGTGTCCGTAAGCTACCGAACCGCCGTCTCGGAGAATTTCGACATAGCCGTCGCGTTGCAGCAACGGCAAAGAGCGCGCCAGTGTTTTGACGTTTCTCACGCAATAGGTCTCGAACGAGGCGAGTGCCAAAGCGACGTCCCCGCTGAGTTCCCGAGGGATGTCTTGAGCGTTTTCCTCGATGACCGCAGGCGCGCTTTGGGTATCGCCTGCGTCCGTCGCAACCGGCGTTTCGCATGCAGCAAGGGCAAGGAGGCAAGCCGCGCCTGCCCCAAGGCGCCATGCGGCACCTTCCTTGACTGGGCTTGTGAGGGTTCGGAACAACACCGCGATTTATCCTTTGACCGCTTTCACGATCTTTTCCGCGCCGTCCTTGAGGTCATCTGCCGCGATCACGTCGACATCGCTGTCGTTGATGATCTGCTTGCCCTTTTCGACGTTCGTGCCTTCGAGGCGCACGACGAGCGGGACCTTGAGGCCGACCTCTTTGACTGCGGCGACCACGCCTTCGGCGATGACGTCACAGCGCATGATGCCGCCGAAGATGTTGACGAGGATGCCTTTGACGTTGGGGTCCGAGGTGATGATCTTGAACGCTTCGGTCACCTTTTCCTGCGTGGCGCCACCGCCCACGTCGAGGAAGTTGGCGGGTTCGGCGCCATACAGCTTGATGATGTCCATCGTCGCCATGGCGAGGCCCGCGCCGTTCACCATGCAGCCAATCTCGCCGTCGAGGGCGATGTAGTTGAGGTCGTATTTGGACGCCTCAAGCTCCTTGGGGTCCTCTTCGGTGGTGTCGCGCAGTTCAGCGATGTCGGCGTGGCGGTAGATCGCGTTGCCGTCAAAGCCCACCTTGGCGTCGAGCACCTTGAGAGAGCCCGCATCGGTGATGATGAGCGGGTTGATCTCGAGCATCTCCATGTCCTTCTCGACGAAGGCTTTGTAGAGGATGCCCATCAGCTTGACGCATTCCTTGACCTGCGCGCCTTTGAGGCCCAGCGAGAACGCGACGCGGCGGCCATGGTAGGCCTGATAGCCCGTGGCCGGATCGACCGAGAAGGACAGGATTTTGTCGGGGGTTTCGGCCGCGACCTCTTCGATGTCCATGCCGCCTTCGGTGGAACATACGAAGGAAATGCGGCTGGTCACGCGGTCGACGAGGAGGGCCAGATACATCTCGGTCTCGATGCCCGAGCCGTCTTCGATGTAGATGCGGTTGACCTGTTTGCCCGCGGGGCCGGTCTGATGCGTGACGAGGGTGCGGCCCAGCATCTTCTTGGCTTCCTCAGCCGCCTCTTCGACGGATTTGGCAAGGCGGACACCGCCCTTTTCGCCGGCGTCGGCTTCCTTGAAGGAGCCCTTGCCGCGGCCGCCCGCGTGGATCTGTGCCTTGACGACCCAGAGCGGTCCGTCGAGTTCGCCAGCGGCGGTCTTGGCTTCGTCGGCTTTCAGAACAACGCGCCCGTCCGAGACCGGAGCCCCGTAGCTGCGCAGGAGGGCCTTGGCCTGGTATTCGTGGATATTCATGTCACGGGACCTGTCTAGGTTGCGGTTGACGTCACCTTAAGTCGCCCTAGCGCAGGATTTTAGGGTGAAATGGTCGCAGCGCGGAAAAACCCGACATTTGTGATCACACCTAGAAAAACTGTGATCACAAATCGTGCTTACTGGTCGCGATCCGCTGTCCAACTTTCCAGAAACGAGTCGGATTCGTAGGCCCATGCGGCCTCGCACGCGGCGGGAGGGGCGCCGTCCCAGTCGCGCACTGGATAGGCGCGGATGGCCGCAAGCTCTTCCATTTTTTCGCCGTCGACGTGGACTTCGCCCCGTCCGGTAAGGTGGTTGATGTCGCAGGTCACGGTGACGGCGAACAGGCGGTCGGTCACCCGTCCGGTGTAGCCCGCGATCAGGAATTGCCCGCCGCGCCATGCGATCTTCGTGTCGTAGAACGAATGGTAGCGACCGCAGGCGAAACAGCCCGTTCGGATGGTGAATGACGTGTCTGACGTGACGATGATCCCGTCTTCGCCCGTCCGGTTCTGCCAGACGGGCAGCAGGATCGGCGCGCTGAAATGGGCGTCGACGCCCGGTTCGATGGTGAGCACGTCATAGTCCTGGGACAGGGGCGTGAGGCGCAGACGCTCGGCCTGTCCGTCACCGGTCACGTCTTCGATGACCTCGATCCATGGCTCGGGGATGCGATCCTCGTCCAGCATCACTTGGCCGGTGGCCAGGGTAGCCGGGCTGGCGAGCAGGAGGAGGAGGGCAAGGCGGATCATGCGGCCAGCCTAGGACCTGTCGCGTCAAAGAGAAAGGGCGCCCCAAGCCGGGACGCCCCAATCAAAAGACTGTGCTGCGCGTTACGCGAGCGAGTTGTCGATGCCTTTGCACGCGTCGACGAGGCCTTTGACGGCCTTGACCGAAGTGTCGAACATCTCTTGCTCTTCTTTGTTGAGCGATATGTTGACGATGCGTTCCACGCCGCCTGCACCGATCACGGTGGGGACGCCGACATACATGTCCTTCACGCCCAGATCGCCGTCACAATAGGCAGCACACGGCAGGACGCGCTTTTGGTCCTTGAGGTAGGCTTCGGCCATTTCGATCGCCGAGGTCGCGGGCGCGTAATAGGCGGAGCCGGTCTTCAGCAGGCCCACGATTTCCGCGCCGCCATCACGCGTGCGCTGCACGATCGCGTCGAGTTTGTCCTGCGTCGTCCAGCCCATTTTCACCAGATCGGGGAGCGGGATACCGGCGACGGTCGAATACCGGACCGAAGGCACCATCGTGTCGCCGTGGCCGCCCAGAACAAAGGCGGTGACGTCTTTCATGGACACGTCGAATTCCAGCGACAGGAAGTGGCGGAAGCGCGCGCTGTCGAGAACGCCAGCCATGCCGCAAACCTTGTTCGCGGGCAGGCCCGAGAATTTCTGCAACGCCCAGACCATCGCGTCGAGCGGGTTGGTGATGCAGATGACAAATGCGTCGGGGGCATGTTCTTTGATGCCTTCGCCCACCGATTTCATGACCTTGAGGTTGATGCCCAGAAGGTCGTCACGGCTCATCCCCGGTTTGCGGGCGACACCGGCGGTCACGATGCAGACGTCCGCGCCCGCGATATCGGCGTAGGATTGCGTGCCCTTCATGCGGGCGTCGAAGCCTTCCGACGGGCCCGATTCCGCGATGTCGAGCGCCTTGCCCTCGGGCAGGCCTTCGGCGATGTCGAACAGGATCACGTCACCGAGTTCTTTGACGGCGGCGAGGTGGGCGAGCGTGCCGCCGATATTGCCAGCGCCGATGAGGGCGATTTTGGGTCGAGCCATGGGATGGATGCTCCGGCTGGTTGCAAATTCCCCCGGGGCTTAGGCAATGTGGATGGGCCGCGCAAGGGCCGCGGACTGCGGCGCGTGGGCGCGGCATACATTTGTATACAGCTTTGGCGCTGTGGATTTGGATAAACGCTTGATTGCCTTTGACTTCACGTTTTTTGCCTTTGCGATCCCCGCGGTGCTGTTTGCGGGCATCTCAAAGGGTGGCTTTGGGTCCGGGGCGGCCTTTGCGGGGGCAACGATTCTGGCGGTGATCCTTGATCCAGCGCTGGCGCTGGGTCTGATGCTGCCGCTGTTGATGCTGATTGACGTGGCCAACCTGCGCCCGTTTTGGGGGCAGTGGGATTGGCGTGAATGCAAGCTGATCGTGATCGGGGGCTTGCCCGGCGTGATCCTAGGCGTGGTGTTGTTTCAGTTCGCCAATGCCGATGTGCTGCGGTTCCTGATCGGGACGGTCGCGCTGGCCTTTGTGGTGTGGCAGATCAGCCAGCGGATGGGCTGGACGGCCAAGCCCAAGACGCGGCTGGGCCCCGGTGTGGGGATCTTTGCGGGCGCTACGGCGGGCTTCACGAGCTATATCAGCCACGCGGGCGGCCCGCCGGTGGCCGTCTATCTGCTGTCCCAAGGTTTGGGAAAGCTGAAGTATCAGGCGTCAAGCGTCCTGATCTTCTGGGCGATCAACATCATGAAGTTCGTGCCCTATGCGGCGACCGGCGTATTCACGCGGGACACGTGGATGGCCGGGCTATTGCTGGCACCTTTTGCGGTGATCGGGTCGCGGTTGGGCGTGAAGGCCCACCACATCGTGTCAGAGGCTCTGTTTTTCCGGATCACCTACGTCTTGCTGACCGTTACGGGGTGCAAGCTGATCTGGGACGCCCTGGTTTAGTCAACTGGTTTAGGCATCCTGGCCCATGGCCACGGGTGCAACCGCGGCGAGTGCTTCGAACGATTGACCCGATGCGACAAGGCACATGGTGCCGTTGGGCAGCGTGACAGTGATCGTCCACGATCCGCTGTCCGCGTTAGCGAAGGTTTCGACGATAGAGTTGTTGGCGGCAACGCCCACCGATTGACGCGTTTCGCCGAATTCGCCGGACAGTTTCGCAAGGACGGTGTCGCGGTCTGCGCAATTGCGGGTCTGCGATGTGGCGGGCAGGGTCATCAGGGCCAAAGCCGTGACGCCAACGGCGAGGGAAATCAGGTGTTGTTTCATGTCGTCATCCTTTCGGGGTTGGATGTCAGGCTTTTGGTCTGAGCCTCCGTTCGTTCGGCTGTGCTGACTTGGGAACAGGCTGCGGCGGGGAGGCTGCGAATTGGTTAATGCTGCGGGCGCAGTCGCCAATTTCTGCGATGCGGCAGAATTCGCTTGAACGATTTGCAAAGGTTGTGGCATCCCCGCGCAAGAAAATTACCTTGCCGGAGTAAATCCCATGTCTGCACGCCCCTTTCGATCGGTGCTTTATATCCCCGGGTCCAAGGCGCGCGCGTTGGACAAGGCGCGCGGGTTGGACGTGGACGCGATCATCTTTGACCTGGAAGACGCGGTTGCGCCGGATGAAAAGGCCGCGGCGCGTGACACGCTCGTGACCGAGCTGAAGGCGGGCGGATACGGCGCACGGGCGCAGATTGTACGCATCAACGGCTTTGACACGTCGTGGGGTGCGGATGACCTGGCCGCGATGGCCGAGGCCGAGCCGGAGGCGATCCTGTTGCCCAAGGTGAACTCCGCGGCCGATATCGTGGACCTTGAGGCGCGGATGGCGGCCTTGCCCGGCTATGCCGAAACCCAGATTTGGGCGATGATGGAGACGCCTTTGGGCGCGCTCAATGCGCTGGAGATTGCGCGCGCCCCGCGCATGGCGGGGTTCGTGCTGGGCACCAATGACCTTGCCAAAGATCTGAACGCCCGGGGCCGCGCGGATCGCGAGCCGATGATCACCGCGCTGGGCCTGTCGATGCTGGCCGCGCGCGCAGCAGGCATCCGGGCCATTGATGGCGTCTACAACGCCTTCAAGGACGAGGACGGGTTGCGCGTGGAATGCGCGCAGGGCCGCGATATGGGGTTCGACGGCAAGACGTTGATCCACCCCGCGCAAGTCGCCATCGCGAACGAGATCTTTGCGCCATCCGAGGCCGAGGTCGATCTGTCGCGCCGTCAGATCGAGGCGTTTGAGGCGGCCATGGCCGAGGGCAAGGGCGTGGCCGTTGTGGACGGCAAGATCGTTGAAAACTTGCATGTGGAGACCGCCCGCGCGACGCTGGCCAAGGCGGCGGCGATTGCCGCGCGCTGAGGCACCTAAGCGAGGACGCTCCGATGGCACTTATTCTTCTTGGGCTGGCCCTTTGGGTCAGCGGTCACCTGTGGAACCGTTTCTTGCCGGGGGCCTACGCCGCCGCAGGAAAGGCGGCATATCCGATTTCGGCGGTGATGATCCTGGGCGCGCTGTTGGCGATGGTTTTGGGGTATCGCGCGGCCCCTTACATCGAGCTGTGGCCGCAATACCCGTGGACGATCTACGTCAACAACCTGCTGATGCTGTTGGCGTTTTACGTCTATTTCCAGACCACCACGCCGCGCGGGACGGCGTGGGTTTTGGGCAACCTCAAGCATCCGCAACTGAGCGGGTTTTGCATTTGGGGTGTGGCGCACATCATCGCCAACGGGCATCTGGCCGCGGTGATCCTGTTTGGCGGGCTGATCGGTTGGGCGATGTGGGAGGTGATCCTGATCACCAAGCACGGCGAGAAATTCGACCGGTCCAAGGCACCCATCAAGAGCCCTTGGGTGCATCTGGCCCTGTCCCTTGCCGTCTTTGCCATCGTCGCCGGCATCCATGCGTGGATCGGCGTGAACCCGTTTGGAGCCTGATATGAAAGCGTATCGTTTCCTTACCGCCGACGACACATCGGCCTTTTGCCACAAGGTGACGAAGGCCCTGAACGAAGGGTGGGAGCTTTATGGCGATCCGACCTATGCCCATGACGCGACGAGCGGCGTCATGCGCTGCGGGCAGGCGGTCGTGAAAGATGCGCCGGGCGACTACACCCCCGAGACCAAGCTGGGAGAGCTGTGATGAAGACGAACGCGGGCCGCTTTTTCGAGGATTATACGGTGGGGGAGGTCATCCGCCATGCGGTCCCGCGCACGGTCAAGATGGGGGAGCGCGCGCTTTACCACATGCTATATCCCGCGCGGCACGCGCTCTATTCCTCGGACCAGTTTGCGCAAGCGTGTGGCCTGCCGTTCTCGCCGCTCGACGATATGGTCGCCTTCCACGTGATCTTTGGGAAGACGGTGCCGGACGTGTCGCTGAACGCGGTGGCCAATCTGGGCTATGCCGAGGGGCGTTGGATCACACCGGTCTGGCCGGGCGATACGCTGCGGTCAGAGAGCGAGGTGATCGGGGTCAAGCAGAACTCCAACGGGAAATCCGGTGTGGTGTGGGTGCGGACGCGGGGTCTGAACCAGCATGACGAGACGGTCATGGAATACGTGCGCTGGGTGATGGTGCGGAAGGGCGATCTGGATGCGCCCGCGCCCGAGACGGTGATCCCGGATCTCGCGCAGGTGGTTGATCCCGGCGATCTGGTGATCCCGCGCGGTCTCGATTTCACGAATTACGATTTCGGGCTGGCGGGTGAGGCGCATCGATGGGGAGACTACACGGTGGGCGAGGTGATCGACCATGTGGACGGCGTAACGATTGAAGAGGCCGAGCACATGATGGCCACCCGTCTGTGGCAGAACACGGCCAAGGTGCATTTCGACGCGACGGCGCGGCCCGACGGGAAGCGTTTGATCTATGGCGGGCACGTGATTTCGATGGCGCGCGCGCTGTCGTTCAACGGGCTGGCCAATGCGCAGATGGTGGTCGCGCTGAACGGTGGGGCCCATGCGAACCCGTGTTTTGCGGGCGATACGGTGCGGGCGTGGACAGAAGTGCTGGACCGGGCGGAGACGGACGCGCCGGGTGTTGGTGCGCTGAGGCTTCGGTTGGTGGCGACCAAGGGCGCGGCTGGGGATCTGAAGGGGGAGGATGGCAAATACCTGCCGGATGCGCTCCTGGACCTCGATTACTGGGCGCTGGTTCCGGTCTGACCTGATGGACGGAGGGACGATTATGCGTTGGATGCTTGGGGTTGCGGCCTGCCTGATGGCGGGGACGGCAGCGGCGGATGAGGATCGCTTTGTCGCCTCTAATACCTATGCCACCTTCTATCACGAGTTGGCGCATGCGCTGGTCGATATCCTGGAACTGCCGATCTTTGGGCAGGAAGAGGACGCGGCCGACGTGTTGAGCGCGCTGATGATCAGCGAAATGTGGGAAGAAGACCGCGCGGTCGAGATTGCCTATGACGCGGCCTTTGGATTCCTCGCCGAGGCTGATGATTACGGCGCGGTGGATGACGACGCGCTGTCCGGCGTCCACGGGCCGGACGTGCAGCGATATTACAACCTTGTCTGCATCTTCTACGGCGCCAACCCGGAGGAGCGGGAGGATATTGCCGAGGAGTTGGGCCTGCCTGAGGATCGCGCCGAGACCTGCGAAGACGAGTTCATTCAGGCGAGCCAGTCATGGGGCACCGTGCTGGACCGTTTGGCCGAAAGCGATGACCCCGGCGCGCTGATCCTGATCGGGGATGATCCGCTCCAACGCGAGATTTTGCAGGACGAGATCGACTGGATGAACGAGCAGATGTCGTTTCCGCAGAATATTCCCGTGCGTCTGGAGGACTGCGGCGAGGCGAATGCGTTCTACGACATGGGCACGCAGGAGATCACCATGTGTTCGGAATACCCCGTGGATTTGCGCCGCCTGTATCGGATTGCCGAAGATCTGTAGCTGACCGCAGGTTTCGCGCGGGCGGGGGCGATTTTGTTCCCTGAAATCGTGCGTGTTTCGATCACGATTTTGCACCTCCAAATCACGTCGGTGAGAGGCGTTGAAGATGTCGCAGGCTTGCGCATTGCCGGGCCCTGCGGCGCGCCCATGTCCATTCCAAGTCCGCGCTAACCGACCAAACACATGGAGCTTTTGATATGTCGACCTTATCGACGAACAACTCGCTCGTGTCGACGGGTCGCAATATTCTGCCCGTCATCACGATGCCTTGGGCGCATTGGTTTTTGCGCCTTCCGCTTGCAGCGATCATCTTTAACCAAGGGTGGATGAAGCTGCCTGATCTGGCCGGTCAAGCCGAAAGCAACGCCATCCCGGTCGTGCTGTTTGCCATGGCCGCCATAGGCGAGATTTTGGGGGCTGCCGCATTGATTGTCGGCGGGATCGTAAAATCGCTCAACCCCGGTGGCCTGATCAATCTGGCCGGCGACGTGCTGACGCGGCTGGCAGGCTTTGCCATCGCGGCTGTCGTGGCGGGCGTGATCTACATGTTCTACTGGGGCAGCTTCTATTCGATGCAGTATCACCTGCTGTTGCTGGCAGGCGGTCTGTATTTCATGCTGCGCGGCAACCGTAGCTGACGCAGATACGCACCTTTGCAAGTGCAGCGAAAACTGTGATCACATGCGTGCAGCGTGTGATCACAGATCCGAAAAATCGCGCAGATGCGCGGTTTTGACCCTGATTTCAGCGCCGTCCCGGACGTGACTTCTTTTGATTGCCGGTGTTTAACCGTTGCCAAGAAGAGGAGTCAGCCATGGCCGATGTAAATCGCGGCAACCGCCCACTCAGTCCGCACCTTACCATTTACAAACCCCAAATGACGTCGATGACGTCGATCTTTGTCCGCATCACCGGCAACGCATTGCTGGTCGCGGCGCTGTTGATCGTTTGGTGGTTTGTGGCAGCGGCGACAGGGCCGGGCGCCTTTTCGCTGGCCGACGCTGTGATCACAAGCTGGTTCGGCAAACTGGTTCTGCTCTTGAGCGCGTGGGCGCTGTGGTATCACACGCTGGGCGGCATCCGGCACCTGATCTGGGATGCAGGCTATGGGTTCGAGGTCGAACAGGCCGAATTCATGGGCTGGATCATGATCTTTGGCTCACTGGCGCTGACGGTGTTGACCATCGTCGCGGCCATGGTTTTGTGAGGAGGCGCATATGGCTTATTTGACAGACCGCAAACGCGCCGAGGGCATGGGATCGGCCAAGACCGGGACCGAGCATTTCTGGTCGATGACCAAGAGCTCTTTCGGGTTGCTGATCCTGACCCCTTTGTTCGTGTTCACCTTCGCCGCAGCACTTGGCGGCACCTATGAAGAGGTGATCGCCTACTACTCCCGCCCGGTGCCTGCGCTGATCGCGGCGCTGTTTCTGGTGGTGAGCTGGATGCACTTCAAAGGCGGGGTGCAGACGCTGATCGAAGACTACGTTCACGGGCTGGCGCGGAAGGTGTTGATCCTGTCGACGACCGCCCTGAGTTATGCTGCCGCAGCCGCGGCACTTTATGCAATTCTGCGCATTGCGCTGTAAGGAGGACATGGACGATGGCCGCTTACGATTATGAAACGCACGAATACGATGTGGTTGTGGTGGGTGCCGGTGGCGCCGGCCTGCGGGCCACGCTGGGCATGGCGGAGCAGGGGCTGAAGACGGCCTGTGTGTCCAAGGTGTTCCCCACGCGGTCGCACACGGTCGCCGCCCAAGGCGGGATCGCCGCGTCGCTGTCGAATATGGGTCCCGACCACTGGCAGTGGCACATGTATGACACCGTCAAGGGCTCGGACTGGTTGGGTGATACCGACGCGATGGAATACCTCGCGCGTGAAGCGCCCAAGGCTGTGTACGAGCTAGAGCACTATGGCGTTCCGTTCTCGCGCACCGAAGAGGGCAAGATCTACCAGCGTCCGTTTGGTGGCCACACGACCGAGTTCGGGGAAGGTCCCCCGGTGCAGCGGACCTGCGCCGCCGCGGACCGCACGGGTCACGCGATCCTGCATACGCTCTATGGTCAGTCGCTGAAGCAGCAGGCGGAGTTCTACATCGAATACTTCGCCATCGACCTGCTGATGTCGGATGACGGCGAATGCCAGGGTGTTCTGTGCTGGAAGCTGGATGACGGGTCGCTGCATGTGTTTGCGGCCAAGATGGTCGTGCTGGCGACCGGTGGCTATGGCCGTGCCTATTTCAGCGCGACGTCCGCGCACACCTGCACCGGTGACGGCGGCGGCATGACGGCGCGGGCCGGTCTGCCCCTGCAGGACATGGAATTCGTGCAGTTCCACCCGACCGGCATCTACGGCGCGGGCTGCCTGATTACCGAAGGCGCGCGGGGTGAAGGTGGCTACCTCACCAACTCCGAAGGCGAGCGGTTCATGGAACGCTATGCGCCGACCTACAAGGACCTTGCCAGCCGCGACGTTGTCAGCCGCTGCATGACGATGGAAATCCGCGAAGGCCGCGGTGTGGGTGCCGATGGCGATCACATCCACCTGCACCTGAACCACTTGCCGCCCGACACGCTGGCGGAACGCCTGCCCGGTATTTCGGAAAGCGCGCGCGTCTTTGCGGGCGTGGACGTCACGAAGGAGCCGATCCCGGTTCTGCCGACTGTGCACTACAACATGGGCGGTATCCCCACGAACTATTGGGGCGAGGTTCTGGCACCGACGAAATCCGATCCCCACGCGGTTGCACCCGGCCTGATGGCCGTGGGTGAGGCCGGTTGTGCCTCGGTCCATGGGGCGAACCGGTTGGGGTCGAATTCGCTGATCGACCTCGTGGTCTTTGGCCGCGCTGCCGCGATTCGCGCGGGCGAGGTGATCGACCGTGATGCCGCGATCCCCACGCCGTCGAACCGGTCCATCGAAGGGGCGCTGAGCCGCTTTGACGGGCTGCGCTATGCCAAGGGTCACGTGCCCACCGCCGAGCTGCGGTTGGAGATGCAGAAGACGATGCAGCAGGACGCTGCCGTGTTCCGCACCGACAAGACGCTGGCCGAAGGGCAAGAGAAGATGGAAGGCGTGGCTGACAAGATGTCGGACGTCAAAGTGTCCGATACATCGATGGTCTGGAATTCGGACCTGATGGAGACGCTGGAGCTGACCAACCTGATGCCCAATGCTGTGGCCACGATCACGGCGGCTGCGGCGCGCAAGGAAAGCCGCGGCGCGCACGCGCACGAGGATTATCCCGACCGCGACGACGAGAACTGGCGTCAGCACAGCCTTGTCTGGTTCGAGGGCAATCAGGCGTCGCTGGGGTATCGCGGTGTGGTGACCCAACCGCTGACCAGCCACAATGATGGCGGTATCGACCTCAAGAAGATCGCGCCCAAGGCGCGCGTCTACTGATGCGCTGGGCGCTTGCCCTGTCGCTGGCGGCAACGCCCGCGCTGGCGGATCTGAGTGATCGCCAGCAGGCGGCCTATGACGTGATCCTGCCCGCGCTTGAGACCTCGCTCGAGGAGCAGGGCGGCGACGCGTTGCTGCCCATGGCGCCGCTTCTGGCCACCTGTATTGTCGAGACCGCCAAGCGCCGCGAGGTCGGTGATCTGGGCGATGGCGAGATGGGCGAAGACGACGTCGCGCTGATGAACGAGATCATGCTTCGGCCCAAGGTTCAGGGCTGCGTGGCAAAGGCGGCAAACGGATGAGGGCGCTCGTGGCAGCCGGGGTTCTGTTGCTGAGCGCGTGTTCGGCAGCACAAGACGCCGTTGACGCCGAAGTGCGCCAAACGGCCGAGCAGGTGATCAACACCGTGGTGGAGCGCAACTTCCCCGGTGTGAACGCCGCGCCCGTGTCCAATTGCGTGGTCGACAACGCCACGACCGGAGAGATTTTGACCGTCGCCAAAGCTGCGGTGACGGGCATTGATGAAGAGACCGTGACGACCGTTCTCGACATTGCAAAGCGGCGGGACACGCTGGAATGCATTGCGCGCAACGGCATCGCCCTGTTGGGGTGACTGGAGGATAAGATGGTACAACTGACCCTTCCCAAGAACAGCCGCATTCAGGTTGGCAAGACGTGGCCCAAGCCCGAAGGCGCCAAGAACGTCCGCACGTTCAAGATCTATCGCTGGTCGCCCGACGATGGGGAAAACCCGCGGATCGACACGTATTTCGTGGACATGGACACCTGCGGCCCGATGGTTCTGGACGCGCTGATCAAGATCAAAAACGAGATCGATCCGACGTTGACCTTCCGCCGGTCCTGCCGCGAAGGCATTTGCGGGTCCTGTGCGATGAATATCGGCGGGATCAACACGCTGGCCTGTATTTATGGCCATGACGAGGTGAAAGGCGATGTTGCGATCTATCCGCTGCCGCACATGCCGGTGGTCAAGGACCTGATCCCGGACCTGACGCATTTCTACGCGCAACACGCGTCGATCATGCCCTGGCTGGAGACCAAGACGAACCGCCCGGCCAAGGAATGGCGTCAGTCGATCGAGGACCGCAAGAAGCTGGACGGTCTTTATGAATGCGTGATGTGCGCGTCGTGCTCGACCTCGTGCCCGTCCTACTGGTGGAACGGCGACCGCTACCTGGGGCCGGCGGCCCTGCTGCACGCCTATCGCTGGATCATCGACAGCCGGGACGAGGCGACGGGCGAGCGGCTGGATGACCTTGAGGATCCCTTCAAGCTCTATCGTTGCCACACCATCATGAACTGCGCCAAGACCTGCCCGAAGGGTCTGAACCCGGCCAAGGCGATCGGGTCGATCAAGAAGATGATGGTCGAGCGGCAGTTGTGAGCACCAGCCGCGTCGAGGTCCCCGATTGGTCGCATCTTGCGGCCTATGAGGGCTGCGGCCATGTGGATGCCTATCGGACGGACGTCCCACAAAACGTGGCCTTGGCAGACTATGCCGAGGCCTTTTTTTCGACGCCTGTCTTCCGGTTAGAACGGTCCATCTTGGGCGTGTTCGGCGCGGGCACGGATGACGGGCAAGTGACCGCGCTGGCCCAAGGGCACAGCGACGCGATGGCCGCATGGGTCGTAGAGGCGCGCAGCGACCGCGACCTGTTGCTGGAGGCCGGAGGCGGGGTGATCCGAACGTGGCTGGGCGTTGAGCCCACGCAGAGCGGAACGACGCTCTATTTCGGGTCGGCGGTGCTGAATGGGCGCGGCGGCAAGCCGCCCTTGGCCGCGCGGGTGTTGATGCCCTTCCATCACCTCTATTCCCGCACGTTGCTGGCCCTCGCGGCCCGTACGCTGCGCTAAGCGTCCTGCACACCTTCTGCTGGTTTCCCTGACTTGGCCTGCGGGCCGAAATGCGACACCCCTGTTACCAACCATTAAAAGGAGGCCCGCAAATGCGCGCCACAGGGACACGCTTTTTCATCGTCGGCCTCTTGGGCCTGTTCATGTTTATTCCGCTCTTTTTTGCGGGGGCCGTTATCAACGACCGCGCCGGGTATTCGCGGGACGCGTCGCGCACCATCGCCGAGGAATGGGGCGGCGCCCAAGTCCTGCGCGGCCCGCAACTGATCGTGCCGGTGGTCGAGACCGTCACCGAACAGCGCCGCGTTGATCTGATTGATGAGATTACGGATCTGCCGCAACGGGACGCGCGCAGCGGGGACGTCCTCTACCGGGTCGAAGAGGTCGAGCGCGAGGAAGAGCGCGCCGCGGTCTACCTGCTGCCCGAAAAGTTCGATGTGGACCTGACGACGCAAAGCGATATCCGCAGGCGCGGCATCTTCCGCGTCCCCGTGTACCGGGCCACGGCGGCGATTGATTTCGACTTTGACACCGAGGCGGTCGAAGGGGCCCTGCGCGACGGACAGGTGGCGCAATGGGATGCGGCTAGAATCGTTTTTGCGTTGACATCCAATCGTGCGCTGCGGGGACCCGCGACGCTCTTGGTCGACGGGGCGGAGGTCAAGCTCGATCCGTGGGCCACACAGGGGGCCGGACAGGGCACAGGGATCGTGGCCGAGGTGGGCGATATCCGGGAGGCGGGCGAATTCGCGCTGTCGCTGTCGTTTCAAGGGGCCGAGGAATTGCGGCTAGCCCCGGTGGGCCGCACCACGCGGGTAAGCATGGACAGCGATTGGCCCCACCCGTCCTTTGGCGGGGCGTTTTTGCCCGATACATCCGACATTTCCGATGATGGGTTCCGGGCGGAATGGACCATCCCGCATCTGGCGCGCGCCATCCCCGAGGTCTCGCGCGAGAGCCTGCTGCCCCTTGCCCGAGGCGAGGCGTTCGGCCTGCGGTTCTTCCAGCCCAACGACTTCTACCAGAAGGCCTATCGCGCGGCGCGCTATGGCATCCTGTTCATCGCGCTGACCTTCCTGACGGTGTTGCTGTTGGACCGCGCAAGCGCGCGTCCGGCGCATCCGGTGCAATACATCCTGATCGGGTTGGCGCAGTCGATGTTCGTGGTGCTGATGGTGGCCTATGCCGAACAGATCGGGTTTGCGGCGGCCTATGCGCTGTCGGCCTTTGCGGTGGTGGCTTTGCTGACGCTGTATGCGGCGACGGGATTGGGCCTTGGGCGGCGGAGCCTGATCCTTGGTGCGATGCTGGCTGTGCTCTATGGGGTTCTCTTTATGATCCTGCGGTCGGCCGATTACGCGCTGTTGGCTGGGTCGACGCTTGTCTTTGCGGCCCTTGCCGGAACGATGTTCGCCACGCGGAACGAGGATTGGTACGCACCCGGTGGCGCCGGGGCCGGATCGCGCGGGCGCGGCTGGGGCCCGTGGCGGCGGGTTTCCCCCGACACCGCCACGGACCAGACGTAGGGAAAGGCTTGCAATCAATGACGCCTCCCCCGACGCTTGCGCGAGGGAGGCGTTTTCATGGCGTATGATGTGATTGTGGTGGGCGGCGGCCTGTCGGGTCTTGTGGCGGCGTGGCACGCGGCCGAACGGGGTCGCAAGGTGCTGCTTCTGGACCAAGAAGGGCCGCAATCGCTGGGCGGGCAGGCGTGGTGGTCGCTGGGCGGCCTGTTCATGATCGACACCCCCGAACAGCGTCGGATGCGCATTCGCGATAGTCTTGATCTGGCCCGGGCCGACTGGATGGGATCGGCAGGGTTTGACCGCCCCGAAGACGCCAACCCCCGCGCCGTGGCCGAGGCGTTTCTGGAATTCGCGGCAGGGCCGATGCGCGCCTATTTGCACGGGCTGGGCATGCGTTGGTTCCCGGTGGTGGGTTGGGCCGAACGCGGTGGCGCGCAGGCGCACGGGCACGGCAACGGCGTGCCGCGCTTTCACATCACGTGGGGGACCGGGACCGGCGTGGTCAAACCCTATGCGGACCGGGTCACGGCGCATGAGGGCATCACGCTGGCCTTCCGCCACCGGGTGGGCGGGCTGATCATCGAGGCCGGCGCGGTCAAGGGCGTCCACGGGGATATATTGGCCGAGGACGGGGCCGAACGCGGTGCCTCGACCAATCGCGAGGTGGCGGGGAGTTTCGAGCATCGGGCCGAGGCGGTCGTGATGACCACGGGCGGCATCGGCGGGAACCACGATCTGGTGCGCGAGCAATGGCCGCGTGACCGGCTAGGCGCGCCGCCGATCAAGATGGTCGCGGGCGTGCCGGACTACGTGGACGGCCAGATGCAGGAAGTCGCGCGCGGGGCCGGGGCCGAGATAATCAATGGCGACCGCATGTGGCACTATTGCGAGGGCGTCACGAACTATGATCCGATCTGGCCCAATCACGGCATCCGCATCCTTCCCGGCCCGTCGTCCATGTGGTTCGACGCCCATGGCGAACGGATGGAGGCGCCGTATTTGCCCGGCTTTGACAGCCTCGGGACTTTGGGCCGCATCCTGTCCACGGGGCACGAGCATTCGTGGTTCATCCTGACCCAGAAGATCATCGAGAAAGAGTTTGCGCTGTCCGGCTCTGAACAGAACCCGGACCTGACAAGCGGGAAGTGGTCGGCGGTCCTGAAGGAGCGTTTGGGCAAGGGGGCCACCCGCGCGGTTGAGGCGTTCAAGGAAAAGGGCGAGGATTTCGTCGTCGCAGACGATCTGGAGACGCTCGTGGCGGGCATGAACCGCATCACGCCGCAGGTGCCGGTCGATCTGGACAAAATCCGCAGTCAAATCGCCGCCCGAGACGCGCAAATCGACAATCCCTTCACCAAAGACGCACAGGTGACGGCGATCAATGGCGCACGGAACTATCTGGGCGACAAGCTGATCCGCACGGCCAAACCCCACAAGATCCTCGATCCCGCCAACGGCCCGCTGATCGCGGTGCGCCTGAACGTGCTGACGCGCAAATCACTGGGCGGGGTGCATACGAACCTGAGCGGGCAGGTGCAAAAGCCGGGCGGTGAGACCTTCGACGGCCTCTGGGCCGCGGGCGAGGTCGCGGGCTTCGGCGGTGGCGGCTACCACGGCTACAACGCGCTGGAAGGCACGTTCCTGGGCGGCTGTATCTTCAGCGGGAAATGCGTGGGTGAGGCGGTCTAGGGGCCGGGTTCAGCCCCCGAATGGCGCGGTTCTGACCGTCGTCAGACGCGACCCGTCAAAACGCACAAGCTCCAACGCTGAGAGCGTCGTGCGGATCGGCAGATCGCCCAGTGCGGACGTGTCGATCTGCTCCAGTGTCTTGCGTTCGTCTTGGGTGGCGACGGTCATATGGGGCACAAATGGGTGATCGTCGCTGAGGTCTGATCGGTGCGGACCGTCGTAGAGCCGATGGTGCAAATCGGTGATCTGATCTGACCCCTCCCCACAGAGCAGGAAGAGTTTGTGTTTGCCCTCAAAGGGATCAAAACGCGCCTCAAGCCTGTTAAAGCCGACCGATACACCAGCGGTCTGATCAGCGACGCGGTCGACCAAATCGGAGATGAAGGGCAGGTGGCTGTCGTCTGATCCAAAGACCAATGTGATATGGGGCGGGACAAGACGGGCCCTTTGGGGTTCATGGCGCGCCCTGAAGTCATCGACCCGTCGGGCCACAGCCGGGTCGAAAGCGGGATACGCCAGAACGTAGATCATGCGACGGTCCCGCGACACCGGGGCAGGACGCTCTGGAGCAAACGGCCCAAGGGCCGTACGGCGTCATGCAAATGCGGCCTCGAGCGCGATTTCAACCATATCCCCAAAGGACTGCTCGCGGTCCTTGGACGGGAGCGCCTCGTTGGTTTTGAGGTGATCGGACACGGTCAGGACCGCCAGCGCGCGGCAGCCGTGGCGGGC
>JBCBFU010000044.1:0-24514 GCA_038527375.1 Pseudomonadota bacterium | reverse complement strand
GGGCGCTGCGCCCGACGCGCTGGCACCCCTCGTGACCAAGATGATCGCGGGGCCGTGTCACGTGTCCCTGCATGCTGATCGGGTGACGCGGGTGGACACCGTGGCGCTTCAACTTCTGTTGGCCATGGGCGCGCATCAAGCGGCACAGGCGTGCGCGTTCCAGATCGACGCGCCCAGCGCCGCGTGGACCCACGACCTCGCTCTCTTCGGCCTCTCGCCAGACCTCACCCCACTTGAAAGGCACTGACATGCAGATACTCGCAGTCGATGACAGCCGCACCATGCGGAAAATGATTCAGGCCACGCTTGAGGGCGCGGGGATTGAAACGCACCTTGCCGAAGACGGGGTCGACGGTCTCCGCACGCTCGATTCCATTGCGCCGGACGCGATCATCACCGACATCAACATGCCCAATCTTGACGGGTTCGGGTTCATCGATGGCGTGCGCGCCCGCGACGACCACAAAACCACGCCAATCCTTGTCCTGACGACCGAAAGCGCACCCGAGCTCAAGGCGAAGGCGCGCCTGTCGGGGGCCACGGGTTGGGTCGTAAAGCCGTTTGATCCCGAAAAGCTCGTTCGCGCGCTCAAGATGATCGCAGGCTGACATGACCGGGCCGGGGGCATCCTCCGCCGATCCCATGGCGGATATCCGCATCGCGTTCTTTGAGGAATGCAGCGAGCATCTGGAACAGGTGCAGGACACGCTGGCGCGGATCGGGTCCGGCGCAGGCGATCCGGAATGCGTGCACGCCCTCTTTCGCGCCGCCCATTCGATCAAAGGCGGGGCCGCCGCCTTTGGCATGTCAGGGCTGGTGGACTTTTCCCATGATCTGGAAAGCCGCCTGTCGCCCCTGCGCGAGGCGCCCGTTGCCACCCTCATCACCATCACCGGCCAGCTAGAGCGCGCCTTTGACCGCTTGGCCGATCACGTGTCGCGCGCCAAGATCGGCGCGACCCCCAGCGAGGAAGACAGGCTGTCCGACGCGGCCCTCTTGTCGCAGATCGACCTTGTGGATGGGACCGAACTCAGCCTGACGATGACGCCCAAGGCCACCGCATTGACCACAGCGCAGGATCCCCGCGATGTTCTCGATGCGCTGCACGATCTGGGCACCGTCACCGCGCGGATCGACACCTCGAACCTCCCTGATCTGGCTCAGCTTGATCCGGCCACCTGTCACCTGCGCTGGGACATCATGCTGGAAACCACGGAACCTGCCGCAGCGATTGACGCCTATGTGGCGGCCCTGCCCGACGATCTGGGCGTGACACTGACATCCCCCGCCCCCGATGCCGCGGCACCGACCCGTGCACCGGACGCAAAACCCTCGGTCGCCGCGCCCAGCGCCCCCATGCCCACCATCCGCGTCAGCATTGACCGCGTCGACCGCCTCATGAACCTCGTGGGGGAGTTGGTCATCACCCAATCCATGCTCGTGCAGTCCGGCACCGCCGCGGGTCTCGTGACCCACAGCCCCCACGCCAGCGGGATCGAGGAGCTTGGCCGCCTGTCCCGGGACCTGCAGGACAGCGTGATGCAAATCCGCGCCCAACCGGTCAAACCCCTCTTTCAACGCATGGCCCGGATCAGCCGCGAGGTGGCCGATGCCACGGGCAAAGATATCCGCTTTGACATGGAGGGTTCGGAGACCGAGGTCGACACCACCGTGATCGAGCGGCTGTCGGAACCCTTGACCCACATGATCCGCAACGCCATCGACCACGGGATCGAGGCCGCAGAGGTCCGGCGCGGGACAGGCAAGCCCGATCAAGGGCGTCTGACCCTGTCGGCCGCGCAACGCTCCGGGCGCATCCTGATCAAACTCAGCGATGACGGTGGCGGCATCGACAGGGCTGCCGTGCGCGCCCGCGCCATCGACCGCGGCATTGTCGGCGCCGATGACGACCTCGCGCCCGAAGCCATCGACATGCTCCTCTTCGAGCCCGGCTTTTCCACGGCCCAGACTGTCACCGAACTCTCCGGTCGGGGTGTGGGCCTCGACGTCGTGCGCGAGGCGATCCGCAGTCTCGGGGGGCGGATTTCCGTGGACAGTGCATCCGGGACGGGCACGACCTGGATCATCAGCCTGCCCCTGACCCTTGCGGTCGTGGACGGGATGGTCCTGCAGGTGGCCGATCAGACCATCGTGATGCCGCTGGCCGCGATCCGCGAAACACTCGCCCCGCGGGCGGCGGATATCATGACGTGGGACGGCGGCATGACGGTCATGCGCCACCATCGCTCGGTCCTGCCGCTCCACAACCTCGCTGAGATTCTGGGCTACGCGGCCCACCGCCCCGTGACACCCGATCAGGTCGCGCTCATTATCGACGATGGCGACGCACCCGCCTGCGCCATTGTCGTCGACGAGATCGAGGATCAGCGACAAGTGGTCATAAAGGCTCTGCAGGATGGTGTACCGCTACCCCCGTGCATCTCGGCCGCCACGATTTTGGGCGATGGCCGCGTTGCCTTGATTGTGGACCCTTTGCTCGTCGGTGAGACCCAGATGCGGCGGGGTGCAGCACCGCCCCCGCCACACTCGGCATTGCCGGGGGCCTGCCCTGGGGCGCACGTCGCCGCGGCACCTCCGTGACGTCGCATCCGACCCACCTCGGCCACCCGCACCAACACCCCATGGACTGGCCTCCCGAACCAGCCCCACCCACAGCGCATCCTTCGAAAGGCAGACCCATGACGGATACCCAGCGTCATCATCCGGGCGACCTGACCCCGCAAGTTGCCAACATGGCTCCCAATTCGGGGATCACCGGCGGGTTCAATTCCATGACGGAGTTGGCATCCAAAGACGCGCCCGATCCCGTGCGCAATTCCAACGGTGATCCCAGTGCCGATCCCGCGATCGATCCCCTCATTGAACTTCTGGCGCTGACCCTCGGCGGGCAAGACTACGCCGTCGATATCATGTCCGTCCGCGAGATCCGCAGCCATACCGATCCGACACCCCTGCCCCATGCACCAGACTACATCTGTGGCGTGATCAATCTGCGCGGCACCGTCCTTCCCGTCGTCGACCTGTCGCGCCGACTGGGCCTCGGCACCGGATCAGGGAGCGAGCGCAGCGTAACGGTCGTGTTGCAGCACGACGGACGCACCTTCGGGATCGTGGTCGACGCGGTGTCCGACATTCTTGCCCGACCCGCCTCAGCCCTGCAGGCGCCACCCGACTTCACCAATATCGGGGACAGCTGTATCGCGGCCCTCATCGTCGAAGACACGCGCATGTTCCGCGTTCTCGATATCAACAGTCTTCTGGCCGTCAGCGGAGTGGCGACACACGCCACCGCACCCGACGCCGCCGCTGCGCTGGCTGCCGCGACACATGCACCACCCGCCCCCGCCGCGACGGGTGCCGTCGCGGCCACCGATCGTGGCGTGCCGGCCGCGTGATGCGCCCGGCCCGAGTGGCGGGCCTTGTGACCGCATCTGATCGAGAGAGTAACGGTGACGACCTGCATGCGTTTGTTTCTGTCCCCGTGTCTGCCCCTGCGCCTGTCCCCGTGTCTGCCCGGTACCGCATCCTGTCGTCCGGCGATCAAACAGACCAACCCGTGCCCAAAAGCGCGGCAGCGCACCGCCCACTTGCCATGACATCAAACGAACCCGCCTCGCACGTGCACACACCGCAGCGTGCAGGACAGGACGATACCTGCCATGGCGGGCGCGAGCTTGGCGTACAAACCTTTCAAGCCATTGCCGAGATCGCAAAGCTCGAGGCTGGCCTCGACCTTCCGCTGGGCAAACGGCGGATGGTGGCGGGACGTCTTCTCAAGCGGCTCGTCCGCCTCGATCTGCCCAGCTACGAGGCCTATCTCGACCGGCTGGAAAGCGGCGACCCGGAGGAACTACGCCGCCTGATCTCCGCGCTGACCACCAATGTGTCTGCCTTCTTTCGCGAGGCCGCGCATTTCGATTACCTCCAACGCAAGGTCTTTCCCGAGCTTCTGCACGAGGCCCGCGGCGGCGGACGCATTCGCCTTTGGTCTGCGGGATGCGCGCAAGGTCAGGAGGCGTTTTCGCTGGCCATGGCCCTCGTGGAGGTCGCGCCGGATGCGCCCCGTTATGACATCCGCATCCTCGCCACCGATATCGACCGTTCCGTCTTGCGCAGTGCCGAATTCGGCACCTATCACGCAAGCATGCTCAAGGGGCTGAGCGCGGAACGCGCAGAGGCCTACCTGATCCCCGACCATGCGCGCGAGGTGTTTCAGGTGCGCCAAGACCTGCGCGATATGGTGATTTTTCGCCCCCTGAACTTGCACGAGGCGTGGCCCATGCCGGGCCGCTTTGACGTCATCTTGTGCCGCAATGTCGTGATCTATTTCGGCCCAGCCGAGCGCGAGGCGCTGTGGCCCCGGTTCCAGGACAAACTGAACCCGGGCGGCTGTTTGTGCGTGGGCCATTCGGAAAAGGTCATCCCCGCCGCGGCCCCCTTGCTCGAGCCGGACGGCCACACAATCTATCGCAGGCTCGCCTAAAGTCCCGGACCAAAGACGCGGCCGGGCACTCGGGCAAAAGGCCGCGCGATCAGAGCAACTCAACACCTGACAGAGCCAGCGCCCGAACGTGTTCGGACGCGTCTTGGGTGCCCAGCGCCATATCCTGAGAGCTCAGCACCTCCATTCGCTTTTGCAGCACGCGGCCCGCCGCGGGCCAGACCTGTAGGCGCCGGGCCGCGCTCCCACCCAATGAGCGCGCGGTGACGGGGATGCCCTCCTCGGCCAGAAACTCCAACGCAAAGACCCCGTTTCGCGCTCCGGTGGAGCCCAGACCCGCAATCATCGACGCGCCGCCAAAGACCTTTGCCTGCAGCCGGTCGCGGGCACCACCCCGCGTCAGGATCGCGTTGATCAACAATTCCATCAGATTGATATCGGCCCCTTCAAAACCCGATGCAGAGCGCAGGCGCGGTGGCACAAGAAGGTGGTTCATGCCCCCCACCTGCGCGACGGGATCCCACAGGACCGTCGCCACACAGCTGCCCAGAATGGCTGTCACGCGGTCCTCGGGCGCGGCGCAAACCGCCCACTGCCCTTGCCCCACATGACGGGTCAGCGCACCGCGGATCTGCCGCGAGGCCGGGTGGCTGGACGGGGGATGGATCGAAGGGGGGTGGCTAGACGCCCGGTGGGTCGACGCAGGTGGCGATTGGCCGGGCTGCGTGGCTGGCTCCGTGTTTGGCCCTGTGCGTGGCGAAGGCCCAGTGTCCGAACCCGTTTCACCAATTTGGAACTGATTGGGCCTCACAGCCCGATCACCGACATCAGAATTCCTCCCACCCGGTGGTCTCGTCCCCGTCGGGGTCGCGCGACGGCGGGTTTGCGCGCTGTCTCTGGCCCGATGCAGGGCGCGCGCCCTCGGAGCCACCGTGCGCGCCGCCATCCTGCGGATCATCGGACGGCTGGTCCGCCGTCCCAGCCGACACACTGCCGACAATGGACGTATCTGCAGGGTCTGCGCCCACCGATGCCAGCGCCGCGCTCTCTGCGCCCACGGATGCTCGCGCGTCTGCGGGCCCGACACCCGCAATCGCATCGACAGGCGCAACATCGTGGCCAACCGCCATGGGCAGATCCTCAGCCACGGCATCCAACACCGCGTTATCCTCGCCGCTTTCAGTTGCCACCGACAGGGCCTCGGATGCATCCGCCCCCATGTGGTCTGCGGGGGCGTGAGGGACCGCGGCGTCCTGATCCCAGTTGTTATCCCAAGTGTTGTCCCGGTCGTGCGTGTCGTCCCATGTGCCTTGGGTGGCCTCGGACGCGCCACTGGATGCCTCAACGGATGCCCCGCCCATTCCGGCTGCCACCGCGTCCCCGGCAACCCGCCCACGGGTTTTGTTCAGATGAAACCGTCCGACCATGCTCGACAGGGCATGGGCCTCTTGCGTCAAGGCGTGGCTGGCCGCCGTCGTCTCCTGGAACATGGCCGCGTTTTGCTGGGTGACTTGATCCAGCTCCATCACCGCTGTGTTAATCTCGGCCAATCCGGTGCTCTGCTCTGCCGCCGATCGCGCGATCCGGCCCACGTGGTCCGAAATATCATCAACCGAGGCCACGATATCGCGCAGGGCAGCGCCCGCCTGATCGACCATGTCGACCCCTTGGGTCACGTGTTCCCCAGAGGTGGAAATCAGGTTGGTGATCTCGCTGGCTGCATCCGCAGACCGTTGGGCGAGCGCACGCACCTCCTGCGCCACCACGGCAAACCCGCGCCCGGCCTCACCCGCGCGGGCCGCCTCGACGCCCGCGTTCAACGCCAAAAGGTTGGTCTGGAACGCGATGTCGTCGATGACGCCGATGATGCGCGAAATCCGGTCCGAAGAATGGGCGATTTCATCCATCGCGGCCACCGCACGTTCCACCACGATCCCGGATGTCTTGGCGTGGCCGCGCGCGTGATCCACAAGCGCCCGGGCCTGATCAGCTTCATCGGCGGCCATGGCGAGGTTGCCGGTCAACTGATCGAGGGCCGCCGCCGTTTCTTCAAGCGTTGCGGCCTGCTTTTCCGTCCGCGTGCTCAGGTCACCGGCCGCGTTGGTAATCTCGAGCGCTTCTGCCCGGATCGAGCTTGCGTTGTGGACCACCGCCACCAAGGCCTCGGACAGGGTTTCGATGGCAGAGTTGAAATCCACCCGCAGGCTCTCGTAATCGGGTCCGAAATCATCGATCAGCGTGATATCCAGGTCGCCTTCGGACAGACGCGACAGGGCCTCGCGCAGGGTGTCGACAACCTTGGATTGGGAATCGATCATCAGGGCCTTCTCGGACTCGGATGCGAGCAAGCGCGCGATGTTTTCAGTCACGTCCTGCCCGATCAGCAAAAGCCGGATGGGCGCGCCGCCGCGGTCTAGGACTGTTGTCATGCCCCCTTCCATCACGCGGTCTGATCCGGGCACGCAAAACCGTGTCTGGCCATCGGGCGTCGCCAGAACGGCGTTGGCGGCATCTGTGTTTTCGTCCGGTGCCAACAGCGTATCGAGCGGCAGACCCACCAGTTCGCCCAGCTTCTTACCCGCCAGCGCGCAAAAGGCGGGGTTCGCGTTCACGAGATTTCCGCGCATGTCGAATTCGGCCATGATCTGATGGGTGTCGATCGCCTCGAGAACCGCGGTGCGCATGCGCCGTTCGGTGACATCCTCCCACTCGACCACGTAGCCAAGGGGGGCGCGGCTGCGGTCCCGCACAAGGCTGAACGTCAGGGCGAAATTCGTGTCACCAATGGTCAGATCCGCCTGATAGGGCAGCCGGTCCGGCACCGACAGGATGCCGCGTATCTGTTCGGGGTCGGGTTGGAACACATCAATCGACAACCCCACCGGATCGGCCGTGGCCAGCGCGGGGACATAATCCAAAAGCATGTCGTGCTTGGCGCGCAGCATCTCGCGAAAGGCCGCATTGGCATAGCTGATGCGCAAATCGAGGTTCACAAGGATCAGCGAGGCCGAAGAGCCTTCGAACGCCGCGCCCTTGAAAGAGCTTTCTTCGGCCAATTCCGCATTGTCGGACAAGGTATTGCGGAACTCAGACACACCGCGCGCGATGCGCCCGATCTCGTCGCGGCGGTTGATATGTGGGATGGTCGTGTCGCCATCGCCGCGCCTGATGCGCTGCATGGCCTTTTCAACGGCAACGAGCGGCCTGCTAATCGAGCGTGTGAAGAGCAGCGACAGAAGGATCGCTGCGGTCAACAGGATCAGCGCGTCCCGCGTCAGCACCTGCCGCACCGCCTGCTCCATCGCGGCGACCTCGGCCTCGTCCTGCTGGACGATCAGCGCCCATTTGGCGCCCAGAAAGGATAGCGGGCGGTAATGCATGATGACGGGCACGCCGCCGGGCGCGATCGTATCCTGCCCGCTGAACCCGCCCAAAGCCCGGCGAACAGGCGCGATGTCCAGGCGCACAGGGGGCGCGCCGCCCACCATGGGGCGCACCACGTCAACCTCGGAGCCCGCGCCAATCGCGGGCGGCGCGCCAATGCGGGTGCGCAAATCCTGCCCCACGATATAGGCGCGTCCGGTGTCGCCCAGGCTGGTACGGTCATTGAGGATACCCGTCAGGCCTGCCGCCCCGATGCGAAAGACGATCACGCCGATTGGGGTGCCTGCATCGGAAAACAGCGGGCGCGCCATGAAACTGGCCACCTCCCCGCCGTCGAAGTCATAACTCAGGAAATCGCTGTAGACCGGGTTGGGACCCGTTGCCGCCATGGCGCGCGCATAGATGTCGCCCATGGCCGTATCCGACAGCGGGCCATCCACCGCGGATTGGCCCCATTCGGCGCCCTTGAGCGCGGTAAAGATCACCTGCCCGCGTTGGTCGATCAGCAGGACATCGTCATAGCCACCGCGCGCGATCAAATCGGTGAAGAAGCTGTCATAGCGACGCATCATCATCGCGTAGGTCGGGGCGACCTCGCTCATCGCGGCGTTGGGGTCATCTGCCTGAAGCGCGCTGCGCAGGGTGGCCACCGGCGCGCTGTGCTGGGTCGCGACACGCGTCCAAGCGTTGCGAAAGCCGCGCAGCGCCGTGATCACAAAGGGATTGCGCGATTGCACCTGAACGTCTTGTTCGACCTCGATAAACCAGTCGATCGTGGCCTGACGCCGCCCCTCTGCCACGGCTGATAGACGGTCATTGCCCGCCTCCAGCAGCGCCGATCGGGCGTGTCGATACGCGTTGACCTCTGCAAGGATCATCGATCCCAGAACCAGAAGAAGGATCATCGCTGGCAGTTTTGTCTGGATGCCGATGTGGCGCATGAAACGCATGGTGTGCCCTTTGCCTGTTGCGGCATGTTTCGCCGCCAAGCCTGAAAATTCACTTAATCCGGGTTGTGACCGGGCGCGCGGCGACCTAGCAAATGGGACATGGCCGATCCTGCACTTGCGACCCTCGACAATGCGACCGCGCGGCGGCTCTTTCTCGACCGGCACGGCCTGCTCCGGCGCCCCGCCGGTCCGGGCAAGGGCGATGATCTGGCGCAGGTCATTGATCAACTTGGGTTTGTGCAGGTCGACAGCATCAACACGCTGGCCCGCGCCCATGACCACATCCTCTTTGCCCGCCGCCCCGCCTACCGGCCGCGCGCCTTGGAACTGCTGATCGAACGTGACCGGCGGATGTTCGAAAACTGGACGCACGATGCAGCGGTGATCCCCATGGGATTCTACCCGCATTGGAAGCACCGCTTTGACCGGCGCCGCGCGAAACTGGTCGATGGCTGGTCGCAAAGGACCGGGACCGACATGGCGACCGAGGCCGCGCGCGTTAAAGACATCATCGCCCGCGACGGGGCGCAGACGACGCGCACCATCGATGCGGGCCGTCCCCAGAACGGTGGCGGTTGGTGGGATTGGGCACCTTCAAAGGCCGCGATGGAGGTGCTGTGGCAAACCGGCGAATTGGCGATTTGCCACCGCCAAAACTTCTCCAAAGCCTACGACCTGGCAGAGCGGGTCATCCCGGCGGACGCGCGGGAGGCGCAGATCCCGCGCGACGCCTCGATCAATTGGGCGGCCATGGGCGCGCTCGACCGGTTGGGGTTCGCCACACCGACCGAGCTTGCGCGGTTCTGGGACCTCTTTTCAATTGCCGAGATGTCGGACTGGGCGCAATCGGCGCGCCGCGACACCCGCGTGGCCGAGGTCGCAGTCATAGGCCGCGACAAGGCCCCCCGGATCAGCCTCATGCGCCCAACGTGGGAGGAGGACATCGCGAACCTGCCTGCCCCCCTGCCGCGCCTGCGCATCCTGTCACCCTTCGACCCGGTGATCCGCGACCGCGCACGCCTGTCGCGCCTCTTCGGGTTCGACTACCGGATCGAGGTCTTTACCCCCGCGGCCAAGCGGGTCTACGGCTATTACGTCTTTCCGATCCTCGAAGGCATCCGGTTTACGGGTCGCATCGACCTCAAGGCGAACCGCGCGACGTCAACCTTGCATATCCAAGGCTACTGGCCCGAACCCGGCGTGAAGTTGGGTCAAGGGCGGATGGCGGCGCTGGCCGCCGAGCTTGAGAGGCTCATGCGCTTTGCGGGTCTCGCGCACTTGACCATAGACCCCGGCCCAAAGACCGAACTGTTGCGGGCCGCGCCCGCGCGCCTCGCGCTTGGCTAACGACACCACAGGATACCATTTCACAATGACCGATTTGCTCTTCCCTGCCGCGCCTGTCCCCACCCTCGGCCTTGTGGGGGAAAGCGCGCGCATGCCCATCAACCGGATCTTTTGCATCGGGCGCAACTACGTTGCCCACGCCGCCGAGATGGGCAACACCATCGACCGCGACGACCCGTTCTTCTTTACCAAGAGCCATGGGGCCGTCGCCTTGTCAGGGTCCGACATCGCCTATCCGCCCGGAACACAGGACTATCACCACGAGGTGGAGCTTGCCGTGGCGCTCGGCTCCGGCGGGCGTGATATCGCCGTCGCGGACGCGGATGCCTATGTGCTGGGCTACGCGCTGTCGCTCGACATGACGCGGCGCGATTTGCAGGCCAAGGCCAAATCCAAGGGCCGCCCGTGGAGTGCGGCCAAGGACGTGGAACACAGCGCCGTTCTGACCGACCTCGCGCGGGCTGAGGCGTTTCAGCCCGGCGACCAAGAAATCACCCTGACCGTGAACGGCGCCGTCACCCAAGCCGGCAAACTGTCCGAGATGGTGTGGTCCGTCTCTGAGCTGATCGCGTTTCTGTCCACGCTGTATACCTTGCAGCCAGGCGACCTGATCCTGACGGGGACGCCGTCGGGCGTGGGTCCCGTGCAGATCGGGGATCAGCTGGTCGGGACGGTACCGGGCCTGCCCACGCTCACCTGCACCATCACCCCGCCGGTGACCGGCTAGTCGCCGCGATAGGCCCCGGCCACCTCGCGCAGGCCCGCCCCCAGCGTCAGCACATCGACGGCCACGGCCAGAAACCGTGCGCCTGCACCGCGCGCCTCGGCGATGTAGTCGGGGTCCGTCGACAGCGTACCCGCCCATTTGTCGGACGCCGCGATCCGCGCGATGGCTGCCATGACCGCCGACCGCGCCTCTGGGTGATTGATCTCGCCGGGATAGCCCAGATCGGCGGACAGATCGGCGGGTCCGATGAACACCCCGTCGATGCCATCGACCTCAAGTATGGCGTCCAACGCATTCAGACCCTTGCGGTTTTCCACCTGCACGATCAGGCAAATCTGATCATCTGCGGTCTGGGTGTAATCCGCGATGGCATTGTAGACCGACGCCCGCCCCAGAGCGGCCCCCACGCCCCGCGTCCCCCCGGGCGGATAGCGCGTGGCGGCCACCAACGCGCGCGCTTCCTCGGCGCTTTCCACCATGGGAACGAGCAGCGTTTGCGCCCCAAGATCGAGCATCCGCTTGATCCCCGTGGGATTGCCATCCTCGACCCGCACAATCGCCGTCCCGCCTTGGCCCGCAATGGTCTGCAACTGTACAAGGGTCGATCGCACGTCATTGGGCGCGTGTTCGTTGTCGACCAAAAGCCAGTCGAACCCGGCCGTGGCTGCAATTTCGGTCGTGACGGATGACCCCAACCCGCACCAACAGCCGTGGGTCACGTCGCCCCGCGCCATCGCGGCCTTGAAGGTGTTTGTGGGTGCTGGCATCGCGTCATCCTCCGTCTTGGCGCGATGCAGCCAGCCTTCGGGCGCGACGTCAACTTGGATTTCGGGAATTTGGGGCGCGATCAGTAATCGCGCTCGACAAAGATGCCGATGCTCGTGTTGCCGTCATTGCCTGCGGTCCCGCGCGCGGTCACGAAAGGCGACAGTTCCAGGTTCAGCGTGACCTCGGACGTCCCATCACTGCCCACCGTGACGTCCGTATAGACATTGTCCGAGATGTATTTGCCCGCGCGCACGGCGGCATTCCCGGTCTCATCCGTGGACACGTCCAGATCATCCAGACCAAATTCCTCGCGCAGGTTGCTGATCAGATCGCCGCCCTCGCCGCCCGCCAGCGTGCTGATGGCCGAGGCAAGCTGCACCGCCTGAAACGCCGAGATTGAGCTTGTGTCGCGGCCAAACAGCAATTGCGCGAGAATTTCGTCCTGCGGCAACTCGGGCGTCGACGTGATCGTGACCTCGGGGTTGGACGCCAACCCCTCAAGCCCGATCTGCGCGGTGATGTCGCCGCTCTGCGTGATCGCAATCACGCGGATATAGGGATCGAAATCGCCCTGCAGCCGGGCCGAGGCCTCGTCGATGGTCAGCCGTTGACCCAAGATGTCAAAGCGCCCCCGCACCAGATCAAACCGCCCATCCGGCAGCACGTTGTCTGTCGTACCCAAAAGGCGCAACTGTCCGCCCAGTTCGGCATCAAGCCCCCGCCCCCGCACGAAGATCCGTTCAGGGGCACGGATGATGATATTGATGGGAAAGGAAATCCCGCTGCTGTCGCTGACCGTGTCTGTCAGCCCGGCCCGGTCCAATGTGCGCTGAACATCGGCGGGCGTGTTCACATGGACCAACCCATCCAGCGCCTCGGGCGCGGTGCCACCCGCCTCGGGGATGCGCAACTCCACCGGGCCCAAGGACAGATCGCCCGCAATCGTGGCCCCACCCGTCAGCGGCCCGTCCAGCGACACGGACCCGCCAATCGTCGTGTCCACAAGACCCGCGCGCTGGATACCCACATCGGCCAGCTCCACCACCAGCCCCGCGCGGTACGGGGCCGACAGGTTGATCGTGCCGCGCGTGGCAACCTGCCCGCCGCTCGACACAGCGCCCGCGGCCTCGATGATGGCCGATCCGCCGGTCAGGCGGGCCGAGGCCGCCAGCCCAGTCAGCGACACCTCCAGATCAGGCTGCACCACCGTCGCACCCGACACCTGCACGCGACCCGTCACCGAAGACAACGCCAATGGCCCGTCCACCCGCAGATCAAACTCGGCAGGCCCGCTCAGCAGCGTGGGCGCCGTGATGCGATTGGCAAGCCCCACGGGCGCCCCACCCGTCACCGACAGCGCCGCCCGGTCAAAGGATGGGCCAACCGTGCCCACGACCGTGGCCCGCGACCCGCCGGGCGCATCCAGCGCCACGTCGACCGTCCAATCCCCGCTGCCCCGGCCCAGACTGCCCGCAACCTGCGCAGGCCCTGACAGCACATCGGTGTAGAGGCCAACGTCAGACAGGCGCGCGTCAAACACCGCCTCGGCGCCCGCATCCCCGTAGGACCCACCGCCCGAAGCCGTCAGCCGCCCGGTATCAAGCCGCAAGTCGGATATCGAGATCGTCCCATCTTCGGCACGCGTGGCCGTGGCCGCGGCAGTCGTTGTCCCGGCAAAGAGCCGCGCAATCTCAGATGTGCCAACGGACAGGCCCGGTGCGGTCAGGCTGATCGTCGCGCGCCCTGTCAGGGTGTCCAGCTCTGCCGTCACCGATCCGCTCAGATCCGCCGCGCCGGATAGCGGTTGCCCGACGAGTCCTGCGTATTGTGCCAATTGATCGACCTGCGCGCTGACCTCAGCGGCCAGCGTTTGCGGCGCGCCGTCTTCGGTCATGGTGAGCGTGCCGGTCACATCCGCGACAGCACCGCCCGGCGCGTCCGCCCGCATGGCATAGCCCCAGTCACCAGCGCTCTGCGTGGCTGTGATCCGCACCTCGCCCGGTCCCGACAGACGTGGTTCGATGACGCCCACATCCGCGATCCGCGCATCCAGCGTCACCTGACCCGTATCCCCGCCAATCTGGCCAGAGCCGCGCACAAGGGTCTGAGGCGTCTCCAACCGCAGGCTGCGCAGCCCGATCCCATTCGTGTTGCGCACAAGCGAGACACCCAGCGCCCCGTCACCGCCGAGCAGCGCATCCACCTGCGGCTGCCCGATGGCGAGGTCTTGCGTCCGCCCCACGGCCAACAGATCGACGCCTCCACTCACCAGATTGAAGGTGCCATCGACTTCCAGAAGGGCCGCACCCTGCACCACGCGCCCCGCCAGCGCCGAAAACCGGTCCAGCCGGTCCGCGCGCAAGGTCACATCCGTCGTCGCCACAAGATCGAGCGCCCCGGACACGCCGGCCAGCGTCACATCCCCCGACACTCCGTAATCGGCCCCGGCGAGGGACAGCGCCGTAATTTCGACCGGCTGATCCTCGCTCCACGTCACGTCAAAGGACCCGGTCAGGCGATCACCCACGGCCTCGGCCAAGGCCGGATCGCTCAGAGCGAGGCCTTCAAGCTCCATCTCAATGGCGCCGCGCAAACCCCCGAAATTGCTCGTATCTCCGGGTTCGATGACGCCGCCGCCGCGCAGGCGGACTGCGTCAATGTCGGCGTCATCGCGCGCCACGCCACGGGCCACGATATCCGCGCGCCACGTGTCGCCTTGGGCCTGATCATAGATGATGGCCAGCGTCGCGCCTTGCACGGATGTGGGCTGCCCCGGCACAGCCAGCAAAACCTCGGCCCCGTCATCGGGCAGGATCGTCCCCTTGAGGTCGATCAAGGTCGGCCAGCCCGCCGCCGATACGCCAATGGCCCCGCGCAGAACCATCGCGCCCGTGTCGAGATCGAGCCGTTCAAGGCTCAGCGCGCCGTCGGCAGACCGCAGACCCGCGACCTCCAGATCAACGGCGTCGCCCAGAAACTCGTGATAGGCCTCGTCCACCAAGGGGCGCAAATCGCCATTCAAGCTCGCGCCAAAGGCGGTGATGGTCTGCGTCTCATCGGCTGGGTCGACCTCGGCCAGGATGCGCACGGCCCCGGTCAGGCGCGGCGTCTCCTCGGTCTCGAGGCTCAGTTCAGCCGTGAAATCATCCAGCGGCCCCGATCCATCCACGGCCAGCACGACCGAAGGCGCGCCCGGCAATCCGGCGCGGGTCGCGACGATCCCGCCCGCGCCCTCGGAAAAAACCGCATCGAGGGTCAACGCTCTGCTGTCATTGTCAAAACTGCCCTCCAGCGTGACCCGGCCCTCGGGCCCGTCCACCCGCACAAGGTTCAGCGCGACATCCGCCGCGCCGCCTGCGATCTGCACGCGCCCGTCAAAACCCGCGACCACGCTTTCTCCCAGGATCGGCGCGCCCAGTGTCAGCTGTTCGACGACAAGCGCGTCGATGGTGACCGAAACAGGCAGCTCTGGCACCGCGATCTGCGTGGTGCCCGCCGATGGCGCGTCCCCGTCACCGCCTTCCGGCAGACGCGAGACGATCAATTCACCCGCGCTCAATTCCGTCACACTCAACCGCCCGGCAAGAAGCGCCCCGCGATCCCAATCCAGAACAGCCTCGCGCAGTGTCAGCCAGACGCCGTCTTCGTCACCGATCGTGATTTCATCCACCGTGGCGCGCGACGACAGCGCCCCTTGGAACCCGCGCACGCGCACATCGCGCCCCGCGCCGGACAGGCCGTCTTCGATCAGCCCCGCCAGAAAGCCCGGGCCATCGTCATCCGCGGCGGCCTCCTGCGCCAGACCGGGCATGACTGCCCAAAACAGCAGCGCGCATGCGAGGAGCAGGTGGCCCAAACTGGTCCGCAAGCCCGTCAAAACGACTGTCCAATCCCGATATAGACCTGAAGCCCGTCGCCCGTATCCCCCGACACCGGCACCGCCGCATCAAGCCGTATGGGACCCAGCGCCGTGTCGTAGCGGATGCCAAGGCCCGCGCCCGAATGCCACGCGCCCGATCCGTCATAGAAGCTTTCGCCCCCCACATAGCCGACATCGTAGAACCCGACGAGGTCGATCTGATCGCGCACGGCAACCCGCGCTTCGCCCGACAGGCCCAGGAAGCTGCGTCCTCCGGTTTCCTGACCGCTGTCATTTGTGACGGTCAACGACTGATAGGGCTGCCCCCGGACAGTTGCGCTCCCGCCCGAGAAGAACAGGAAATCAGAAGGAACGTCATCAATGCCCGCGCCCGCGACGGATCCGATCTGGCCGCGTCCGGCCAAGGTCACGCGCTCGCCCAGCGAACGATAGACGCGCGCATCCAACTCGCCGCGCAGCCCGCTCGATGATCCCGCCAGCCCGACAAAGGGTGTGACTTCCCCGCGCAGGTAGAACCCTTGGGTTGCGTCCAGCACATCGTCGCGGCGATCCCACGTGTAGGACACCGGCAGGGTCAGGAAACGGAACTCGCGGTCGCCCAGATCGTCCTGCGTTTCGGAATAGAGATAGCCCACCGCCACGGATCCGCTGCGTTCGGGTGAAAAGATCTGCTCGACCCCGACCCCCAACTCAAGACTGCGGGATTGGAAGGTCGGCTCATCCAACTGCTCAAACTCGGCAAAGGCAAAGAGGTCCCGGTCCGGGCCCAAATCTGCCGGACGCTCGATCCGCACGCCCGTGCTGTAATCGGTGCCCCCGCCTTGGCCATCGGCAGTCCCGATCTGGGCCACCTCGAAATCAAAGCGCAGCCGTTCGGCCCCGCCGAGCAGGTTCCGGTGGAGCCAGTACCCCGACACCGTCGCCCCTTCGAGCGAGGATACCTCGACCCCAAAGCCATAGCGGCGCTGTTTGGGGTCGCTGAGCGACAACTCGATATCAAGCGTCCCGTCGGCATTGGCGGTCTCGGCCTCGGTCAGGCCCACTGCGCCAAAGGCGCCCGCGCGGCGCAGGCGGCTTGCCACGCGCTCCAACTCTTCCGGATCAAAGCGCGCACCGCTGGGCAGGCCCGCGATCTGGCGGATGCGCCTGTCGCGCACCTTGCTGTCGGTGGTGATGATCAGGTTGCCAAAGGTCAAAACAGGACCCGGATCAATGTCGATGGCCACATCGAGCGTGTTGGCGCGGTGATCGGCCGTGACCGATTGGCCCACGGCTGCGGCCTTGGCGTTGCCCTCCGCGCGCCATCCCTCGACCGAGGATTGGACCGCGTCCTTGACCGCACCCGCGGCGGCCACCTGTCCGGGGGCAAAACTGTCTGGCAAGGTGTCACCGGGCGCAAGCGGCGCGACCACGGCGCGGCCAAAGCTGAACCGAGTTCCGGGATCAACCGTCACCGTCACGCGGTCCACGGTGGCGGGCACGGCCAAAAGCTCGATACCAGCGGCCTCGCGCCCGTCGAGCCGGATTGACACGCTCGAGGAATAGTAGCCCGCGCCATAGAGCGTTTCGACCACGCGGCGGTAATCGGACAATGCGGCGGCCACGATCGCGCGCCCGCTGTCCTCTTCGGCCTCCAGCGCATCCTGGACGCGCAACACGCCGCGGATATCTTCGGTCAAAACCTCGGTGTCGGGGCCGGACACCTGCAGGTCCACAGCATCCAACGCCACGACCTGCGCCGCGGACATCACCAGAATGAGGGGGGCGAGAACTCTGAAAGACCTGAAATACTGCACGCGGGCGGCCCTGTCGCTTTTGCGGACGCGATTGCGCCCTTTTAGACCCCAAACACGCCGGGCAGCAAATTTGTTCCCACGCAAATCGCGAATAGGTGACTTTCTGCCGCCAACACGTCGCCCGTCGACAGGTTCACTCCTGAAGAGACGGCGTCACACTCCTGTGCTCGACCTCCGGCAGGCAATCGGCCAGATGCCAGACAGCCGCCAAAACACGGTCGGTCGCGTGCCCTTCACAGAGCAACATCGCAGAAATCTCGGCCCGTGACCGCTCGTTCTGCCGACCCGCCTGAATCATCTGAACCAGATGGCGCTCGTGGACAGTCACCCACCGGCTGCAATCATCGCATTTCGGGTTCGAAAAGCGGAAATCCGACCGGCGTGAGATCATCATCTCGTGCACAACTGCGCAGACCCGGCGCAACGTCTCGGCAGGTTGCGGACCCCGGAAAAGCGTATTTGCCGACAGCGTCAAAGACATCCACGCTTGCTGCGCAGGCTCTGTAAACTGGACGAACACAACCCGGGCGGCGAACAGGACTGCCCTGTCGGCGGCATCCAGAGACAAATCCTCTAGCGCGGTGTCGGTTGGTTCGGGGCGACGGGAGCAAGATCTTTTGTCATGTGCCATGCGCATGTCCTCAGATTTAAAGGGCAATGCTGGCAACTCGGACAGAGGCTCGCACGCCCATAGCAACGCATCTCGGACGGCGGCGCAAGAAAATCTTGATTTTTTTACTCAGAATTGTTGACCTTCCCGAAAATTCCAGTAGTTGAGCGAAACTATAAGTCTTTTAAAGGGAGCCACCCAATGAACACCCGCACCACAACCTCCGTCCTCGCGCTGGCCGCCGTCGCGACCTTTGGCTCGGCGATCGCCGCCTTCGCCGAGGGTGAGCTGAACCTGTACTCCTCGCGCCACTACGACACCGACGAGCGTCTGTATTCGGACTTCGAGGACATGACCGGCATCACCATCAACCGCATCGAAGGCAACGCGGACGAGCTGATCGCGCGGATCGAAGCCGAAGGCGCCAACAGCCCCGCCGACATCCTGCTGACCGTCGACACCTCGCGTCTTGAGCGGGCGAGGAATGCAGGCATCCTGCAGTCGGTGGACAGCGACGTGCTCGAGGCTCGCATCCCTGCCGCCCTGCAGGACGCAGACAATCAGTGGTTCGGCTTCTCCCAGCGCGCGCGCATTATCTTCTACGACAAGACCGATGTTGCGAACCCGCCGATGACCTATGTCGACCTCGCCGATCCGGCCTATGAAGGCCAAGTTTGCCACCGTTCGTCGTCCAACGTGTATTCGCAGACGCTGCTGTCGGCTGTGATCGAAAACCACGGTGAAGAAGCGGCCAAAGACTGGGCGCAGGGCGTCGTGAACAACTTCGCACGTGACCCACAAGGCGGTGACACCGATCAGCTGCGCGGTCTGGTGTCGGGTGAATGCGACATCTCGATCTCGAACACCTACTACTTTGCCCGCGCGATCCGCAAAGAGGTCTCGGGCCTGCCCGCAGATGCACGCGCCAATATCGGCTGGGTCTTCCCCGCGCAAAACGCCGAAGGCGCGCACATGAACCTGTCGGGCGGCGGTGTCGCGGTGAACGCACCCAACCGCGAGAACGCGATCAAGTTCCTGGAATACCTCGCCTCCGATCAGGCGCAGCAGTATTTCTCGGCAGGTAACGACGAATACCCCGCCGTGGCAGGCGTGGCGATCAGCCCGTCGGTCGCGACCTTGGGCCTCTTCCGTCCCGACGATGTGGACCTGAGCGCGGTTGCCAAAAACGTGCCGATGGCGCAGGAAATCTTCAACGCGGTGGGCTGGGAGTAATCCCTTCCACGGACGCGTCACACATCCGGGCGACCGGGTGTGACCGTCCCCAAGATGCGTGAATGAAGACAGCAAAGGCGCCCCGATCGGGGCGCCTTTCGCCGTTCTAGGCTCCAGAAAAGACATCCGACAAAAATTATCGGGATTGACTTAGTTGACCAATTTAGTCAACATTATCTCAGCCAAGCCAACCTCGTCCGAGGCAGCCCGGTCACCGCAATCACGAGGAGCCCGCACTGCCCATGACCGAGTCCGAACAACATCCCGAACAGCAGGCCAAGGCCGCATCCGAACACCTCGGACCCTGCCTGCATGACCTGCTCGAGGCAGCCCTCGCCACGCTTTGGCCGTCCGACGCACAGCTCGAAGCATTCGCCGACACTTACGAGAGGCTGCCATGAACGCCATGACCCAAACCCCGACCGCAGGCGATCCCGCCGTGAAAACCGCCGTGAAAACCGCCGTGGCGGATCAGACGCCCATCTACAACGCGCTTGATCTTCTGCAGGGGTCGAACACGGCGCAGATCGTTCTGAACGACAGCGTCTACACCCTCCGTCGGACCCGCTCTGGCAAGCTGATCCTGACCAAGTGATGGCGGCCCTTCTATCCAGTCTGGGGTCGCGGCTGTCCGCAATCAAGGCGGAGTTTTCAGTCGAGATCGCCCGCTTTCATAAATCGACGAGATGGACACACAGGCCCTGATCGGTGCGACCGCGTACCCTGCGCACGCGACCGATTTGGCCGCACCGGCCGCACCTTCCAATCCGAGGACCAATACCTAGCTTAATGAGGCGGGCCGCCCGGGACACCGGGGCACCCTCTCCTGCGCGAGGCACCAGCTATGGCAAAAAAGACACCCAGCCCCTGCATCGACGTCTGCAAATTCAAACGCGAAGGCCATTGCATCGGGTGTTCGATGACAAAGGCGCAGAAGTCGCTGTTCAAATCCCTCAAGAAGGACAGCCACCGCATGGGCTTTGTCGAAATGCTGATCGCGCAGCAGCAACGGTTGGGCCGATACAGCCATTGGCAACCCGCCTACCTGCGCAAATGCTTGAAAAAGGGGGCCAAGGCCGCCGCCAAGCTGGCCAAAGCGGCCTGAGTGATCCCGCAAAACGGAAACGGGCCGCCGTGGCATCAAACCATGGCGGCCCGTTTCGTCGTTCAGCGGTCGTTCAGCGCAGGTGCGCGCGCAGGAACCAAGCGAATTTTTCGTGTTGCTGACCGCGCGCGATGCACAGATCTTCGGTCAGCGTGTCGCCGTGTTCGGCGGCCAGTGCCCCGCACCCGGCCAGCGTCGAGGCCAGCGTCTCCTGCGCCTCTTTCATCACCTTGATCATCTCTTGATCGGTGGCGTGGCCATCGTGTTCGCCCACTTTCGAGCGTGCGATCATCCCCGCCAGCGTGCCCTCGGCGTGCATGTCCAGCGCCTTGATCCGCTCGGCCAGATCATCCTGCGCCGTGAAGTGATCTTCATAGATGGTCTGGAACAGCTCGTGCAGGGGCCCAAAGGCCATGCCCGTCACGTTCCAGTGGAAATTCTGTGCCAGCATCGTCGTCACGGCCGTCTCGGCAACGGACTGGTTCAAGGCCTCAGCGATGGCTGCGCTGGCATCGGTGGACAGGTTCTGTGCTGTCTGTGTCATGTGGTCATCCCTTCGCAAATCTGTCGCTGGCTGGCGTCATGCTGGCTTGCGTTCACCACACATAACGTCCGAATTTCGTCTGCCAAGGGGTTTTTAGAATTATTCTAAGTCAGACGGAATTGATCAGAAATCTGGGACGCCAGGAAGGTCATGTTGCGCCGGGCATGGGGCCGAACACGCGACTGCAGAAGAAAGGCAAAGCTTGCTTCATCCCCACGCGCCGCAGCCTCGATCAACTCGATCAGCCACGCCTCGTCAAAAGACAGGCTCTCAGTCCCGGGGCTGAAAATCTGCGGCTGCTTGCCAATCGCTTCCTTCAGACACCGCATCAGCACGTCGACATAACCGGTGCGCGCCATGCCCCGCTCTGATGTGAGCAACGCACAGGCCTCGAACAGGTTTGCGCGCGCTGACGCCCGGCACCCCATCCCGACAACGCGCAGGTGGTTCAACAGATGACGCGCATCCGGCGAGATCCGCTTACGATGTCCCGGAGCAGGTTCGTATTCGGGATGGACGCGTGCGAGGGGGATCATGTCGCGATCTTTCAATCTGTGGTGCGGCTGGCGGCAATCCGTATTTCCTGACTATATTTGTATGGAATACTGTAATGCAAGACACGTCGCCCCGAAACGCGCCGATTACGCCGCAATATCCCAGCAAAAGCGCGGCCCAACACTGGCCCGCCCTGCCCACCCAGTTCGCCGCAGCGCAAAGGCGCAGACTGCGACCTTGCCGCCGGCGTGGCCCAAAGCCATGAAGTGAAAAAACCGGTTTGGGTAGTGGCGGACAGGAAGTCTGCCAACTTATACCCATAAACGATTGTTTAATATTTACTTTTTTTGAACTCGTCTTTTAGCATACCACATTTCATACCTCACAACAGACAGAATTGTGTTCTTTGGGCGGGAAGCTGACCTTCGCTGCGGTCGCAAACTAATCTGACTGCAAGAGTGGAAGCTGACATGCAATTCGCGTGAGCTCCTGGATCAGCACTACATCACCGCATAACGACTATGAACCCAAGGCCGTCATCGCCACTTCTTGCTATTTGCGCTCGCAGCACAAATTTCGCCGCGCGCATGGTCGTCGTCTTTGCAAGGCGACGTTGTACTCGGTCATTCGTTCATCCTGCGGCGCAGATCAGCACGGCAATTCGTGGGTTGAGTAAGGAGCCGGTTTTTGCTGCTTCTGCTCCCTAAGCCGCTATGGGAAGAGGACACAGAACGTGCTCGCTACATACGCGAAAGCATTTATGGATCTAGGTTGCTATGGCACGCATTTCCGTTGCCGGGCAACTCCAGCGAGGAACTCTCGAAAACTGGAAACCTTCGCACGATCCAGTGGCTGCTCTGCCATACCAACGTCGACGCCACAGATGCATGTGCAAAACTTGCGGCTTTGTCACGCGTCTGTCACGCAACAAGACTACCACGAAATTCATTCGGATGAATAAGCTATGAAACGCGACCATTGGACCATGATCAGAGATACGATCTCAGAAGACATCCGCGCCGGACGGTTGTCCTTGGGTGATCAATTGCCGACCGAGCCGCAGCTTGCGAACCGGTTCGAGGTTGGCAGGCATTCCGTGCGCCGCGCGCTAGAGGCGCTCGCCCGGGAAGGCAAGATCAGCATCGAACAAGGACGCGGCACATTTGTCGCCGAGACGCCACGCCTGACCTACCAAATCGGTAAACGGACACGGTTGCGGCGGAACCTTGTTCCTCAAGGGGTGGATGTGGTCAGCCAGCTCGTGGCCGCACATCGGGTCGAGGCACCGCATGATGTGTCGCTGGCGCTCTTGCTGAACACAGGCGCGACGGTCCTTGAAAGTCAGCGGATAACACTTGCCAACGACGTGCCCGTTGCGTTTGGCAGCGCTTATCACTGTGCGGATCGATTTCCAGACTTTGCAGAGCGTCGCGATGTTCTGGGGTCCACGACGGAAACCTACCGCTCCTACGGGATCGAGGATTACGTGCGTCTTCAGACCTCGATGTATTCACGGTCCTCCAAGGCAGACGAAGCGAAGACCCTGAAACAGCATCCGGATGTGCCCGTTTTGATCGTCAACGCTGTGGATGCCACGCCTGACGGGACACCGATTTCAACCAGTCGCGTGATCTGGTCGGCCGCGCGGGTGACATTCACAGTGGAGCAGTCCGATGGATGACAGGCTGAGCGTTTTGGCGCGTGCCAATGAGGCAGAGCTCAAGAGCTTTGCCGAAACCCTGATCCCTGATCTTGGGGAAATTGACGTGATGCAATCGCGCAGCGGTCTGGTGATGCTTCCCATGCGGGATACGGCGAAGGGCGTCGCCTTTCATTTGGGCGAGGTTCTCGTCAGTGAGGCGCATATCAAGTCAGGTGAAGCGACCGGCTATGGGATGCGTCGTGGTCACGACCTCGAGGCGTCGATGGCCATGGCGTTGGTCGATCTGGCCATAACCAGTCAGGTACGGGTGGTCGACTGCGTGGCATTTTGCGACGCGCAGGCAAAGGCGCAGGCCGAAGACGATTACGAAACACTGCGCCGTGTGGAAGCGACCCGCGTGAATATGGAGACGTTTTGATGTTGCAAACGCCAGTTCCAAGCGCTGAAGAGGCCCGCGCCAACACCGCCTTCGACGCGCTTTTGTGGGCGCTCAGTCGTCCGGGACTGTCGCGGATGCTGCCCGAGCAGGGCGAAGGCGCGATCATCTCTGCGTTGCTGGACCGGGAATGCCGCGTGCATTCCGTCGATCCCCTGCTGATACCCGACATTATGCGGACAGGGGCCGAAGTGGCGGATATCGACGTGGCGGATCATGTTTTCCTGGGGTCTTCGGCGCGGTCTGAAGTTCTGGATCATGTTGCCATCGGCAGTGATCTCTATCCGGACGACGGCGCAACTATCATCGCACGCTGCCGTATTGGCACGGGCTCGGCAATTCGACTGACCGGACCGGGCGTCAAGGGCACTCTCACACTTCAAATTGACGGGCTGCCCAACGGCTTTTGGTCCACGCGCGAAGCCCGACTAAGGTATCCCACCGGCTTTGATATTTTCCTTGTCGATGGCGCGACCGTGATGGGCATTCCCCGATCTACGACAGTGGAGGAATTGTGATGTCCTCAACTAGCACAGAGATAGGACGCGGATAATGGCCTATGTTGCAACCCGAGGCGGCGAACGGGCCATCGAACAATCAGAGCGGCTGTTTCGCGAAGAGATGGGGGCATTTGATCGCGCTCGCGTAGAGGAAGTCAAAAAAAGCCTTCCCTACCTGATTGACCGCGTCATGGGCGAAGCGTCCCTTTATGATGAAGACCTTGCGGCGCTTGCATTGGCGCAAACGGGTGGTGAGCTTTATGAGGCGGTGTTGCTTTTGCGAGCATGGCGTACCACGCAGCCGCGCTTGCAGGTTGCCGCGCCAATTGAGCAAGACACGCTTTTTACGCATCGCCGCATCTCAGCGGCGTTCAAGGACATTCCAGGCGGGCAGGTTCTGGGTCCGACTTTGGACTACGCGCACCGCATCCTCGCCACCGATGTGCTGGCGGGTGACACATATGCACCCGCGCCTGTGGAGCCTGCTGCTGCGCCATCCCCAGCCTATCAGCCCAGCGTGAGCGCGTGGCAGGCCGAGAATGATCTGCTGGAGCCACCCACGCCGGATGCAACCCAAGGCAATGACATCCCCGATCTGACGCGGGAGCCACTGC
>JBCBFU010000043.1:0-24527 GCA_038527375.1 Pseudomonadota bacterium | reverse complement strand
AAACCAAAGGTTTTGCAACTCCGCCCGACAGGGGCTTGCACCGCAAGCTCCCGAAAGGGCCCCTCAACCCAAACCGCCGCTAGAAACAACGCGCACTCTGTCGACGTGTGCGCCCTTTCCCAATGCAAGTTCAGAGCGGACGCAAACACCCCGCATTTGCACCGCCTCTACCCCCGCCTATGTCCCCATCCATGTCGAACAGCGATCCTGAAAAAACCACCCTCGCCGAAAACCGCACGGACTGGGCCGAAGACCGCACCGTCCTCGCGCTCGAGCGCACCTACACCAGTTGGATGGGCCTCGGCCTCGGCGCGGTCGGCGTGGCTCTTGGCCTGCGCGCCGTCTTTGCGGCAGCAGAACCCACTTGGGTGCCCAAGCTCATGGCCTCGCTCTTCCTCGGCATCGCCGTTGGCATCTATTGGACGGCCCGCAGACAGGCCTGCAAGACCTACGACCGGCTCCATGCAAACGACGCGGAAACACAAACGCCGCGCACCTACACCGCCATTGCCGTCATCGTGACGATCGCAACGATCGGCACCGGCGGCGTGTTGTGGAGCCTCTGATCCCTCTGGTGCCTGCCGTCCTGCCCGCGTAACGTGCGCCCCATGACAGACGCCCCCGCCTATCAGGTCCTCGCCCGCAAGTACCGCCCCGAAACCTTTGCCGATCTCGTCGGCCAGGACGCGATGGTACGTACGCTGAAGAACGCGTTTCAGGCCGACCGCATCGCGCAGGCGTTCATCATGACCGGTATCCGCGGGACCGGCAAAACCACAACGGCCCGCATCATCGCCAAAGGCATGAACTGTATCGGCCCGGATGGGCAGGGCGGCCCTACGACCGAACCCTGTGGGGTGTGCGAAAACTGCACGGCCATCATGCAGGGCCGCCATGTCGACGTGATGGAGATGGACGCAGCCTCCAACACCGGCGTCAACGATGTGCGCGAGATCATCGACAGCGTGCATTACGCAGCCGCCACCGCGCGCTACAAAATCTACATCATCGACGAGGTGCACATGCTGTCCACCTCGGCCTTCAACGCGCTTTTGAAGACGCTCGAAGAACCCCCCGCCCACGTCAAATTCATCTTTGCAACGACAGAAATCCGCAAGGTCCCCGTCACGGTCCTGTCGCGTTGTCAACGGTTCGACCTGCGCCGCATCGAGCCCGAAGTGATGATCGCGCTTCTGCGCAAGATCGCCACCGCCGAAGGGGCCGAGATCACCGACGATGCGCTGGCGCTCATCACCCGCGCTGCCGAGGGATCGGCACGCGATGCCACGTCCCTGCTGGATCAGGCGATCAGCCACGGCGCGGGCGAAACCACCGCAGATCAGGTGCGCGCCATGCTGGGGCTGGCCGACCGTGGCCGGGTCCTCGACCTTTTTGATCTGATCATGAAAGGTGACACCGGCGGCGCGCTGACCGAACTGGGCGGGCAATACGCCGACGGGGCCGACCCGATGGCGGTACTGCGCGATCTGGCCGAGATCACGCACTGGATTTCCGTGACCAAGATCACGCCCGACGCGGGCGATGATCCAACACTCAGCCCCGATGAGGCCGCCCGCGGCAGCGCCATGGCGGACGCACTTCCCATCCGGGCGCTCACGCGCCAATGGCAGATGCTGCTAACCGCGCTCGAGGAAGTCGCGCGCGCGCCCAATGCCATGATGGCCGCCGAGATGGCGGTGATCCGGCTGACCCACGTGGCCGACTTGCCCAGCCCCGATGACCTGGTGCGCAAGCTCAAGGACGCCCCGCGCCCCGCCGCGCCCGCACCGCAGATGGCCCCGGCGTCGGGCCCCTCCGGTCCTACAGGGAGCGTCGGGAGCACTGGGACGACGGCGAACACCGGGACCACTCTATCCTCCGGTCCCGTGTTGACGTCTGGTGCCGCAACCGCCCCCGCCGCAGCGCCACAGCCCGGTCTGGAACGCTATGCCCGCTTCGAGGATGTCGTGGCCCTGATCCGGCATCACAAGGACGGAAAACTCCTCGTCGACGTGGAAACGGACGTGCGCCTGATTTCCTACAGCCCCGGCCGCATCTCGTTCGAACCGGGTCCCCGCGCGCCAAGTGACCTCGCCCAACGCCTCGGTGCGCGCTTGCAAGCATGGACCGGCAATCGCTGGGCAATCTCGGTCGAAGCGTCGGGCGGCGCACCAACAATCGACGAAGTGCGCAACGCCGAGGCCCTGAAGCTCCAGTCGCAGGCGATGGAACACCCCATGGTCAAGGCCGTTTTTGACACCTTCAAGGACGCCAAGATTATCAAGATCCGCACGCCTGAGGCCATCGCCGCCAAGGCGCAGGTCGACGCGCTGCCTGAGGTGGACGAGGAATGGGATCCCTTCGACGACGACGCGTAGCCCCGTTCGGGGGTGAGGGGCGTTGCCCCTCACTCTCCCCAGAGTATTTGGGGACCATCAAAGGGGCGCGCGGCGGGCAGCCGCATCAGCGCGTAACGTCCCGGCCCATTGCAAAGCGGCTGTCCACTTGGCATGACATTTCAAACACCCCTCAGGAGGCTCTCATGCTCAAAGGACTAGGCGGGCTCGGCGACATGGCCGGGATGATGAAAAAAGCGCAAGAGATGCAGGCCAAAATGGCCCAGCTTCAGGACGATCTGGAAACCGTGATCGTGACGGGCGAAAGCGGGGCCGGGCTGGTCAAGGCAACGGCCACGGCCAAGGGTGAATTGACGGGCCTCGACATCGATCCGTCGATCTTTTCGGGCGACGACAAGGAGGTGGTCGAAGACCTCATCCTCGCCGCGATCAAGGACGCCCAGCAAAAGGCGACCGAGAAATCGCAGGAAGAGATGTCGAAGCTGACCGAGGGTCTGGGCCTGCCTGCGGGCATGAAGCTGCCGTTCTGAGCCGCAGGCCATGGCGCAGGACGACACGACAGATGTCGAAACGCTGATCGACATGATGGCGCGCCTGCCGGGGCTGGGTCCGCGGTCCGCGCGCCGCGCCGTCCTGCACCTGATCAAGAAACGTGGCCAACTGTTGACCCCGCTGGCCGAGGCCATGGCAACCGTGGCCACAACCGCACGCGAATGCGTCGTGTGCGGCAATATCTCGACCGCGGACCGCTGCGGGATCTGCACCTCGCCCAAACGGGCAACGGGCGAGATTTGCGTGGTCGAAGATGTGGCCGATCTGTGGGCCATGGAACGCGCGGCCGTGTTCAAGGGGCGTTATCATGTTCTGGGCGGCACCCTGTCGGCGCTGGATGCCATCGGCCCCGATGAATTGCGTATCCCCAGCCTCGTGGCACGCGTCGCAGACGAACAGGTGACCGAGGTGATCCTCGCCCTGCCCGCCACCGTCGATGGGCAGACCACGGCGCATTATATCTCCGATCAATTGCCGCAGGTCACGGTCACATCTCTGGCCCAAGGCGTGCCCGTGGGTGGGGAGCTTGATTACCTCGATGACGGAACGATCACGGCAGCCCTGCGCGCCCGCAAGAGCCTCTAGACCGCGCCGGCCACCGCCCCCGCACCGTCCTCCAAGGCCGCGAGGCATGCCTGCGTCCACCAGTGAATATCTTGACGCGCCACCGTTTGCAGAAGGGCCGCGTAACGCGCCCGCCGTTCTTCCAAAGGCATCGACAGGGCCTGCGCGATGGCTTCGCCCATTTCGATGCTGTCATAGGGATTGACTAGAACCGCCTCCTGCATCTGCTCGGCCGCGCCTGCGAAATGCGACAGGATCAGAACGCCCGGATCATCGGGGTCCTGGGCCGCGATATATTCCTTGGCCACGAGGTTCATCCCGTCGGCCAAGGGCGTCACAAGCCCCACATCGGCCAACCGCATCACGCCGGCCAGATCATCCCGCGGCACCATGCGGTGCAGATACCTAATCGGGGTCCAGTCAAAGTTCGCGTGCCGCCCGTTGACCCGACCCGCCATCATTTCCAGCTCGTCCCGGATATCCTGATAGGCCCCGACATCCCCGCGCGAGGGCGGGGCGACCTGCACCATGATCGCCCGGGGATCGGTACTCCGGCGTTGATCCAGATAGGCGCTGAACCCTTCAAACCGGTGCACCAACCCCTTGGAGTAATCGAGCCTGTCGACCCCCAGACAGATCTTCTGATCCGGCGCACGGTGGATTTGCGCCCCGACTTGGGGCCTGCCCGCGGCCTCGCGGTAGACATCAACGTCGATCCCGATGGGAAAGGCCATCACCCGCTGCTGGTCGCCTTCGACCCGCGTCACCAGCGCATCAACACGCTGCACATCGGCCTCGGTCTGGACGCCAAACACATCGTGGGCTGCCACCCAATCCAGAAGATCATCCGCCTGTGGCAGGGCTGGCACATCGGATGCAGCGGGAAACGGGATGTGCAGGAAGAACCCGATCCGGTTCTTGACGCCGCGCGCCCGCAACAGCGCAGCCAGCGGCAGAAAGTGGTAGTCATGAACCCAAAGGACATCCGCGGGGCGCAACTCGGCCACGATGGCGTCGGCCAGACGCGCATTCACAGCAAGATACCCTTCGGCATAGCCCGGCTGGAGGTCGATCAAATCCGCACGGCGGTGAAACAGGGGCCAAAGAACCGAATTGGCGTAGCCGAGGTAATAGGTCTCGTGCTCTTCCATCGAAAGATCAAAGGCCAATCGCCGATAAGGCCCCTGCCCGACCTCATAGAGGCCCGAGGCCGGCACCTCGCGCGGCGCACCGCTCGACCCGATCCAAACTCCGCCCCGCGCGCTCAGCGCTTCGTGCAGGGCGACGACCAAACCGCCGGATGGTGTGGCCCCCGTGGGAATACGGTTTGAGACAACGACAAGGCGGCCATCTTTGGGGGGCATGACTTATTCCGAGATCAATAGACCAATAAGGTCTCGCACATCCCGCGGCGCGGCAAGACGGACCGAGGCGGCCGTGACCCCCTCACCCACCTTAACGCCCAAACCGCCCATTTGTTCCACAGCGGCAATCGCAACCTCGTCGGTCGTATCATCGCCAAAGAACACGGGCGTGCGACCCGCAAAGGGCGGATCTGCCATCAGCCGGGCCACGGCGGCGTCTTTGCCCACATCGTCGGGGCGGATCTCAAACGCCATCTTGGCCGGATGCACTTCGAACCCGGTCTCTGTCGCGCACCAGCCCTCCGCGGCGGCCTGGGCAACCCGATCGAGCGATGGATCAGCGCGAAAGTGCACGACGACGCCAGCGGGCTTGTCCTCGATCAACAGGGCCGGATACTCCCCGGCTAACGCCCGTGCGGCAGACTGCAGGCGCGTCACCGCAGGCCCGCCCGTGTGCGGGTGCAGGACAGGCCGCGCGTCCAGCCACCATTCCGCCCCGTGCCCACCGACCATGGGGCCGCCGAGACCGGGTAAGAACGCATCGAGCACCGAGATCGACCGCCCCGACACGATGGCCATGGCCCCGCCACATGCCGCGCGCAACGCCGTCAACATAGGCGCAAGGTCGCAGGGCACATGCACCCCATCTGGCGTCTCGGCCAGATCGATCAGCGTGCCGTCAAAATCCAGAAAAAATGCCGCCCGGGATAGGGGCGGCATCTTGGCGATTATCGAATGAAGTGCGTCCATGCCCCGGAACCCTAGCCCCGGGTGGGCGGCAATCAATCCTCTTCGTCGTCATCCCCGCCATCATCGGGCAGGTTAAAGAACGCATCCGCATCAATCGGCGCGTCCTTGTCTTCGTCAGCGGGCGCCTCGGACAGGGTAAAGGTCTCAAGCCCCGAGATTGCCGTCGGGATCTTGGGTTCGGCCTCCATGCCCAGCGACTGTTCGGTCGACACCAGCTTGCGGCGTTCATCATCCGACATCGCGGTGCCTTCGGCGGCCTTCTTGGCGTTGGCCTTTTGCACGGCCGCGTCCAGTTCCGACTGCTTACACAGGCCCAGCGCGACCGGGTCGATCGGTTGGATGTTGGCGATGTTCCAGTGCGTACGCTCGCGGATTGCCTGGATCGTGGGCTTGGTCGTGCCGACCAGTTTCGAGATCTGCCCGTCGGTCAGTTCCGGGTGGAACTTGACCAGCCACAGGATCGATGCCGGGCGGTCCTGACGCTTGGACAGCGGCGTATAGCGCGGACCGCGGCGCTTTTCTTCGCCCACGGCGGCGGCATAGAATTTCAGCTTGAGCTTGTGGGTGGCGTCTTTCTCGGCCAGCTCGATCTGTTCGGCATCCAGCTGATTGTTGGCAACAGGGTCAAAGCCCTTCACGCCCGTAGCCACATCGCCGTCCGCGATGCCCTGAACCTCCAACTCGTGCAGGCCGCAGAAATCCGCGATCTGCTTGAAGCTGATTGTCGTATTGTCCACCAGCCAGACGGCGGTGGCCTTGGCCATGATCGGTTTGCCGGACATGCGTGCCTCCATCAAAAACGTGCTTCCCCCAAGCAGTCGGTCCCAAGGCATATCTTTCCCGTCGCCTGGGTTTCAGGCGGTCCCGGGCGGGCCGGAACAGGTTACCTTGTGGGGAAACTTGACGAGGATATAAGTGGCAAGGACCCAAAGGGGAAGCCCTCAAATGCGCATCCTAATCTCGCTTCTGCTCTGCCTGATGGCCTCTGCCGCGTTTGCGCGTGGGGAAAAGAGCGGGGAATTCGACTACTACGTTCTGGCCCTGTCGTGGTCGCCCACCTTCTGCGCGATCGAAGGCGACCGGCGCGGCAACCCGCAATGCGACACCGATGCGGGCTGGGTCCTCCACGGGCTTTGGCCGCAATACGAACGCGGCTGGCCCTCCTACTGTCCGACGACAGAACGCGCGCCATCCCGGTCGATGACGAACGCCATGGTCGATATCATGGGCTCCAGCGGATCAGCGTGGCACCAATGGAACAAGCACGGCACCTGCGCGGGCACCTCGGCGGCTGACTACTACGATCAGGCGCGGTTTGCGTACGATCAGGTGGTCCGCCCGCAGGTCTTTCGCAAACTCCCCCGCCCCGTCGAAATCCCGGCGCTTCTGGTGGAAGAGGCCTTCCTCAAGGACAATCCCGACCTGACAGCGGACGGCCTGACCGTGACCTGCAAGCAAAACCGCGTGCAAGAGGTGCGGATTTGCCTGACCAAAGGCCTGACCCCGCGCACCTGCGGCGCGGACGTACGGCGCGACTGCACGATGTCGAACGCGCTGATGGACCCGGTGCGTTAAGGCCTGCCTTTGCACGGCAAACTCCGAACTCCTGACCCGAGCACGTCGCACAAACTCTTCCAACAACGGCTGAAAATCCGCCCCAATTTCGCCGTCACGACAGGCCACGGTCCTTAGGCAGACGGACGCAAACAAAGGGTGGCACATGGCGTTTTCAAAGATTCCGACATCAGCCGATCTCTCGGCGCCCGGTGCGGTCCTGCACGAATGCTACGAGACCGTGAACACGCTCAAAAAGCTGCACCTCAGAGACACCGATTTCCCGCCTTTGATGACGGAAGCCGCAGCCCTCTACGACACAGCGCTGACCATTTCCGGGCTGCACGCAAAGTCCTTTCCCACCATTGATCTGGCGAAACCCTACATGGCCAGCGCCACCATTTTGGCGCATCTCGAAACCGCGCCGGAGATTGATCGCTTGGGGGAAAACCTTCTCCATTCGGCGGAAGACTTGGCCGCGGTCACCCCAGAGGAAGCTTTCCTTTATCAGACCAATCAGCGGGACGCGTTCTCGGATCAGCGCCTGGCAGAACTCGACTTTGCGACCACGGGGCGCTTTGCCTGGATCGCCGACCAGGGAAACGATGTGCGAGAGGCTTGGGCAATCGACCTGTTCGACACCGTGGCGCGGCAACTTGGCATGGGTGAACTCTTTGTCCAACCAAGCGACCTCCGCCAGACGATGGAGGATCGAGACCGCCGACGCGCATGGGTGGCAAAACGCGAAACGTGGGTGCAGCAAACCATCGCTGATCTGCCAGACTACGCGACACGACGGGATGACGCCGCCGACCTGCGCGCCGTCATGACCGCGTTCATTCCCGACTATGCGCCCAAAACGAACCTCGAACACGACATGGCGCTGTTCGATTTGCTTGTGGGGAAAGGGCTTCGACGGTGTGGGGCGCACCGGCTCAAACTTCGCGACATCAACGGCCACCTCAGCTACGGCAGCGAATCCGTCTACTACGAACACCACGCAGGCTTCGCCGAAACTGACTGGGTCTGGCTCATCAAAACCACCGCCCAGCCCCAGATTTACTACCAAAGCGCGGGCCAACCCTACGTTGAGGATGCAGTGCGCAAGGACCCGGAAACCTACGAGGACACCCTGTTTTCACAGGCGCAAAGGGCCCGCACCCAGGCGCGCAATCGCAGGCGTGCCGATGCGCAACTGGACAGCGCGCAGGATGTGGCGATCTCGAACGCACCCTCCAAATCCGTCATGGATACCATCCGCGGTTGGCTCAATCGGAGCTAGGGCAAACGCCCCTCGCTACGGTTCGAGCACTTCAAACACCCAATCAGTGTCTGCATTGTCCTCCGCGACCAGCATCACGGCGATGTCGCCGCTCTCCAAGTCTGCGATAACCTCGGACGAAAACCCCAAATCCGCGCCCGAGTGACCGACAAACTGCCCATCAACTGCGATCCCCAGCCCGTATTGATCCGCGCCAGGCCGCGCGATCATTTGAGCCAAGGCGGCTTCGGACAGCAATGTCCGATCTATGAACACCGCACGGTAAAACGCGACCAAATCCGGCGCCGTTGAAATCACGCCACCATCCCCGAACCCGTCAGCCGCGTAGTAGTCCCGCACGTGCCGCCACCCCTGGTGACCCCGCACAAACGCCGCCGGCAACGCGCGCGCGCCGAACACAAAACTCCCCGTCATGCCGGCGGGGTCCAACACACGCTCTTGCATCACCTTGGCATATGTCTGGCCGGTCACGGCTTCCGCGATCAGACCCAGCAGCACGTAATTCGTGTTCGAATACTCAAAACCCGTCCCCGGTCGAAATGACCGGTCCAGCCCGTAAGCATAGCTCACCGCGATCTCGGCCCGCTGCACTGCGTCCGGGTCGTCCAGCGCATCCTCCAGATAATCCTGCGCATAGTAATCGGGCAGCCCGCTTTCCATCGCCAGAAGGTGGCGAACCGTGATCCCCTCCAGCCCGTCAAACCCGTCCACGATGGCGTTGGGCAACCATTCGGACGCCGCCGCGTCCAGTGACAAAAGCCCGTCATCCACCAGCCTCAACACAGCCACCGCCGTCATGGTCTTCCCGACCGAGGCGATCGCAAAGGCGCTGTCCGCCGAGACACCGCGGCCTTCGGTCTCCACGGTCAGTCTGCCCTCGGACCAAAGCGCACGCACCTCGGACACCGGGTCCGCAGCTGCCCCGTGACCCAACACCAAAGCCAGTAGAACGCAAACGCGCAGCATCACGCGACCTTCAACACGATCTTCCCGATATGGGCTGACGCCTCCATGCGCCGATGGGCCTCTGCCGCCGCCTCCAGTGGAAATTCACTGTCCATCACGGGTGCCACCCGGCCTGCTGCCAACAGCGGCCAGACCTGCGCGCGCAACTGATCCGCAATCGCGGCCTTGGCTGCGTCACTCTGGGGTCGCAAGGTCGATCCCGTAATCGTCTGCCGCTTCATCATCAGCGGCGCGAAATTCACCTCGGCCTTGGGCCCTTGCAGGAACGCGATCTGCACCAGACGCCCCTCCATCGCCAAGGCGCGCAGGTTGCGGGGCAGATAGTCGCCGCCAACCATATCAAGGATCAGGTTGGCCCCACCTTCAGCCTTCAGGACATCGACAAAATCCGCCTCCCGGTAATTGATCGTCCGCTCCGCGCCCAGCCGCTCACAGGCTGCGCATTTCTCGGCACTGCCGGCAGTGGCAAAGACGCGCGCCCCGAAGTGTGCCGCCAGCTGGATCGCCGTCGTCCCGATCCCGCTCGATCCCCCGTGGACAAGGAACCGCTCTCCCGCCTGCAACCCGCCGCGCATAAAGACATTGGACCAGACGGTGAAAAACGTCTCGGGCAGGCAGGCCGCTTCCTTCAGGCCCATCCCCTCAGGAACCGGCAGGCAATGCGCGGCGGGGGTGGCCACGTATTCCGCGTAGCCGCCACCGGGCAACAGCGCGCACACCGCATCGCCCACGCGCACACCGGACACAGCCGCCCCGACCGCCACGACCTCCCCGGCGGCTTCAAGCCCCGGCAGATCGCTCGCCCCGGGCGGCGGATTGTACAGCCCCGCCCGCTGCAACGCGTCGGGTCGATTGACCCCGGCATAGGCGACCTTGATGACCACATCCTGCGCGCCGGGCTCTGGGATATCGCGGTCCGTCAGCTTCAGGACATCCGGCCCCCCGGCCTCAGAAATCTCAATCGCGCGCATCTCGGTCATCGTCATCCACCCCGGTTATCCAGCCCCGTCATCCATTCTGGGGCCGTTTGCGTATCCATAAGACACCCATTTGCCCGAGGCCACGACGATGATCCCGCTCGCCCTTGTGATCAACATCTTGGTGCTTGCGACGCTGTGCCTTGCCCTCATCCGCGAACAGCCCGCCATGGACGCGGCCTATGGCCCGGACACGCCCGCACGCGGCATCCTCATCGCGATGTACCTGACGATCCTCGGGCTGTCCGTGCTCGCGCTCGTGGCGCCGCTTCCTTTGGCCGCGGTCCAGACGCTCGTCGCGTTTCAAGTGATCTACAAACTCACCACGGCGCTCACCGTTGGGCTATCAAACCCCGTGGTGCGCGCAAACCTCGCCATTGCGGCGTTCCATACGGTTGCGCTGGCCACATCTCTCTGACCGGGCTTTAGCGGGTCGAAAACCCACCGGGCAGGTCGACCTTGGGCATCTTGGCGGGCGCCTTCACATGACCCAGCACCCAGTTTGGACCCGCCATCAACCGGCTCAGGACCGGGTTGGCGTTAACCTGCGCCTTCACCTTCTCAATCTGCATGACGTTGTCGATCCGGCGGTCGATGAAATCCCACGTCGCGGCATAATCGACCGAATCGTCACCCAGCCAATACAGAACCGCCGACGAATAGACCCCCGCCAGCGTCGCCCGCTTGGTGTACCAGTTCACATCGTCGCTCTTGTCGCCCAGCGCATCCCAGATCGCGTCGGCGGTGCCCCAGATCAACTTGGCCCCTTCCGCCGCATGGTGGGGCAGCGCAAAAAGCGTCGTGCCCCGGCGCACGGCCTCCTTGTCCTCGATCACCTCGAACCTCAGCTGCACCGCGCGCGCAACCTTGTCGCGGAACCGCATGTCGCCCAGATGTTCGGCCTTTAGGCGCCGCACCATCTCGGCGTCGCCTGCCTGATGAAACGCCACGGCCAGATCGACCGCACCGCGTGGGCAGACGGACCGCGCGACCGTCGGATCAACCTCGGCATCTGCAATCGCCGCCTGAAACGTGGCCTCTGACCACCCGTCGAACACGACATGGGCCAGCGCGGCCTCCACCAATTGGGACTTCACAGCGTCATAGGCGTTCTGCATGGCTTCCTCCGGGTTCACAGGCGCGCAGGGGGCAGCCCCGCCGCGCTAGACAAGCTAGGACCGCGCTGCTATACGGCCACCTCCTGCAACTCCATGCAATCAGATTAGAAAGGTGGTGAAAACCACATGCAGGTTAGTGTTCGCGACAACAATGTCGATCAGGCCCTCCGGGCTCTGAAGAAAAAGCTGCAGCGCGAAGGTGTCTTCCGCGAAATGAAGCTCAAGCAACATTTCGAGAAGCCGTCCGAGAAAAAGGCCCGTGAAAAGGCCGAAGCGATCCGCCGCGCCCGCAAGCTGGCACGCAAGAAAGCCCAACGCGAAGGGATGCTCTAAGCACTCCGCCGCCAAGGCTGACATGAATAGAACCCCGTGGCCCCGGTCGCGGGGTTTTTCTTTGCGCCCGCCTATGGTCGCCATCCGGGCTCATTGTCCCCACTCTGGCAACAAAGGCACCCCGTATTTGCGGTCCCTGCGACTCTTTTCATCCCTCGCCACATCCGTCGCTTGTTAACGTTGGAGCAATTGTTGAGTCGGGCGAATCGGTAACGCCCATCGTCTGGGGGGACGACACATGCTGGAATTGCTCACCTTTCTTGGGGCCATCTTCGTCTCTGGCACCTACACCGGGACAGATGACGACGACGCCATCGGCGGCTCGCCCGGGCGCGACGATATCAGCGGCGGTGACGGCGACGACACCATCGCGGGGCTCGGCGGCATCGACATCATCAATGGCAATGACGGCAATGACCTCCTCTTCGCCGATGGCCAAGACGAAGTCATGGGCGGCCCCGGCAACGACACGCTCATTGGCGAGGGTGGTTTCAACTACCTCGAAGGCGGCGACGGCGAAGACACGATCCTCGCCAAGGGCGATTTCACCGATATCAACGGCGGCGCAGAAGGCGACTACATCAAATTGGTTGGCGATAACGGTGTCATCATCAGTGACCCCGATCCCTTCGATGTCGGCGATGACCGCGTGTTTGCATTTGGCAACGACAGCATTGTCGATGCTGGCGGCGGCGACGACCTGATCATCGTCAAAGGCCAGGGCAATGACATCTCCGGCGGCAATGGCGACGACCGCATCTTTGCCAAACTGGGCGACAACAGCATCTATGATTTTGACGGTGAAGATAAGATCGTGACCGGCGCAGGCGACGACCGGATCGATGCTGGCGGCGGGAAAGACCTGATTTACACCGGTGGCGGCGCGGACTGGATCCACGCGGGATCGGGCGACGACATCGCCAAGGGCGCAGGTGGCGCCGACCTTATCCGGGGCGGCAGCGGCGAAGATATCGTCTATGGCGGGTCTGGCGCGGACTTCCTCAATGGTCAGGACGACGACGACTATGTCTTTGGCGGGGACGGCCATGACCGCGTGATCGGCGGCAAAGGCGACGATGTGGTCACAGGCGGCGGCGGGGCCGACATCCTGCGCGGTGGGGACGGCGATGACCTGCTTGTGGGCAACTTCCTCGTCTCCGAGGACCTCGACGATATCTTTGCAGGTGACGCCGAAGACGCCGAAAAAATGTACGGCGGCGATGGCGATGACACATTCTGGATGGCCACGGGCGACACGGCCACAGGCGGGGAAGGCGAAGACGTCTTTGCCGTGTGCGCGGGCCTGACCCCCCTGCCTGTCATCACCGATTTCAGCTTTGCCGACACGCTGGTCGTCTACTACGACGATACGCTCGATGTGGAATACCAACTGCCCCCGGGCCTCGGCGCGTCCACGAATGACGAAGGCGATTCAACCGTTCTGATCTACCCCTATGCAAGTGGCGAGGCCGTGCCAGCCGCGATCCTCCAAGGTGTCTCGGGGGATGAGGTCGGCAGCATCGACATCACATTCCGCCCCTACAGCGAGTTGGACGCAGCCATTTTGGCAGCACTCACGACACCTTAGACAGGTAGTGCTGTCGTCTGGATCACCTTGCGCAGGCTGAACGAGGACTGCATCCCCTGCACACCGGGCAGGGTCGCCAGATATTTGCGGTGGATACGCGCGAAATCCTCGGCATCCGCCGCCACGACCTTCAGAAGGTAATCCGCCGCCCCTGCCATCAGGTGGCATTCCAACACGTCCGGCACCCGCGCCACGGCCTTTTCAAACGCATCGAGCACATCGTCCGTCTGACCGCTCAGCGTGATTTCCACGAACACGGTCGTCGACCGTTTGACCCTTTTAGGATCGACCAGCGCGACATAGTCCCGGATGAACCCCTCGGCCTCCAACCGCTGAACGCGGCGGTGGCACGACGACGGCGCAAGCCCGACCCGATCCGCCAGTTCCGCGTTCGAGGTCCGGCCACGGCGCTGAAGCACATCAAGAATGCGGCGGTCTGTGGGGTCAAGTTCCATCCCCCACCCCTAGCCATAACCGCCGCAAAGAAAAACCCCGGCTGCGTCACCGCAACCGGGGCCTTTGTTCCGGCGGAACTGGCTTACTTCTGGGCGGCCAGCGCGTCGCGGATTTCGATCAGGATGTCCTTCTCGGACGGACCGGGATCCGCGGCGGGCGCAGGCTCTTCCTTCTTCTTCGCGTTGTTCACGGCCTTGACCAGCATGAACACCACAAACGCGATGATGAGGAAGTTGATGACGGCCATGATGAACCGACCAAAGGCAAAGACGCCCGCACCCGCCTCTTCCGCCGCGGCCAGCGAGGCGTATTCACCACCATCGAGCGCATAAAACAGCTCGGTGAAGTTCACACCGCCCATGAACAACCCGATGATGGGGTTGATCAGGTCAGCCACAAGACTGCTCACGATGGCGGTGAAGGCCGCACCGATGATGATACCAACGGCCATGTCCATGACATTGCCCTTGGCGATGAAATCCTTGAACTCTTTGATCATTTTGGGTCCTCGTTCCCTTTGGCTACGTGACGATCGCTGGTTGTTCGCGATCTGCCATGCGCAGACATACCTGCCTTGGCGCACATTTTCATGGGTTTTATCGCAGTCTTCGCTCTCTACGTTGAGGGGAGAACCACAGGAGGCTTCCCATGCCCGATCTCTCATCCTTCCCGATCACCCAACGCTGGGCGCCCAAGGACCCCAGCGTCATCCAACTCTATTCGTTCCCCACGCCGAACGGGGTGAAGGCCTCCATCGCGCTCGAAGAGCTTGGTCTGGCCTATGAACCGCACCTCGTGACGCTGGCAGACGCCGACGTGAAAAGCCCCGAGTTCCTGTCGCTGAACCCCAACAACAAGATCCCCGCGATCATCGACCCCAATGGCCCCGGCGGGGCGCCAATCGGCCTCTTCGAATCCGGGGCGATCCTGCTCTATCTCGCGAACAAGACCGGTCAGCTGGGCGGGAACGGCGCGGCCGAGCGGGCCCATGTCACCCAATGGCTGATGTGGCAAATGGGCGGCCTTGGCCCGATGATGGGTCAGATGGGCTTCTTCTTCAAATTCGCCGGGTCCGAGATCGAAGACCCCCGCCCCCGCGAGCGCTACATCAACGAAAGCAAACGCCTCTTCGGGGTTTTGAACGGGCACATGGAAGGCCGCGATTGGGTGGCGGGCGACTTCTCGGTCGCTGACATCGCCATTGTGCCGTGGCTCCGCGCGCTTGATTTCTACGGCGCGGGCGAAGTGACCGAATGGGACAGCTTCAAGAACCTGCACGCCTACCGTGCCCGGTTCGAAGATCGTCCCGCCGTGCAAAAGGGTCTGACAATCCCGGCGCGGGACTGAGGATTCTACGGTGCCGGCGGCAGGCTATTGCCCCCACCCGGCGGCACCGCCGGGCAGCCCCCGACCGCCCCGTCAAACCTCTGGGTTTGCCTTTGGCAAAACGGGCGGGGGCTTCACCCCTACCCTCGGTCGGGGCCAGCCCTTAGCGTCAACTTTCGAAAGATGCGGCTTCCCCGAACCTACCCAGGCAGCGTTCCAGTCAGCACATAGCGCAAAATATCAGCCACTTTGACGGGGTCCTCGGTCACGGCGAGGGCCGCCGCGTCGACCTCTTTCAACGCGTGCTGATGGTCGGGTCCGTGCACCACGATAAGGCTCTTGCCCAACGCTGCCGCATAGCCCGCGTCGAACGCAGCATTCCACTGTTTGTATTTCTCACCAAACCGCACAACGACCACATCGGCATCCTGCAAACCCTTGCGGGTGCGGATCGCGTTGACCATCGCACCCTTGTGGTCGTGCCAGTATTTCTGGTCCTCCGACCCCAGGATCGCCACACCGCAATCGTCCGACGCCGCGTGGTCCGTCACTGGCGCCGAAAACACCACATCCAGCCCTTCACAGGCCGCGATGATCTGTTCGCGCCAATCGGTGTGAATCTCACCGGACAAATACACGTTCAAAGACATAAGAACCCTCCGTTTGCGCAGGACGTAGGCCGGGCATCTGCCCGGCACACCCTATCCGCGCAGAACACCGCCCGTGGCCTTGGACACCTTCTCGACAATCTTGGCACTCACGGCCTCGATATCGGCGTCTTTCAGCGTCTGGTCCTTGGGCTGCAGGCGCACCGTGACGGCGATGGATTTCTTGTCCTCACCCATTGATCCGCCAATGAATTCGTCGAACACCCGAACATCCTCGATCAGGGCCTTGTCCGCCCCCATCGCCGCATTGACCAGCGTCAGCGCCTCGACCGTCGTGTCGACCACGAACGCAAAATCACGCTCCACCGCCTGAAGATCGGACAGGTGCAACGCGGCCCGCGCCGTCTTGGACGCCCGCTTGGCCGGGATCGCGTCGGGTCGGATCACAAAGGCCACGGCAGGGCCTTTGACGTCCATCGCGGTCAACACCTTGGGATGCACCTCACCGAACTCGGCCAAGACATTCTTGCCCAGCGCCACTACGCCAGACCGGCCCGGGTGGAACCAGCCGGCCGCATCGCGCCGGATCTGCGCCTTGGCCGGCGCGCCCAGTGCCGACAGGATCGCCTCCATGTCCGCCTTGGCGTCATAGACATCGACCGCGCGCCGCGCCTTGTGCACATCCTTGGGCCCTGTGTGGCCGATCAGCAGCCCCGTCACCTCGGCCACCTGTTCGCCCGGAGCCCCCCCGGTGAAGGACGGGCCAACCTCGAACAGGGCGATATCTGCCGCCCCGCGTGCCTGATTGCGCGCCGCCGCGGCCAACAACCCGGGCAAATGAGATGGGCGCAGGTGGCTCATATCCGCGGAGATCGGGTTTTCCAGCTCGGTCGCCTCGGTGCCGCCCCCGAACAGCGCGGCGGAGGCCTGATCGACAAAGCTGTAGGTCACGCATTCGTTGAACCCCAGCGAGGCTGCGGTGCGCCGTGCAATCTGCTCGCGCCGTTGGGCAGGCGTCAGGATGGACTTGGGCACGCCCGTGCCCCGCGCCAGCGGCTTGCCCACCAGCTTGGTCAGGGATGCGATCCGGGCCACTTCCTCGACCAGATCGGCCTCGCCCATCACATCGGGACGCCAGGATGGCACATGCGCCATGTCGCCCTCGATCGTGAAACCAAGCGCCGTCAACGTTTCGCGTTGGGTGTCTGCCGGGATATCCATGCCGACAAGGCTCTGCACCCGGTCGGTGTCGAGCCGGTAGGCCCGCGCCGTGTCCGGCACGGCACCCGCCACGACCACCTCGGACGCCTCGCCCCCGGCGATGTCCAGGATCATCCGCGTCGCGGCCTCCAGCCCCGGACCACACCACGCCGGATCAATCCCGCGCTCGAACCGATACCGCGCGTCGGAATTGATCTTCATCGCGCGGCCCGTATAGGCGGTGCGCACCGGATCGAAATAGGCGCTTTCCACAAAGACGTTCACGGTGTCCTCGGTCACGCCCGAGGCCAGTCCGCCCATCACGCCCGCAATGCTTTCAGGCCCGCCCGCGTCGCTGATCACCGTCGCCCCCTCGGGGAAGGTATACTCTTTCTCATCCAGACCCACCAAAGTCTCGGCGCCCGCCGCGCGGTGCAGGCGCAAGGCGTTGCCCGCGATCTTGTCCGCGTCGAACACGTGCAAAGGCCGTGCGCGGTCAAAGGTGAAATAGTTTGTCACATCCACGAGGAAGCTGATCGGTCGCAGCCCGATCGCACGCAGCTTGTCCTGCAGCCACGCGGGCGACGGCCCGTTTTTCACACCGCGGATCACGCGGCCATAAAATACCGGCGCCTGATCCAGCGTATCGGCGTCGATCTCCACGCTTACAGGGCAAGGGAAGGTACCGGCAACTGGCGCAGGCTCGGTCGTCAGGACCGTACCCAGCCCCCGCGCCGCCAGATCGCGCGCAACACCCGCCACGCCCAGCGCATCGGGACGGTTGGGCGTGATCGCAATCTCGATCACCGGATCGACCTTGGCCGGATCATTCTCGGCCAGCCAACTGACAAAGCTCTGCCCGACCTCGCCCGAAGGCAGCTCGATAATGCCGTCATGCTCCTCCGACAGCTCCATCTCGCGCTCGGAACACATCATCCCATAGCTCTCGACGCCGCGGATCTTGCCCACGCCAATGGTTGTGTCGATGCCGGGCACGTAGACCCCGGGCTTGGCGACAACAACCGTGATCCCCTCGCGCGCATTGGGTGCACCGCAGATGATCTGCAACCGACCCTCGTCGGTATCGACCTGACAGACCTTCAGCTTGTCCGCATCGGGATGCTTCTCTGCGCTGGCGACCTTGCCGACGGTGAACGCCTCAAGCGCTGCAGCAGGGTTTTCGATACCCTCGACCTCCAGACCAAGGTCTGTCAGCGTCTCGGAAATCTCATCGACCGAGGCGTCCGTTTTCAGATGCTCTTTGAGCCAGGACAGCGTGAATTTCATGGGTCAGGGTTCCCGTCAGCAACGTCAGCGCCGGATGGCGCGACGGGCCACCCGGTTTCGGGGTTCCCTAACCCATCTGCGTGCGGGGGAAAAGCCGTGCCGGTGCTGGTTGCGCCCTGCACCGCAAGCCGTGCAAGGAGCACGCCCTCTGACCTCTGCACCGAGGACGCCATACTACGTGCCTGCACCTAGCATTGCGATAATGATCCGCAAGTCCGCTCGCGATCGCAGAGACCCTAACGCGGGCCACAGGCGCCGCGGTCTAGCTGGAAGTTGACGGGGCGAGAGGAGCGCGGTTGGCCAATGTCCACCGCGGTTCCGTTGCGGGCGTCTGAGGTGGTTGCGTGCCGATTGCGATGCCGGTTGCGTTCCCGGGGGCAATACCGGTTGCAATGCCGGGGGCCGGAGCCTCACTTGCGCGATCCAAACCGCCCTCCGCCACCTGCGTTGCGGGTGGTCTCCAGGTCGCGTGATGCCCATGCGGGCTATCCGGACGCTGCGCGGCAGCCGGTGGGGATGCGCCGCCGTTGTGTCCCGCGCTGCCATGGGTCTCGGCAGGCCTTTGCCCTGCGCGCAGGTCGCCCCTGTCCGCAGGTTTTGCCGGTGGGTCCATCTTGCGCCCCGCCGTCCGCGCCTCATGCCCGCCCAGCATCGCATCCCGCGTCGTTTCGATCAGGCTGGCCGACTGCTGCGCGAGGTTGCGGATCTCATCGGCGATCACCTTGAAACTCCGCCCGCTTTCGCCACCCGCGCGCGCCGCCTCGACCGAGGCGTTGAGCGAAATCAGATGGATCATGCGACCGATCTCTTCCACCTCGCCAAACATCTTTTCCAATTGCGCCGCCTGTTCCTTGAGCCGGTCCTGATGGCGGCTGCGCAGCGCGTCCTTCTCGCTCTCAAACGCACGGATGAACGCGTAAAACGCGGGCAACGTCCGCTCCCGCGCGCGACGCGTCAATTCGCTGGCCCGGTCTCGCGTCAGTGCCGCAAAATCGCCAGCCTGATCCAGCCGCACCAATTCTGCCGAGAACCCGCCGATTTCATCGAGCATGCCCGGATGGCGCGCACCCTCCTCCCGGACGATGGGCAGATGTGCGATCTCTCGCGTCACGGCACAAAAACGTTGAATGAAATCGCCAAGGTCTTGCGCGACTTGCCGCCTCTCGGTCGGCTCGGTCTCGGTCGCCAGGGTAATCCCGATGGCGCCCGCATTCACCGCCAGCCCGCGCGCGCGGCGCAGCTGTTTGATGGCGGTTTCCAATTCCTGTTCGCGGCCCATGCCATCCCCTGTGCATCTCCGGTGTTTCGCACCAGCCTTACCGCTGCGCCCCTTAAGGCCGGGTAAATCAGGGACAGGTATCAGCCTTCGGGCTCGTCACGATCCGGCACCCGATGCTTCAGCCACCGCGACACGCCCCAGGCAGGCAGGATCACAACGGCCCACCCCGCGGCATTGAGCAAGGTTAGCCGCAACGCCACCTCGCGCGGCGTGTCCGACAGCCACAACGCCACGTGCCCACCGATCACCAGCACCGCCACAATGACGATGAGGTACGGCATCACCCGCGCCCACCAGGGTTTTGAAGGTTTGCTCATACTCCCACAGCTAGCGCGGGGCCTGCGCGGTCAAAGGCCGAAGCTACCTGCTCAAACCACCATGCAGTGTTGGCTGGTCCAGGCTCGCAAACCCGTAATGCCGCAGCCAGCGCAGATCGCTGTCAAAGAATGCCCGCAAATCGGGGATGCCGTATTTCAGCATCGCGATCCGGTCGATCCCCATGCCAAAGGCAAAGCCCTGCCATTCCGCCGGGTCGATCCCGCCGTTCTGCAGAACCTTGGGATGCACCATGCCGGACCCGAGGATTTCCAGCCAGTCGTCGCCCTCGCCGATCTTCAGCGTGCCCTTGTCCCACGAACAGCGGATATCGACCTCGGCCGAGGGTTCCGTGAACGGGAAGTGCGACGCGCGGAAACGCAGTTCCACATCGTCGACCTCAAAGAACGCGCGGCAGAACTCCTCCAGCACCCATTTCAGGTTGGCCATGGAGATATCGCGGTCAATCGCCAGCCCTTCGACCTGATGGAACATGGGCGTGTGGGTCTGGTCGTAATCCGCGCGATAGACGCCGCCGGGGCAGATCACCCGCAGCGGGGCGCCATGCTTCTCCATCGACCGCAACTGCACGGGCGACGTGTGCGTCCGCAGGACAAACGGCTTCCCGTCATTGTCCTTGGTCTTCATGTAAAACGTGTCCATCTCGGCCCGCGCAGGGTGGTGACCGGGGATGTTGAGCGCGTCAAAGACGTACCAATCGGTTTCGACCCGGGGACCTTCGGCCACGGAAAATCCCATATCCGCAAAGATGGCGGATACCTCTTCGGTGACCTGGCTGATCGGATGGACCGTACCTTGCGGTCGCCCGCGCCCGGGCAATGTCACGTCCAGCCACTCCGTCGCCAGACGCTCTTCCAGCGCGGCATCGGCCATGGCCGATGCCGCGCAGCTAGGGCGCTGTTGATTTCGTCCTTCAGCGCATTCAACGCGGGACCCGCGACCTGCCGTTCCTCGGGCGTCATCTTGCCCAGCTCGCGCATCTTCAGGCTGATCTCGCCTTTCTTGCCCACCGCCTGTACGCGCAGGTCCTCCAACGCGGCCTCGTCAGCCACGTCCTTGATCAGGGTCAGGTACTTGTCGCGCAGATCGTCCATCAGAAATTCCTTGCGGGATGCCGGGGGATGCCCGTTAGATCGCGCCAGCGGATACCGCGCGGCCCCGCGAAGGGCAAGCGCCGCGAGATCGCTAGTGCCCGGCCATAGCACTCCAGATCCCGAACGCGCCCACGGCAATCAGTGTCAGCGCCCAGACCACATCCAGATTGAACCACGTCCGCGACAGGAATTTGAGGCCGAGCCACCAGTAGATCACGACCGCGATCACCCCGCCTGCCGCCGTCATGGCCAGCGTGTGAACCAGCGCCACCACAAAGGCCGTGGGCAGATTGCCCCGCATCAGGCTTTCCGCCGCCTTGTGGCCAGTATCCGCATCCACCGCGCAGATACCTAGAAACAGCGGCACCAGCATCAGACCCGCGCCATGGGCGTTGGCCGCCAGAAACGACCACAGCGCCAACCGCGCCGGATGCACCCGCGCCAACACGCGCGGATGGCGGCGGTTGATCAGCAGATAGACCCCCATCGCGATGACCAAGGCGCCTGCGCCGACCCTGATCTCACGCTCGTATTCCACCAGAAATAGCATCAGCGAGAACGGTACGAGGATCACCAGCATCGCCAGGAAATGCCCCAGCGCCAGCAAGCCCAACGCGCGCACCATCGCCATGCGCCGCTGCTCCATCAGCGCGGCGGACACGGCCAGCGGCCACCCCATCCCGGGGTTCAATCCGTGATACAGTCCCGATGCGATGACGGCCCACCAAAGGGCCGCCACCGACGCAATGTCAGCGTCCACTTAGACGTTCGGGTAACAGAAGCTGTCCGTCGAACAGTCCCCGCCTTCCAGCCGGATCTGGTGCGATCGATACCCTTCAGGGAAGTCGATGTAGAAATCCTTGTCCAGGTGGAAGCCGTTTTCGTCATTGTTGGCCATGACCATCTGCCCGCCCTCATCGTCGGGATAGAACTGATCGTCCCACGTGGAATACAGCGAGTTGGTCCAGTAGACGCGCTTGCCATCGCGGCTCACCTCGACCATCTGCGGGCCATAGACAAAGGGTTTACCGTTGGGGTGCGCTGCACCCTTGGCGATGCCCCCAACCTCGATCTTGCCGGTCAACACCGGGTTCATCGGGTCCGACACATCGTATTGATGCATCTCGCCCAGTCCCCAGCACGCGACATAAAGGTATTTGTCGTCGAGGCTCAGGTCGATATCCGTGACCAGCGGCGGCACAGCCTCGAACCCTTGCAGGAGCGGTGGAAGGTTTTCGGGCTTCTCCGGGCGCGGGTCGATGGTGATCACCTTCTTGGCCTGCCACGTCCCGTCATCGTCGCGCCACCACGTGAAGATCGACCCTTGCAGGTTCGTCGTGTCCACCACCACGCCGCAGAACCCATAGGATTTTGTCGGGTCGTGCGCAGGTCGGATTTCCAGCGCCATCTGGTGGTTTTCACCCAGATCGATGGTCTGCACGTTCTTGCGCGCGCGCAGGTTCCAGAAATGGATCTTGTGGCCATACTTGTTGGACAGCAGATCCTCGGGCACGACGCCGTCTTCGAATTGCGGCGGCAGACCCCATTCGGAGCTCACCATGTAATCCTGCGGCAGGTTCCACCAGAAATCATAGTGCTTGTCCTGCTCGCCCCGGTCCATCTCGTAGCGGCCGATGACGTCAAAGGTCTCGCAATCCATGATGAAGATACCGGGGGGGCCATCGGTCCCGTCCTTGCCGCCCCCACCCAGGGTCGAGACATAGATGCCCTCAGGCCCGCAATGGATCGTGTGGGGGCGCGAATAGCCGGTCTTCTCGAAAATCTCTTCGGGCTCGATGATCTTGTGGATCTTCGCCTCAAGCGGCTCCTTGACGTCGATCACATAAACCCGGCTCGACCGGATGCCCGGCACGATCAGGTAACGGCGCTCCAGAAACGCGTGGCCTGTCAGCGGCGACAGCGACGACGAACAGGCGTTCCAGCCGAAATGGTGGAACTCGTCCCCCTTGTTTGGCACGATCACCTGATGGACGATCTGCCCATAGGTCTTGGATTTCGGGTTCAGATCGACAACGGCAATCCCGTCGGATTTCGATCCGTCCGGCGACAACATCACGGTAAAGCCAAAATTCTCGACCGGTGCCTCCATGGCCAGCTTGGCCGAGGCATGGAATGTTGGATCAGGTCTCAGGTTCATAATAGTCCTCCCAAAAATGTGGCTGCACACTCGGACGGTGATCGCGCCCTTTGGGCGTCTTGCAGCCACGGTTGCGGACCACAAAACCTGCAGTCCTGCAGGCAACCCCAATGGCTTTGCGGACCAATGCGGGGGGCGCCCAAGGGAAAGCCTTGCCGAAATGATTGCGTCTGGCAACGTTTGCCTCCGCCGCAGCGCAGCGGGCTACGCCACCTTCGGCGGCATCATGCCATCGGCAGGACCAGAGGCTTGCGCGCGACATAGCCAATGCTCATCCGCCGCGCGCGTGTCCCAACCGGATAGTCCACGCGGCGCGTTTCGCGCAGACCCGCCGCGCTGATCCAATCCTCAACTTCACTGTGCGACGCCCTATGGACCCGCCACAAAAGCTGGATAATTGCGCCCTCCTTCGACGGGCGCGTCACGCTCAGGATCATGGTGCCGCCCGGGCGCAGGACCCGCGCCATCTCGGACAAGCCCGCCGCCGGGTCCGGCAAATGCTCCAACACATGTGCGGCCATCACCACGTCGAAGGATGCGTCCTTATACGGCAAGGCCCGCACATCACCTTGGCGCGCATCCACCGCGACCCCTTCGGCGGCAAGCCGGGCTGAGGCCCGTGAAATCATGGCGGGCGAGACGTCGACACCGCTTAGCCGGACAGGCACGCCCGCTGCTCCGCACAACGCCGACGACAAGCATCCGCCGCCGATACCAACGTCGAGCGCGGTCAAGTGATCGCCTCCCTCGCGCGGCAGGTCCAGCGCGGCGTCGACCAGATCGCGATACCCGACATCAAAGCCAAAGGACCGCACGGTCCGGGTCCACGTCGCCGCGCGCTGGTCGTAATGCCCGGCCAGATCGCGCGCAGCAAAAGGTCGGCGCCGCACTGAGACCTCCCAGCTTCCAACCACGCGCCGAAAGATCGGAATGAGGCCATCGCGATCGACATCTGGGTGTGGGGGATTGTGGTGGTCCACGATCATGGGGGCCGTCCTCGTTCAATCGTCAGAAGCGCGCGTGTGCCTCTTTCGGCGCGGTGCTCCCGCACTTAGCCGCGGGCGGGCCTCTTCTAAAATTGACGAAATGCGAGTGGCCGATATACGAAAACATATGAACTGGGCGGCGATATCCTTTAACTGGAACCACATGCGGGCCTTTCTGGCGACGGTCGACAACGGCTCTCTGTCGGGGGCGGCGCGGGCGCTCAAAACCTCCCAGCCAACCATCAGCCGACAGATCGCCGAACTGGAGGAAGCGCTCGACCTCACGCTTTTCGAGCGTAGCACACGTGCTCTGACGCTCACCGACCAAGGCCAGGCGCTTGTCGATCACACCCGCACCATGGCCGATGCCGCCGCGCAAATCTCACGCGTTG
>JBCBFU010000042.1:0-25290 GCA_038527375.1 Pseudomonadota bacterium | reverse complement strand
GCTTGACCGCGATCAGGCCCATTTGGCGGGCGGCAGCGAGTGACAGGATGGCGCTGTCGAGGCCTTGGGGTGCCTGATAGGCGCGGATCGCGCGCCGCGTGCGCGCGTCGAGTTCACCCGTGATGGCCCCGCGATAGAGGCGCCGCACCTTGAGCGCGCGTTGGACGCTGGCCACAAAGGCCGGTGTGAGGTCTGCGGCGCACGGCGTTTCGAACCAGATGTCAGTGCGTTCACGGACAATCGCCTGGCGCGTCTCGGTCTTGTAGACCGCTGGCTGTCGGACGGTGCCGTCGGAGGCAATTTCCGCTGGTTGCAGCATGATCTGCTCGGTCACGGTTTCGATGGTGGCCGGGGTGGTGTCGCGGCCCCAGCAGGTGCCGGGCGTGGCGTTCGGGGGACCTTCCATGCGGATGCGCAGCGGCTCAGGCTCGGCCCGCGAGACGGGCGAGGTCATCTGGCACGCACCGAGCGCCAGAACGGCGCACAGGATCAAGGTCTGTTTCACGACTGCCCGCGTTTGTTTTTGCCCCGCTTTGCGCGGTTGGCGCAGTGTCGCATCGAAATGCGCCTAAATTGGGGCGGGTGCCAAGACGCGTTGTCGGGCCGCCTTTACGGCTGATCCCCGGCGCGCGCGATGTCGGGGCGCAGGAGGTCGTCGAGCATGTAGGAGATATCCTCGATATGCTCGGACACGATATGCGACACGGCCCCTTCACGCTGCATGCGGCCCGTGACGCGCAGCATCCGGCCCGCGATCACCGCGCGGCGGAATTGCTCGTAGATCTTGCGCCACACGATCACGTTGCAGACGCCTGTTTCATCCTCGAGCGTGATGAAGATCACGCCCTTGGCCGTGCCGGGGCGTTGCCGCACGAGGACAAGCCCCGCCACGCAGCAGCGTGCCCCGCTGGGCACCATGTCCAGCATGTCGTTTGGCACCGCCGCGGGCGGGCGTGGCCAGTCATTTGCGGCATAGGTTGGCATGAAGAACAAATTAAGAACATACAGCCAGGGGATCAAGTCGATTCCGGTCGCAAGTGACAGGCACGGATGTGTCATGACGGCGGGCTGGGCAAGCGGCTCCAACTGGCCTATGTCGGACTGGGAAACTGGATCAGCAAGGGACACGTGATGGCCAAGATCACCTATATCGAACATGGCGGCACCGAGCATGTCGTCGAGGTTGCAACGGGCCTGACCGTCATGGAAGGCGCACGCGACAACAACATCCCCGGCATCGAGGCGGATTGCGGCGGCGCCTGTGCCTGTTCGACCTGCCATGTCTATGTGGCCGAGGACTGGGTCGAGAAGGTCCCCGCCAAGGATCCGATGGAAGAGGATATGCTCGATTTCGCTTATCAGCCTGACCCCACACGCTCGCGCCTGACCTGCCAGATCAAGGTCACGGACGATCTGGACGGGCTGGTCGTGCAGATGCCCGAAAAGCAGATCTGATCATGGCATCCGGGGCACCGCGTCGGCTGTTGCGTGCGTGGCGGGGGATCGCCCGCGGTGCGGCCCTGGCGTTGGTGTCCTTGGCGGGCGGGGCTGCCGCGGCGGAGATCGTTGCCGCGCGCTATACGGACCCCACGACGCGCTATGCCCACGCGGTGCTGGGCGATGCCATTGAGCATGCGGGGCTGGAGGTCACGCTGGAGGATGGCACGACGGCCAAGGTGTTCTGGCGTAACACGATCGTCTTTGAAGACACCGCGCCGCGGCTTGCCGACGTGACCGGCGACGGGTCGCCCGAGGTGATCGTGGCGGAAAGTCACGAGAACCGGGGCGCGCGGCTGGCGATCTACGGCTTGGTTGACGGGACGCTCAAGCTGATTGCGGCCAATGAATTCATTGGCACGCGGTTCCGGTGGCTGGCGATCGTCGGCGCTGCGGATCTGGATGGGGACGGGCTGATCGACGTGGCCTATGTGGATCGTCCGCATTTGGCCAAGACCTTGCGGGTCTGGCAGGTCATACCGCTCGATGCGACCACGACCCAGCTGGCAGAGCGCGCCGCGCTGCCGGGTGTCACCAATCACCGGATTGGCGAGGTCGATATTGCGGGCGGAATCCGGACCTGCGCCGGGTCCGTGCCGGAAATGATCGTGGCCGACGCGGGATGGTCGCGGCTGTTGGCCGTCACCTTTGACGGGACAGACCTGACCGCGCGTGACATTGGGCCCCACCGCGGGCGCGCGTCATTTGCCGACGCGATGGACTGTTAAAGCGCGCGCCAGCCGATATCCCGGCGGCAGAAGCCCTCGGGCCAATCGATCCCATCCACTTGCCCGTAGGCGCGGTCGCGCGCCTCGGCCAGGGACGCGCCCCGGGCAGTTACGTTCAGCACGCGCCCCCCGGAGGCCGTGGTTGCGCCGTCCACCAGTTTGGTGCCTGCGTGGAACGTCATGTGGTGGCTGTCGGCAGGCAATGCGTCCAGCCCGCCGATAACCGATCCCTTCTGATAGGCCCCGGGATACCCATCGGCGGCCATCACCACGGTCATCGCGTGGTCGTCGGCCCAGTTCACGCGCATAGTATCCAGCCGTCCTTCCGCGCAGGCCTGCATGAGATCGAGCGCCTGCGCGCCCAGACGCATCATCAGGACCTGACACTCCGGATCGCCGAAGCGGACGTTGTATTCTACCAGCCGCGCCTGTCGGTCTTGGATCATCAGCCCGGCATAGAGGACACCCTGATAGGGCGTGCCGCGATCGGCGAGGACCTGCAGTGTGGGGCGGATAATCTGGTCCATCGCGGCGTCCGCAATGGCATCGGTGAGGACCGGCGCGGGAGAATAGGCCCCCATGCCGCCGGTGTTGGGACCAGTGTCGCCTTCGCCCACGCGTTTGTGGTCCTGGGCCGTGCCGATGGGCAGCGCAGAGGTGCCGTCGCAGAGTACGAAGAACGACGCCTCTTCGCCTTCCATGAATTCCTCGATCACGACCTCTGCGCCCGCATCCCCGAAGGAGCCGCCGAACATGTCGTCGATGGCGGCGTGTGCCTCCTCCACGGTCATGGCCACAACAACGCCCTTGCCCGCGGCGAGACCGTCGGCCTTGACGACGATGGGGGCGCCTTGGGCGTCGATATGGGCATGGGCGGCAGTGGCGTCGGTGAAATGCGCATAGCCCGCTGTGGGGGCGTTTGCGGCGTCGCAGACCGCCTTGGTAAAGGCTTTGGACGCCTCAAGCTGAGCCGCGGCGGCGCTGGGTCCAAAGCACCGGAGGCCCGCTGCCCGCACGGTGTCGGCGACGCCTGCCGCCAGAGGGGCCTCGGGGCCGATAATGACAAAATCCACGGCCTGTTCGGCGGCAAAGGTCACGACCGCGTCGCCGTCCAGAATATCGAGCGTCACGCATTCCGCGATCTGGCTGATCCCCGCATTGCCCGGCGCCACCATCAGGCGGTCGCATTTGGGGTTCTGCTTAACCGCCCAAGCCAGCGCATGTTCGCGGCCACCGCTTCCAAGGATCAGGATATTCATGGTGCTTTCCCTTCGCTTGGCCGCGTTCTAGACTTGGGGGCAATTCAGCACAAGGCACGCCAGATATGGACCTGTTGGACGACCCCGCGCCGGGCCAGAACACGCCTGAGTTTACGGTTTCCGAGATCTCGGGCGCGATCAAGCGCACCATCGAGGGAGAGTTCGGGCGCGTGCGCGTGCGGGGCGAGGTGGGCCGTGTGTTCAAGGCGCGGTCCGGGCATCTCTATTACGACGTCAAGGACGACCGGAACGTTCTGGCCTGTACCACGTGGAAGGGGCAGGTCGGGTCGCTGAGTGTGGTGCCGGAAGAGGGGTTGGAGGTTGTCGTAACGGGCAAGCTGTCGGCCTTCGGCGCGCAATCGAAATACAACATGAATGTCGATGAGGTGGCCGTCGCTGGGCAGGGCGCGCTGATGGCGATGCTGGAAAAGCGCAAGGTCGCGCTGGAGGCCGAAGGGCTCTTTGATCCCGCCCGCAAAAAACCTTTGCCCTACCTGCCTGAGATCATCGGCGTCGTGACCAGCCCGTCTGGCGCGGTCATTCGGGACATCCTGCACCGCCTGCGCGAGCGGTTTCCACGCAAGGTGCTGGTATGGCCCGTGGCGGTGCAGGGCGCGGCCTGCGCGCCCGAGGTTGCGCGCGCCATTGAGGGGTTCAACGCTCTGACACCCGGTGGGGCCTTGCCGCGGCCTGATCTGTTGATCGTCGCGCGGGGTGGCGGGTCGATTGAAGACCTTTGGGGGTTCAATGAAGAGGTCGTCGCACGGGCGGCGGTGGCGAGCGAGATCCCGTTGATTTCGGCGGTGGGTCACGAGACCGACACGACCCTGATCGATTTCGTCAGTGACCGACGTGCGCCCACGCCCACTGCTGCCGCCGAAATGGCGGTGCCGGTGCGGGCCGATCTGCTGGCATGGGTGGCGGAACAGGGCGCGCGGCTGGCGCGGGCGCGGGCGTCAGGCCTGTCGCAGCGGGCGCAACGTCTGACGGATCTGTCACGCGCCTTGCCGCGGCCCGAGGCGCTGACCTTTGCGCCGCGACAGCGGTTTGACTTGATGGACAAGCGGTTGCCGGGTGCGTTGATCGCCGCAGTGCAGATTGGACGTGTGCGTCTGGCCGAGCGTGGGGGGCTGCGCGCCTCTCTCTTGGCGCGCGGGCTGTCCTCGGACCGCCAACGCCTGGACGCGCTGGCGAAGCGGTTGCCTGTGGCCCTGGAACGCGCGGCCAGTGCCCAGAGGGAGCGATTGGGCGCACGCATCGACCGGCTGTCGCCTGCGCCGCTTATGACGCAGACGCAGCGCGCGCGCAGGGATGTGGATCGGTTGGCGACACGGCTGCGCGATGTGGGGCCCCGGGCGCATGCCAAAGCCGCGGATCGTTTGGCGGCGCTGGACCGGTTGCGGGAAACCTTGGGCTATCGTGCGACGCTGGCGCGGGGCTATGCGGTCGTGCGCGCGGATGGGCAGGTCGCAACGCGCGCCGAGGCCGTGCGCGCGGCATCGTCGATCGAGATCGAGTTTGCCGATGGGCGCGCGACCCTGGGCAACAAGCCTGCACGCAAGAGTAACCCCAAAACGTCCGGCGGCGAGAGCCCGGATCAAGGCACGCTTCTTTAGGCAGGATTGGAATGCCTCAGGACCCGAACAGGGGTCCGGTGCAGTCCAGATCGGCATCGGTTTCCGTGAGATTGTAGCGCGGCGCGCTGTCTTCGAGGTTTTCGAACTGCGCGGTCATTCCATCTGCCTCGGCGTAAAAGCTCCAGCATTGGGGCGAACCGTCGGTCTCGTACACAAAGCAGATCAGCTCCAGATCGACGAACCATTCGCCGAATTGGCAGACATCACCGTTGAGCCATGACCAGACCACGCGACGTCCGGGCAAATAGCGTTCCGCGCCGTAGGGTTGCGTGGCGCCGGGCGCGGCAAAGGTAAAGGTGCGCCCTGTTGTGGCAGCCTCGAACGCCTCTGGGCTGAGCGCGGGCGCAGTTTGGGCGGTCACTGTAGTGGCCCAGATGGCGAAAGCCGGGATGAGGCAAGATCGGACGTTCATGGGGCGAGGCTGGCACGGGGTCTGCCCATTGACCAGCCGCAAGCGTTACTCGGCAGCGAGATTTTGCGGAGCCGCAGGTGCGCGCCGCCATGCCAGTGCGCGATCATCCATCACGTAGCGCCACAAGGGCGGAAAAAGCGCCAGCGACGACATCGCAGGCAGGGAGGCAGGAAGCATCGGCGCGTCGGCCTCATCCGGCAATTCCAGCGTCGTAAATGGCTTGGACGGATGGGCGTGGTGGTCGGAATGGCGCGGCGCATTCAGCATCAACGCCGCGGAAATCGGATGCGGTGCGTTCCAAGAGTGTTCAACGCTGATCGGTTCCAGCTTGCCCGGTGCCACCTCCTCCCGCCGCAACCCGTAATGCTGCACGTAATCGGCCAACAGGATCTGCGCGGTCGCATAGACCGAGATGGCCAGATACGCCGCAATCCCCGACCACGAGAAGAGGACAAAGATCGACCCCAGCATGCCGACATTGATCAGAAAGTATCCGAAATAGGGGTGCCGCCAGACTTGTGCGGATTGCCCGCGCCGGCGCAGGCGATCGGTCTCGATCCGGAACCCTTCGACAAAGGCGCGGCCCCAGGCGCGGATCGCGAACCGATAAAAGGATTCGCCCAGTCGTGACGTGTTGGGATCACGATCCGAGCCGACATAGGTGTGGTGGATAAAGCGATGGGCCGTGACGTGGTGCCCGTAGAACGTGGTGCCGTAAACCAGCGCGCCCAGACGGAACGCGGTCGGATTTGTCCGGTGGATCAACTCATGCGCGTTCGAATAGGCCACGTGCCCGAACCAGATGCCAAAGGCGATGAAGGCGCCCACCTGTTCGAGCGCGCTTTGCCCCGTCGCGCCCGACACCGTTGCGACCGCGAGAAAAAGAACGGGAATATGGATCACGCCAAGGAAGGCCGACAGCCCCCGACCGGCCGGGAATTCCGTTCCCGGTGCCGCGTCTTCGGCGGCATATCCGATCAACTCGTCCAGCAGGAACACAAACGTTGTCAGGTACATGCAGGCCGCGAGCGTCCAGTAGCCACCCAAGACCCCTGCCGCCACAAGCAGCGGCAGCGGCAACAGTGTCGCCAGGTAAAAGGTCAACATCGAACGTTTCATCGGGTCCTTGCCGGTTGCTGGACTGCACGGGAGCGTATCATCCTTGCCCGCGCCTGTCTTGCATCTGGGACTTAACGGAGTGTTTCCAACGGGACCAAAACGCGCAGGGGCAAGGTGCACGATCGGAAACGGCGGGCGTGCATTGGCAGGCGCGGGTGTCCAAATCCGCTTTCAAAGGTCGGTTTTGTCGCGGGCGCTGTCGCGGGGCCTCCGCTAGGGTCGGGGCGAAGAGACAGGTGGGGTGCTCCCGCCGAGCCGGGGAGGGTGCGCCATGGCGCTGGATGATCGCAAGGGCGTTTGGAAATCGGGCAAGGGCAAGGGCCGCCGCTTTACCAAAGGGCGACAGGTCGACGATGCCGCGTGGGACGACATCCGCGCCTTGCTGGGCGACCGCCCGCGCCGCACGGATCATCTGATCGAATTTCTGCACCTGATCCAAGATGCACATGGACATCTGAGTGCGGCGCACCTGCGCGCGCTCGCCGAAGAGCTGCGCATGAGTCAGGCTGAGGTCTATGAGGTCGCTACGTTCTACGCGCATTTCGATGTCGTCAAAGAGGGAGAGGTGCCGCCGCCCGCGCTGACCATCCGTGTTTGTGACAGCCTGTCGTGCGAATTGGCGGGCGCGCATCAGTTGAAGGCGGCGCTGGAGGACGGGCTCGACGCCTCCGAGGTGCGCGTTCTGCGCGCGCCCTGCATGGGGCGCTGTGACACGGCGCCTGTGCTGGAGCTGGGCCATCACCACATCGACCACGCAACGCCCGAAAAGGTGGAGGCCGCAATCGCGGCGGGTCACGTTCACGCGGATATTCCCGATTATGAAACGCTCGTCGATTATCAGGCTGAAGGTGGCTATGCGGCGCTCTTGGCGCTGCGCGCGGACGGCGATTGGGAGGCGGTGCAGGACAAGGTGCTTTCTGCCGGGTTGCGCGGTTTGGGCGGGGCAGGGTTCCCGTCGGGCAAGAAGTGGGGCTTTGTGCGCGCCAACGCGGGCCCGCGCTATCTGGCCGTGAACGGCGATGAGGGCGAGCCCGGGACGTTCAAGGATCGCTACTACCTTGAACGCGTGCCGCATCTCTTCCTCGAGGGGATGCTGATCGCCGCCTGGGCGGTCGAGGCCGAGCGCGTGTTCCTCTACATGCGCGATGAATACCCCGCTGTCCTGCATATTCTGGAAACCGAACTGGCCGCGATGGAGGCCGCCGGCCTGATCGCGCCGGGATATGTGGAACTGCGCCGCGGAGCAGGGGCCTATATCTGCGGCGAAGAGAGCGCGATGATCGAGTCGATCGAAGGAAAGCGCGGCATCCCACGCCATAGGCCGCCCTTCGTGGCGCAGGTCGGCGTTTTTGGTCAGCCAACGCTGGTCCACAATATCGAAACGCTGCACTGGGTCGCGCGCATCTGCCGCGAGGGGCCGGAATGCCTGAACGCCACGGAAAAGAACGGGCGCACGGGGCTGCGGAGCTATTCGGTCTCGGGCCGGGTGGCCGCGCCGGGCGTCTATCTGTTGCCCGCGGGGTCCACGATCACGGACATCATTGCCGCTGCCGGCGGCATGGCCGACGGGCACGTCTTCAAGGCGTATCAGCCGGGCGGTCCGTCCTCGGGTCTTTTGCCTGGCACGATCAATGATGTGCCGCTGGATTTCGACACGCTGCAACCGCTGGGGACCTTTATCGGGTCGGCGGCTGTGGTCGTGCTGAGCGATCAGGACAGCGCGCGTGCCGCGGCTCTCAACATGCTTCGGTTCTTTGAGGATGAAAGCTGCGGGCAGTGCACGCCGTGCCGGGTGGGCTGCGAAAAGGCGGTCAAGCTGATGCAGCACGATGCGTGGGATCAGCCGCTGCTTGAGGAGTTGAGCCAAGCGATGGTCGATGCGTCGATCTGCGGCTTGGGGCAGGCGGCCCCCAATCCCATCCGCAGTGTCATCAAGCATTTCCCAGACGAGATTTGAACGCTGTACTCTTTGCCACGGCGGTCGCTCTGGGGCCGCTGTCGTCCATCCTTTACTGGCTGGGCTTTTCGTGGCGGGGGCCAAGCGCCGCCAAGACTTGGGTCAAGGCACTGCCGCTGGCATTTCTGTTCGGCTGGCTCTGGGTCTTTGCCGAGGATGTGGGCTGCAGTCCGATCCCTTGGGTGGTGCTGTTTGCATGGGTAGGCGATATCGCGTTGTCGCGGCCCGGCCCGCGCGCATTCCTGTTTGGAATGGCGGCCTTCGGTGTGGCCCATCTGTTCCTGATCGGACTTGTCGTCCATCTGGGAATAGGCGCGCCCCGGTTGTGGTTCGCCCTGCCGGTTGTGATTGCGGGTCTGGGGCTTATGGCGCTGTTGTGGTCCCGCGCGGGAGAGATGCGGGGGCCGGTTGTGGCCTACACCATGGTCATCATGGCCATGGCGCTGGCGTGTTCGGCCATTGCGTCGGGCACGGCGTCGGTGGACGAGACGGTCCTGCTGGCAGCGGCGCTCTTTGTGCTCAGTGATGCGCTGATCGCCGTGGACCTTTTTGTCGTGCCGGACAGGCCGCGCTGGCGGGTGCCGCTCGCCCTCGTGATCTGGCCCACCTATTACGTGGCGATGGTTCTGTTTGTCGTGGCCGCGCCTGGCTAGCTTCAGTTCTTGTAGACCCGGCACAGGCATCCCGCAGCGGCGATGCGGCGGCACAGGGCGTCCGCCTGACTGCGCGTGTCGCGCCCGATGCGGGCCATGTAATAGCCCGGTCGCCCGGCCACGCGGTTCTTTACCTTGATATAGATCGCGGTTTCGCCCGCGGTCGGCCCGGGGCATTGCGCCACGCGGCGGGAGAAGGCGCGTTTTGCGGCGTCCTGCGTGCCGCCAAAGGCCAGTTGCACGCCCCATGGCTTGATCGTGGGCTTGGGCGCGGGCGGTTTTGGAAAGGCGGTCAGCCTGCGGTCGCGGGCCAACTCATAACAGGCTGGAATGAAGCCTTGGGTCTTGGACAGCCGGAAATCATGCGCCTGCGGGGGGGCATCGCGCCATGTCTCGGCTGTGAGGCCCGTGATGATCTGCACGTAATTGATGGTCTCGCGCGCCAGCCCGCCGGTTTTGGCGATCAACCCTTCGGCGCGCCGTTCGCCCCCGTTATAGCCCACTGCGGCAAGGCCCGCGTTGCCGTATTTGCGCTGCATCTCCCCCAGATACTCGGCCGAATGCTCCAAAGCTTGCGCGGGGTTGTAGGGATCATCCAGTCCGCGAAGGGCGGCCGTCGAGGCGATGAATTGCGCGATGCCCATCGCATTGGCCGGGCTGAGCGCATTGGGGTCAAAGCGGCTTTCTTGCCAGATGAGGCGGGCAAAGAAGCCCGGATCGAGCCCGTGTAGGCGCGCCTCGGTCCACAGCATCTGACAGGTGTCGTGCACGAAATGGGCGTCACGAATGCATTGAACATGCCCGAACTTCCCGGTCGAACACACACGATCCGGCGGTTCCGCCCAGACGGGGGCGGCCCACAGAGCCAGAAGAAACACCAACACATACCGCATATCCGCAGCATGGGGGGTGGCAGAGGTCTGTCAACGCTCTTCCATGCGGCCACGCGGCGTATTAGGTGGGTGGAACGCGACAATACGGGGTGTGCATGTCCTTTTTCGGCAAAATGCGGGATCGACTCTTCAAATCCAGTTCCAAACTGGATGCGGGGCTTGAGGCGATTGTCGAAGATGGCGGAAGCGTGGACGCACAGAGCGACGCTGCCCCGGAGGTATCAGACGCGGTGAAGCCCCAGAGCGCGCCTGCGGATGTGCAAGATGGTGCACCCGCGCAGCCAGAACCCGAGGTTGATGTCGCAGTCCCTGCCGTGCCGCCCTTGGCAGCCGAGCAACCAGCAACCCCACCGATGCCCGAGCCAGAACCGGTCGCGGACCCTGCGCCCGAACCAGAGCCAGAGCCAGAGCCCAAGGCGGCGTCTGAGGCGCCCAAGCCCGGCCTGCTGCGCCGGTTGATGGGCGGCGGCACGGCGCCAGCCGCCCCAGCCGCCCCTGTCGTGCGCCGGGCGCTGGATGACGATATGCTCGAGCAGTTGGAGGAGCTTTTGATCGCCTCCGACATGGGCGTCGACACCGCGCTGCGCGTGACGGCCAACATGGCCGAAGGGCGGTTCGGCAAACGTCTTTCCGTGGGCGAGATCAAATCGCTGCTGGCCCAAGAGGTCGCCCGGATCATGGAGGGTGTGGCGCGTCCCATGCCGCTTTATCCGCGCAAGCCACAGGTGGTGCTGGTCGTCGGCGTGAACGGGTCCGGCAAGACGACGACCATCGGTAAGCTCGCAAGCCAGTTCCGCGCGGCGGGCAAATCGGTTGTCATCGCGGCGGGCGACACCTTCCGCGCCGCAGCTGTTGAACAGTTGCAAGTGTGGGGTGACCGCGCGGGCGTACCTGTGCTGACCGCGCCCGAAGGATCGGACCCCGCGAGCCTTGCCTTTGATGCGATGACCAAGGCCGAAGCGGATGGTGCAGACCTGCTTTTGATCGATACCGCTGGCCGTCTTCAAAACCGTGCGGACCTGATGGAGGAACTGGCCAAGATCGTGCGGGTGATCCGCAAGAAGGACGCGGACGCCCCGCATAATACGCTGTTGGTTCTGGACGCCACGACCGGCCAGAACGCGCTGAGCCAGGTCGACACCTTTCAAAAGATGGCGGATGTGTCCGGCCTCGTGATGACCAAGTTGGACGGCACGGCAAAGGGCGGTGTCCTCGTGGCGCTGGCCGACAAGTTCGGATTGCCCATCCACGCCATCGGGGTGGGCGAACAGATCGATGATCTGGCCCCGTTCGACCCCGAAGAATTTGCCGCGGCCCTGACCGGTTTGGCGGGCGCGGAAAGCTAGGCCGCTGGGCGATCTTGTCCTTTCGATAGAGGGTACCGAGCTTGGCCACCGCGTGGCCATGGCGCTCGCCTTATGTTCGGCGCTGCTCCACGCGATCTTTGGGGCGCTGCAAAAGGGCCGCCATGATCCGTGGCAGACGCGGGGTGCGATTGACGCGTGGCTCTTTGTGCTGAGTGCGCCGATGGCGCTGTTCTTGGTGCCGTGGCCGCAAGGGGGCGAGTGGCTGCTTCTACTGGGCGCTCTGGTGATCCATTTCGTCTACAAGCTGGGCATGGCGATGGCGTTCGAGCGGGGCGGCTTTACCGTGGTCTACCCGGTTGTGCGCGGCACCGCGCCCTTGGTGACCGTGATCGGCGCCTACCTGATCTTTGACGAGGCATTCACGGCCACGCAGTGGGTGGGCGTTGCTGCGCTGACCGGCGGTATCTTTGGCTTGGCGGGCTATAACCTTCTGACGCTCAACGTGGATCGGGCGACCTTGAAACCCGCGCTCGCCCTCGCATTTGGCACAGGCATTATCACGGCGCTTTACACGATGTGGGATGCCTATGGCATTCGCGCGGTCGCGAACCCATTTACGTTTCTCGCGTGGTTCTTTTTCGTGACGGCGATTGATTTCCCGATCATCGGCTATGTGAAATGGCGGCGTGACCCGGCGCGGCCCGCGATTGCGCCGCTGGCCCTGCGCGGGCTGGTGGGCGCGTTGGTGGCCTATGGCTCCTTCGGGGCGGTCATTCTGGCGACGCGGCTCGACAAGGTGGGGGAGGCTGCGATCCTGCGCGAGACCTCGACCGTGTTTGCCGCGCTGATCGGGTGGCTGATCCTGCGCGAAACCGTTGGGCCACGGCGCATGGCCTTGATGGCGTTGATCGCAGCGGGCGCTGTGATAGTGGAGTTCGGAGGATAGGAGATCCCATGACCAAAGCCGATCCGGCCCCGAAAGGCGCGAAAACGCCGCGTGAGATCAATCCGACGCTCAAGCTGGTGTTGGAACTGGGTCCGCCGATCGCGTTCTTCGTGATCTATCTGCGGATTCAGGAGCAGGTCTTTACCTTCGGCGGGACCGAGTATTCCGGGTTCATCGTCGCCACCCTGATCTTCGTGCCAATCATGCTGGCCGCGATGGGCGTTCTGTGGGCGCTGACCGGAAAATTGTCCCGGATGCAGGTCTTTACCGCGTTGATGGTGATCGTGTTTGGCGGGCTGACGGCCTATTTCAACGACGAGCGGTTCTTTAAGATGAAGACATCGCTGGTCTACGGCTTCTTCGCCGCGATCCTTGGCATCGGCCTTCTGCAGGGCCGCAGTTACCTTGCCTATGTGATGGGCGACATGATGCCCATGAAGGACGAGGGATGGATGATCCTGACCCGGCGGCTGTGTTTGGGCTTTCTCGCGCTGGCCGCCGCGAACGAGATCATCTGGCGGACCATGTCCACGGATACATGGGTCAAGATCGAAACCTTTGGTTTCCCACTGGCCCTGTTCGCGTTGCTCTGGTGGCAGATCATGGCCTTGCAGCCCTATTTGATCGAAGACGGCGCGAGCGACGACAGCTAGCCCTTTTGCTTGAAGAGCTTGTCTTGCTGATCCTTGGTGCCCTGTACGCCGCGCCGATCCGCGTGGAGCGCGCGGCCAGCGATCACCCCTGGGCGTGATCCGACAGCTTCCAACCACCTTGCAAGGTTTGGCTTGTCGTCCAGCGTTTGCTGCTGACCCTCCCACAGGCTCGCCCAGCCCCAAATGGACATGTCCGCGATGGAATAGAAGTCGCCCGCCACGTACTCCCGGTCGGCCAACCGGGTGTCGAGCACGCGGTACAGGCGCGAAACCTCGCCGCGATAGCGATCCTTGGCGTAGGGCAGGTCATTGGGCGGGTCCATCTGTGGGGCGTATTTCAGGAAATGGTGCGCCTGACCTGCCATGGGACCCAGCCCGCCCATCTGCCACATCAGCCATTGCTCGACCTCGATCCGGTCCCGTTCGCTTTCGCCGTAAAAGAGCCCGGTCTTGCGGGCGAGGTATTGCAGGATTGCCCCGCTTTCAAAAATCGAGACCGGCGCGCCGCCGGGGCCGTCCGGGTCCACAATGGCGGGCATTCGGTTGTTCGGCGCAATCTTCAGGAAGTCGGGCGCGAATTGCTCACCCGCGCCGATATTCACCAGATGGGTGGTGTAGGGCAGGCCCATCTCCTCTAGCGCGATGGAGATTTTCCAGCCGTTGGGCGTTGGCCAGAAATAAAGATCAATGGGGGCGCTCATCCGGGGTCTCCTGCTGGTGTGGGGTGCAAGATGACGGTTTTCGGCAGGCTGGCAAGCCCGAGGCGGTCGGGTTGTGACGGGCAAGCGCTTGACCTCTCGCGGCGGCGGGCCTATCCACCGGATGTGGCGATTTGTTACCGGATTGCGGGCCACGTTAAACATGCCGCTAAAGAGGTCAGAGGTCGTACCCCCTGCCTTTACCGGTTTGGGGGTTTTTTGTTGTCGGTCTCCGCGGGCCGACAGGAAAGGAGACACGGGCCATGACCAAACGCACACTCGATAAACGGACTCTGGCCGTCCACGCAGGCACCCGCCGCAGCCAATATGGCGAGGTGTCTGAGGCGATCTTTCTGACGCAGGGCTTTGTCTACGACAGTGCCGAACACGCCGAGGCGCGGTTCATTGAGGCGGGCGAGGATGAGTTTATCTACGCCCGCTACGGCAACCCGACCGTGCGCATGTTCGAAGACCGCATCGCCGCGATCGAAGGGACCGAAGATGGCTTTGCGACGGCTTCGGGCATGGCGGCGGTCAATGGTGCGCTGACATCGATGTTGAAGGCCGGCGATCACGTTGTGTCGGCGCGCGCGCTGTTTGGGTCCTGCTTGTATATCCTCGAAGAGGTGCTGCCGCGCTACGGCGTAGAGGTGACCTTTGTCGACGGCACGGATCTGGCCGCGTGGCAGGCTGCGGTCCGCCCGGACACACGAGCGGTCTTCTTCGAGAGCATCTCGAACCCGGCGCTGGAGGTCATTGATATCGGCGCCGTGGCCGAGATTGCCCATGGGGTGGGGGCCACGGTCATCATCGACAATGTCTTTGCGACCCCCGTCTATTCGCGCGCGGTCGAACAGGGCGCGGATGTGGTTGTCTATTCCGCGACCAAGCATATTGACGGGCAGGGGCGGGCGCTGGGCGGTGTCATCCTGGGGACGCAGGAGTTTATCCGCAAAACGGTTGAGCCCTACATGAAACACACCGGTGGTTCGATGAGCCCGTTCACGGCGTGGATGATGCTCAAGGGGCTGGAGACGCTCGATCTGCGGGTCCGCGCGCAAGCGGCCTCCGCACTGGCCATCGCCGAGGCCATGCAGGCGCGGGGTGATCTGGCCCGCGTGATCTATCCCGGTTTGGAGGGCCACCCCCAGCACGAGGTCGCCATACGGCAGATGGGTGCGGGCGGCACGGTTCTGGCGCTCGATTTCGGGAGCAAGGCGCGGGCCTTTGCGGTTCTCAATGCGCTGAGGATTTTTGTGATCTCCAACAATCTGGGCGACGCAAAGTCCATCGTCACACATCCCGCCACGACCACTCATCAAAGGCTGGCCGACGATCAAAAGGCCCGATTGGGCATCACCGAGGGCTTGGTGCGCGTCTCCGTCGGGATCGAGGCCGAGGCCGATCTGATCGCGGACCTCTCTGCGGCAATCGACGCGGTCTGATGTGGGTGCGGCGTTATACACCCGATGATGCGGGGGCCTGTGCGGCCGTGTTTCACAGCGCCGTGCATGGCGGCACCGGGCGCTTTTATGATGCCGCGCAACAGCAGGCATGGTCGCCTGCGCAGCCGACGGCGCAGCAATGGCGCGACCGTTTGGAAGGCCAGACCGTCTATGTGGCCGTGGACACGGACGGTGTGTGCGGGTTCATGTCGCTGACCGATGCGGGCTACCTCGATTTTGCCTACGTCCTGCCGCGCGTGATGGGGGCGGGTGTTGCCGATCTGCTCTACGCCGCGATCCTGAATGTTGCGCATGTGTCGGGGCTCAATCATCTGACAGTTGCCGCCAGCCACGTCGCGCGCCGTTTTTTCCTGCGTCACGGCTGGCAAGAGGACGCCGAGCAGAAAATTCTGCGCAATGGCGTTGATTTGACGAATTTTCGAATGTCAGTGTCGTTTTGAGTGCTTTAGATGGTCTGCGTCAGCCCTGCTGATACGCACGACAATTGATCCGCATACAGCCGATGCGCGTATCACGTGTGATTACCTTGAAAACGCATGGCATATGCGCCCATATGTTTTGCGTTGGCCCGCACCCAGAAGGGGGAAATTGCCATGAACGTACATTCCCAGGACATCACCCGTGATCCCAACCGTGAGGAGGCTGAGGCCGCGCTCGCGATCCTGCGCCGGTGGGCGGGGGCGGTCACGCCGGTGGAACGCGATGACCTTGATCCGCAGATTGCTGGGCTGATGCCCGATGCGGGAGAGGTCGCTTACCCGGCTCTGTCGCGGAGCTATCCCGCAGATTTTGTGGTCGATGCCGCCTACCGTGCGAAGCTGCCTGATCTGCAAAACGGCCCCACAAGCCTGATCCGCGGTGCCAAACAGACCCTGCAGCATGTGGGGATCTCCAATTTTCGGCTGCCACTGCGCTATGCGATGCGCGACGGGGGGACCCAAACGCTCGAAACCTCGGTGACCGGGACTGTCAGCCTTGAGGCCGATAAGAAGGGCATCAACATGAGCCGCATCATGCGGTCCTTCTACAAACACGCCGAGGCGACCTTTGGCTTTGACGTCGTTGCGCGCGCTCTGGACGACTACAAAACGGACCTCGAGACGTTGGATGCCCGCATCCAGTTGCGCACGCGCATTCCGCTGAGCGTGAACAGCCTGCGCTCGGGCCTGTCAGGGTTCCAATACTATGACGTCGCGCTGGAGATGGTGGAGCGTGCAGGCACCCGCCTGCGGATCGTGCATCTCGACTATGTGTATTCGTCGACCTGCCCCTGTTCCTTGGAGCTGTCGGAACATGCGCGCGCATCGCGGGGTCAGCTTGCGACGCCGCATTCCCAACGCTCGGTCGCGCGGCTTTCGGTGGTGGTCGAGCCGGAGGCGCAGGACCTCTGGGTCGAGGACCTGATCGACATGTGCCGCGCTGCCGTTCCGACGGAAACGCAGGTGATGGTCAAACGCGAGGACGAACAGGCCTTCGCGGAACTGAACGCGGCCAACCCGATATTTGTTGAGGACGCGGCCCGGCTGTTCTACGAACGTTTGCTGGCCGACCCGCGTGTCGGCGATTTCCGCGTCGTGGCAAGTCATCAGGAAAGTCTGCACAGCCATGACGCCGTGAGCGTCGTGACAGAGGGCCCGACCTTTGCCCAAGACGGGCTGGAGCCCGGGCTGTTCGCCTCGCTGGTGCACCCCGGATAACCAGGCCGGGCACGTGGACTTCTTTTACCCGTTCGAATTTGTCGGCGCGCTCGATCACTACGCGCCGATGAACTACCACTGCGTCTTTCTGCCAGAAGACGTGATCGCGGGCCTGCCGCTTGCGCCGGCCAAACGCCCGCGGGTGGTGGGAGAGATCGCTGGTCGCGCCTTCAAGGGCGCGATCCAACCCACAAGCGATGGCCGGGCCTATTTCATCGTGAACAAGACCACGCGCGCGGCTGCGGGCTTAGATCTGGGCGATCCGGTGCCAGTGGCGTTTCGCCCCGATGATCAGGACGCCGTCGACGTGCCACCGGAATTGCGCGACGCGCTTACGCAGGACGACGCCGCCACCGAGGTGTGGGAGGGGCTAACCCCGGGCACAAAGCGCGGGTTTGCCCACAAGGTCGCCTCGGCCAAGACCGTTGCCACGCGCATGAAACGTGTGACCGAGGTTTTGATCGCACTCGAAGACCCGAACCCCAGCCCGTACCCCAAGCGTCGGGGCTGAGCCGTCCAACAGCCGCCCATGCCTGGGTGGCTTGACACAGGCGCAGGCGCGGGCCACGCCTTCGCTATGCTCGATCCCCGTCCCGTCCTTTATGTCATCGGCCTGTTGGTGGCGTCGCTTGGTGTGACGATGTTGGTCCCGATGGCGGTCGATCTGTGGTTCGCGACGGGACATGCGGCGGTGTTCCTGCAGTCAGCAGCGGTCACGATCCTGTTCGGTGTGTTTCTGGCGCTGGCCAACAAGAACGGCGTGCGCGAGGGGCTGAGCCTGCAACAAACCTTCCTTTTGACGACCTCCGTTTGGGTGGTGTTGCCGGTCTTTGGGGCCATTCCCTTTGTGATGGGCGCAACCGGGGCGGGCTGGACCGACGCGGTGTTCGAGGCGATGTCGGGCATGACCACCACGGGATCGACCGTGTTCACCGGGTTGCAGGATTTGCCGGAGGGCCTGCTGGCGTGGCGGTCCATCCTGCAATGGTTGGGGGGTGTGGGGATCATCGTTGTGGCGATGGTATTCCTGCCTGAACTTCGCGTGGGCGGGATGCAGATTTTCCGGTCTGAGGCCTTTGATACGCTGGGCAAGATCCTGCCCCGCGCGACTGAGATCGCGCGCCAGATTTCGGTGATCTACCTCGCGCTGACGGTGGCCTGCGCTTTTGCCTATGGCGCGGTGGGAATGGATGCTTTCAACGCTGTGATGCACGCGCTGACCACCGTGTCGACGGGCGGCTTTTCGACCTCGGATGCGTCGTTCGGGGCCTTTGCGGGCGGGGCGGAATACGTGGCTGTCGTGTTCATGTTGCTGGCCGCGATGCCCTTTGTGCGTTTCGTGCAGCTTTTGGCGGGGTCTGCATTGCCGCTGTGGCGGGATGTTCAGATACGGGCGATGCTGGCTGTGCTGGGGCTGGCGGCGGTTGCCATAGCGATCTGGCTCTGGGCGCAGGCCGAGGCAATGACCGAAACCGCGTTCCGTCAGTCGCTGTTCAACGCGACGTCGATCCTGACGGGGACGGGATATGCCAGCGCGGATTACATGCTGTGGGGGGCGTTCCCGATCATGGTGATTTTCTTTCTGGGCCTGATTGGGGGCTGCGCGGGATCGACATCGTGCTCGGTCAAGATCTTCCGCTATCAACTGCTGATCGCGTCCATCGGCGCGCAGGTGCGACGCATCTATTCGCCCTCGGGCATCTTCACTCCCCGCTATCAGGGCCGTGCTGTTGGCGACGACGTCATGAATTCGGTCATGGCCTTCTTTGTCGTCTTCATCGCGGCAATCATCATCTTGTCGGTGCTGCTGAGCGCCACGGGGCTCGACGCGATTACATCCGTCTCTGGCGCGGTCACGGCGCTGGGCAATATCGGGCCGGGTCTTGGCGACCAGATCGGGCCTGCGGGCCATTTCGGCGATCTGAGCGGTACGGCCAAATGGTTGCTCATCGCCGGGATGGTTCTGGGCCGGCTCGAGCTGTTGGCTGTCCTCGCGATCTTCACCCGCAAATTCTGGAGCGTTTGATGCCACAAGACCCGTCCACCCAACGCCCCTTGGGCGCGCAGATCAGTCACGCCTTGCGGGCGCGCGGGGTCGACACGATCTTTGGGATCCCCGGAGTGCATAATCAGGAAATGTATCGCGGGATCGAGGAGGCAGGCATTCGCCACATCCTCGCGCGACACGAACAGGGCGCCGCGTTCATGGCCGATGGCTATGCGCGTGCAACAGGGCGGCTTGGCGTGTGCTACATCATCACGGGTCCGGGGCTGGCGAATGCGATGACGCCTTTGGGGCAGGCCTATTCGGACAGTGTGTCGGTGCTGGCAATTGCGTCCTGCCTGCACGAAACGGCGGCGCGGCGGGGCCAATTGCACCAAATGCGCGATCAGGAGGGGGCCGCGCGCACCGTCTGCGCCTGGTCCGAAACTGCGCAGTCGCCGGACGCGGCCTATGGTCTGGTGGATCGGGCGTTTGCGGATGCGGCCGCGCGGCGCAAGCGGTCCATGGCGCTCCATGTCCCGATCCCGCTCTTGGAAGCCCGCGCGCCCGAGGCTCCCGCGCCACTTACCCCGCCCGCGTTGCCATCGGCCGATGAAGCTTCGGTTGCCGATTTGCGCGATCTTTTGTCGGCCTCGCGCGCGCCGTTGATCATCGCAGGCGGCGGGGCTGTGAAGGCCCGCGTGGCCGAGCTTGCGACCGTTCTGGGGGCCGCGACGTTTACGACCTATGCGGGCGGCGGTTTGGTCCCGGAACATCCGCTGGACTACGGTTCGTACCTCGCGCGGCCCAGCAGCGCGGATGTGATCGCGCAGGCTGATCTGGTCATCGTTTTGGGTAGCGAGTTGGCCGAGGTTGACCTATGGCGCAACGCCTTGGGCCATACGGCGCCAATGATCCGCGTGGATATCGACCCGGAGGTTCTGGCCGATGAACATCGCGCTGAGCACCCGATCTTTGGCGATGCCGCCGGGGTGGTGGATCGGATGCTGACCCATCTGGAGGGGCACAGGCCGAACACCAAGTGGCAAGCAGACGAGGTTGCACAAACCCGCACCCGTTGGCGCAGCGAGGTCGAGGCTGAGCGTCCCGGCATCGTCGCCATCTGCGATGCCCTGCGGGACGTGATGCCCGGGGACGCGATGATCTATTCGGACATGACCCAATTCGCTTATGTCGCCAAGGAGGTCTGGGACATGCCGCGCCCCGGCCATTGGCACCACCCGTCAGGCTTTGGGACTTTGGGATACGCGCTGCCTGCGGCCATTGGCGGCGCAGTGGCGCGTACGGGTCTCCCGACCGTCGCGATCGCGGGGGACTATGGGTTCCAATATACGCTGCAGGACCTCGGCACCGCCGTTGAACTGGCGCAGCCCTTGCCGATCCTCATCTGGGACAACATGAAGTTGAAAGAGATCGAGGACAGCATGGTCGGCGCGCAAATCCCGCCGAATGCGGTCATCGCGCGCAATCCCGATTTCATGGCGCTGGCCCGGGCCTATGGGGCGGGTGCGCGCCACCCGCAAAGCCTGGAAGAGCTTCAGCGCGACCTGACGGAGGCGTTTGATGCGCCGGGTCCTGTGGTCATCTACATGACACCGGACCTCACCAGCTGATCACGACGCCCAGCACTGCACCAACACGGTGATATCGCGCGCCAGATCGCTGAGTTCGACGGGATCGAGCACGCCCAGCGTGTCGACCTCGGTGATGGCGATCCCCTGCTGGGTCAGCGCCGCGCGGATCGTATCCACGTCCGCCGCGAACCGCACATCGGCGGGCAGAACCTGTGCGTCACTTGCGGGCGGTGTCTGAAGCAGGCCCAGAACCGCGCCGCTGCGGTCAAGGACGGGACCCCCGCTGTCACCCGGCTGCGCGCGCAGTTTCAGACGTTTTACACGGTCGTCGCCATCGAGCCCGCGCAGATCCTCCACCGCACCCAAGGTCAGTGTCGGTGCCCCCAACTCGCCGCCGTAGGAGAAGCCCGCAACCGCGACCTCATCCTTCAGGCGCGGAACGAGCGCCTGAAACCGTGCGAAATCGAGCGGGGACAGGCTGTTACGCGGACGCAAGACGGCCAGATCAAGCGCGGCATCCACCAGCTGAATATCGGCGTCCACGTCAGGCGCGATGGACACGCGCCCACAACTGTCTAGTGCCGACGCCGAGGTCAGGACCGTGCCCGCGCCATCGATGTAGAACCCCGAGGTCGTGTTCTCGGGTTTGCGGATTTCCAAGCCGGAGAGGAGATCGGGCTCCTGAGTTTCATCCGGCGGGGCAATGGCGGGGTCGAGCGTGCCGGGCAACAGTTGCAGCGACGCGCGCATTTCGTCCAGAACGCGCGCCCGCCGCTTTTCATCGCCCGCAGGCCAGACGAGCATGAAGCCCTTCATCGCGCCCGAGGCATAGGACATCTCGATCCGGGTGGCGCGGGTGGCATCGATCCCTTCGATCACAAAGCTGTCGCGCCGCAGGCTCCGGTCGCCTTCGGTCGGGACGAGGTCCAAGGTTTGCAGCACCGAATACAGCCCCGCAAAGCGGTCCCGGCTGCCATCCTGGCTGATCAGGGCGACTTGAACAGGGAGATCGCCAGTGGGCTTGTAATGCGCAAAGGGCGGCTCATAGCCTTCGAAGGCGACCACATCCATGGGCAACTGGATCGAGATCCCCGCCTGTGCCTCGGCCACTTGGCGCAGGCCCAGCCCGTCGAGGATGCTGTTGTAGTCCTGCAGGAGCGCGGCGCGTTGGAGCGTCGTCAGGACGCCGGTTTCCTCGTACCCGTTGGCAGCCTGCCAATCGGTCATCGCGCGGCGCGTGCCGCGGCCATAGGCCCCGTCGATGGCAGCATTGTAAAAGCCCGCCCATTGCAAAGCGGTCTGCAGGGCGCGCTTTTCATCGCGGGTCAGACGGGCCTCGGATGCGCGCGCCTCGCGCAGGGTCTCGTCTGGCGCGATGGGGGCTGGGGCCGAGGGTGTCTCCGCCTGCGCGGTTTCGTCTTGCGCGCCCGGCGTCGCCGGGTCCGGCAGGATGAGTGGAGCGGCGGCCAGATCATTGGCACCGATGGGCCAGAATTGCCGCCGGAACGTCGCGCTTTCCGTCAGAAAGCTGTCGCGGGGGATCTGGCCAAACCCACGCAGGCGGTTCAACTGCTGCTGGGCGTCCGGCCGGGTGTAGGGACCCAACGCCACCGCGTACCAGCGTTGCGAAACTTGAAAGCCCGCAACGTCGGGCAGCTGGGCTGCATAGACGCGCACGCGGTCTTCGGCGGCGCGCAAGCTTGGCTGCGCCTCGATCTGAATCCACACGGTTTCTTGCGCCCAAAGCGGGAGAGCCCCCGCCAGCCAGATGACAAAGCCCCACGCCCAATGCTTCATAGCTCACCCAATGAATTGTACGTCCCACGAATTGCTACCTTATCTAGCAGATTGAGGGGGGTAGGCACCCCAAATCTGCGCGATCCGAGCACGTAATCTGGCCAGACCGGCCCTTGTGGCGCATTGACCCCATTTCGTGCGCTGGTTAGACGGGCCGCGCACGCGACAAAGGCATAAAACCATGGCAAATTCCGCCCCCCGTTCGTTTCAGGAGATTATCCTGCGGCTCCAGACCTATTGGGCTGGCAAGGGCTGCGCGGTGTTGCAGCCTTACGACATGGAAGTGGGCGCGGGCACATTCCATCCCGCAACGACGCTGCGGTCGCTGGGCACGCAACCCTGGGCTGCCGCCTATGTGCAGCCGTCGCGTCGCCCCACCGATGGGCGCTACGGCGAGAACCCCAACCGGTTGCAGCACTACTATCAGTTCCAAGTTCTCATCAAACCGTCGCCGCCCGACCTGCAGGAGCTGTATCTCGGCTCGCTTGAGGCGATTGGCGTGGACATGGCGCTGCATGACATCCGCTTTGTCGAAGACGACTGGGAAAGCCCCACACTGGGTGCCGCGGGTCTGGGTTGGGAGGTCTGGTGCGACGGTATGGAAGTCAGCCAGTTCACCTATTTCCAGCAGGTCGGCGGGCATGACTGCCACCCGGTGTCGGGGGAGTTGACCTACGGGCTGGAACGGCTGGCGATGTATATCTTGGGCATCGACCACGTGATGGAAATGCCGTTCAACGATCCGCAGACGCCCATCGCGCTGAGCTATGGCGATGTCTTCCAGCAGACTGAACAGGAATACAGCCGCTGGAATTTCGACGTGGCGAACACGGACACGCTGCTGCGGCATTTTGAAGATGCCGAGGCCGCCTGCGTGGCGATCCTCGATCAGCCGCATGATGATCCCAAGACCGGCAAGCGCATCGTCATGGCCCACCCGGCCTATGATCAATGCATCAAGGCCAGCCACATCTTTAATCTGCTCGACGCGCGGGGCGTGATTTCTGTCACCGAACGCCAGGCCTATATCGGGCGCGTTCGTGCCTTGGCCAAACGTTGCGCGGATGCGTTCGTGCAGACCACGGCGGGCGGCTGGGTGCCGGAGGCCGCGGAATGAGCGGCAAGATCGTGGGCATCTTTATCCTCGCCTCGGCTGCGCTGATCGGGGGCGGCATCTATTGGGCCTATAACTTCTGGTACTACGAAGAGGTGGCCGTGGACGACGCGGTGATCGAAATGACGACCTTCGTGTCCAGTGCGCCCGAACCGATCCTTGCCGAGGATATTCAGGCGATTGATGCCTTTTCATCGCCCATCCGGTTCCGCGCGTGCTTCACCACGCCCATGAGCCTTGCCATGGCGACCGAAACCTACGTGCCCTTTGACGACCCCGAGCCGCTGAATGCGCCGCCGTGGTTCGATTGCTTTGACGCAGTAGAAATCGGTCAGGCAATTGCTGATGGCCGCGCGCTGGCCTTCACGGGCGAGCGCAACATCGAGTTTGGGATCGACCGTGTCGTGGCGATCTTTGACGATGGGCGCGGTTATGTCTGGCAACAGATCAATGAATGCGGCGACAAGCTCTATGACGGCTCGCCCGCGGGCGAAGACTGCCCGGAAAGGAACTGACCCATGCCTGATCTCCTGATCGAGCTCTTTTCCGAGGAAATCCCAGCCGGGATGCAGGCCAAGGCGGCCGAGAACCTGCGCAAGCTGGTGACCGATGGCATGGTGGAGGCCGGGTTGACCTATGCCGCGGCTGCGGCCTTTGCCACGCCACGGCGTCTGACGCTGACGGTCGAGGGGCTCTTGGCCGAAAGCCCCACGGTCGTGGAAGAGCGCAAGGGCCCCAAGGTCGGCGCGCCCGACAAGGCCATCGAAGGCTTCCTGCGCGGCGCGGGGGTGTCCAAAGACGACCTTGAGGTCCGCGCGGACAAAAAGGGCGAGGTCTATTTCGCCAAGATCACGAAGCCTGGACGCCCCGCCGCCGACATCGTGTCCGAAGTTCTGGAAGGGGCCATCCGCAACTTCCCATGGCCCAAATCGATGCGTTGGGGGTCGGGCAGCCTGCGCTGGGTGCGCCCGTTGCAGTCGATCCTGTGCCTGCTGGTGAGTGAAGAGGGCGCGACGGTCGTGCCGGTTACCGTGGAACAGTTCACGGCGGGCGACACAACCGAAGGGCACCGTTTCATGGCTGCGGGCCGGTTTGCCGTGACCTCGTTCGAGGATTACGAGGCCCGCCTGAAACGCGCCCATGTGATCCTGCGCCCGGAAGAGCGCGCCGATATGATCTGGCAAGACGCCACCAATCAGGCCTTTGCACAGGGGTTGGAGGTTGTCGAAGACCCCGGTCTTCTGGCCGAGGTCACGGGTCTGGTCGAATGGCCGGTCGTGCTGATGGGCAATATCGAGGACGCGTTTCTGGGCCTGCCGCCCGAGGTGCTGCGGACCTCGATGAAAGAGCATCAGAAATTCTTTTCCGTCCGCAACCCCAAGACGGGCCGGATCGAGAAGTTCGTGACCGTGGCCAACCGAGAGACCGCCGATAACGGGGCCACGATCCTCGCGGGCAACCAAAAGGTGCTGGCGGCGCGTTTGTCGGATGCAAAGTTCTTTTGGGAGAACGATCTGCGCGTCGCCAAGGCGGGGATGGGCGCGTGGGTGGACAGCCTGTCCAACGTGACCTTCCACAACAAGCTGGGCACCGTGGCCGACCGGGTGGAGCGCATCGCGGCGCTGGCCCGCGATTTGGCGCCGGTCGTCGAGGCTGACGCTGATCTGGCCGAGCAGGCCGCGCGGGTGGCCAAGGCCGATCTGGCGTCCGAGATGGTTTACGAATTCCCTGAGCTGCAGGGTCTGATGGGCCGCTACTATGCCGAGGCCGCGGGCCTGCCGGGCGAGGTCGCCATGGCGGCTCAGGAGCATTACGCACCCTTGGGGCCGTCGGATGACGTGCCCACCGCGCCTGTTCCGGTCGCGGTGTCGCTGGCCG
>JBCBFU010000041.1:0-25409 GCA_038527375.1 Pseudomonadota bacterium | reverse complement strand
TTGGCGTAACCGCGCGGGCGTGCCGCGTCAAACTATCGTCGGCAGGGGCCGCGTCAGACCATCGTCGGCGGGGGGCGCGTCAGACCATCGTCGGCGGGGGGCCGCGTCACAACATCGACGGCACGACAAGGTCAGGCGGGCGGTGGCCATCCTCGAACGTCTTGATGTTGATCAAGACCTTTTCACCCATCTCGGCGCGGCCTTCGACCGTGGCCGATCCCATATGGGGCAAGAGCACCACGTTGCCCAACTCGCGCAGGCGGGGATTGATGTCCTGTCCGTGCTCATAGACGTCGAGGCCCGCGCCCGCGATGTCGCCCGCGCGCAAGGTACGGGTCAGCGCGTTTTCGTCCACGACCTCGCCCCGGGACGTGTTCACCAGAACAGCGGTGGATTTCATCAGCTTGAGCCTGCGGGCGTTGATCAAATGGAAGGTTGCGGGCGTGTGCGGGCAATTGACCGACACGATGTCCATCCGGCTCACCATCTGGTCAAGGCTTTCCCAATAGGTCGCCTCGAGGCTCTCTTCGATTTCGGGCCGCAGGCGGCGGCGGTTGTGGTAGTGGATTTGCATGCCAAAGGCCTGCGCGCGCCGCGCCACGGCCTGCCCGATGCGGCCCATGCCCAGGATGCCCAGACGCCGCCCTGCCAGCCGCCCGCCCAACATCGCGGTGGGCGACCAACCGGTCCAATCGCCCGCCTGCATCAGCGCGAGGCCTTCGGGGATGCGGCGCGTAACGGCAAGCATAAGCGCCATCGTCATGTCGGCGGTGTCATCGGTGACCACGCCCGAGGTGTTCGAGACAAGAAGCCCCCGCTGGCGGGCGGTAGCCACATCGATATGGTCAACACCTGCCCCGTAATTGGCAATGAGTTTGAGCCGCTCGCCCGCCTGCCCGAGGACGCTTGCGTCCAGCGTATCGGTGACGGTGGGGACCAGCACGTCCGCGGTTTGCATCGCCTCGATCAGTTGCGTGCGGGTCATGGGCGCGTCCGTTTCGCGCAGTTGGACATCGAACAATTCGGACATGCGCGTTTCGACCACTTCGGGCAACCGTCGCGTGACAACAACACTTAGACGTCTCGTAGGCATGTGGTCGTGTCCCTCCTCTTTCCCGACAGGCGGGTTTCTGGCAGATTGCCCAAGCGCGCGGGCAGGCACAAGAACGACCGGCCCCGCCACGGCAGATTGGCAAGTCAGGGCAGCAGTCACCCCATGCGGCAGACAGTGATCTATGGCGTATTGATCGCATTTCTCGGCACATTCGCGGCGTCCGTTGCCGTGGCCGAGGAAAAGCGCGGCTCTGTCACCAATTTCCCCATCCCCCGCTACGTATCGATGAAAGCGTCCGAGGCGAATGTCCGCCGCGGCCCGTCGCTGTCGCACCGGATCGACTGGGTGTTCAAACGTCGCGACATGCCGCTGCAGGTGGTGGCCGAACACGGCCATTGGCGGCGGGTGCTGGACCGCGACGGTCTGGGCGGCTGGATCCACTACTCCCTGATTTCGGGCACACGCACGGTCATTGTGGAAGAGGATATGATGGCGCTTTTTCCGCGCGCTTCTGCCGAAGGGCAGATCGTGGCCCGGCTGGAGCTGGGCGTTGTGGCGCGTTTAGGTAAATGTACACCCCAATGGTGCAGAATCAGCGCGGGCGGGTATAAGGGCTGGGCGCCCAAAACATCGCTTTGGGGCGTGATGCCCGATGAACTGCGCGACTGATTGACATGAAACACGTGACCATCGCCGGAGAGCTCAAGGAGTTCACGACCGCGACCCGCCTTTTGGTGGTGCACGCCGATCAGGGCTGGGTCGATCCGGTGTCGCGTGGGGAGTTCGACTTTTTCACGCGCCTCGCCCCCCGGTTGGAGGAAGAAGGCGTGGCGCAGGTGGTGGTCAACCTTGGCTCGCCCTTGTCGGACGCGATGCTGGCACAGAACCACCTGCATCTGATTTTCGGCGACCGGCCGCAATACCGGCCCAACACGCTGCACGTCGCGCCGACCTACCTGTGGGGCTTTTGGTATCTGGACGAGGTGGGGATCAACGCAAACTCAACGTTGCGGATGCGCAAATTCGGACCCCATGACGTGGATTGGGGCCATGCGGAATGGTTTTTCAACGGCACGACCTCGCACATGCTGACGAGCAATGTCTCGCGCATGCCGCAGGCAGAACGCACGCCCTATGCGCTCGATCACGCCAAGGCGGTGGTCTTTTGCCAGGATATCGAGGGCCGAAGCCCGCGCGAACACTTTCTGACGACCGAAGAGATGGTCCGCAACACCGCCCGTGCGGCCCAAGGCGGGCGCGTCTACCTCAAACCCCACCCGCTGCAATCGGATGCGATGCGCGCGCGGGTGGAAAAGGTGGCCGAGGCCGATCCGTGCATCGTGATCTCCGATGCGTCGGTCCACGACCTTGTTCAGGCCAGCGACTGGGTCGTGACCCAAAACAGCGCCCCGGGGTTTGAGGCGCTGATGCAGCGCAAGCCGGTGATCACCTGCGCGCGCAGTGACTACCACCACGCGACGCTGACCGCCCGCAACGAAGAAGAGCTGCGGACCTTTATCAAGGGCGACAAGGGCCACCTGCAGGGGTTCGAGTACGAAAAGTACCTCTACTGGTTCCTGTCGGACCACTGCGTGGAGCCACAGCGCGAGGATTTTGCCGACATCGTGTGGAACCGCATCCGCGACAAGGCAATGATCTAGGGCGCTCGTGGGTTGTGCGGCTAGGCCGCCAGCCCCCGCCCTTTCAGCAGTGCTTCGACCCCCGGCATCCGGCCCCGGAACGCGGTGTAAAGCTCCTCCGGCGGGCGGCTGCCACCAGCGGACAGGATGTGATCGGACAGCTTTTGCGCGGTGTCACCGTCGAACGCATCGCCCGCCTCCTTGAAGGCCGCGAAAGCATCGGCATCCATCACCTCGGACCACATGTAGCTGTAGTAGCCGCTGGAATAGCCGTCCCCGGCAAAGACATGGGCGAAGTGCGGGGTGGCATGGCGCATCTCGATCGCGGCAGGCATCCCCAGATCAGCCAGCACCTCGGCCTGTTTTGCCATGGGATCAGCGGGCGCTGACCCCTCGTGGAACGCCAGATCGACCAGGGCCGAGGCCACATATTCGACCGTGGCAAATCCGGTATCAAAGGTCGCCGCCCCAAGGACGCGGTTCAAGAGGTCCGCCGGCATCGGTTCACCCGTTTCCGCGTGGGTGGCATAGCGGGCCAGCACCTCGGGCTCCTCCAGCCAGTGTTCATAAAGCTGGCTGGGCAGTTCCACGAAGTCCCGCGCCACCGAGGTGCCCGAAATCTTGGGGTAGCGGACATCGGTCAGGATATGGTGGAGCGCATGGCCGAACTCGTGAAAGAGCGTGCGGGCGTCATCAAAGCTGAGCAGCGCGGGCTGGCCTTCGGCGGGTTTGGCGAAATTGCAGACATTGGTCACAATCGGTCGCGCGCCACCGTCCAGCTGATGGGCCGACCGCAGGGATCCACACCACGCGCCCGAGCGCTTGCCGCTGCGCGCGAAATAGTCGCCGACAAAAACGGCAAGGTGTTCGCCGTCCCGCGCGATGTCCCAAATGCGGGCATCCGGGTGCGGCAGATCGGTGGTCACGCGCGTCGCCGTGATCCCGAATAGCCGCGCGGCACAGTCAAACGCGGCCTCGATCATGCGGTCGAGTTGGAAGTACGGTTTGATCTCGGCCTCGTTGAGGTCGTGTTCAGCCTCCCGCCGGCGCGCGGCGTAGTAGCGCCAATCCCACGGGGCCAGGTCGCCGTTCACGCCATCGGCCTGCATCATGTCTTGCAACACGGCGGCGTCGGCTTCGGCCGCGGCCTTGGCGGGTTCCCAGACCTGCATCAGCAGATCGCGCACCCGGTCGGCTGTTCCGGCCATTTCGGGTTCGAGCTTGTAGGCCGCGAAACTGTCGTAACCCAACAGCTTGGCGCGCTCTTCCCGCAGGGCAAGGATTTCGGTCGCGATCTCGCGGTTATCCGTCTCGCCCCCATTTGCCCCACGCGAGGCCCAGGCACGCTGCGCAGTTTCACGCAACTCACGGCGGGGCGAGGATTGCAGGAACGGCATCATGAGCGACCTAGAGGTCGTGATGACGGGACCATCCGCGCCCTTCTCCGCGCCTGCGCCGCGGGCCGCGTCGATCAGAAACGCGGGCAGACCCTCGAGATCGGCCTCACCCAGCGGCATGAACCACGTCGCCTCATCCGCCAGAAGGTTTTGCGTGAACTGCGTGCCCAAATCCGCCAGCCGCGCCTTGATCTCGGTCATGCGCGCGGCGTCCGCGCCTGTCAGAGCCGCGCCTGCGCGTTTGAAGTCGTCGTAATACAGCTCGATCACCCGGCGGTCTTGGCCCTCAAAGCTCTCGCGCGCCTCCCAGAGCGCGCTCAGGCGGGCAAAGAGTTTCGGGTTCGAGATGACCTCGGAGTTGTAGGCGGAGAGCGCTTTGACAAAGACGCCTTGCATCCGCTGTCGTTCAGGTGAGGCGTCGACCGCGACCAGATGGAAGAACACCCGCACGACACGCGACAGATCCTCGCCCGCCAGTTCCAGCGCCTCGATCGTGTTGGCGAGCGTGGCCGGCTCCGGGTTGTCGGCAATCGCCGCGATGTCGGCGCGCGCAGCCGCCAGACCGGCCTCGAAGGCGGGCTCAAAATGCGCGTCTTCGATCTGTTCGAACGGGGGCAGGCCAAAGGGGCCAGTCCAAGCGGTCATCAGCGGGTTTGTCATGCGTGTCCTCCGGTTCCGCCGCAGACCGGGCATCCCGGGCGCGGCGTGATCTTGATCTTGCGCGTCTCGGCATCGAGCGCGTCGTATATGATCATATGGTGCCACAGGGGCGTGCCGGCACCCGATATGATCTTCACAGCTTCGACAGCCATCATCGTCCCGATCACACCGGGCAGCGGTCCCAGCACACCCGCCTCGGCGCAGCTAGGGGCAAGTCCCTGGGCCGCGTCTTCGGGAAAGACGCAGGCGTAACAGGGACCGCCACGCGTCGGGTCAAAGGCCGCGACTTGCCCCTCCCATTGCGACAGGGCGCCCGAAATCAGGGGCACACCCGCCGCGACACAGGCGGCATTGACGGCGCGGCGCGTGGCCGGGTCGTCCACCCCGTCGATCACCAGATCGTAATCGGCCACCAAGGCTGCGGCTGTGTCGGCGTCGAGGCGTCGGTTGTAAGGAAGAACGGTCACATAGGGGTTGACCTCGGCCAGGGTCGCCTGCGCGGAAAACACTTTGGGCATCCCCGTGGCGGCGTCCTTGTGCACGACCTGCCGCTGCAGGTTGGTGTGGTCGACCGTGTCGTCGTCGATCACCCCGATGGTGCCCACGCCCGCCGCCGCCAGATACATCAGGACCGGCGATCCCAGCCCCCCGGCCCCCACCACGAGAACCCGCGCCTTATGGAGCCGCGTCTGGCCCGGGCCGCCGATTTCGCGCAGCACGATGTGGCGCGCATAGCGTTCCAGTTCGACCTCGTTCATGGGGGGCTTTTCGGCCAAGGGAGCGGCAGGCCCCGGCGTGACGGGTTTGTGGCGCGCCCGCAGGGCCCGCAGGCCCCGGGAATAGGCAAAGGCCACCACGCCAAACGCCCCGATCAAGAGCCAAAGCCGTGCGTCCCCGCCCGTGCCTTCACGCAGGGGATGGCCATCGGGCAACACGACATGGATCGCGAGGACCGCCACGAACAGCAGGCCGATCATGATCCAGCGCGCCTGCTGCGGCGTCTTCATCACCGCGCCGATGATCCACAGCGTCGCCGCCATCGAAAACACAACGAACATGGCGTCTCCTACGTGACGCCGGTCGATCCGAAGCCGCCACCGTCGCGGGCGGTATCGCTCAGCGTTTCCACCTCCTCGAACATGGCTTGGCGAGCGGGCGTGACCACCATTTGCGCGATCCGCTCCGCGTGGCGGATGGTCACGGGCGCCTGCCCCAGATTGATCAAGATCACACCGACCGCGCCGCGGTAATCAGCGTCAATCGTGCCCGGTGCATTGGCGAGCGTCAGCCCGTGTTTCAACGCCAGCCCCGAACGTGGGCGCACCTGCGCCTCGAACCCCGGGGGGATCTCCATGGCAAAACCGGTGGGGATCAGCGCGCGTGCGCCGGGGTCCAGCGTGACCGTGCCGCGATCTTCAAGATTGGCGCGGATATCGGCCCCCGCCGCGCCTTCGCTGGCATAGGCAGGCAGGGCCACATCGGGATCAAAGCCCGGCAAACGCATGAATTTGACGTGCATTCCCCTGCCCTTTCGATGGTCCAAAAATACTCAAGCGCCGGACGTCAGGACCGCCGCAATCCTGTCGGCAAGGCGGTGTGCGACCGCGTCCTTGCCCATGCGCGGCCAGTCCTCGGCCCCTTCGCCGGTGATGAGGACAACGTCATTTTCGCTGCCGCCCATGATGCCGGTGCCTGCGCTCACGTCATTGGCCACGATCCAGTCACAGCCCTTGCGCGCGCGTTTGGCGGTGGCGTGTTCGACGACGGTTTCGGTTTCGGCGGCAAAGCCCACAACCAAGGCAGGCCGCCCGGCCGTCATCTGCGAAACGGTGGCCAGAATATCAGGGTTCTCTGCAAAACTCAGGCTGGGCAGACCTGTTTTGGTCTTCTTCATCTTCTGTTCGGCTGCGCCTTCAACCCGCCAATCGGCAACGGCGGCGGCAAAGACTGCTGCATCCGCCGGCAGGGCAGCTTGCGTCGCTTCGAGCATCTCCTGCGCGGTTTCGACCTTGATCACATCAACGCCCGTAGGCGGTGCAACCTTCGCGGGGCCGGTGACAAAGCTGACCCGCGCGCCCAGATCGCGCAGCGCCACCGCGATGGCGGTGCCCTGCGCGCCTGAGGATCGGTTGGCGATATAGCGGACGGGATCTATGGGTTCATGCGTGGGGCCGGAGGTCACGATGACGTGCCGCCCGGACAGAGGGCCGGTGGCAAACTGCGCCTCGATCGCGGCCACGATCTCCAGCGGCTCGGACATGCGGCCGGGCCCGTATTCGCCGCAGGCCATATCGCCGGAATTGGGCCCAACGACACAAATACCGTCACCTTGCAAGGTCGCCAGATTGCGCTGGGTTGCGGGATGATCCCACATGCGCACGTTCATCGCAGGCGCGATCAGAACGGGAGTGTCGGTGGCCAGAAGGAGCGTGCTGGCCAGATCACCTGCAAGACCATGGGCCATCTTGGCCATCAAATCCGCGCTGGCCGGGGCGACCACAACGAGGTCAGCGGAGCGTGAGAGCTCAATATGACCCATCTCGGCCTCGTCCGTCAGGTCAAAGAGATCGCGAAAGACCTTGTGCCCCGCCAAGGCCGAAACCGACAGCGGCGTGACAAATTCCTCGGCGGCGCGCGTCAGAACCGGGGTCACATGCGCGCCCCGTTCCCGCAGCCGACGTATCAGGTCGAGCGATTTGAAGGCGGCGATCCCGCCCGAAATGATCAAAAGGATACGTTTGTCCTGCAGCATGGGGGCCACCATAGGCCCCCATCTCAGGTCCGCAAGATCATGCGAAGAACTCGTGGACTTCCTTGGACTGCGCTTCGAGGTTCTTGCGCATCTTGGCAAAGGCCGCGGCCTCAAGCTGACGCACGCGTTCCTTGGACAGCCCCAGCTCGTTGCCGAGGCTTTCGAGCGTGCGGGGATCTTCGCGCAGTTTGCGTTCGCGCACGATGAACTGTTCGCGCTCATTCAGTGCGCTCAGCGCCGTCACGAGCCAGCCGCGCAGGGTTTCGATGTCGTGATCGACCTCGACCGTCTCTGCCGCCTGTTGGCTGTCATCTTCGAGAGCGTCGATCCACTCGCGCCCCTCATCCTCGGTCGATTGGGTCGCGTTCAGGCTGAAGTCAGAGCCCGCAAGACGGCCTTCCATCATCTCCACATCGTGGAGCGGCACGCCGACCTCGGTCGCGATCATCTGGCGCATCTGGTGGCGGTCGAGCGCCTCGCCTGAGGATGCCGCCTCACGCTCCAGCCGCGCCTGAACCCGGCGCATGTTGAAGAAGAGCGACTTCTGGGAAGAGGTCGAGCCGGTCCGCACCATCGACCAGTTGCGCATCACGTAATCCTGGATGGACGCCTTGATCCACCACACCGCATAGGTCGAAAAACGCACGCCACGGTCGGGATCGAATTTGTCGGCGGCCTTCATCAGGCCAAGACCCGCCTCTTGGATCAGGTCGTTCATCGGTGCGCCGTAGCGCTTGAACTTGGCCGCCATGGAAATCGCGAGGCGCATATAGGCGGTGATCAGGCGGTGCAGGCTTTCCTCGCACCGGTCATCCCGCCAGGCATAGGCCAGTCGCAATTCCGTTTCCGCATCCAGGAGCTCGGCCTTCATGGCGCGCCGGGAAAGGGATTGATCGTAAGAACCATCAAGTGCCATGTGACGTAACCCCCAAATCGGTCGGGTCAGTGGCGGACCCGTTGCTTGATTGACACAGGGGTTACGGGGCGTATCGGCAGGTGGATCACAAAAAATGAACGAAATGTTGCCTCACCGCGCAATCATCTTAGGTGGCGCGAGTTCCGGAAAGTCGAATTATGCGGAGCGGCTTGTTTTTCGGGGCGGCGAGCCACGTCATTACATTGCCACCGCGCAGGCCTGGGACGCCGAAATGCGCGCCAAGATCGAGGCACATCGCACCGCGCGCGGACCTGACTGGATCACCCATGAATGCCCTCTCGATCTGGCGCCCGCGCTCAGCGCTGCACGGGAAGACGATGTCGTCCTTCTCGATTGCGCGACGCTGTGGTTGTCGAACCATTTGCTGGCCGAGGCCGACCTGCCCGCGATGTCCCGGATGTTAATCGATCAATTGTCGGCCTGCCCTGCACGCATCGTGGTCGTGTCGAACGAGGTTGGCCAAGGCATCGTGCCAGATCACGCCATGGGCCGACAGTTCCGCGATGCCCAAGGCAAGTTGAACCAGATGCTGGGTGCCTGGGCCGATCTGGCAGTCGTGGTGATGGCGGGCCTGCCGCTGGCCCTGAAGGGGCAATTGCCGTGAGCGACCTGTGGCTGATCCGGCACGGGCCAACGCACCAGACAACGTTTACCGGATGGCGTGATGTTCCCGCCGACCTGTCGGACACCGCCGCGGTCGCGCGGCTGTCGGGCTACCTCCCCGCTGGGGCTGTGGTGATCTCCTCCGACCTGATGCGCGCGCGCGACACTGCGACCGCGATCCAAGGGGGCCGTCGGCGGTTACCCGATGACGCGCGCCTGCGCGAGTTCGATTTCGGCGCATGGGACGGGTTGCATCACACTGAGGTCGCCGCACGCGACCCGGAGCTGTCGCGTGCGTTCTGGGATGAGGCGGGCGATTTGCGCGCGCCAGACGGCGAAAGCTGGAACATGGTTGAAGACCGGGTTTGGCCCGCGCTCTGTGCCTTGCGCGCGGCGCACGGGACGATCATCGCCGTGATGCATATGGGCGCGATCATGACCGCGATCCGAGCGGCGACCGGATGCACGCCCTATCAGGCCATGTCGCATAAGCTCGATCCGCTCGGCGCCACCTGCATTGCCGCCGACGGAACGGTGGGTCCGATCAATCACCAACCGTGATGGGTTGCCCCGCAAAGCGCGATTTGTCTCGCATTGGCTCGCGGCTTAGGCTCCCCACATGACTTACCAACTTTACCTCGGCGATCGCAGCTATTCGTCTTGGTCCTTGCGGGCCTGGCTCCTCAAGGATGTTTGGGAGCTGCCCATCGCGACGACCTATGTCGATTTCTCCGGTCAGGACGTGGCGGATCAGCTTGCGGCCATAGCGCCCGCCCGCACCGTGCCCACGCTGGTTACGCCGGACGGCGCGATCATCTCGGAAAGCCTTGCACTGTCTGAGGAGCTTGCAACGCGGTTCCCGGATGCCGGCCTCTGGCCCGCTGACCCCAAGGCCCGTGCGATCGCCCGCAGCCTCGCGTCCGAGATGCATGCAGGCTTTGGCGCGCTGCGCGAGGCCTGTCCCATGAACCTGCGGGTGGCATATCAGGGCGTCGAGGTCTCGAGTGCTGTGCGCGCCGACCTTGCCCGCATCGACGCCATCTGGAGCTATGCGCAGGCCGAGACCGGATCAGAGACGTGGCTGTGTGGCGACTACTCCATCGCGGACGCGTTCTATGCGCCCATCGCCGCGCGGATCGCCACCTATGACTTGCCGGTAAGCGACGCCTCGCGCGCCTATGTGCAGGCCCATCTGCATCACTTGCCGTTCCGGCAGTGGCGCGCAATGGGGTTTGCGGCGGGCGCGGATCTGCCGTGGTATCGCAGGGATTATGACCGCACCGATTGGCCCGGACCGCAGCCGATCCCGGCGAAGGCGGTCGCAGAAGGTGATCCGGTCAATGAGCTTTGCCCCTATTCCGGTGATCCCATCACGCATCTGGCCGATATCGACGGCACCGTGATCGGCTATTGCAACGCGTTTTGCCGGGACAAGACCGTGGCCGATCCGGGCGCGTGGCCCAAGACGTTGGCCTTGCTTCCTTGAGGCGCCCAAGGGTCTGTTAACCCGCGATTAACCAGCTTCGCGCTACCCCGTTAACCAAGGTAAACGCACAGCCAAGGGGGTCGCGGAACCGATGGTTGCCCGCGCATATACAGTGGCCTTCGAAGGGGTCGAGGCCCGCATGGTTGAGGTGCAATGCGCCGTGACCCCGGGCCTGCCCGCATTTCAGATCGTGGGCCTGCCGAACAAGGCCGTGACGGAGGCGCGCGAGAGGGTGCGTGCCGCGCTGTCGGCCCTGTCCATCGCGCTTCCGTCCAAACGCATCACGGTCAACCTGTCGCCCGCCGACATGCCCAAGGACGGCTCGCACTACGACCTGCCCATCGCTGTTGGCCTGCTTGCCGCGCTCGACATGATCCCGCGCGAGGAGGTCGAGGCGACGGTGGCCTTGGGCGAGTTGTCCTTGAACGGCGATCTGGTGGGGGTCGTGGGTGCATTGCCCGCCGCGATTGCCGCCGCCGACGGCGACCGGCGGCTTTTGTGCCCCAAGGCATCGGGGGCCGAGGCCGCATGGGTCGGGGCAACCGAGGTCATCGCGCCCGCCTCGCTGGGCGATGTGCTGCGGCATTTCACCGGGCAATCCGTGCAGGAACCGGCGACACCGGGAGAGGTCAGTCACAACGTCGCGGGCCGGGATCTGCGGGACGTCAAAGGGCAGGAACGCGCCAAACGCGCGCTCGAAATCGCGGCCGCGGGGCGTCACCACATGCTGATGGTCGGCACGCCCGGATCGGGCAAATCGATGCTGGCCGCCCGGATGCCCGCGCTGCTGCCACCGCTGACGGCGACCGAGGCGCTGGAGACATCCATGATCCATTCGCTTTCGGGCCTGTTGGACGAAGGCGGGATCAGCCGGACGCGGCCCTTTCGCGAACCCCATCACACGGCGTCCATGGCCGCGATTGTCGGCGGGGGGCGCGGGGCGAAACCGGGGGAGATATCGCTGGCCCACAACGGCGTGCTTTTTCTGGATGAATTTCCGGAGTTTCCGCGCGCGGTGCTGGAGACGCTGCGCCAACCGATCGAAACAGGGTCGGTCATGGTCGCGCGCGCCAATGCCCATGTCCGTTACCCGTCACGCTTTTTGCTGCTGGCGGCGGCCAACCCGTGCAAATGCGGCTACCTGAGTGACCCGTCCCGCGCGTGTTCGCGCGCGCCCATCTGTGGCGAGGACTACATGTCCAAGATTTCCGGGCCCCTTATGGATCGGTTTGATCTGCGTGTGGATGTCCCGCCGGTGGCTTTCACCGATCTCGACATGCCCGCGACGGGAGAGCCATCGGAGGTGATTGCGGCACGCGTGGCCACGGCCCGCGCAACGCAGGCCAATCGCTATGCGGATGCGGCCGGTTGCGCCGTGAATGCCGATGTTGAAGGGCAACAGCTTGAGGAGATTGCGGCGCCCGATGCGGAGGGGCGGGAAATGCTCTTGAAAGCCGCTGACCGGTTCGGGCTATCGGCGCGGGGCTACCACCGGGTCCTGCGGGTCGCGCGTACGATTGCCGACCTCGCGAGCGCGTCGGATGTGCGCCGACCCCATATCGCCGAGGCGCTGAGTTTCCGTCTGCCCGCCGCGCAAGGCGGCTGAACCTATGCGGCGGCGCGTTTGGCCTCGATCGCTTGCCAGATCTTTTCCGCGATGTTGAGGCCGTCAAAGCGCTCAAGCTCCTGAATCCCGGTGGGCGAGGTCACGTTGATTTCGGTCAGCCAGCCCCCGATCACGTCGATGCCCACGAAAATCTGGCCGTGTTCGCGCAGGGTCGGGCCGATGGCGGCACAAATCTCGCGCTCGCGCTCGGTCAGGCCGATCTTTTCGGGTCGTCCGCCCACATGCATGTTTGACCGCGTTTCGCCCTTTGCGGGGACGCGGTTGATCGCGCCCACGGGTTCGCCATCCACAAGGATGATGCGTTTGTCGCCCGCGCTCACGTCGGGCAGGAACTTCTGGGCGATCAGTGGCTCGCGGTTGATCCCGGAAAACAGTTCATGGAGCGATGCTAGGTTGCCGTCGCCGGGTTGCAGACGAAACACCCCTGCACCGCCATTGCCGTAGAGCGGTTTGATGATGACGTCCCCGTGCCGCTCGCGGAAGCGTTTGAGCGCGTCGAGATTGCGCGCAATCATCGTGGGCGGCGTCAGGTCGGGAAAGTCGAGAACGAGCAGCTTTTCAGGGTAGTTGCGCACCCAGAACGGGTCGTTGACCACCAAGGTCGCCGGGTGAACGCGGTCCAGCAGATGGGTCGAGGTGATATAGCCCATGTCGAAGGGCGGGTCCTGACGCAGCCAGACAACGTCGAATTCGCTGAGACTCCGCGTCTCCCAATCGCCAAAGGATACGTGGTCGCCGCGGGTCCGCGAAACGGTGACGGCCCGACCACGCGCGCTGACCTCGCCTTCGTCAAAGACAAGCTCATCTGGCGTGTAGACAAAAAGATCGTGCCCGCGCGCCTGCGCTTCCTCGGCGAGGCGAAAAGAGCTGTCGGCGTCGATATCGACCGCCTCAATGGGATCCATCTGGAACGCGACTTTCAAACCCATCACCGGCCCTCCGTTGGTGTGGCACCGTGATGGCGCAATGTGGGAGGTGTTGCAAAGGCATTCCGAAGGGCCGGACTGCACAGGGATGTGTTCGGAAATCTATGAGACGTCCGCGCATGGGCGCCGTTGTACCGGTGTGACGAAGACACCCGGTGCGTGTGAGGCGTGCGTGTCAGAGAGGCTACACGAAGATTGCGCCCTCACGCAGATCGATCCGACCCGCGCTATCAACGACCGCGAGGTCAAATCTCATCGGGGTATCGGCCCCGGTGGGAAAGCGCGCGACATACTCTGCGGCTGCCTGGAACATCCGTGCAATTTGACGGGGGCCAAGGGCTTCCGCCGCGCGATCCCAGCTGCTGCTTTTCTTGACCTCGCAAAAGACGATTTCATCCCCGTCGCGGCAGATCAGATCGATTTCGCCGCCCTGGCCCCGCCAGCGCGACGCGAGGATATCGCTACCCGCGGCGCGATATTCACGGGCGACACTGTCTTCGGCGGCAAGCCCCGCATGGTATGATGTCGAACCGCTCATGGTTTTTCCTTCATTTCGAGGGCGATCTGATAGACGTCGCGCCGTCGCAGCCCCATCGCACCGGCCACAGCCGTTGCCGCATCTTTTAGGCGCATGGTACTTAAGGCTTGGTTAAGCTGCGCCTCGATGTCGTCGCGCGTGGCCCCTTGGCCGGGGGATTGGCGGTCGATCAGGATGACGCATTCACCCTTGGGCGGTGTGTCCTCGGCCCCTTGGGCCAGATCGGCAAGGGTTCCGCGACGCACCTCTTCGAAGCGTTTGGTCAATTCCCGGCACAGGGCCGCCTCGCGGTGATCCCCCAAGACCTCGGCGGCGTCGCGGAGCATGGCGGCCACTCGGCCCGGGGCCTCGTACAGGACCAGCGTGCCCGCAACCTCGCGCAGATCGGCCAGAAACCCCTGACGCGCGCTGCGGCTGGGCGGGGCAAAGCCCGCGAAATGGAACCGGTCCGTGGGCAGACCCGCGATCGACAGCGCCGTCACCACCGCCGATGGCCCGGGCGCAGAGGTCACAAGATGCCCGTCGGCGCGCGCCGCCACCGCAAGGTCAAAGCCAGGATCCGCGATCAGCGGCGTACCCGCCTCCGACGCGTAGGCCACCGAGGCACCGCCCGCGATCGCGGCCAGAAGGCGCGGGCGTGCGGCGGCGCCGTTGTGGTCGTGATAGGCCACAATCTGCCGGTCGCGCAGGGGCACCCCGTGGATATCCATCAGTTTGCGCAAGGTGCGTGTGTCTTCCGCGGCCAGCACGTCGGCGGAGGCCAATATATCCAAGGCCCTGAGCGTGATATCGCGGGCCGTGCCGATCGGCGTGGCCACCATATAGAGACCCGCGGAAAGCTGCTGCTGGCGGAAATTCATAACGTTACCCTTTGCATGACCCCACGTGCCCGCAACATGAGCCCAATATCACCCCTTGGGCTTCGCAGGCTTGCGCTTTATGGTCCCCGCGAAGGCGCGGTCAGTGGGGGCCGTGACAACCAAGTGGGGTACGCGGTCATGTTCGCTGTTTTCAATCGTATTCGCAACGGCCTGCGCGCAGGGCTTGCCGTGGCCGCAATCGGCCTGCTGTCGGCCTGTGATCCGGCCTTGGTCGGCTCTGTCACCGGCCCGCAGGCACCCGCGCCCTCTGTCGACACGACGGAACCTGTCAAGGTGGCCTTGCTGTTGCCGACGAATTCGGGCGTAGGCGAGTTGGACACGATCGCGCGCGATCTCGAGCGGGCCGCGCGGCTTGCCGTATCGGATCTGCAAGGCGTTCAGGTGGAATTGACGGTCTATTCGACCCAGCGCCAGACCGCGGTTGCGGTGGCCCGTGCGCAAGAGGCGATCGCGGCGGGTGCAAACATCATTCTGGGTCCGCTTGATGGTGAAGCCGCCGCAGCCGTTGGTGCAGCCACAGCTGGCAGCGGCGTCAACGTCCTCGCGTTTTCGAACAACACGGCGATTGCGGGCGGCAACGTCTTCCTTTTGGGCCAGACCTTTGAGGACAGCGCACGCCGTGTCGCACGCTATGCCCGCGCCCAAGGCAAAACCCGGGTACTGGTCCTGCACGCCCGCAACATTGCGGGCGAGGCCGGTCGAGCGGCGGTCGAAAAGGCACTGGCCGAGAGCAATCTGACGCTGGCAGGAACCACAAGCTACGAGGCATCTTTGCCCGGCGTGACCGGCGCAGTGTCTTCGGCGCGCGCGACACGGGCGAGCTCGGGCGCGGATGCGCTTTTCCTGACCTCCAACACCGCAGGCGCGCTTCCGATTTTTGCAGAGCTGTTGCCCGAGGCCGGGCTGGGTCCAGACCGGGTCCAGTATCTTGGGCTGAGCCGTTGGGATGCCGACCCGCGTCTGCATACGCTCAGCGGCGTGCAGGGCGGCTGGTTTGCGATGCCGGATCGCGGGCGCGACGCCGCCTTCAAGGCCCGCTTTGCCAGCACCCATGAGACGCAGCCGCATATCCTGGCCTCGACCGCCTATGATGGGATTGCCGCCATCGGGTCGCTATGGGCGCGTGGCGGGGATGCACCGCTCAGCCCGCAACGGTTGACCCAAGGCGCGGGCTTCCAAGGGGCCACTGGCGTGTTCCGCCTGCTGCCGGACGGCACCAACGAGCGCGGGCTGGCGATTGGGTCCATCCAAGGCAATCAGGTCGTGACCGTTGATGCGGCCCCGTCGGGTTTTGGCGGGTTCGGGTCCTGAGGTCGCGGCGCCTTCGCGCCCGCCGACCCCGCGCAATCTGATCGTTCCCGGCGACGCGCTGTTTGACGTCGACGCCGTGCGCGCCGCGGTCGTGGCGGCCATTGCCGCCGCGGACCCGACCGATGCGCGCCGCGTTTGCACCGAGGTCTTGTCGAGCGCGTTGAAAGACGCGCGCGCGATGGTGGCCGAGGCGTTCCGCGCCGAACCTCTAAAGGCGCGGCCCACGACATCGGCCTATGCCTATGTAACCGACTGCATCGTGACGCTGACATACGAGGCCGCGATGCAGCACTTGCCGCAGACCGTCGCGAAAAAGGCGTCGGACACGATGGCCGTTCTGGCGGTCGGCGGCTACGGGCGCGGCGAGATGGCCCCGCATTCGGATGTGGACCTGCTATTCCTGACAGGCCCCTCGGCTGGTCCTTGGTGCGACGCTATTGTCGAGACGATGCTCTATATCCTGTGGGATCTGCGGCTGAAGGTCGGGCACGCAACGCGCACGCCGCGCGATTGCATCCAGCTGGCCCGCGAGGACTATACGATCCGCACAACGCTGGTGGAGTGCCGAACACTGTGCGGCGACGCGGATCTGCCCAATGCTCTGCGCGACCGGTTGTGGAAGGACCTGTTTCGCACCTCCGCGCCCGATTTCATCGAGGCCAAGCTGTCGGAGCGCGCCGAGCGCCACCGCAAGCAGGGCGGACAACGCTACATGGTCGAGCCGAACGTGAAGGAGGGCAAAGGCGGGCTGAGGGACCTGCAGTCCTTGTTCTGGATCGCGAAATACATTCACAACGTGTCGGATGCGGCGGACCTTGTCCCCTTGGGTCTCTTCACGATGGAGGAGTTCGACAGCTTTATCCAAGCCGAGGATTTCCAATGGGCCGTGCGCTGCCATCTGCACCTGATCACCGGCCGGGCCACGGATCAGCTGACCTTTGATCTGCAGGTCGAGGTCGCCGATCGCATGGGCTATGCCGACAGCCGCGGACGCCGGGCGGTCGAGTATTTCATGCAGGATTACTTCCTGCACGCGACCGAAGTGGGAGAGCTGACGCGGATTTTCCTGACCGCGCTTGAAGATGCGCATGTGAAAACCGAACCCCGCCTATTGGGGTTCTTCCGCAAGCCCAAGACCGCCGCGCCGCCCTATGCGATCAAGCAGAACCGCCTGACGGTGGGGGATGACGAGGCGTTCCTGCTCGACAACCTGAACTTCCTGCGGCTGTTTGAGGAGGCGATGCGCACGGGCACGCTGATCCACCCGGATGCGATGCGCCTGATCAAGGCGAACCTGCACCTGATCGATGAGCGCATGCGCAACACGCCCGAGGCGCAGCAGATCTTCCTCGATACGCTGCTGAAATACGGCAACCCGGAACGCGCGCTAAGGCGGATGAACGAGCTCGGTGTGCTGTCGGCCTTCATCCCCGAGTTCGAGCCCATCGTGGCGATGATGCAGTTCAACATGTACCATTCGTACACCGTGGACGAGCACACGATCCAATGCATCAGCACGTTGGCGCAGATCGAGCGCGGCGAGTTGGAAGAAGACCTGCCCGTTGCCTCGTCGATCCTGAAGGACGGGGTGAACCGCAAGGTGCTCTATGTCGCGCTGCTCTTGCACGATATCGGCAAGGGGCGGCCCGAAGATCATTCGATCCTTGGCGCCAAGATCGCGCGCACGGTGGCGCCGCGCCTGGGGTTGAAGAAGAAAGAGGTCGAGACGGTCGAATGGCTGGTCCGCTATCACCTCTTGATGTCGGATATGGCGCAGAAGCGCGATATCGCGGACCCGCGCACGGTGCGGGATTTCGCGAAGGCGGTGCAGACGCGCAAACGGCTCGACCTGCTGACGGTGCTTACGGTCTGCGACATTCGCGGCGTGGGGCCGGACACGTGGAACAACTGGAAGGCCGTGCTGATCCGCGCGCTTTATCGGCAGACCCGTCGCGGTCTGGAAGAGGGGCTGGAGGCGCTGACCCGCGACAACCGCATGGTCGAGGCCAAGCGCAACCTGCGCGAGTCGTTGGAGGGATGGGACCGCAAGGACCTGCGCACCGAAACCAGCCGACATTACCCGCCCTATTGGCAGGGCCTCCACATCACGGCCCATGTGGTGTTTGCCAAGCTTTTGAAAGACATCCCCGACGATGAAATCCGGCTGGATCTGGAACCCGACGAGGATCGCGATGCGACGCGCGTGTGCTTTGCCATGCTCGATCACCCGGGGATTTTCGCGCGTATCACCGGGGCGCTGGCTCTGGTGGGGGCAAATGTGGTCGATGCGCGGACGTTCACGACCAAGGACGGCTATGCCACCGCCGCGTTCTGGATACAGGATGCGGACGGCGCGCCCTATGAGGGATCGCGCCTGACCCGGCTCGAGGCGATGATCCACAAGACCCTGAAAGGTGAAGTGGTCGCACGCGACGCGCTGAAGGATCGCGACAAGCTGAAGAAACGCGAACGTCCGTTCAACGTGCCGACCCACATCACTTTCGACAACGAAGGGTCGGATATCTACACGTTGATCGAGGTCGACACTCGCGACCGTCCCGGTCTTCTGCACGACTTGTGCCGAACGCTTGCGGGATCGAACATCTACATCGCAAACGCGGTGATCGCGACCTATGGGGAGCAGGTGGTCGATACCTTCTACGTCAAGGATATGTTCGGGTTGAAGCTGTTCGGTGAAGGCAAACGCAACTCGCTGGAGCGCAAGTTGCGCGAGGCGATTCAATCGGGCGCAGACCGCGCGCGGCAGGGCTGAGGCGGCTATGCTACGGGCCTTTGCGACGGTCGGGCTGTGGACGATGCTCAGCCGTGTGTTGGGTTTTGTGCGCGACATCATGATCGCGGCCTTTCTGGGCGCGGGCCCGGTGGCGGATGCCTTTGTCGTGGCCTTTGCGCTGCCCAACATGTTCCGCCGCTTCTTTGCCGAAGGCGCGTTCAACATGGCCTTCGTGCCGATGTTTTCGAAGAAAGTGGAAGCGGGGCAAGGTGAGGCGCCTTTGGAGTTTGCCCGCGATGCCTTTTCCGGGCTGGCGCTGATCCTGGTCGTCTTCACGGTTCTGGCGACGGTATTCATGCCGTGGCTGGTCTACGCGATGGCGTCGGGTTTTGCAGGCGATGCGCGGTTCGATCTTGCCACGCTCTATGGGCGGATCGCGTTTTCCTACATCTTCTTCATCTCGCTCGCGGCGCTGTTGTCGGGGGTGCTGAACGCAACGCGGCGCTTTGTGGCGGCGGCGGCGGCGCCCGTATTATTGAACGTGCTATTCGTCGCGGGTTTGGTGATCGGGGCGCAAGCGGGCTGGGATGCGGGGCTAACGCTCGCCTGGACGGTGCCGGTGGCGGGGGCCGCGCAGTTGGCGTTGCTATGGGTCGCCGCAGCGCGGGCCGGATACGCGGTCGTCCCGCGACGTCCCCGAATGACGCCGGAGTTGCGACGGCTTGCAATCATCGCTGCCCCCGCGGCGCTGGCGGGCGGGGTGGTTCAGGTGAACCTGCTCGTAGGCCGTCAGGTCGCCAGCTATTTCGAGGGAGCGAATGCGTGGCTGTATTACGCCGACCGGCTGTACCAACTGCCCCTGGGCGTGGTCGGGATTGCCATCGGTATCGTGCTGCTGCCCGAACTGTCGCGCCGCCTTCAGGCCGGTGATGCCGAAGGTGGCCGCGCCGCCTTGTCGCGCTCTGCCGAGATTTGTCTGGCGCTGTCCCTGCCCGCGGCGGTGGCGTTGATGGTCATCCCCGGCAGTCTTGTGTCAGTGCTGTTCGAACGCGGAGCGTTTGCGGCGGATGACACGGCGGCCACGGCTTTGGCCGCGGCGATCTATGGCGCGGGCCTGCCTGCGTTCGTGCTGCAGAAGGTGTTTCAGCCGCTCTATTTCGCGCGCGAGGACACGCGCAGCCCGTTCCGGTTTGCGCTGGTCGCCATGGTCGTGAACGCGGTGATCGCAATCCTTGCCGCCCCCGTGATCGGCTTCACCGCTGCCGCCTGGGGCGCCACGATCGCGGGTTGGGCGATGGTGTGGCTGCTGTGGCGTGGAACGCGCGCCATGGGTGTGGCGGCGCAGCTTGATGCGCGGTTGCGCGACCGGGCGTGGCGGATCGCGCTTGCGTCGGTGGTGATGGGCGTCGTGCTGGTTGCGGTTGCGTGGCTGCTGCGCGACGCGCTGATGCTTGCGGGTTGGCGATACCTCGGCCTGGCGGCGCTGATCCTCGCGGGCGCGGGCAGCTACGCCCTTGCCGGTCGCCTGCTAGGGGCCTTTACCCTCTCTGATCTGCGCGGCCAGTTGCGGCGCGGCTAACGCCGTCTGATCCAGCCCACCAACGCGCCCGGTTGCATGAGCGCCATGAGCGCAAAACCAGCCCCCGCGCCTGCCAGATCGGCAATCCAGTGGGGCGGCCCCCCAAAGATCAGGCCAAAGCCCAGTTGGATCGCCATCAGGATGCCCAGCAATTGAAACGCCTGAAGCTGATTGCCGCCCATCTGTTCAAGTCGGGTCATCAGCACATAGGAAAACGCTCCGATCAACCCGTAGGCTCCGGGGAACCCGCCGGTCAAAAACCCCGCATCCTGCACCACCAGCACATAGACCAGAGCACCCACGATGGCCGATCCCAAAAAGATCACTGTCGCGCGCAACCCACCCGCCACGTCGCCCACGAATTTGCCCAAGGCCAACACAAAGACCGCCGCGAACACCGCCTGCGAGAACGAGACATGCACGAAGGCATAGGCTACGAACCGCGCGAGATCGGGCAGGCTCCAGTTCCCGGTGGCCCACATCCATTCAAAGAGCCTGTCGGAGACCGCAAATTGTTCGATCAGGTTGGCGCGCCAGCCGATGCCCAACGGCCCGCCCACCAGACCGCGCGCGCCCGCCGTGACCGCCAGTTCGATCACGAGGATCGCAATCGCGATGGCCAGAATGGCTGGCGACATGGGATTGAGGGGCGAAGGATCATGTCCTCCACGTCCGCCCTGATCCATGGGACTGCGGGGAAGTCTGTCTGACATCTGTGTTTCCTTGACGGGGCTTTGCCTGCGGCATACTCCACCCGACCAAGACCTGCCAGCCACGCCGCGCGGCCAAAGCATCCGGAGCCACCCATGACCCAGTTCACCCCCCGCGTCTTTTCGGGCATCCAACCCTCGGGCGGCCTGACTTTGGGCAACTATCTCGGCGCGCTCAGACGCTTTGTGGACATGCAGGACGCAGGCAGCCACGAGACGATTTACTGCATGGTCGACCTGCACGCGATCACCGCCAATCTGGCGGCCCCCGACGACCTGCGCCACAACACGCGTGAGCTTTGTGCCGGGTTCATCGCGTCGGGCATCGACCCCGAAAAATCCATCCTCTTCAACCAGAGCCAGGTGCCTGAACACGCGCAACTGGCGTGGATCTTCAACTGCGTGGCGCGCATGGGCTGGATGAAGCGCATGACACAGTGGAAGGACAAGGCGGGCAAGAACGCCGAGAATGCCTCGCTGGGGCTCTTTGCCTATCCGGCGCTGATGGCCGCCGACATCCTGATCTACCACGCAACCCACGTGCCCGTGGGCGAGGATCAAAAGCAGCATCTTGAATTGACGCGCGACATCGCCACCAAGTTCAACAATGATTTCGGGACCGAGTTCTTTCCGATCACTGAACCCGTCATCGAAGGCCCCGCCACCCGCGTGATGAGCTTGCGAGACGGGTCCAAGAAGATGTCGAAATCCGATCCTTCGGATATGAGCCGGATCAACATGACCGATACGGCTGACGACATTGCCAAGAAGATCCGCAAGGCCAAGACGGACCCCGAACCCCTGCCCGACACCCTCGACGGTCTTGCTGACCGGCCCGAGGCGCGCAACCTCGTCAACATTTACGCCGCGCTCTCGCAGACCTCTGCCGAGGCGGTTGTCACCGAACATGCGGGGCAGCAGTTCGGGCAGTTCAAGCCGGCGCTGGTGGATCTTGCCGTCGAGAAGCTGGGGCCGATCGGGACCGAGATGTCGCGCCTGATGCAGGACCAAGCCGAAATCGATCGCATTCTCGCGCGGGGCGCGGAACGGGCGCGCGCGCTGGCCGCGCCGATCCTGGATCAGACCTACGAGATCGTGGGGATGGTGCGCTAGGGTCGCGCGCCGTCACGAAACTGAATCAGACTCACCTTAGACCCGCAGGCGTCGGAGTTGTTTTGGCGTGCGGGTACTGTCCCACCTGGGTTTTCCTATTTCAAAAGACCCGGGGTCCGCACGGTGTACGCATTTTCGTGTTTGCAACCTCAGCCCCGTCTGCGCCCCGGTTTGTCCCGACCGGGGCGCCCCCATTTCTGCTACCGGGCATCTGGCGGGCTGCGCATAACCGTTGCGCGGGTCGGGCGTTGGCGTCAGACTGTGCGTCGGGCGGCTGTCACGTTGCCCCGGTTTGGGAGGACCACATGCGCAAATTCCTCGTCGTGCTGGACGACAGCCGCGAATGCCTGAACGCCATGCGCTTTGCCGCGATGCGGGCGGCCCACTCCGGTGGCGGGGTCGAAGTTCTGGCCGTGATCCCGCCCGAGGACTTCAACCACTGGATCGGCGTCGGCAACATCATGCGCGAGGAGGCCCGAGAGCGGATCGAGGCGCATTTCGAGGTCTTCGCCAAATGGATGCGCGACAAGCAAGGCGTTGACCCCGAGCTTGTCATCCGCGAGGGCGAGGCCGTCCCGGAAATCATGGCGCAGATCAAGGACGACCCCGAAATCGGCGTGCTGGTTCTGGGGGCGGGCACGGACAGCAAAGGCCCCGGCCCCCTCGTGACGCAGCTTTCGCGCAACTCCGGCTCCCTGCCGATCCCGGTGACGATTGTGCCGGGTGATCTGAGCAAGGAACGGCTCGAGGCGATTACGTAGGCCGCCATCTGCCGCGGCGCGTCAGTCCGATGCGCCGTCGTTTTCGATTGCTGACGCGGCCAGCGCGTAGGCCGCTGCGGCCGCCTCCAAATGGGTCGCTGCGAGCGGCGCCTGATCCCCCAATCCGTCCTCAAACGCGCGCAAGGCCGTGGCGACCCTGCGGTATTGCGGGCCGATTGACGCGAACAGGTGGGGCGTGCCGGCGACAACCACACTGCGGCGATCCTTGGGATTGGGTCGTCGTTCGACCAGACCCTTGGCCTCCAGCCGGTCAATGAGGCCCGTGACGGCCCCGCTTGTCAGTTCCAGTGCGCCCGCGATGTCCCGGGGCGTGACGGGACCCGCCTCCAGCAGGTTGAGGCACTGCAAATCCGATACCGAAATGCCCGCCGTCCGCGCGATGCGGCGATCGAGATCCGAAATCGCCGCGTAGAGACGGCGACAGGCCATGACGAGGTCGGATGTATTTATCTCACTTGCCAAGATACTTTTTTGCCTTATATCTGCTTATACGAAGTATTAACTGGTCCCGGCGAAAGGACAACCCATGCCCCTTTGGATTCTCATCACCCTGTGCGTCGTTGGAGCGCTTGTCGTCATCGTGGCCGTCTTGTCCGCGCTCGCGCCCGCGCGGGTCGAATATACCGAAACCATCGACATCAACGCCCCCCGCGCGCAGGTCTATGACGACATTCGACTGCAGGAGCGGCTGATGCGTTGGTCCGCGTGGCCCGCGGAAACCAAATCGACCTGCGCCGTGGATGAAAGCCACGGGGCCGACGGCACGGTCGGGGCGCGCACGGTGTTCTTCACCAAGGGCAAACGGATCGGGCATCAGGAGGTGGTAGGCCTGTCGGACCAGACGGACGTGTCCATGACGCTTGTGGGTCCCGGACCACCACATCACCCGGAATTGACGTTCACCCTGACGCAGATTGCGCCCAGGCAGACCCGCGTTGCGGCGCACTTTGTGAACCGCCTGCCCCGGCCCTTCAACGCGATCTGGCGCTTTGCCGGGCTCAGCGCGTGGACGCGGCAGATGCATTTGAAGGATCTGCAAGGGCTCAAAGCGTTCAGCGAACCGCCCCACCGCGATGCCACAGGTGCGATCGTGGGGCACCCACCCAGCGGCGAAAACCCGTTTCAACACAAAGCGACCCAGGCGGCTTAGGCGGGCTGCACCGGCAGATTGACACGGGCGCGGGCGGCGCATCATAAAAATGGCATTAGACCCAGTTGATTAGTGCCATTTTGGAGATTTCGCCCATGTCCGCTGCCACGCCTCCTGGCGCACCGCCTGACAACGCCCCGGCGGCAGCAAATGAACCGCAACCCAAGCCGCCTGAGCAGCCCACGCTGGACGATTTGCAACGCATCAAGGTTCAGGCCGAAATCGACGAGCTGAACCGCCCCACATGGTTGCGTCCGGCGTTTCTTGCGGCGCTTGGCCCCACGATCCTCGCCGGGGCCACGGTCTGGATCGCCTATTCGACCGGGTTTCTGGACAACCAGAAGGCCCTTCTGGAGATGGAGAAGATCGAGGTCGAACGCGCGTTGCGGGCGGAAGAAGCCGTGCTCGCCACCGCGCAGTCCGAGGTTGCAGAAACCCAAGGTCGTCTCGCGGCGGCAGAGGCCGCGCTGGCGCAGCGTCTCGAGGAAATCGAGGCGGAGTTGGCGGAAGAAACCGCGAAGTTCGAGCGGGAACGCGCCGCGCTCGAGACGCAACTGAGCGAGGCCGAAAAGCGATCAGAGGCGCGGATCGCGGCAATGTCTGCGGAGGTTGCAACCAAAGAGGCCGAACTGGAAACGTTGGCCGAACAGGCCGAGCAAGACCGTGCGGAATTGGTCGCGGAACTGGCGGGCCTGAACGGGCAAATTGTGGAGCGTGAGGCGCAGATCAAACGACAAAACAGGATCTTGGAACGTCGCGAGAAGGAGCTTACGCAGGTCCTTGAACAGCTTAGGGCGCCCGAGGTGTTTACTTTGCTGGAGAGCATCCGGGACTACCGCGTGCATATTCAGGCGCAGGCCTTCAATGCCTTGCGGACCGAATTGATCAACGATCCAGCAAAACGCGAATTGGTCCGCAAAGAAATTGAAAACAGCGATGAGCCGGCGTTTCAAATCGCCCTTCTAATGCTCCTAAACCGGGTCAAATCAGACAGCGCTTTGGTGGAGGAAGTATTCGAGATCGCGACAGAAAATTTCGCTGAACCTCGCGTCTGGAAAGAGTTTTCGGCATCCAGCCCGATTCTCGGTGAAGACCAACGCGCTCTAGACCTGTTCCTGACCGTCGCGACGCGCCCGGAATTCCCCAGTGATGGCCTCAGCAACTTCGGGCTTCATTTCATCCGCTGGGCGTCCGATTACAGCGGCAATCATATCCCCGTATTGCGCACCGACCGAGGAATTGCCGTCGTCGAGCGCTTCTGGGCAGAGTTCCTTGGGAGCCCGACCCCTTGGGACCAGATTTATGCGACCACCGTAACAAGCGCCTTGCATCCACGTATTGGCATGGTGCTCGCGGTGCTCAATGTCGAATTTGTGCGATCAAATGGCGACCGCTTTACGCGAACCCAAACCCTTCTCAGATTCGAAGAAATAGCTCGCCTTGTAGACAACGACCCGATGTATTTGCCTTTCCGAGACGCCATGTTCTCTGGAGACTCCGCCGCATTCCTCGCGGATCCCGTCAACGCC
>JBCBFU010000040.1:0-25881 GCA_038527375.1 Pseudomonadota bacterium | reverse complement strand
GGGCCGGTTGGGGATTGGGGTCGCGGACACAATTGCCGTGGGCGACGGGGCCAATGATCTGGGGATGCTGGGGCTTGCCGGGATGGGCGTGGCGCTCCATGCCAAGCCGTCGGTGCAGGCGCAGTGTGACGTTCGGGTGAACCACGGGGACCTGACGGCGCTGCTGTTCCTGCAGGGATATGCGCGGGCGGAGTTCGCGGGCTAGAGCCGGAACGCCGCGCGGGTTTCGCCCACGGGGATATCGCGGAAATTGATGAGCGGTGCGCCCACGTGTTCGCGCGCCGCCGGGTGGGCCGGGTCGAGAAGGCCCAGTTGGATCAGGACGGAGGCGATGGCCGCGTTGGCCGCCCGCACGTTGCCGTCGGTGATCTTGAGCGCGACGCCCAGACCCTGTTCCGGCAGGATGCCCACAAAGACAGCCTCGGCCCCCGTTTTCAGCGCCGTACCCGGGGCCGCGCGCATCAGGGTGGTGCAGGCTCGGCCTTCGCCCGCGACAAGATCGGGATGGGTCGCCATGGCGGAGCGCAGGGACACCATGGCCCGCCCGCGGGCGGTGTCCTCGGTCGCGGTGGCGTATTTGGCCATCGCATGGGCCAGCCCGCGCACGGAGGTCGCGTGGTTCGGCGCCGAACACCCGTCCACACCCCAGCCGGGAGAGGTCTCTCCCGTCAGGTCCTCGAAGTGCTCAAGCACGGCGCGCTGCACGGGATGGTCGATTTCGAGATATTCCAGATCGGCGCCCAGATCGCGGGTCACGGTCAGAAAGCCCGCGTGTTTGCCCGAGCAGTCGGAATGCAGTTGGCAGGGGCGTTCGCCTGCGCGGATCAGATCGTCCCGCGCGGATTTGCCCAGAGGCTCTGGCGCGCCGCAGCGCAGATCATCGACGCCCAGATCAAGCTCGGACAACCACGCGCTCACGCGGGAGGTATGGCCGACCTCGCCGCTGTGGGACGCGCAGGCCAGCGCGAGGCGTTCGGGATCGGTGTCGGGGAAGGCCAAGGCCAGCGGCACCGCCTGGATCATCTTGGCAGAGGATCGGGGATAGATGACCTGATCCGCGTGACCGGCCCCCGCGATCACCTCGCCCTTGGCATTGCACACGGCAATGTGGCCGCAATGCACGCTTTCGACCCGGCCACCGCGGGTCAGCTCGATCAGGGGATCTCCGATATGCATGGTGTTGGGCCCCTTCCGGCAAGATTTCGCAGATTTGACCGCGCGTGCCCTTTGCGCGCTGGCGTGGTGTGCGGTATTGCTGCTTTAACGAGCAAGAAACCGCCTGACCACCCGAACGGCCCGACAGAGGCCACGGTCATCGCGGACCCCCTGACGATAGATGAGGCTGAACGTCATGATCAAATTTCTCGCGCCGCTGGCGGCCGCTGCCCTCTTGGCCGCCCCCGCCTTTGCCCAGGAAGAGACCACAAACCGCGTCGCGGCCAAGACGGACTGGAGCGTCTTTGTCGAAAGCGACCCGACCGAGTGCTGGGGCGTGTCCGCGCCCAAGGAGACGGTGAACACCCGCGACGGTCGCGTGGTTGCCGCGCGCCGGGGTGAAATCCTGCTCTTTGTCTTCTACCGCCCGTCGGCGGGTGTAACCGGGCAGGTGACGTTTACCGGCGGCTATCCGTTCGCCAACGGGTCGACGGTGAACCTGAACATCGACGGCAATCAGTTCGAGCTCTTTACCGAAGGCGAATGGGCATGGGCCGCGTCGCCCGCGGATGACGCCAAGATCGTCACAGCGATGAAGCGCGGCGCGAAGGCCACCGTCACGGGCCGGTCGGGTCGGGGTACGACGACACGCGACGAGTTCAGCCTGCTCGGCTTTACCGCCGCGATCGAGGATGCCGAGACCCGCTGCACGGGCTAGTCTGGCTTTTCAAGCGGGGCTGACATATATCGCGGTCTTCCCGTGACCGATTGGTGATCCCATGGCTGATGCAACTGCCCCAGTGACGCAAGACGTGTTGACCGTGCCGCGCAAGGTACCGGCCTCTGACAAGGTGAACCTTGTGGGTCTGACGCGGGATGGGCTGCGCGACGCACTGCTTGAGGCAGGCACGCCTGAGAAGCAGATCAAGATGCGGGTGAACCAAGTCTGGCAATGGATCTACCAATGGGGCGTTCGCGATTTTGACGCGATGACGAACCTGTCCAAGGCCTATCGCGCGCAACTGGCCGAGGCGTTCGTGATCGAATTGCCCGAGGTCGTGACCAAACAGGTCAGCGCGGATGGCACGCGAAAATACCTCGTGCGGATCGCAGGCGGTCACGAGGTTGAGGTCGTCTACATCCCGGAGACCGACCGGGGGACGCTGTGTATCTCGTCCCAGGTGGGTTGCACCCTGACCTGTTCGTTCTGCCACACGGGGACGCAAAAGCTTGTCCGCAATCTGACACCGGGCGAAATCATCGGGCAGGTCATGCTGGCCCGCGATGATCTGGGCGAATGGCCTGAACCGGGCGCGCCCAAGGATGAGACGCGCCTGTTGTCGAACATCGTGCTGATGGGCATGGGCGAGCCGCTCTATAACTTCGAGGGTGTGCGCGACGCGATGAAGATCGCGATGGACCCCGAGGGGATTTCGCTCAGCCGTCGCCGGATCACGCTGTCGACCAGCGGTGTCGTGCCCGAGATTGCCAAGACCGCCGAAGAGATTGGGTGCCTTTTGGCCGTTTCGTTCCACGCCACGACGGACGAGGTGCGCGACAAGCTGGTGCCGATCAACAAGCGGTGGAACATCGCGGCGCTGCTGGACGCGCTGCGGGAGTATCCGCGTCTGTCGAACTCAGAGCGGATCACGTTCGAATACGTGATGTTGAAGGATGTCAATGACAGCGACGAGGACGCCCGCCGCCTGGTCAAACTGATCAAAGGCATCCCGGCCAAGATCAACCTGATCCCGTTCAACCCGTGGCCCGGTGCACCCTATGACCGGAGCGATTGGGACCGCATCGAGCGGTTCGCGGATATCGTGCACAAGGCGGGCTATGCCAGCCCGATCCGCACCCCGCGTGGCGAGGACATCATGGCCGCCTGTGGGCAGTTGAAATCCGCCACCGAACGCGCCCGCAAGAGCCGCAAGGAGATCGCGGCAGAGGCCGGGCTGTAGGCGCAACGACCTGCGGGGCGGATGCAAAATTGCCCCGTCTTCACCTCATTTAAAGACCGGATCGTGTTTCATCCTGCACAGGACGTGCGGGAGGGTGTGATGACCTATCAACGGTATGATCGGATGACGCGGGATGCGGTGTTTGGCCTAGTGGGCGACGTGATGACACGTGCCACGGGGGCAGAGGACCTCAAGGCGCGGTTGCGCAAGCGCGGATATGGCCTGAAAGGGACGGCGGCCGGTCCGATGTTGGTGACACTGCCGCACGGCGTGGAATTGGGTCTGTTGCCGACCGTTTTGGATCACCACGATCCGGCCTAGCAAAAGCGCGGCTTTTGAAACGCGGACTAATGCGTCCGGTTCACATGCGTGCGCGTGCGCGCGCCTTCTTCAAATCCGTCGAGGAACGCAACCGCCAGACCGGCGGGCATGCTGGATTCCGGCTGAGCCTGTGCAGGTTGCGGGGCGGGGGCCTTGGCCGCTTGCGGTGACCAGCGCGGCGCGACAGCAAGAATGATCAATCCCACGCCCGCAAAACCGCCACCAAGGATCAGCGCCGCGGTCAGCGCATCAAAGGCGGCCTGAAGCGCAACATAGGCGGCGGCAATCAGAAAACCTGCGCCGATGAGGCACAACACGCCACCGGCCGCCCGGACGCCAGCGGCGTGGGCGGCCTGTTTGGCCGATGTCTTGATCCCGAACATCAGGCGCGGCGTTTGCCGGTTGCCATGTAGCCCGCGATGAAGCCGAGCCCGGCGGCCAGACCCATCGCAAGGGCGGGACGTTCCTTGATCGCATCTTCGCCGCGGATGTAGGCCTCTGCGGCGTCCATCTGGATTTTCTCGGCGGTCTCGGCGGCGCTTGCCCGCGCATCCTTGGCCATGGCCGACAGCTGCGCGCGGGCATCTGCGATGCGCGCCTCAAGTTCGGCCTTGGTGGCGGCAGCCTCGGATTTCACGGAGGTCTTGGCCGATGTCGTCTTGTCCGCCACGGTGTTGCCAACGATCGCGGTCAGGTCCGCGATATCCTTGCGGATGATGTCCATCTGAGCTGCCAAATCGTCAAAACCCTGACCTTTCAAGGCGTCGGGTTTGGAAATGCCATTTGAGCGTGTGGTCGCCATGATGTGTCTCCTTCTGTTATGCCGCCAACGATGTGGCGGCGCAGAAGGTTCCATCACGATGTCACGGGACGGGGCTCCACTATGGGGGCATCACCGTCCCGGAATCACGTCCCGCCGCTCCCCGGCACCGGGCCAGTTTTCAATCTTGGCCACGGCCTCCTCGGCGCTGTCGACAAAATCGAACAGGTCCAGATCATCTGCGGAAATGGTGCCCGCGTCCGCCAGCGCATCCCAGTTCACGATCTTTTCCCAGAAGGCCCGGCCAAACAGCAGGAACGGCACCCGGTCCATGCGCCCTGTCTGGATCAGGGTCAGGGCCTCGAACATTTCATCCAGCGTCCCAAAACCGCCCGGGAACACCGTGATCGCGCGGGCGCGCAGCAGGAAGTGCATCTTGCGGATCGCGAAGTAGTGGAAGTTATAGCACAGCTCGGGCGTGACAAAGGCGTTGGGCGCCTGTTCGTGCGGCAACACGATGTTGAGCCCGATGGACCGCCCGCCTGCATCCATGGCGCCGCGGTTGCCGGCCTCCATCACGCCGGGGCCGCCGCCGGTGACGATCACGTTCTCGCGCCCGCCATCGGCCATGCTCTTTTCCGTCATGAGGCGCGCAAATGTCCGCGCCTCGTCGTAGAATTCCGAAAGATCGGCGAGGGTCTGCGTGCGCGCCATGGACTTTTTGGACGGTTCGGGAATGCGGGCGCCGCCGAACATCACGATGGTGCTGTCGACCCCGGCCTCGTCCAGACCCATTTCGGGTTTCAGAAGCTCCAGTTGCAGCCGCACGGGGCGCAAGGCGTCCTGACACAGGAAATCATCGTCGGCAAAGGCCAGACGGTAGGCGGGGGCGCGGGTTTGCGGCGTGTCGGGGACATTCTGTGCCTCGACCCGATCTTCGTGGCTGTCGCGCATGGCGTGGCGGCGTGGTGTCATCCGAAGTGTCCTTTCCTGCTCTGGCCGACGTTAGACCGCGGTGAGAGGGGAAGGGAAGGCCGGGTTATGCCGCCAGAAGCAAGGCGCTTTCAAAGCTGCGCAAGACCCGCCGCGCAGATGGCCCGTATCCTGCGCCCGTGGCGGGGTCGCAATCGGGAAAGAGGCGCAGCACCTCCTCGCGGCAGTCCCCGTCAAAGCTGTTCAGGCTCTGCGCGCCGGGGTGGTAGCTTTCCGAATAGACGCCGTTGGCCAGAACGATTTCGTGGCGATCAAACAGAAGGTGCACATAGCACACGTCGCGGCTGTTGGCGGCCAAGGTGACGCCCGGACGCCCCAAAAGGTCCTTGGCCTTCACCAGGACCTCGCAGGTACCGAAATGAAGGTCCGCCGCCTCGCTGCACACGAGGAGCCGGTGCTGCTGCGAGACTTCAAACGATGCGTGATCGTACCCCAGCGCGTTGGCGCGGACCCGGACAGGCGCGTTGATCCCCTGTCGTGGGCGGTTCGACTGACCCGACCAGCGCAACACCTGCATCCCGTTGTCGCGGGTAAAGACCGCGTCGCCCGGGCGAAGCGCCTCCACAGGGACTGCGCCGCGGGGCGTGGCGATCCGGGTGCCGAAGGTAAAGCATGGGGCCGTCGTCGTCAGTTTGACAAAGGCGGTGTCGGTGTTCCCGGCGCCATCTTCGACCATGTAACTGAAGGTGTCGGTGCCTTCTTCATCGGTGCCCTCGATCGACAGCGTCCCGTCTTTGAGAAGCGTGATGACCTCGCCCGTGGGCAATTCGACCGAGTCGCCGGGTTCGACGGGCTTGCCGTTGATCGCCGTGATCATCAGGCCGGGCGGGTCGCTGGTGGTGGTGTCGTTGCCCAGCACGTCGATGACGGATGTCTCGCCGCCTGTGATTTCGGCCTCGTCGTCGTTTGCGATCAGTGCCGTCTGGACCGAGTTGCCCGCGATCAGCAGGTTCGAATCGTAGGCCCCATCACCGCCGTCAGCGATGGCGATTTTGATGGTGTTTTCCGCCCCTGCCTGCACCGGCGCCTTGAGCGTCAGCGTCACCGTCAGCCCGTCCATTTCGGTGTTGAAATTGTCATCGCCCGCCGCGTTGTCACGGTAAAGGTTGGCGTTCGATTCATCGTTGATGTTGTTGATGGTGATGTCGCCCGAACCCACGGTCAGTTCGGCCTTGGTGCCGTTCACGAACACGCCAACCGCGTCGTTGAAGCCTGAATTCACGTATTCCAGATACTCTTCGGAGGAAAAGACGATCTGCATCGTCAGTGTTTCGCCCTGCGGGATGAACTTGGCCTCGAACACTGCGGCGTCATAGGTCTGGGACCCCGCAATTTCGTTCAGGTCGGCATCGCCCGCGCCTTGGAAATTCGTGGTCTTGCCGTTGCTCGTGTTGGCGTCGCCAGAGCTGTTGGTGAAATCCGTGGCCTTGCCCGTCGACAGAATCACACCGCTGTCGGACGGGGCGATATCGCCCAGCGTGTCTTCGGCATCCGAGAAAATGCCGGAGGCCGCGTTGGCCCCGGTATAAGACGCCTCCACAATCTTGATGCCGTTGCCAAAGATGGCTTCGGCCATGTCATCGGCGGTGGCATCTGTGTTGATTGCCAATTCTGACGCAGTTGCCATGGAGATACTCCGCAAATTCAGCACGCTTGTAGGCGGCAGAATCCTAATTTGCGGTGAAGTCTTCCACGTCCCAATTGAGCATTGGACGAAGCATAGGTATAGCCGCGCTAACCAAAATTGCGCGAGGCCGTGAATGTCCAACGATCAACTTGAGACCGCCATCGAAGCCGCCTGGGAGGCGCGCGACACGATCACCCCCAGCACCACCGGGGAAACGCGGGAGGCGATCGAGGATACGTTGAACGCCTTGGACGGCGGCACGCTGCGCGTGGCCGAAAAGCAGGATGACGGGTCCTGGCATGTGAACCAGTGGGCCAAGAAAGCGGTCCTGCTCGGTTTCCGCATCAAGGACATGGAACAGCAGGACGGCGGCCCCCAAGGCAGCGGCTGGTGGGACAAGGTCGACAGCAAATTCAAAGGCTGGGGCGACAATCAATGGAAGGCCGCGGGGTTCCGCGCCGTTCCCAACTGCGTCGTCCGCAAGAGCGCCTTTATCGCGCCCGGCGTGGTCCTGATGCCGTCCTTCGTGAACCTGGGCGCCTATGTCGACGAAGGCACCATGGTCGACACGTGGGCCACGGTCGGGTCCTGCGCGCAGATCGGCAAGAACGTGCACCTGTCGGGCGGCGTGGGCATCGGCGGGGTTCTGGAACCCATGCAGGCGGGCCCCACGATCATCGAGGACAACTGTTTTATCGGTGCGCGGTCAGAAGTTGTCGAAGGCTGCATCGTCCGCGAGGGGTCGGTCCTTGGCATGGGTGTCTTCATCGGCCAGTCGACCAAGATCGTGGACCGCGATACGGGCGAGGTCATGTATGGCGAGGTGCCGCCTTATTCCGTGGTCGTCGCGGGATCGATGCCGTCCAAGAACGGCGTGAACCTGTACTGCGCGGTCATCGTGAAGCGGGTGGACGAAAAGACCCGCTCCAAGACGGGCATCAACGAGTTGTTGCGCGACTGATCCCTGCGTTCACGCCAAGGCCCGTACCGGAACAGGACGCGGGCCTTGCGCGTTAAGTGATACAGAAGGAGAGTGTCATGGGACTTGGATTGATCGCTTCCATCATCGTTGGGGGTTTGGCCGGGTGGATCGCGAGCGCGATCATGAAGGCCAAGACCGGGATCTTGGTGAATATCCTTCTGGGGATTGCCGGGGCCGCGGTTCTGAATTTCCTGTTGGGCGCCTTTGGCATCTACGCTGAACGCAGCTGGATCCCGCAGCTCATCGTTGGGGCCGCAGGTGCGTCGCTGTTGATTTGGGTTGTACGCAAGCTGCGCGATTAATTTCGACAGAACATCACGCGGGGACCGTGTCATAGATATCCAGACCATCGGAGGATATCATGAAGACGATTGCTCCAACCCTTGCCTGTATTGTTTTGCTGGGCAGCGCCGCGCAGGCCCACGTTGAAATGACGGTCGAAGACGATCAGCGGTGTATCACCTCTGACGGGGTGCCCGAACACGACACCGGCCCATGGCGTGCCGGCGCTGTCGTGGCTGAACAGGATCACAGCTTTTGCATGGACGCGACACCCGAACGCAGCGGAACGGTGAACGACCGCGTGCGCATCTCAGGGATCACCGTGACGGGCATTCCCCTGCGCCCCGGCACAGCAGAATATTATGACGCATCATCGGCGCGTGGGTATTCCCGCGATCGCACGTCGGGCTGGAATGTCGAGGGGATGGGCGGCCTCGTCATGGATGCGCAAAACGCGCATGTCGATGGGACGGGGCTGTATCATTATCACGGTGTGCCGGTCGCGGTGACGTCCGAACTGGACGGCACTCTGTTTGGCTATGCCGCGGACGGGTTCGAAATTCACTATGTCGGATCCCATGCACAGCCATCGTGGCAATTGAAGACCGGCGCGCGTCCTGACGGCGCGAACAGTCCCGGTGGCACCTATGACGGGACGTATGTCCAGGACTATCAATTCATCGCGGGGTCCGGAAATTTGGACGAATGCAATGGCGGTATTCTGAACGGCGAATACGTGTACTTCGCAACCGACGAATATCCGTTCTTCCCGCGCTGTTTCAAAGGGACCGTTTCGCAGGACTTCCTCGGTGGCGGGGGAGGGGGCGAGCGCGCAGCTGCGCAGGCGGGCCGACCGCGTCCGGGCGGGCCAGGTGCGCCCCGCTTACGGCCCCGCCCTTGATTTGGTCGCATCAAAGGCTTGCGCGGCGCGGTTCCAACTGGAATGCACGGGCCAAGACCCTGAGCGGAGGCCTGAGATGTCCGACAAACCCAAGAAGCCGAAACGGCAGCAACAGGTGTTTACCCTGTTGGTCGAGGTCGGGCGCAAGGACGGCGACGGTCTGCCTGCCGAGGCGACGGGCGGCGCGCTGATGATCTACGCCGCCGGCGTGGACGAGGCCGAAGCGGTCCGCGAGACGGTCGCGATCCTGAAACAGGCGGACCTGAACCCCTTGGACGTGTCGGGGTATGGCACGCTGGATGAACGTCTGGCCGAGGGGCACGATATCAGCGAGGAAGAGCGCGGATTGATGCAGCGCGCGCTGGATGAAAACAGTGTCGTCGTGGCCCAGATGACCCCGTTCTTTGGCGATCAGACCGGGTTGAGTTAGGCCGCGCGCGCCGCGTTCAGCGTCACGACCTCGTACCGCCGCGCCTCGGGGAAGGGGCAATTGCCATGGCGCATGGCATGCGGGGTCGCCACATCCGCCCAAAGCGTCGACGCGAGGCTGAGCTGATCGGGTCGACCTGCCCCGAGGTCCAGCGAACTGACCCCGACACCGGCCTGAAAGATGTCGACCGTGTCGAAGATCGGCAGGTAATACGTCATCGTTGCCCGCCCGCGCACGGGCATGACGGACACCCCGTCGCGCAACTGATCGGCGGGGGCCAGAACGGCCTCGCTGCCCAGCAGGAATTCCACATCCGCCCCGGCCATCAGGACCCGGCTTTCCTGCGACAAGAGCACGTCGCGCTCCAGCCCGAAGAACGGCGCCTTGAGCGCGACGGGTGCAAAGCTGCCACGGGCGGGCAGGGTGCGGCGCGCGATGGCCACGGGTTTGCGCGCCGACCCATCGGCCATCAGGAACGCGTCATCCACGCCCAGCTTGTTCATCATCACCAGACCCCGGTCGGTTTCGACCAGCGTGCGCCCCGCGATCCCCGGCATCGGCCCCGTGGGCAGGAACGCGCGCGAGATGGCGAGGAAATTCAGGTGGTTTCCGCTGTCACCCGGACCCACCGCATGGGTCAGTTGGGCCAGGTCGATCAGCCGGATGGGGCGCGGCCCGTCGACCAGAACCTGAACGAGACGCCCGGATGCGGGTTGGAACAAGCTGAAGATTGCTGCGCGCGTGGCCGCGTCCCATGCATAGGCGATGCGCACGGGCTGTGTGGCTCCGTCGATGTCGCATTTCAGGGTGTGGCGCCAATTGGCGCCGTCGATGCGCAGGTTGAATTCGACCCAGTTGCCTTCGGTAAAGGCGATGCTGATGGCAAAGCCCGGACCGTTGTCGACCGAGGCCAGAATGCGTGGGACCGACCGATGGTCGATCATCACCTCGAGCAGGATGGTCCCGCGGCAGGCCAGCGCGGCCTCAGGCACGCTTGTCATGGCGGGACGACGGGGCATGCGACCGGCCAGTCCGGCAAGGTCGAAAGTCTGGGAGAACGGGTCTGACAGGCCAATCCATGACATGGGTTCTAGATCCTCATGCCGACATCAAAAGACGGGCCTCGTAGGCGCGCAGGGTGCGGCGGGCGGCGGGGGAATAGCCCTCGCCTGTGTTCGGGTCGAGTTCCGGGAAGATATCGCAGATCTCGTCCAGAACGGCCTGTTCAAAGCAGTCGGCGGTCTGGGGTCCGGGCAAAAAGCTCTCGGTCGCGAGGCCTTCGGAGAAGACGATTTCATGCTGATCAAACAGCATGTGGACATAGGTCACCTCGCCGCCTTCGCGGGGACGGATCGACCGATCGTTCACCAGATCCTTGGCCGAGACCAGAACCTCGGGCTCGCCGAACAGCAGTTCGGACAATAGATCGCGGATGAGGATGCGGTGATGAGGCGACACGAGCAGCGTGCGGTGATCCCCCAGCGCGCCCGCGCGGATCGCAATCGGCGCATGCTTGCCTTGGGCTACAAGGGTCCGGCTGCCGATCCAGCGGATTTCCTGCGGGCCATTGTCATGGGTCATGACCATGTCACCCACGCTCAGTGTCTCGACCGGGCGTTCGCCCTCCGGTGTCAGGATCGCGGTGCCCGCTACGAAACAGGGAATGGTGTCGAGTGTGACAAAGGCCGTGTCGGTGATGCCGTTGTCTTCGATCGTATAGGTGAATGCGACCTCACCCGTGTCGCCCGTGGTCTGAACATCAATCGTCCAGTCACTGTTGAGCGTGATCGTCTGGCCTGTGGCAAGGGTGATCGACTGGTTGGGTTGAATCTCGTTCCCGTTGATATGGGTGATCTCGAAATTCGGGGACGGGTTGATCTGGTCGTTGGCGAGGACGTCGATCGTCTTGGTGAAATTGGTGCCGATCGTGACGTCATCCGCGATCGCGACCATTGCGGTCTGGACGGAGTCGCCGGCAATCAGGACGCTACTGTCGTAGCTGCTGTCCGAGGCATCCGCGATCCCGATCCGGATCGAGTTCACGACCGGGTTGTTGGGATCGGTCGTCGGAATGACCGGAATGGTGAGCGTCATCGTGACCGTGAAGCCGTCCATTTCCGTGTTGAACTGGCTTTGGGTGTTGTCGACGTAGAGGTTTTCGGTATCGGCCTGATTGATCTCGGTGACGGCTGTATCGCCATTGCCGACCTCAAGCGGGACATAGGTGCCGTTGATCCAGACGGCAAAGACGTCGTTATAGATCGAATTCACGTATTCCGGGTATTCGTCCGAGGCAAAGACGAACTGCATCGTCATCGTGTCGCCGGTCGTCGTGAAATCGACGTCCATATAGGCGGCATCATAGGTGCTGCGCCCGGCAACGGCGTTGAAGTCGGCGTTGTTGTTTTGGCCTTGGGTGTTGGTGCTGGTCGAATTCGACTGGTTGGCGTCGCCGTTGTTGTTGGTGAAATCGCGCACGCGTCCGGTCGACAGGATCACACCCGTGTCAGACGGGACGACCCCGGGCGAGGTGTCGTCGCCCCCCGAAAAGATGCCGGAAGATCTGTTGTCGCCGGTATAGCTTGCGCCAATGACGGATACACCATCGCCGAAAATGGCATTTGCCATCTCCAGCGCGCTTGCACCTTCATCGATGTCCAGCTCGCTCGCCTGAACCATGTGTCACCGCCTCGATCCTTGGCGGGGGCACATCGAAGACACACCTCACCCAGGTGTTTTGTCGGACGATGCTGGGAAACTGCTCGGTTTCCGGAACCCTGCCTCGGGGTATGTTTTTGTGCGCGGATTTTTCCGCATTAACGCCATGATACGCGAAAATGCGTCCTTTGCATAGCCTGTCGTTGGGGGTTGGCCCGCATCGCGCGGCTGCCTAGAACGGGGCCATGAGCCATTCCATCGATCCCGCCCGCCTGACCGCTGATTTGATCCGCTGCCCGTCTGTTACGCCCGAGGAGGGTGGCGCGCTGGCGCTGTTGGAACAGGTGCTGGCGGATGCCGGGTTCTTGTGCATGCGCGTGGATCGCGGCGGGGTGTCGAACCTGTTCGCGCGCTGGGGCGGCAAGGGGCACGCACGGACCTTTGGGTTCAACGGGCATACCGATGTGGTGCCGGTGGGCGACCGCGCCGCGTGGACCGTGGACCCGTTCGGGGCGGAGGAAAAGGATGGCTTCCTGTATGGGCGCGGCGCAACCGACATGAAATCGGGTGTCGCGGCCTTTGTCGCGGCGGCGGTGGATTTTGTCACGGACACACCGCCAGAGGGTGCGGTCATTCTGACGATCACCGGGGATGAAGAGGGCGATGCGCTGGATGGCACGACGGCGCTGCTCGACTGGATGGACGATCAGGGGGAGCAGATGTCGGTCTGCCTTGTGGGCGAACCCACAAGCCCCGATGAGATGGGCCAGATGATGAAGATCGGGCGGCGCGGGTCGCTGACCGCGCACATCACCGCGACGGGCGTGCAGGGGCATTCGGCCTATCCGCACCGCGCCAAGAACCCGCTGACCGGGCTTGTGTCGCTGCTTGCGCGGCTGGATGCCCACGAGTTGGATCAGGGGACCGAGCATTTTGATGCCTCGACGCTGGCCATCGTGACCGTCGACACCGGGAACCCCGCCACCAACGTGATCCCTGCCGAGGCGCGGGCGGCGGTCAACATCCGGTTCAACGACGCCCATTCCGGGCAAAGCCTGACAGACTGGCTCGCGTCCGAGGCCGCGGCGGTCACGCAGGAGACGGGCATCGAATTCGACCTGTCGGTTAAGGTGTCGGGCGAAAGTTTTCTGACCCCACCCGGCGCGCTGTCCGACCTCGTGGCAGCCGCGGTACAGGCGGAAACCAACCGCGTTCCGGAATTGAGCACGACCGGTGGCACCTCGGACGCGCGTTTCGTGAAAGACCACTGTCCGGTTGTGGAATTCGGCCTTGTGGGCCGCACGATGCACCAAGTCGATGAACGGGTGGAGATTGCGCAAATCCATCAGCTCAAGACCATCTACGGTCGCATCCTGCGGGAGTACTTCGCGTCGTGATAACCCCCGAGATCACCGTCGCCGTCACGCAAGACATCGCCGCCTGTCAGGCGCTGCGACGCACCGTGTTCATCGAGGAACAGGGCGTCAGCGTGGACGAGGAGGTCGATGGCAAGGACGCCGAGGCGATCCACCTTTTGGCGCGGGACGGCGCGCGCGCGATCGGCACAGCGCGCATCCTGAGCTATGGCACGACGGCCAAGATCGGGCGCGTCTGCGTTTTGCCGGATCAACGCGGATCGGGCACCGGCGTCGCCCTGATCGAAGGCTGCCACGAGGCGGCGCGCGCGGCCGGGGCCACACGCGCGATCCTTGGTGCGCAGCTCAGTGCGCTGGGCTTTTACGAACGCCTTGGATACCGCGCCTATGGGGATGTCTTCGACGATGCGGGCATCGACCACCAGATGATGGAAATCGGGTTGTGACACGCCGTCCCCGCCTTGTGGTGATGCTCAAGGAACCGCAGCCGGGGCGCGTCAAGACGCGGCTGGGCCAAAGCATCGGCATGACAAAGGCGGCGTGGTGGTTTCGCCACCAGACGCGCGACCTGCTGCGCCGGTTGCAAGACCCCCGCTACGACCTGATCCTTGCCGTGTCCCCGGATGCCAAGGGGCTGCGCAGCCGCGTGTGGCCTTGGCATTTGCCCCGCGTCCCGCAAGGCCCGGGCGATCTGGGCGACAGGATGGGCCGTTTGATGCGCGGCCTGCCACCGGGCCCCGTTTGCATTGTCGGGGCCGACATTCCCGGCATCACGCCTGCGATGATTGTCCGGGCCTTTGCCGCCCTGGGCCCTGCGGATGCCGTCTTTGGCCCCGCGCCCGATGGGGGATACTGGCTGGTCGGCCTCAAACGCACCGGCGCGGTGCCCGCGACACTCTTCGACGGGGTGCGGTGGTCCACCGAACACGCCCTGAGCGACACAATCGCCAGCCTTCCGGGCCTCAGCATAGAGAGGGTCGATGAATTGCGGGATGTGGACGAGGTCGGCGATCTGCCCTGACCCGCGCGGCGCGCTTGAGATTCTTCATGCCTCCGGCGGGGATATTTGAGGCCAGAAGAAGGGGCGGGCCTGCCCTTTCGATGGTCCACAAATACTCAAATCCCGCGCTGTATCCGGGTGACGGTGCTGGCAACTGTGAGGCTGCGCGTGATACGCAGGCCCCATGGCAAAAATCCCCTCCCGCGCAGACGTTCTCGACTGGATCTCCGAAAATCCGACACGCGCCTCCAAACGCGATATCGCCAAGGCGTTCGGCATCAAGGGTGCGGACCGGATCGAGTTGAAGCGCTTGCTCAAGGCGCTGGAGGACGACGGGCATCTGGAAAAGCGCAAGCGATCCTACAGGGACCCCGACAGCCTGCCACCTGTCTCGGTTCTCATGGTCACGGGGCCGGACCGGGACGGCGATCTGATGGCCAAGCCGATGGAGTGGAACGGCGAGGGGCCCGAGCCGCGCGTTTTGCTGATCCCGCGTGCGGGTGATCCCGCGCTGGGTGAGGGAGACCGGATTCTGGCACGGCTGCAAGAGGTGAAGGGCGAAGATCACCATTATCAGGGCCGCCTCATCCGCCGGATCGGGACAAACCCGCGCCGCATCCTGGGGGTCTTTCGCAAGGGTGCCGAAGGCGGGCGGATCGTGCCCATCGACAAAAAGGCCAATCTGGAATGGCTGGTGCCGGCGGGGGCCACCGGCGGGGCCAAGGACGGCGAATTGGTCGAGGCCGAACAGGCCGGGCCCAAGGGGCGCATGGGATTGCCCAAAGCGCGGATCACCGACCGTCTGGGCGATCCATCTGCCCCCAAGGCCGTGTCCCTGATCGCGATCAAGCAGCACGGCATTCCTGATGATTTCCCCGATGCCGCCATGGCCGAAGCAGACGCTGCCAGCCCGGCTGACATGGCGGGGCGCGAAGACCTAACCCACCTGCCGCTGATCACCATCGACCCAGCCGATGCGCGCGATCACGATGACGCCTGTTGTGCCTTCCGGGACGAGGATCCCACCAATCCCGGCGGCTTCGTGCTTTGGGTCGCGATTGCGGATGTGGCCCATTACGTGACCCCGGGTTCGGCGCTGGACCGCGCCGCGCGGGATCGGGGGAATTCGACGTATTTTCCGGACCGCGTGGTGCCGATGTTGCCCGACCGGCTGTCTGGGGACCTGTGTTCGCTTCATGAAGGCGTGACGCGAGCCTGTATCGCGGTTCGGATGGTCATCGACGCGGGGGGGCGATTGATCGGGCAGACGTTCCACCGCGGGCTGATGACCTCACCCGCCGCGCTGAACTACGAGGAGGTGCAGGCCGCCATTGATGGCGCGCCCAATGACCGGACTGCGCCCTTGCTGGGCGACGTGCTCGAGCCGCTTTATGCCGCCTATGCGGCGCTCGTGGCGGCGCGAGCGGACCGGCAGCCGCTCGAGCTTGATTTGCCCGAAAGGCGCATTCAATTGGCCGACGACGGGCGTGTGAGTTCGGTGGCGTTTCGCGACAGGTTGGATGCGCATAAGTTGATCGAGGAGTTCATGGTTCTGGCCAATGTCGCCGCGGCCAAGACGCTCACCGCCAAGGCCGTGCCGCTGCTCTTCCGCGTACATGAGGAACCGGCACCCGAAAAGCTCGATGCGCTGCGCGAAACCGCGGCCTCGGTCGGGTTTCCGATGGCCAAGGGTCAGGTTTTGCAGACCGCGCACCTCAACCGATTGCTCCGGCAGGCGGCGGGGTCGGATCATGCCGAAATGATCAACCTCACGACGCTGCGGTCCATGACGCAGGCCTATTACAGCCCGCAGAATTTCGGGCATTTCGGGCTGGCGCTGGGCCAATACGCGCATTTCACATCGCCCATCCGGCGGTATTCGGATCTGATCGTGCACCGCGCCTTGATCACCGCCCACGGTTGGGGACCCGATGGCCTGACGCCCGAGGATATCGAGATGCTGGAGGCCACGGCGGCGCATATCTCGGACACCGAAAGGCGGTCCATGCTGGCGGAGCGCGACACGACCGACCGCTACCTTGCGTCTTATCTGAGCGAACGTGTCGGGACCGAATTGGAGGGCCGGATCAGCGGGATCGCGCGGTTCGGCGTCTTTGTGAAGCTGGATGAAACGGGCGCCGACGGCCTCGTCCCGATCCGGGAGTTGGGGCAGGAATATTTCCACTACGACGCCGATGAGGTGACCCTGACAGGCTCGGACACCGGCCGCGTGATCGCGCTGGGCCAGCGGGTGACTGTTCGGCTGGCCGAGGCGGTTCCGGTGACAGGGGGTCTCCTACTCGAACTGCTAGAGATTGACGGGAGCGGGGTGGCCAAGGGACCGTCGCGCGGGCGCGGCAAACCGCCCAAACGCAAATTCGGCGCGGCCAAACGGAAATCGACAAAGATGCGCAAGGTCACCCGCCGCAGGAAGTGAGTGTCCCCGATCGGCGGAAACGAGCCACTTGGCCTGCCGGTCACATGTTCAGATGCACGTAGGGACACAGTCAGGTTACGCTGCCCCCATGATCCGGGTGGCGATGTGTCTGTTTTGTCTCTTCCCATGGCCCGCTTTGGCGGCCACGGTGCAAAGCCATGACCCGGGCTATCGACCGACAATGACAACGCCAATGACGACGCCCATGACAACCCCTGTGCAAAGCACGCAGGAGCAGGCCTTTCAGGCGTGGGTCCGGGCGTTCCGACCGCGCGCGACCCGGGCGGGAATATCTACCCGTGTGTTCGACGCGGCGTTTCGCGGCGTGCGGTACAACCGCGAGGTTGTAGAGAAGGACCGCAATCAGGCGGAGTTTTCGCTGCCGATCTGGGACTATCTCGCGCGCACCGGCTCGGACGAGCGGATACGGCAAGGCAAGGCTGCCCTGCGCAAACACGCCCGTGTTCTGGACGCGATCGAGGCGCGCTACGGCGTGGAGAAGGAAGTTGTCGTCGCGGTCTGGGGTGTTGAGACGCGCTATGGCGATCTGCGCGGCGATATCCCCGTGATCGAAGCCTTGGCGACCTTGGCCTATGACGGGCGTCGCGGAAAGTTCTTCGAGGCACAGTTGATCGAGGCGCTGAAAATCCTGCAATCAGGGGATGTGCCCCCTGCCCGCATGATGGGCAGCTGGGCCGGGGCCATGGGCCATACGCAGTTCATCCCGACCTCTTACGCGGCCTATGCGGTGGATTTCGATGGCGACGGGCGTCGCGACATCTGGGCCGATGATCCGGTGGATGCGCTGGCCTCGACCGCGGCCTACCTCGCCCGGTTTGGCTGGCGCAAAGGACAGCCCTGGGGGGTCGAGGTCCGGCTGACGCGAGGCTTCGACACCGGGCAGGCCCGGCGGTCGATCAAACGCACGCCCGCCCAGTGGGCGGCGCGCGGGGTGCGCGGGCTGGACGGGACCGCGGTGCCGAATTACGGGCGCGCGTCGGTCTTTCTGCCCGCGGGGGCGACGGGGCCTGCCTTTCTGATCTTTGACAATTTCACGGTGCTCGAACGCTACAACGCGGCCGATGCCTATGTGATGGGGGTGGGACAGTTGTCACTGCGCCTGCGAGGCTGGCGCGACATCCAAGGGCGTTGGCCGGTGGGCGAACGGGCGCTGACCCGCCGCGAGGTGCAGGACCTGCAAATGCGCCTCACGCGGGCGGGGTTTTCCACGGATGGGGCGGACGGGCTGATCGGGCCGAATACAACGGCGGCCATTCGGGCGTATCAGCGCGCGCGGGGGCTCAAGGTCGATGGCTATGCCTCACTCGCGCTGCTGGAGCGGCTGAAGCGCGGGCGCTAGCGGTGTTTGGCTCCTGCGGAGCCAGCCTCCCCCTCTCGTGGTCATTCGACCACTGTCGGGCAGTGGGCAAGGATATTTTTCGCCAGAAGAAGGGCGGCCCTTTCTTTCGACGGTCTTCAAAAACTCCGGGGTGAAGGCCGTCAGGCCGAGGGGCAGAGCCCCTATCGCGCCGGAGGCGCGTTTTTTGAGAATGCGCGCCGAAGGCGCATTTATAATCCTACGCGCCGGAGGCGCGCCCCCCTTTGTCGAGGCCTTCCAGGCCGAAGAGGGAGGCGGGTGGCCCTGACCGGGCAGCGCGCTCTCACCTCCCGACAATGCGCAGTCCTTGGTCGCGGGGATGGGTCATGCCGATGCGGTTCTGGGCAATCTGTCGGCGCGGCGGAAGTTGGGGTGGCTGCTGTGGTACGCCATAGGGGTCCTTGGAATTGCGGTCCCACATTTCGGTGCGCCCGGCCTGAAGTGCCTCCCAATGATCGCGGGCCAGACCGACCTCGGACAGTTGCGGGCGTGTGCCCATGCCGGGTGTCAGGCGGTGGCGCAGAAAGGCCACTGGGTGTGATCTGAGCGTCAGGCGCATGGCGACATAGTCTTCGACGACCTCCTCGCCTTCGGTCATCCGGGGCAGGGTGGGGGCGTCTTCGTCCATGACCTCGCCATCCAGATCGCCCGCAAAGAGCGGCAGGGGTTTGGTCCCGATCAGGGCCTTGGCCTCCCACAGCGCCTCGCGCCGGGTCAGGCCCAGACTGTGAAAGGCGTCCGCCTCGGCCAAGGTGGTGACGGCTGCGGGGATGATCCCGGCGCGGCGCCACACATCCTTGACCGAGGTATAACCGTTCCCGCGCGCAGCCTTGATCCAGATCGCGTCATCCTCGGACATGGATTTCAGCTGCCGGAACCCGAGCCGCAGGGCGAGCGCGCCGTCGGGTTGCGGCTCCATGATGTTGTCCCACTCGCTCGCGTTCACGCAGACCGGCAGGACGGTCACCCCGTGTTCGCGCGCGTCGCGCACGATCTGGGCGGGTGCATAGAACCCCATGGGCTGTGCGTTCAGCAGCGCGCAGGCAAAGATGCCCGGGTGGTGGCATTTCAACCAGGCCGAGACATAGACCAACAGCGCGAAGGAGGCCGCGTGGCTTTCGGGAAACCCGTAGGAGCCGAAGCCTTCGATCTGCGAGAAGCAGCGTTGCGAGAAGTCGTCGTCATACCCGTTCTCCTTCATGCCGCGCAGGAAGCGAGATTTGAGTTCAGAGACGTTGCCGTGTTTTTTGAAGGTGGCGAGTGCGCGGCGGAGGCGGTCGGCCTCCTCGGGCGAGAACCCGGCGCCGACGATGGCGATCTGCATGGCCTGTTCCTGAAAGAGCGGCACGCCCAGTGTCTTGCCCAGCACCTCGCCCAGCGCGTCGGAGGGGAAGCTGACCTCTTCCTCCCCGTTCCGGCGGCGGATGAACGGGTGGACCATGTCGCCCTGGATGGGTCCGGGGCGGATGATGGCGACCTGGATCACGAGGTCATAGAATTTGCGCGGGCGCATCCGGGGCAGGAAGTTCATCTGCGCGCGGCTTTCGACCTGAAAGATGCCCAGACTGTCGGCCTTGCACAGCATGTCATAGGTCGCGGTGTCGTCTTCGGGGATATTGGCCAGTGTCAGGTGTTCGTGGTGGTGTTTGTCCATCAGGCCAAAGGCCTTGCGGATACAGGTCAGCATTCCCAGCGCGAGGATATCGACCTTGAGGATGCCCAGACTGTCGATGTCGTCCTTGTCCCAGCAGATGACGGACCGATCTTCCATCGTCGCGTTTTCGATCGGGACCAGCTGATCGAGCCGCCCTTCGGTGACGATAAAACCGCCCACATGCTGGGACAGGTGGCGGGGGAAGCCGATGATCTCGTAGATCAGTTCCAGTGTCTGACGCAGCCGGATGTCGCCGGGATCGAGCCCGATCTCGGCCATGCGGTTATCCTCCAGCCCCGTGGCCGAAAAGAAGCCCCAAAGCTGCGAGGACATTGCGGCAATCGTGTCCTCTGACAGGCCCATGGCCGTGCCGACCTCGCGCACAGCGCGCTTGCCGCGGTAGTGGATCACGGTGGCGCACAGGCCTGCGCGGTGGCGGCCATAGCGTTCATAGATGTGCTGGATCACCTCCTCGCGCCGTTCATGTTCGAAATCGACGTCGATATCGGGGGGCTCGTTCCGGGCCTCGGACACGAAGCGTTCAAAGACCATCGTCCCCAGTTCCGGGCTGACCGAGGTGACGCCCAGGCAATAGCACACGACCGAGTTCGCGGCTGATCCGCGTCCCTGACACAGGATGTTCTGGGCGCGGGCAAAGGCCACGATGTCGCGCACGGTCAGGAAGTAGGGCTCGTATTTGAGTTTCCCGATCAGCGCGAGCTCATGTTCCAGAAGCTGTTTGACCCGCTCCGTCGCGCCATCGGGATACCGCCAGGCCAAGCCGTCATAGGCCAGCCGCCGCAACCGGGCCGAGGGCGTTTCGTTTTCCGTGATCTCGGAAGGGTATTCGTAGCGCAGTTCTTCGAGCGAGAAGGTCGCTGCGGCGGCCACGCGGCCTGCGCGCGCGACCGCGTCGGGCATGCGCCGGAACAGGCGCGCCATCTCGGCCTCCGGGCGCAGGCGCTGTTCGGCATTGGCCTGCGCCTCGGCCCCCAGCTCATCCACCTTCACGCCCTTGCGGATCGCGTTCAGCACATCGGTCAGCTTGCGCCGCCGCCCGTGATGCATGACCGGCAGGGCCGAGGCCACGGGCGGCAGGTCCAGCGTCCGCGACAACCGCCACAGCCGTTTCATGCGCGCGGGGTCCATCCCGTCATAGGCGGGCGAGACCAGAAGGTAGCACACCCCGGGCAGGCGGCGCGTCATCTGCCGTACCTGTTTGGCCCAAGCACTCGCGCCGGTTTGCAACGCCCGGTCTTGGGGCGGGTGGAGCAGGAAGGTCAACCCACCGCTGAACACCTCCAGCTCGCGCTGGGTCAGGTGGCATTCGCCCTTGGGCGCGCGCATCTTGCCCTTGGTCAGCATCTCGCACAGCTGCCGCCACCCGCGGCGATCCCGGGCCAGGGCGGTGGCGGTAAAACCGTTTTCAAGGATGATCCGCGCCGCCGGTACAAGGCGCGGCGTGCCATAGATATCGGCCGACCGCGGGGCGCGGATATGGGGCGGGCGCGGCGGCCCGATCAGGCCGTGATTGGCGTCAAATGCGCGCCGTATCCCCACGCGCCGCGCGATTTCCTTGGCCTGCGTATGGGCGCGCACGATCCCGGCAACACTGTTGTCATCGGCAATGGCAATGGCCGGCATCCCCAAAAGGGCGGCACGGTCCATGTACTCCTCGGGGTGGGAGCCGCCGCTGAGGAAGGTGAAATTGGACGTCACCGACAGTTCGGTGAACGGGTGGGGCGGATCTGCCCAGTCTTCGGTTCGGATCGACATGGGTGGCAGCCCTTGCGATGGAATCGGGTGAGGTGAGGGGCCAATTGTTCACATTTTGTTCTTCTTTGAAAGCTCAGAGTCCTTTTTGAGTTATTTTGGACCATCGAAGGGGCGGGCGAACACTGTCTTAACCAAGCTTTGAAAGCCTTTTGACGCGGTACAGGCAGGAGTGTCGATGACCGTGACCGTCGAAAGGCGAAACGTTCAGGCGCAGAACAGGTCTCTGGGGGTGCGCCAAATGCTCCAGAGTCTGCCCTTTCGAGGGTCCATAATAACTCGCCCCGCAGGGAGAGCCGCCCTGCGGCTCTATCGCGCCGAAGGCGCGCCCCCGGGTGTCGAGGCCTTCTAGGCCGAAGAGGGAGGTGGGTGGCCCAACGGTCGAAGCGGGGGCGGGGGGGGTGCGTGTGTTAGCCGTCCGTCGATGGGGAGCAAAACCCGCCTTCATGACAGATTGCAACCTGCTCGATCTGCACTGTCGTGGGCTCTTGAAAGAACGCTCCGCCACAGGGGCTGAGCGACAATACCGGGCCGGCATCAGTCAGTTCCACGAAGGCCATCCCAAAGGTGCCGCTTTCCATAAAGCTGCACCAAGGGCCGAAACACTGCGCGTTGATCGTGAGCGCCCGATCTATCGGCGCTTCGAAGGCGCGGCCGTTGAAGGCGTGGCCTGTGAAGCGGGCCGGGATCAAGGTGTCGGGGGGATTGGTGTTTTCGACCGCGCGTTTGGGCAGTGTGGCCTGATCGAAGGTGAAGGTGCCCAGCCAGATCACATAGCTTTCCTCGGCCTGTGCGGCTTGGGCATAACTGCCGGCGATTGAGGGCTGCATACAGCTCAGCGCCTGCGCCTGCCCGGCGAGCACAAGAAAAATCGTGATGTATTTCAACATGGTGCCGATCTCCGTCCGGTCTCTCGCGTCATTTGGAAAGACCGGGGTCTGTCATGCAATAACAGCGTCAGATCAGGGGAGAGAGTTGGGCGGTTACCTGTTCGTAAACGTGGCGTTTGAAGGGGACGATGTTGTCCACGAGGTCCGCGACGGGCAGCCATTGCCAGGCCGAAAACTCCTGATCGGCGGTGGCGATGTTGATGTCGCTGTCCCCGCCCTGAAACCGCATGAGGAACCATTTCTGTTCCTGCCCACGCCAGCGTCCTTTCCAGAGCTTTGGCACAAGGTCGTGGGGCAGATCGTAGCGGATCCAGTCGGATGTTTCCCCAACAATTTCAACGAGGTCCGGTGAAACGCCGGTCTCTTCGCCCAACTCGCGCAGGGCCGCGTCGCGGGGCGTTTCGCCGGGATCGATGCCGCCCTGGGGCATTTGCCAGGCATCGGCTGTGCTGTCGGTGCGTTGGCCGACGAACACGTGTCCGTCTGCGTTGACGAGCATGATGCCGACGTTTTTGCGGTAGGGCAGGCGGGCGATTTCTTCGGGTGTCATGGCGCTAGATTGCGCAGAAAAGGCGGGGGCACAACCCGTACACATCGCGTACACCAGCCGTACACAGCGCATATATACGCGCGTGCATATCCGCGGGGCATTTGCGTTTCCCGACCCTCTCGCATAGCGTAAGCGATGACTTACGGAGCGGAGCGCGCGCATGAAGACAATTATCGTGACAGGGGGTGCCAAGGGCATCGGGGCGGCAATTGTGCGCGATCTTGCGCGCGACCATCAGGTCTGTGTGACTTGGAAGACGACGCCCACCCACGACCTGCCCGCCGGTGTTTTGGCCCTGCAAGCTGACCTCACCCAAGAGGGCGCGCCGGAGCAGGTTGTGCAGGATACGATCGAGCATTTTGGCACCCTTGATGGCATCGTGAACAATGCCGGTCTGGTGCGCCCGACACCGCCCGAGGCGACCCAGGCGGATGCGGTCGCTGCACAGATGGCGGTGAATGTCGCGGCCCCGGCGCGGCTTTTGTCGGCGGCCTTGCCCCATCTAGGGCGGGGCGCTGCGGTCGTGAATATTTCCTCCGTCAACGCGGTTCTGCCGCCAAAGGGCGCGGCCATGTTCGGGGCCAGCAAAGCCGCGTTGGAGGTCTGGACCCGCGGCATGGCCAAGGAGCTGGGCCCACGCGGGATCCGGGTCAACGCAGTGTCCCCCGGCGCAATAGAGGACCCGGAAAACCCACGCTCGGACCAGATGGTCGCGGCCTTTACCGAATTGACGGCACTTGGTCATCTGGGCGCACCCGACGACATCGCGGCAGCCGTCCGGTTCCTGATGGCGCCTGAGGCACGGTTCATCACCGGGCAGGTGTTGCGGGTTTGCGGGGGCTACCGGTTGTAGCGGGACCTCACGCGCGGATGCCGGGGCCCTGACCTCAAAGTGATTTGGGCGTGGGCATGACGGGTGGCTAAGCAAAAGAAGCCGCGCAACAGACCAAAGAGATCCCACGCCATGCCGTTTCGTCCGACCACTCTCCTGCTGTCCTTGATGTTGAGCACGGCGCCGATGGCCGCCCTTGCCCAGACGGCCCTGCCCGCCGAGATCATTGCAGAGTTCGGAACCCCGCCTGCCATTCCCGGTGGCGCGCTTAGCGAAGACATCCGTCGGGCGGTCGATGTGGCCTTTGTGGACAGCCTGACCGGTGCGGGTTGGGGCCGGGATCAGGAACTGGCGCTGTCCGAGATCGCGGCATCCGGCGACCCGCGCCTTGCATGGATCATCAGTGATCTGCTGCGCTTTGTGTCGGACCCCCGGTTCACGACCGCGTTGAGCGAGGCGGCCTCGGACCTGTTGGAAACCGAGATTCCGGTGCGGAATGCGTGGGGTGTGCTGACCGATCACCTGATCGCGTGGGACATCCCAGCGCCGCCCGATTACCTGCGGGTGAAGCGCACGATCTTCACGGAGATCGTGCCGGGCTGGGAGAAGATATTCGTGCGCGGAGACGTCGATTGGCGGTTGGTGTCTTGGGGCGGCGTTTTGATCGACAATCGCCCACATGATGCAACGGACGATCCTTGCCGCTGCATCCCCGCCGCCGACAACCCGGAGGTCACGCGCGCCGAGGACGCGACGTGGCTGAAGGACGACGACATCGTGTTCGGGGTCGAGGTGAACGGCGAATACCGCGCCTATCCGCGTCAGATCATGGAAGTGCGCGAGATGGTGAACGACACGCTCGGCGGGCGCGATCTGGGCATCCCTTACTGCACCTTGTGCGGGGCGGCGCAGGCCTATTTCACCGATGACGTGCCAGCGGGTGTGGAGCGTCCGATCTTGCGAACCTCGGGTCTTTTGAGCCGGTCGAACAAGGTGATGTATGACCTCAACACGTGGTCTGTCTTTGACACCTTCCTCGGGACCGCACTGACCGGGCCCTTGGCCGAGGCTGGCGTTGCGTTGGAGCAGGCGACGGTGATCACCACCGAATGGGGCGCGTGGAAGGCCGCGCATCCCGAAACGACCGTCTTGCAAGAGCGCTATGCGCTGGGACGCAATCCCGATTTCCGCAACACGCGGGACGCCAATGGCCCGATCTTTCCCGTGGGCGATGTGGATGCGCGGTTGCCGGTGCACGAGGACGTCATTGGCGTGGTCACAGCGTCGGGAACGCCGGTCGCGTTTCAGCGTAGCGCGGCTGTGGCGGCTTTGCTGTCAGGCGCGGAAATCCGGATCGAGAATGTGCGGCTGGAATTGGATGCCGGCGGGGTCAAAGCGGTCGATGTCAGCGGTGCCGATGTCGGCAGCCATCAGGCGTTCTGGTTCGCGTGGTCGCAGTTCCATCCTGACACGCAGCTTTGGAATGGCTGATGCCCAGTGATGCCGGGGCATCGGCGATGTGCTGACTACCCCATAAAAGCTTCGAGGTTGTCGACGATGTAGGGCTTTTCGAGGAAGGCGACGGGTGACAGCGTTTTCGGGATCGTTGACCGCGACACGACCGTCATAAACACGTAAGGAACCCCGTCGGTTTCAAGACGCCGCGCGACCGCCTCTGACGTGCCGTCGCGCAGCCTGTAGTCGATGATCGCAAAGGCCGGTGTCGTATCCTCGAGCCCTTTGAGCGCCGTGCGGGAGTCTGCGAAGGGACCCAAAAGGTTGTATCCGCCCTCCGATAAATGAAGGGCGAGATCCAATGCCACTATGGAGTCGTCTTCGACCACAAGCTCTTCTGTTGAACACGGTTAGGTCTGGGTCCGCGCCCGAACGTCACACGAAAGTGGTGACATGGCGAAACGCG
>JBCBFU010000039.1:0-26551 GCA_038527375.1 Pseudomonadota bacterium | reverse complement strand
GATCGCCTCAACCCCTTTGGTGATCCCGCGATGCGCCTCGACCATAAGAACCACAATATCGGCATCCGCCGCCCCGCCCCAGGCCGCCGCCACCATGGCGCGGTCCAGCCGACGGCGCGGACGAAAGAGGCCGGGCGTGTCCACAAAGACAATCTGGCTCTCGCCCTCAATGGCCACGCCCCGGATGCGCGCGCGCGTCGTCTGCACCTTGTGGGTCACGATGGACACCTTGGCCCCGACCATCCAGTTCAAGAGCGTGGACTTGCCGGCGTTGGGTTCGCCAATCAGGGCAACAAAACCTGCGCGTGTCGTGGACGTTGAGGTGGCGTCGGTCAAGGCTGTCGGTCCTCTCGTGAAAGTAGACAGGGGTGGTAGCGCGTCTGGTCCACATCGTCCAGCTTGCGCGGCCCAGGCCGCCGCGACCTAAGCCCCCTGCAGCCCCGGGGCGAAGACAATCTCACCCGTGGGGTCGGAGCCGTCAAACATCAGGTAGTGAACGTGTGGGCGCGGTATTTCGAGGTAGCTGACCCCGCCGTCGAAGCGGAAGCCGAAGCGCGGGTAGTAGAGGTTGCTGCCCGCCAGAACGACGCCCCTAATGCCCTGCGCACCCTGCGCGTGCGCCCAGCCCAAGGCACCATGCATCAGGGCGCTGCCGATCCCTTCGCGGTAGCGGTCGATGCGGGCGCAGATTGGCCCCAGCCCCAGAACCGGCATGTCGCCTAAGGTTGCGGGCGACAGCGTCACCTGGCCCACGATCTGATCATCTTCGACAGCCACCAACGACAGGGCAAGGTTCCCATCCGCGCGCAGCCGGTCGATGATCTGACCTTCGGTACCGTCGCCGTAGGACACGGTCAGGAAGGACGCGTTGGTCATGGCGTGAATTTCGGCCTCTTCGCCGGGTCTCTCGGGGCGCAGGATCATGACACGCGGTCCAACAGGGCTTGGGCGGCGGCCTGTTCGGCCTGTCGCTTGTTGCCTGCGGTCCCTTGCGCAGTCTCACCGCTGGGGAGGCGGGCCTCGATGGTGAAGACCGGCGCGTGATCAGGGCCGCTGCGCGCAACCTCGGCATAGCGTGGCGGTTGCTGGCCGCGCGCTTGCGCCCATTCCTGCAGCGCCGTTTTGGGATCGCGGGCGTCGGCCTCGACCGTGTCGATCCGCTTACCCCACAGCCGCAGGATCATGTCGCGCGCCACGGCCATTCCACCGTCCCGGTAGACGGCTGCAATCACCGCCTCCATCGCGTCACCCAAAAGCGCGTTCTTGCGCCGCCCACCGGACAGCATCTCGGACCGGCCCAGTTTCAGGACCTCTCCCAACCCGCAGTCGCGGGCGACGTCGGCGCAGGTCTCCTTGCGGACGAGCGCGTTAAAGCGGGGCGCCAATTGCCCTTCGGACGCGGTCGTGTCGGCATCAATCAGGGCCTCGGCCATCACGAGGCCCAAGACCCGGTCGCCCAGAAATTCGAGACGTTCATTGTCCGACCGCGTGGACGATGACAGGGACGCGTGGGTCAACGCCGTCACCAGCAACTCAGGCGTCTGGAACGTGTACCCGATCCGATCCTGAAACGCCCGCAGGTCCGACGACACCTTCATCGCCCTTACTCGATCTTTTCGTAGAAACGGTCGCCGCGCCATTGCCAGAAGAACAGGATGCGCCCTTCGGACGAGAACATGATGCGATCCGCGCGGCCCACGAGATCCTCGAGCGGGACCTGACCCACGCCGCCAACCGATTGCGGGAAGCGGCTATCGGTGGAGTTGTCGCGGTTGTCACCCATGAAGAAGTAGTGCCCCGGACGGACCGTGTAGACGCGGGTGTTGTCGGCGGGCACATTGGCCGAGTTCAGTACGCGGTAGCTGCGGCCATTGGGCAGCGTTTCCACGACGGCGGATTTGATGCAGTCTGCCCCTGTGCCCACAGCGCCGTTTTCACAGCGCGGTAGCGAGCTGGGGAAGCCCTGCAACTCGTAGGTTTCGACAAAGGGTTCTGCCGGGGTCCGCGGGACGGCCTCGCCATTCAGATAGAGAACCCCGTCGCGCAACTGCACAGTGTCCCCCGGAAGCCCGATCAGACGTTTGATGAAGTCGCCCCCGGTGACGGGATGGCGAAAGACCACGACATCGCCGCGCTCAGGCTCGCCCCCGAACAGGCGGTTGTCGGCGCCCTTGAAGACACCGCAGAAATCCTCGGCATCCACATCGACGCCAAATTGCGGGATGCGGATCGACGGACACGACGCGTAGCTATAGCCGTAGGCCATTTTGTTCACGAAGAGGAAGTCACCGATCAGCAGCGTGTCCTTCATCGACCCCGAGGGAATCCAGAACGGCTGAAACAGGAAGGTGCGAAAGACGCCCGCGATCAACAGCGCGTAGACGACCGTCTTGATGGTCTCGACAATGGGATTTTGCTTGTCTTCGACGATGTCGGCCATAGGGCGCTCCACTCGGATTTGGTTGCCGGGTTACTGCGGGCAGGGCGGGTGTGAGTCAAGCGCGGGCACGCAGCGTTACCGCCCGTTCACGCAGACGTCTTTGGGCGGGCCTCGATCACGACAAAGGCCTGCGCCCATGGGTGATCATCGGTAAGGGTGACATGGATGATGGCCTCGTGGCCATCGGGCGTCATGTCGGCCAGACGTTCCGCCGCCCAGCCTGTGACCTCCATCACCGGCTGGCCGGTGCGCAGGTTCGACACGGCCATGTCCTTCCACGCGATGCCCATTCGCAAGCCGGTGCCCAGCGCCTTTGAACAGGCCTCCTTCGCGGCCCAGCGTTTGGCATAGGTTCCCGCCGTGTCCGCCCGGCGTTCCGCCTTGCGCTGTTCAACATCCGTAAAGACACGGTTGCGGAACCGGTCGCCAAAGCGATCGAGCGTTCCCTGAATGCGGTCGATATTCGCAAGGTCCGTGCCGATACCCAGGATCATTGGAAGAGGGCCGCGCCTATGTTGCCGGTGGCCTGATTGACCGTGATGCGCAGCACGGCGGCTGCAAAACCGGACGTGGCGGGATCAAAGGTCTGCACATCCATGTCGAAGGTCAGACCGATGGCCGGGTCGTAGCTGGCCGCGAGATCCTCAAAAAGCGCGCCGCCAAAACCCATGCTGCCTTCGTATGACACCACCTTGCACTGGCGGATGCCTAACTCGTCATAGGGCGGCGAGATCACGAGGATGTGGAGCGCGCCCGCGGCGGGTTCGACCACGTCCAAAAGCGCAAGCCGCACGTCCCCATTGGCGAAGGTGCGCGAAAACGTCGACCAAGGTTCCACGACGGCGTCGGCGCGGGCGCGCCAGTCGCAGTCGGATACGTCCTGCGCCGTGCCAATCATGGGAAACAAGGCCAAGGCAGCGGCCGCTAGAAAGGTCTTCATAGGGATGCACCAGTTGCTATGCCCTACCCCTATACATCGTCCCCGGCGGCGCAACCAAGTGCGTTGCGCGGGGCATTACCCCGCGCGACGGCGATCAGGTTCGCCCTACAGGTCACAGAACGAATTGCACGATGGCCAAAACGATCACGACGAGCCCGACAAGATAGATGATGTTGCGCATGGGGTGGTCCTCTCTCTTTGCTATGGGAGGGCAACCGGGTGACCTGACAGATCGTTCCGTGCGGCTAGAGAGACAAGTCATACACCATGATGCCGTCACCGCCCCCGTCACAGAGCGCGACCAAACGGGCGCCAAGGCCTTGGTGCGTGGGGTTTGCCGCATAGGCGGCCAGCGCATCCGCCGAGGCAAAGCGGCAAACGAACCCGTAAGGGAAGTCCGGGGATTTGTGTTCAGCATCGATATTGGGGCCATGCTCAAAGCCCACAAAGCCCGGGATGCGATCCACCAGCGCCGCCAGACCGGCCATGACGTCAGATAGCTCGGCCCGGTCGGGGTCTGCGCGCAGGCGCAACATGACGACGTGCAAGATCATGGGGCGCTGCCGCGGGCCTCGTCCATGAGGCGGCGCATTTCGGCGATGGCGGGGGTGAGGCCCCGAAAGATGCTCTCGCCAATCAGGAAATGCCCGATGTTGAGCTCCTTGACCTCGGGCAGGGCCGCGATGGGGGCTACGCTGTCATAGGTCAGACCGTGACCGGCATGCACCTCGAGCCCAAGATCATGGGCGAAGGCGGCCATTTCGGTCAGCGCGGCAAGTTCGCGATCGCGCGCAGCCTCGTCGCCCTCTGCAATGGCGTCGCAATAGGCGCCTGTGTGCAACTCAATCACTTCGGCCTGGATGCGGTGGGCCGCCTCGATCTGGCGTTTGTCGGCTGCGATAAAGATCGACACGCGGCAGCCCGCGTCGCGCAGGGGGGCAATGAAATGGGCAAGGCGGTTTTCCTCGCGCGCAACCTCCAGCCCGCCCTCGGTTGTGCGTTCTTCGCGCTTTTCTGGCACGATGCAAACCGCATGCGGTTTGTGGCGCAACGCGATCTTTTGCATTTCGTCCGTCGCCGCCATCTCGAAGTTGAGAGGCACGGTGAGAACCTCCATCAGCCCGTCGATATCGGCGTCGCTGATGTGGCGACGGTCTTCGCGCAGGTGGGCCGTGATGCCGTCTGCGCCGGCCTCTTCCGCGATCTTGGCCGCGCGCAGCGGATCAGGATACGCGCCGCCGCGCGCGTTGCGCACGGTCGCCACGTGGTCGATGTTTACACCCAGTCGCTGATAGGGAAGTGCCATGGTCAGTGCCCCTTCGAATCCTCGGCCTTGCCGACTGTCTTGTCCTTAAGCTCTTGAATCTTCGCCGCCAAGCGACCCTTTCGCCGGTTCTGATAGGCCCGGATGACCGGGACCGACAGGTAATAGGCCAGCGTTGCCACGATCACCCCCGGGATGATGCCCCCGATCAGATAGGGAAAGAACACCTCGCTCCAGAAGCGCGACAGGCGTTCCCAATTGGCGACGTCGTCGGTGAACACGGCCTGAAAGTTGTGCCAAAGATCCGCGCCCGCATCGACAAACTTGCCACCGAGTGAACGTTCGATGTCGTCGCGCGGACGCGTACCCAACAGGAAATGCCCGGTCTGAAGCGCCGCGATGCCGATGGGCACATAGGTGAGCGGGTTGCCAAAGAAGGTCGCCAGAAGGGCCGCAATCACATTGCCGCGCATGAAAAACGCGATGGTGCCTGCCACGATGAAATGCAGCCCGTAAAAGGGCGTGAAGGTGGTGAAAACGCCCGCCCAGATGCCGCGCGCGATCTTTTCGGGTCGGTCGGGCAAACGGCGCACACGGTGCTTGACGTATTCAAACGCCCGCATCCATCCGCCCCGCGGATAGACAAGTTCGCGCAGCACGGTCGCCCACGAACGGGAATCTCGGCGTTTGAAGACCACCCGGCTCCTTCCCCTTGTGCTGTCAGTCGCGGTCGCCGCCCGCAGTGAGCCGGGCAGGATCGCGGTGACGAACCACCTCGGCCACGTTGTTCTCGGCCTCGAGAACAGTCATGACCTGATGCAAATGCTCTTGATCACGTAGGTCGATATCTATGAGCAGGCGATAAAAATCGGGTTTCTTGTCCTGAAAAGTGAGGTCGGAAATATTTGCCGACTGTTCGCCGATAAGGGTGCAGATCGCCCCCAGCACGCCGGCATCATTGGCAATCGTCAAATCGACCGTGACCGTGTTCTGAAGCGGGTGCCGCCCATCCTGCCAGCGCAGATCGAGCCAGCGTTCAGGCTGTGTGTCATAGGTTTCAAGATTCGGGCAGTCGATGGCGTGGACCACGACCCCCTGCCCGCGAAACGTGATGCCCACGATGCGTTCGCCCGGTACAGGCTGGCAGCAGGGCGCGCGGTGGAAGCTTTGATCCGGCTCGAGCCCGATGACGGCGCGTTGCGGTTCGATTTCAGCGGACGGTGCGGGCGACAGGTCCGGGTACACCGCGTGCAGGACGTCGCGCGCCGTGATCTCGGAACTGCCCACGCGGGCCAGAACCTCGTCCGCGTCCGGCAGGCTCAGCGCCTTGGCCGCCGTGCGCAACATTTTGACAGACGCGCTTTTGTCGACGGCCTCGAACGTGGTGCGGACCAATTCGCGACCCAGCTTGATGAACCGCTCGCGGTCCTCTTCGCGGAGGGATCGCCGGATCGCGGATTTCGCGCGCCCCGTGGCCGCGATGTCGATCCACGTGGCCTGCGGCGACTGACCTTCGGCCGTGATGATATCGACCGATTGCCCGTTCTTGAGTCGCGTCCAGAGCGGCACGCGGATGCCGTCCACGCGGGCCGACACGGTCTGATTGCCGATGCGGGTATGCACGGCGTAGGCAAAATCGAGCGGCGTCGCCCCTTTGGGCAGCTTGATCACGTCACCCTTGGGCGTGAAGCAGAACACTTGGTCCTGATACATCTCGAGCTTGACCGCCTCGAGGAAGGTTTCGTGGTCGCCTTCGTCGCGGAAGCGTTCGGTCAGCTGCGCCATCCATTCGAACGGGTCCACCGCAAACGGGTTTTCGACCCGTTCGCCATCGCGGTAGGACCACGTTGCGGCGACCCCGGCTTCGGCCACCTCGTGCATCTCCAGCGTTCTGATCTGCACCTCGACCCGGCGGGCGTTGCGTCCCGACACCGTGGTGTGCAGCGACCGGTAGCCGTTGGATTTGGGTTGGCTGATGTAGTCCTTGAACCGTCCCGGAACGGCGCGCCAACGTTGGTGGATCGCGCCCAGCGCGCGGTAGCAATCGCCTTCATCCGCGACAATCACACGGAAGCCGTAGATGTCCGAGAGCCGCGAAAAGGACAGCTGTTTCGTCTGCATCTTGCGCCAGATCGAATAGGGCTTTTTCGCGCGCCCGACGACGGTGGCCTCGATCCCGACCTTCTTCATCTCCAGACGGATGTCGCCGATGATCTTGTCCATCACATCGCCCGTTTCCTTTTGCAGGGTGATGAAACGGCGGATGATGGAACTGCGGCCTTCGGGGTTCAGGACCTGAAAGGACAGATCTTCCAGCTCTTCGCGCATGGATTGCATACCCATCCGCCCGGCAAGGGGCGCATAGATATCCATGGTCTCGCGCGCCTTTTGCTGCTGCTTTTCGGGGCGCATGGCCTTGATCGTGCGCATGTTGTGCAGCCGGTCCGCCAGCTTGACCAGCACGACGCGGATATCACGGCTGGTCGCCATGAACAGCTTGCGGAAATTCTCGGCCTGTTTGGTTTCGCTCGACGATAGCTGAAGCTGCGTCAGCTTGGTGACACCGTCGACCAGATCCGCGATGTCCTGACCGAACTTTTCGACGACGACGGAATAAGACGCGCGGGTGTCTTCGATCGTGTCATGGAGAAGCGCGGTGATGATCGTGCTGTCATCCAGCGACTGTTCCGCCAGCAAGGACGCGACCGCGACCGGGTGCGTAAAATACGGCTCGCCAGAATGCCTGAACTGGCCATCATGCATCTGCGCGCCAAAGTCGTAGGCGCGACGGATCAGGTCTGCATCTGTGCGGGGATTGTAGGTGCGGACGAGCTCGATCAGAGCTTCTGCGTCGCCCATCCGCTGTCCACCTTACTTCTGGCCTTGCGCTTCCATCAGCGCGCGCAGCAGCTTTTCATCGTTGAGATCGTCATCGACCGGCTTGTCGGCCTCGGCCCCCATGAGAAGCGACATCGCGTCCTCTTCGGGTTCGTCGATTTCGATCTGGGTCTGGTTCGATTCGATCAGGCGCTCGCGCAGTTCTTCGGCGCTTTGCGTTTCTTCTGCGATCTCGCGCAGGCTCACGACCGGGTTCTTGTCGTTGTCGCGGTCCACAGTGAGGGACGAGCCAGACGAAATCTCGCGCGCACGATGCGCGGCGAGCATCACAAGCTCAAACCGGTTGGGGACTTTATCGACGCAATCTTCGACGGTAACGCGGGCCATGGGCGCTCCTAATTCCTGATCAGGGGAATGAAGTGCGGTAATTAGGCGCGCAATTGCGGAAATACAAGCGGAATATCAGCGGTCAAGGCGACCGGGATGGACGGCCTTCAGGCAATGGGCCGAACGCTCGCGCGCTCGGCCTCGGGGCGCGCCGCGTTCATCTCGCGCACGCTGCGGCCCAGAACCGGGTGTCGCCAGTCCGGCGCGATATCCATCAGGGGACCAAGGACAAAGCTGCGATCCTGCATCCGCGGATGGGGCAAGACCAAGGTATCCGGCGCGCGGCGGGCCTGATCGTCGGCTGATAGATCGTGCCAATGCTGCCAAACCGTGACCGATGGCGCGACGGCCTGCCCCACCGCGATGAGGTCGAGATCGACCACCCGGGGTCCCCAACGCTCTTGCCGTTCGCGGCCCAATTCGGCCTCGATCCGGTGGAGAACCTCCAGCATTTGGCGTGGTTCCAGCGGGCTGTGCGCGGCAAAGGCGGCATTCACGAAATCTGGGCCACTTCCCGCTGGAAATGCGGGCGTCGAAAAAAAGCGCGACGGAATTGGGGAAATGCCCGTATACTTCTCGAACAGAGAAAAGGCTTCCTTAATTGTTTCGCGTATTGTTCTGTCGCCAACTGACAGGTTTGACCCAACGGCAATCAGGTGCATTTCGCCGGCAGTGCGGTCAGGTTTGTCTTGCGGCATGTGGCAATATCCTTAAAACCCCTCGGCGACCTTACGTCTGGGACTTCACTCATCCCTGGGACACGACGCTGGGTCAATTTGAAAGGATCGTTTATGTTTTATCGGGACGAACGGCTTGCGCTGTTCATCGATGGGTCGAACCTCTACGCGGCCGCCAGGGCGCTTGGCTTTGACATCGATTACAAACTGCTTCGGCAGGAATTCATGCGCCGGGGCAAGCTGTTGCGGGCGTTCTACTACACGGCCTTGCTGGAAAACGACGAATATTCTCCGATCCGCCCTTTGGTTGATTGGCTGAATTACAACGGCTTCACCATGGTGACCAAGCCCGCCAAGGAATACACCGACAGCCAGGGCCGCCGCAAAGTCAAAGGCAACATGGATATCGAGCTGACCGTCGACGCGATGGAGCTTGCGCCCCATGTCGATCACATCGTGCTCTTTTCCGGCGACGGCGATTTCCGCCCACTGGTCGAGGCGCTCCAGCGCCGCGGTGTGCGCGTGTCGGTCGTCTCCACGATCCGCAGCCAGCCGCCCATGATCGCGGACGAGCTGCGCCGTCAGGCCGACAACTTCATCGAGTTGGAAGAGCTTCGCGACGTGATCGGTCGCCCGCCACGCGAACCGCGCGACGAGCCGCGTCAGGAATACGCTGACAGCGAAGAAAGCTAACGCTGGGCGCGTGAAACTACGCGCTCAGTTTCCGGCCTCAGCGTTGATCCCGTTATGGGCTTCGATCAACTCGGGCGGCCACGTGCTTTTGATATAGGCCAGCACGTCGAGGATCTCTTGCTCGGTCAGGATATCCCCGTAGCCGATCATGTTGCTTTCATAGCCGCGGCCCACGACGGCTGCCGTCCCGCGTGTGGTGATGTCGACCAGAACCGCGTCTGGGTGATGCCAGGTGTGACCTGACGCGTCATGCGGCGGTGCCAGCGCCATCCCATCGGGTCCGCGAAAGCGCCAGTTCTCCTGCCCTTCCAGATTGGCCCCGTGGCAGGACGCGCAATAGTCTGTGTAGATCCCGGTCCCACGCGCCACGGCGTCCGTGTCTGTGTAGGGAATTGTCTGCCCGCCGGCATTCGATGGCGACCACAGGGCAAAGACGCCGATCCCGACGGCAGCAACCACGGCAAAGGCGCGTAGAACATTGGCTTTCTTCACACCAACCCCGCCAGCATGATTCCCGCCATTGCAACCATGGACAGGTCTTCGGTCAGCGTCACAGTGCTGAGCGGGACCGACAGGATCGAGCCCATGCACGGGCAGTTGATATCAAGGCCCCGGCGCAGGGCCGACAAGACGCCCAACGTTCCAAAGGCAAAGACCACAATCGTTGCCACCTGCGTGAATGTCGGCGCAAACCCCGACAGGTAGGCAAGGCCCAGCCCCAGTTCGATGAACGGGTAGACATAGGCATAGTTCGGCACCTTGCGGGCCAGAAGGTCGTACATCTTGAACCCACGGCGGAAGCCCTTGAGGTCGAAGATTTTCAGAAGGGCGAAGACGATCAGGAACACGCCCATGAAGGCCGGCATCCACGCCACACCGTTTTCGGTCAGCGCGAGACCTGCCAAGGCGGAAACACCGACAAGGGCGATCAACGGCCAGTAGTCACCAATGTGTTTGCCCCGCTCTTCATCGCGCACGTGATAGGTTGCCATCGTGTGATCCTCTGATATTCACATACCCCCATAGGGTATTTTCAAGGACGCAACAAGTGCACCAGAACAAGGGTTCCGCGATAACGCGCCTAAAACGGATCGAAGGTCAGGTGCGCGGGATCGCCCGCATGATCGAAGAGGATCGCTACTGCGTGGATGTCCTGCGCCAGACGGCTGCGATCCGCGCCGCGCTGCAGGGCGTGGAACGTTTGATCCTGGAAGACCACGCAAGCCACTGCGTCGAACACGCCATCCAATCCGGCGATCCCGACGAACAGCGCGTCAAATTCACCGAATTGGTCGAAATCCTGCAAAGCCAAAGATAGGTAAGGGGCAATCGGGGGCTTGGCCCCGCACCTGCGCCCGTGTCAGGTTGGCCTGACAGATCAAGGTAGACGACATGACGAAACCACCGTTGACCCTCCTTCTTGCTGCGCCGCGCGGGTTTTGCGCGGGCGTGGATCGCGCGATCAAGATCGTGGAGATGGCGATCGAGAAATGGGGCGCGCCCGTCTACGTCCGGCACGAAATCGTGCACAACAAATACGTGGTCGACAGCCTGCGCGACAAAGGCGCCGTCTTCGTGGCGGAACTGGATGAATGCCCCGATGATCGACCGGTGATCTTTTCCGCCCATGGCGTCCCGAAATCCGTCCCCGCCGCCGCACAGGCGCGCGAGATGATCTTTGTCGACGCCACCTGCCCGCTGGTGTCCAAGGTGCATATCGAGGCCGAACGCCACCATGCACGCGGTCTGCAAATGGTGATGATCGGTCATGCGGGCCACCCCGAAACGGTGGGGACCATGGGTCAGCTTCCTGACGGCGAGGTCCTGTTGGTCGAAACGCCCGAAGACGTGGCGACCCTGACGGTCCGCGACCCCGAACAGCTCGCCTTCGTGACGCAAACCACGCTGTCGGTGGATGACACCGCCGATATCGTTGCGGCGCTACAGGCCCGGTTCCCGGCGATTCAGGGGCCCCACAAGGAAGATATCTGTTACGCCACCACCAACCGGCAGGAGGCCGTGAAGGCGGTCGCACCGCGCGCCGATGCGCTGTTGGTCGTTGGCGCGCCGAACTCGTCGAACTCCAAACGGCTGGTTGAGGTCGCGCGCAAGGCGGGCTGCGGTTATGCCCAGTTGGTTCAACGCGCGTCGGACATCGATTGGCGCGCGTTGGAGGGCATCACCACGGTTGGCGTGACCGCAGGTGCCTCTGCGCCGGACGTGTTGATCCAAGAGGTCATCGACGCTTTCGGGGATCGCTTCGACATGACTGTCGAGGTCGTGGAAACCGCCGTCGAGAATGTCGAATTCAAAGTGCCCCGCGTCCTGCGCGAACCGGCCTGAGCGCAGCCACGCGGTCTGCATCGCCCAATTCTGCAATCGTCTAGGGTCTGCGCGTCTTCCCTTTCGGGCCAACCCGCCTAAACCCATAGCCATGACAGATATTCCCAAATCCGCCCTGATCCTCGGGCTCGCCGGCGTTCTTCCGTTCCTGTGGGGTGCACTAACCACCGTCCTGCCATCCGTGGCGAGTGCCGCCCTGCCGTGGGTCGGCCCGCGCCTGATCGGGCCTTATGTGCAGTTGGCCTATGGCATCGTGATCCTGAGCTTTATGTCAGGCGTCCTGTGGGGCTTTGCGACCCGCGCGGGAGAGCGGCAGGCGTTAGGATACGCCCTGTCTGTTCTGCCAGCGCTCTGGGCGTTTTTCATGGTGGGCGGCGGGACGCAGAACGCGGCCATCATGTTGATCGTGGGCTTTCTGGGCCTGCTGGCGCTCGATTGGGGATTTGCGCGTTTGGGCCTCGCCCCCGCATGGTGGATGGAGCTAAGAGTGTTGTTGACGACCCTCGTGGTCCTGTCCTTATCCGTGGGGATCCTGATATGAGCGACGCCCAAACCATCGCCGTCTATTCGGCGCGCGTGGATGACTACGCCAAGTTTGCCGAAGACACGCCTTCGCAATCCCTGCGCGGCTTTATCGAGGCTGCGCCCGAGGGCGGGCGCGTCCTTGATCTGGGCTGTGGGCCGGGCAACGCGGCGCGGTTCATGGCCGAGGCCGGGCTGGATGCGCATGCCTGGGACCTGACGCCCGAGATGGTGGAGATGGCCGCGACCCCCGGTGTGACCGCGCGGCAGGCCGGGTTTGATGATCTGGACGAGGTCGCGACCTATGACGGTGTCTGGGCCAACTTCTCGCTGCTACACGCCGCCAAGGCCGACATGCCGCGCCATCTGGCCGCCATCGCGACCGCACTAAAAGACGCGGGTGTGTTTTCCATCGGCATGAAAACGGGCGAAGGCGAACGCCGCGACACGATCGGGCGCTTCTACAGCTATTATACCCGCGACGAATTGATGGGCCTGCTGGGTGAGGCCGGGTTTGAGGCCGTGTGGGACAAGACCGGCGAAGAGGCCGGGCTGGACGGCACGGTTGCCCCCTTCATCCTGATCCGGTGCGTCAAACGTGGCTGACCTTTTTGCCTATACGGACGGGGCGTGCAGCGGCAATCCCGGCCCCGGTGGCTGGGGCGTTCTGATGATCGCGCGCGAGGGCGAGGCGGTCGTCAAGGAACGCGCCCTGAACGGAGGTGAGCCTGAGACCACGAACAATCGGATGGAGCTGATGGCCGCGATCACCGCGCTGGAAAGCCTGTCGCGCGCATCGCCCATCACGCTGGTCACGGATTCCAGCTACGTCAAAGACGGCATCACGAAATGGATTCACGGGTGGAAGCGCAACAACTGGCGCACCGCAGCCAAGAAACCGGTCAAGAACGCCGAGCTGTGGCAGCGGCTCGATGAAGCGCAGGCCCGCCACGACGTCACGTGGGAATGGGTCAAGGGCCATGCAGGCCACCCCGAAAACGAACGCGCCGACGAATTGGCCCGCGCGGGCATGGCCCCGTTCAAGGCAAAATGACCGCCCGCGCCTGCCCGGTCGCCCTCCACCCCGATGGGGGCGTGTTGCGCATTGCGGCGTTCCGGCACCCGCTGGCAGGTCTGCAAATCCCCAAAGGCCGTATTGAACCCGGCGAGGACGCAACCCGCGCCGCAGCGCGCGAGCTGTTTGAGGAAACGGGACTAGAGACCGTTGCAGCGGTTCCGATGGGCAGCACCCAAATCACCGATCAGGAGTGGCACTTCGCGCTCTGCCGCGTAAAGCCGCCCGTGCGGGATCAGTGGCGGCACCTGTGTGCGGATGATGGGGGCCACCTGTTCGACTGCTTTTGGCAACCGCTCGACGCGGACACCGAGGGTTTTGCCGCGCCGTTCCAGCAGGCCCTGTCCTGGATCGCAGCGGAGTTAGCGACATGAGTTGGCTGTCGCTGCTCGACTATGCCTCGGTCCTTGTCTTCGCGCTGACAGGCGCGCTGGTCGCGTCGCGGGCGCAGCTTGATCTCGTGGGGTTCATCTTTATCGCGACGCTGACGGCGGTTGGCGGCGGGACCGTGCGGGACCTTGTCCTTGATCGAAATCCGATCTTCTGGCTGGCCGAACCCCTGAACCTCGCCATCGCGGCGGGGGCTGCAGTGGTGGTGTTCTTCACCGCGCACCGGTTGGAGAGCCGTTACACCGTTGTCGTGTGGCTCGATGCGCTGGCGCTGGCCGTGGCAGTCTCCGCCGGGGTCGCGGCTGCGCAATCGGTGGGGCAGCCGTGGGCGATTGCCATCATCATGGGCGTGGTGACGGGCTGCATGGGCGGGCTGATGCGCGACGTGGTGTGCAACGAGGTGCCGCTCGTCCTCAAACAAGGTGAGCTCTACGTGACCGCCGCCTTGGCCGGGGCCTGTGCGGCTTCGCTGGCCAACTGGCTGACCGGCGATGTCAGGATCGCGCTGGCGGCCTGCACCGCGCTGACCTTTGTGCTGCGCGCAGGGTCAATCCGGCGCGGGTGGCACATTCCGGTCTACAAACCGCGTCCGCCGCGCAGCTAGTCCAGCCGATCCGGCAAACCGCCATTCAGGATGTCTGCCGCATCCATCGGTCGCTTGCCCGCCCGCTGTGCCTTCGTCACCGTGACGGCGCCGTCGCCGCAGGCCACGGTAAAGCCGTCCAGCACTGTGCCCGGCGACCCCGTTCCGGATGCCAGTTCCGAGCGCAGGAGTTTTAGCCGTGCGCCATCGGCCTCGCACCACGCGCCGGGAAAGGGCGACAGGCCCCGGATCAACCGATCCACGGCGACGGCGGGTTGCGTCCAATCCACCCGCGCCTCGTCCTTGGAAATCTTGTCGGCATAGGTCACGCCGTCGTCAGGCTGCGGTTGGGGCGTCAGGGTCGAATACGTGGCCAGCGTGTCAATCAGCGCCTCAGCGCCCAGAACCGACAAACGATCATGGAGGTCCGCCGTGGTTTCCGTCCGGCCGATGGGGATCGCCCGACGCAACAGCACTGGCCCGGTATCGAGCCCCGCATCCATCTGCATGATGCAGACGCCCGTCTCGGCATCGCCCGCCATGATCGCCCGGTGGATCGGGGCCGCCCCCCGCCAACGTGGCAGGAGGGAGGCATGGATGTTCACACAGCCATTGGTCGGCGCATCCAGCACCGCTTGTGGCAGGATCAGGCCATAGGCCACCACCACGGCGATGTCGGCGTCCCACGCCGCAAACTCGGCCTGAGCCTCAGCCGAGCGCAGGCTGCGCGGGTGACGAACCTGCAGACCCAGCGCCTCGGCCCGCACCTGCACCGGCGTCGGGCGGTCCTGCTTGCCCCGTCCCGCCGGGCGCGGGGGCTGGCAATAGACGCAGGCAACCTCGTGCCCTTCGGATACCAGACGGTCGAGGACGGGAACTGAAAACTCGGGCGATCCCATGAAGACGACGCGCATGTGACCCCTCCCCGACCTAGCGCAGCTTGCGCGCACGCTTGATCAGCATGTCGCGCTTTACGCGGCTCAAGTGGTCGAAATACATCCGGCCCTCGTGGTGGTCGATCTGATGCTGCACCGAGCGTGCCCATTGCAGGACAAGGTCGCGACGATCGATCATCCCCTGCTCGTTCAGGTAGCGGACCGTGACCGCCCGCGGGCGCACGATCTTGGCGGACACGCCCGGCAGGTTGGGGGACCCTTCCTCGCCCGCGACGGTCTCGACGCTCGCATGCAGGATTTCCGGGTTTGCCATCTTGATGGCTTTCCCGCGCTCGGCAGAGGCGTCGACGACCGCAAGTCGCAACCCAATGCCGATCTGCGGCGCGGCAAGGCCCAGCCCCGGCATGGCGTCCATGGTCTCGACCATGTCCTGCCAAATCTCGCGAACCTCATCGGTGATGCTGTCGACCGGGGCCGCCTTGCTGCGCAGGATCGCATTGGGCCACGGCACAAAGGGGCGAACGGTCATGGGGCCTCCGGTTCGACGTGCGGATGATCGAGGATGAGCCTACCGTCTAGATGGTCGGCCTCATGCTGAATGCAGGCGGATTCAAACCCTGAGAACTCGGCCTCGTGGGCGGCACCATCAAGGTCTTGCCACGTCACATGAACCCGGGCCGGACGCGACACGCGGCGCGGTGTGTCGGGGATCGACAAGCAGCCTTCTTCGTGCACCACAGTGTCAGTCCCGATGGGTGTGACAACCGGATTGACGAAGACCATCGGCGTCGGCGCTCCGGTCTTCCACGTGGCGTCCATCACAAAGACACGCAGGCCCACACCCACCTGCGGCGCAGCAAGGCCGCGACCGGGGGCGTCATACATAGTCTCGAACATATCGTCGGCGAGCACGCGCAACTCATCCCCAAACACTTCAACCGGATCCGCCACAAGGGCCAGCCGCGGGTCGGGATACAGCAGGATCGGTCGGATCACGCCCGGGCCTTCTCGCGCTTCAGCTTTTGCATCTTGCGCGTGATCATCTGACGCTTGAGCGGCCCGAGGTAGTCGATAAACAGCTTGCCATCCAGATGGTCGATCTCGTGCTGAACACAGGTCGCCCAAAGCCCATCAAAATGCTCGGTATGCGTTTCGCCATCCAGACCCAGCCATTCCACATCCACCTCAGCCGGGCGGACAACGTCGGCATATTGTTCGGGGATGGACAGGCAGCCTTCCTCGTAGGTGCTGACATCCTCGGAGGCCCCGGTGATGACGGGATTGATCAGGACCATCGGACGCGGTGGGACGCCCTCTTCCTTGACGCAGTCCATCACCAGCACGCGCTTCATCACACCCACCTGCGGGGCGGCCAGCCCGATGCCCGGCGCGTCATACATGGTCTCGAGCATGTCGTCGGCCAACTTGCGCAGGTCGTCGGTGATCTCGGTCACCTCCTCGGCGCGTTTTTTGAGCCGGGGGTCGGGATGTAAAAGGATGGGTCGCAGTGTCATGCGCCCCCAATACGCAATGCGGTGCGGGGCTGCAATTGCCCCGGGGCTATGTAGGGATCCATGCACGGTGACCTGCCACCGAATGCACTTGCAGCGCAGGGCCTGCCCGTTAGGGTCGCAGCGCCCGATATTGCAGGAGACCCCACATGAGCTTTGACACGCCAATCGACCGTTTCGGAACGCATAGCGTGAAGTGGGACATGATGGAGCAGATCTATGGCGTGCCCGCCGATGATGGTCTGGCAATGTGGGTGGCGGATATGGATTTCAAGCCGCCGCAGGTCATTCAGGACGCGCTGCAGGGGATGCTGGATCACGGCGTCTACGGCTATTTCGGGGATGAGAGCAAATATCGCGAGGCGATCCGCTGGTGGATGGAGACGCGCCATGGCTGGTCGCTCGATCCCGCGCATATCTTCACGACCCACGGGCTGGTGAACGGCACCGCCATGTGCGTGGACGCCTTCACCCAGCCAGGCGACGGCGTGGTCTTATTCACACCCGTCTACCACGCCTTCGCGCGCGTTATCACAGCCGCCCAACGCGAGGTCGTCGAATGCGAGATGGTGCAGGTGGATGGCCGCTACGAGATGGATTTCGAAGCCTATGACGCCCAGATGACCGGGCGCGAGACGATGCTGATCCTGTGTTCGCCGCACAACCCCGGGGGCCGTGTCTGGACCAAGGCCGAACTGGAGGGCGTCGCGGAATTCGCTCGCCGCCACGACCTGATCCTCGTCTCCGACGAAATCCACCACGACCTGACCTTTGGGGCCACGCACATTCCGATGACCGCCATCGACGGGATCGCGGACCGGTTGGTGATGATGACGGCGACCACCAAGACGTTCAACATCGCGGGGGCCCATTCCGGGAACGTGATCATCGCCGATCCGGACCTGCGCGCACGCTTTGCAGGGCGCATGGCGGCCTTGGGCATCAGCCCCAACAGCTTTGGCCTGTTCATGGCGACCGCTGCCTATAGCCCGGCAGGGGCGGCTTGGGTGGATGACCTGTGTGTCTACCTCAACCGCAATCGCGAGACGTTTGACGCCGCCGTCAATGCGATCCCGGGCCTGCGCTCCATGCCGATGGAAGCGACTTATCTCAGCTGGGTCGATTTTTCAGGCACCGGCATGTCGCGCGAGGAGTTCACGAAGCGCGTCGAACAGGGCGCACGCATCTGCGTCAATCACGGTCCGACCTTCGGCAAGGGCGGCGATGATTTCCTGCGCTTCAACATTGCCACACCTCACGCCCGCGTCGTGGAAGCGACCGAACGTCTGGCAGAGGCCTTTGGCGATTTGCAGTAAGGGTCGGGCCGACCGCCCGACTTAACGACCGAGCAGCGCAATCGGCTGCGGCGTTGTCCGTTCGAAATCGAGCGGGGCGGCGTCGGCGGCTGCGGTGTTGCGCTTGAACTCAAAGACCCGTTCCCCATCCGCCTCGGCCGAGGTCACGATCAGCGCCTGATAAAGGTGCCGGGGTCCGTCATAGACGTCCACCAATCCGCGCAGCCCGGCGGCATCGTCGGCATCGACGGCGAACCCGTCTTCCCAGATGCGCAGCACAGGGAAATAGCTGTCACCCGTTTCCACACGCAGGCGGCTCTTGCGTTTGGCGGCCTTGGCCCGCGCGGCGTCCAGACCGGCGCGCACCTCATCAGACATGTAGGTCATGACAGACATCTCCTTCCCCGAGCCAAAAACTATGGCGTCTGTGCTTTTTTCCAAAACAAACGGGGCGGAATTTGGTTCCCGTCACGGGTCAGATGTCAGCAATGTGCCCTTTTTCACACGCAAAACATGGGTCTCGTTGGGGTCATAGAGCGCGCTGTCCTTGAAATCGGCGTGCTCACCCAGCGCCGGCCCGACGAGAATCAGGGCCGTGCGCGTGATCTTGGCCGCACGGACCTTCTCGCGGATATCGGCCAGCGTGCCCGTGATGACCTGCTGATCCGGCCATGACGCCCGGTAGACGACCGCGACGGGACACTCCGCGCCGTAATGCGGGATCAGTTGCCGTTCGATCTCGCGCAGGTTCCGGATCGCCAAATGGATGGCCAGCGTCGTGCCGCTGATCGCAAAATTCTCCAACGTCTCGCCTGCGGGCATCGAGGTCGATTTCATCGACATCCGCGTCAGGACGATGGACTGCGCAATCTCGGGGATGGTCAATTCCTGTTTCAGGGCCGCCGCCGCCGCCGTGTAGGCGGGCACGCCCGGGATGATCTCAAAATCAATCCCGTCCCGGCGCAGAAGGCGGATCTGCTCGGCGATCGCGCCATAAAGCGACGGGTCCCCCGAATGCACACGCGCCACGTCCTCGCCGCGCTCATGGGCCTCGAGGATCACCTTGTGCGTGTCGTCCAGCGTCATCGGCGCGGTGTCCATGACCAACGCGCCATCGGGCGCCCCCGCCACGACCTCTGCCGGGACCAGCGACCCGGCATAAAGGCACACCGGGCACGCCCCGATGATGCGCGCGCCTTTCAACGTCAGAAGCTCCGGGTCGCCCGGTCCCGCACCGATGAAATATACCGTCACAGCGCCTGCCCTTTCGATGGTCCAAAAATACTCAAATCACGACGCCTGCTCGGACAAATCGCCGTCGATCTTGCGCGCATAGCCCCGCGGCGTGAACATCCGCGGTCCTTCGCCCAGCGCGGCCAGCCGCGAATGGGATGATCCCACCAGAACGACCGTCAGCATATCGACCTCGTCGACCTTCAGATCGCGCAGCGCGCGATAGCGGATATGCTCTTCCGGGCGACCCAGAGACGAGGCCAGCATAACGGGCGTGTCCTCAGGTCGGTGTTGCAACAAGATCTCCCTTGCCTCGGCCAACAGCGTCCGGCGGCGTTTGGAAACGGGGTTGTAGAAAGCGATCACAAAGTCCCCTTCGGCAGCGGCCTTGAGGCGGCGCAGGATATCCTCGCGCGGTGTCAGCAGATCGCTCAGCGAAATGGCGCAGAAATCGTGACCCAGCGGCGCACCCGCCCGCGCGGCGGCCCCTTGCAGCGCGCTCACACCCGGCGAACATACAACGTCGACCCGGCGGGCCGCGTCGCTGACCCCGTGGTCCTCGGGCCCACGATCCATCAGTTCAAAGACTAAAGCGCCCATCGCGTAGATGCCCGCATCCCCCGAACAGACAAGGGCCACGTTCTTGCCAAGGGCCGCCTGTTCCAGCGCATAGCGGCAGCGGTCTTCCTCCCCGCCCAGCGGGAAATCAGAGCGCGTCTTGCCGTGGGCCAAAGGACCCAGCAGATCGATATAAAGCCCGTATCCCACCAACTCCTCGGCCTCGGACACGAGGCGCGAGACCTCGGGCGTGCGCCAGCTGGCCTGTCCCGGGCCGATGCCCACGACCGACAGCCGCCCGCGTGCCCGACCGGGCAGGTCGGTGATCGGGGCATCCCCCCGAACGACCGCGCAGGTGCAGTCAGCCGTCTTGCGCTTTTCCACGACCAGATCGCCATCGGCACCTGCCAGTGCGAGCGCGGCCCCTTCGGCCACGCCATGACACCCAACCTCGGCAAAGACCACGTCAGACGGGTTCGCAAGGCGTGGTGCCTCGCCCTCCAACTCTGCAGCCGTGAACAGGCGCAGCGGCACGCCCAGCCGTTTGGCCGTTTCGATCATCGCAGGCTCATCCGCCTTGAGGTCAATCGTGCCCACCGCCGCAATGCTTTCGGCAGCGATGCCGGCCTCGTCCAGCGTATCGGTCACATGCGCCCACATATCGGCGGGGTCGGCATTCCGGGCGCAACCCAGACCCAGCGTGAAGACCTGCCGGTGCCAACTCAGCCCCAGTCCCGGGTTGTCGCGCGCCGTCAAGCGCATGGGCGGCAGACCCAACCCCCGCACGGCGCGTTGCGGGACCGCGTGGATCGTTGGCTGGCCCATCAATCCACCAAGCCAATCGGCCTGCCCTTCGAGATCAAAGTCACGGCCCGCCAGAAGGGCGGCCATGACAGATTTCGCGTTGCCGCCTGCCATGCGCCACCCGGCCGGCGGTGCGTCCAGTGCCACGCCCAACGCCACGTCGCCTGCGGTCGTCACGGCAGCCGTGGCACCCAGCACCTCGGACACCTGCTGCGCCAATCGGTTGGCCCCGCGATGCCCGCCCAATAGCGGCACAACCACGGCCCCGTCATCTGAGACGGACAACACCGGCGGCTCCACCCGTTTGTCCGCGAGCAAAGGGGCAACCCCCCGGATCAGGATACCGGATGCGCACACGCCGATGATGGGTACACCTGCCGCAAAGAGGTCGCGGGCATGATCCAGCGCATTGTCGAAATACGCGTCCGCCGCATCAACGCGATCGGTGCGACCGTGGACAGCATATCCAAGGGCTGTCGCGATCTGATGCGCGGTCCCTTCGCCCGAGCGCGACAGCGCCATTACCACCGGGGCTACAGCCATGGGTCTGCTCCTTTCGCGAGCAAGATCATCGAAAAATAGGGGGCGGTCTCGGGCGCCTCTGACAGCGGGCAAATCCGCTCCTCAGGCAGGCTGGCGCGTTCCACATAGACCGCATGTTCGGAGAGACCGAGCGAGGCGATCACGCCCCGGATTTTAGCCAGATGGCGACCCACCTTCATGATGGCCACGCTTTCGGCGCCTTCGATCCGGCGGCGCAATTCATCCTCGGGCAAGGGTCCCGGCAGGATCGTGACACGTTCGTTCCGCGCGGCCAGCGGCAGGCCCGCACGGGCCGCGCAGGTTGTGACGCTGGTCACGCCGGGGATCACCTCGACCTCGAACCGGCCTGAGAGCCGCGCGAACAGGTACATGAAAGAGCCGTAGAAGAACGGGTCGCCCTCGCACAGGCAAACCACGTCCTGTCCGCCCTCCAAGGCCTCCGCGATCTGGGCCGCGCCGTCGTCATAGGCCGCCTGTGCGGGCGCGCGGTCGACGGTCATGGGCACGTCCATCACGATCTCGCGCGCATTGGCAGGGATCACGTCCGCCGCGATCCGGCGGGCAAAGCTGTCGGCACCCGCGAGCGTTGGGTAGGCGATGACCGGCGCGGCCTCGATCAACCTGACCGCGCGCACTGTCATCAGGTCAGGATCGCCTGGACCCACGCCTACGCCGTAGAGCTTGCCCTGTGTCATCTGTGCGTCATCTCTTCACGATGCTCCACTGCGTGACCGGCATCAGGGGACGCCACCCGGTCATCCGCCCTACGGGTTCGGCCCGGTGCACCTGAATTTTCACCAGTTGGCCACCGTGACGTTGGGCAAGCTCCTGCAGGATCACCTCGCTTTCGAGCGTCACGGCGTTGGCCACGAGGCGGCCGAGCGGGCGCAAGGCATCCCACGCGGCCTCAAACGTCTCGACGCTCAGCCCGCCGCCGATGAACACGGCATCGGGCGCATCCAGTCCCGCCATGGCGTCCGGCACCGCGCCGTCGATGATCTGCAGACGCGGGGTTCCCAAGGCCAAGGCATTGGTAGCGGCCATCGCACGGCGGTCGGCGCGCGGTTCGATCCCGATGGCGCGGGCATATCGCGCGGCCCGCATCCATTCGATTGCAACCGACCCGCAGCCCGTGCCGATATCCCACAGAAGGGCCCCGCGCATGGGCATCAACTTGGCCACCGTCGCGGCGCGCACCTCCTGCTTGGTCATGGTGCCGTCGGAGTGAAAGAGATCGTCCGGTAGACCCGGTACGCGTGGCAGAAGCGCCGCATCGGGGGCCGCCACACACTCCACCGCCAGCGTGTTGAAGGCAGGCACCGCGTGGTCCCAATCCTTGGCGCGCGCATCAAACCGCGCCTCATCCGCGCCGCCCATCGCCGCAAGGACGGTCATGGGGCTGTCGCCAAACCCACGTTCGGTCAGAAAGCGCGCAATCTGCGCGGGCGTCTCGGCCCCGGTCGTCAGGATCAACAGCCTTTGGTCAGGCTGGATAAAGGCGATCATCTGTTCCACGGGCCGCCCGTGCACGGTCAGTTGTTCCACATCCGCCATGGACCAGCCCATTCGCGCAGCGGCCAGTTGGAACGCGCTGATCTGCGGGTGGTAGACGATATCGCCCGGGTCGATAGACCGCCCGATCCGCGCCCCGACCGAGAACCAAAGGGGATCGCCGGTGGCGAGCACGACCACGCGCCGCCCGCGATGGGATTTGAGCAGATCAATCAAGGCGTCGAACGGCGACGGCCAAGCCACGCGTTCTGCCGTGATCGAGGCGGACAGGGTATGGTGGCGGTCGCCGCCGACGATGACCTCTGCCGCCTCGACGACTGCGCGGGTCGCGGCAGTGAGGCCGTCCAGCCCGTCCTCTCCGATCCCTACAACGTGTAGCCAAGGCCCGCTCATGCCAGACCACCTTTCAGACCCGCCGCGACAGCGTTCACGGCGGCCGAGGCCATGGCCGATCCGCCGCGTCGCCCGCGCAGGGCCACGAAATCGCAGCCGCGGGGATTGGCGGCCAGTTCCGCCTTGCTTTCTGCAGCCCCCACGAAGCCCACCGGAAACCCGAGGATCAGCGCCGGTTTGGGCGCACCGCCATCGAGGCATTCCAGCAGGTGAAAGAGCGCTGTGGGTGCGTTGCCGATAGCAACGACCGCACCGTCCAGGTGATCGGTCCAGAGCCGCACCGCAGCCGCCGACCGCGTGTTGCCGATATCGCGTGCCAAGTTGGGAACGCTCGGATCGTTCAGCGTGACGATGACCTCGTTCTCGGCAGGCAGGTTGCGGCGGATGATCCCCGCGCCCACCATTTCGCAATCACACAGGATTGGCTTGCCTGCGGCCAGCGCTGCGGCCCCGGCCTCAAAAGCGTTCGGGGAAAAGGACAGGCGATCGGCGATTTCAACCATGCCGCAGGCGTGGATCAGGCGCACGGCCATGGCCTCCATCCCAGCGGGGAAACGGTCGAGCCGTGCCTCGCTCCGCACGGTGGCAAAGGACTGCGCATAGATCGCGGCGGGATCACGCTCGTAAGGGCGCATCTTGGGGCCTCCGGTTCCGGTGCGAGCGCCTAGCCGACCTTGGCCGACTTGCGCGCGCTTTCCGGCCCGTGCGGGTGGTCGGCATGGGGATATTCAGCGTGGTGGTGGTCGTGCCCGTGGTCATGATCGTGCCCATGACCGTGATCGTGCCCATGGTCATGGCTATGACCGTGATCATGGTGATGATGCCCCACCATCTCCAATCGGCACATGCCGGTGCAGAACGTGTCGCACAGCGTGCAATCCGCGACGTTTGATCCCGGCGCGCTCGCACCCTGACCTTCGACGTGGTGGTGGTGGCTTTCCTGCACTGCGCCGACCTCGGCCTCGAAGCCCAGAACCTCAACCCGGTATTTGCACAGCACGCAGGTGGGTGGCGGTACGGCGGATACGGCAGGGTGCCCTTCGGCGGCGGCCTGCGCGCGGCGCGCCTCGATCGACACATGGGTGTGACCGCCCTCGCCCACGCTCAGCACCTGTTCGCGGAACATGCAGGTCCCGCAGTTTGGCACCGGCAAGCCGCTATCCTGTTCGAGGATGCGTTCGGCAAAGGTTTCGAGCACTTTGGGGTGATCGCCCAGATACCCGGCCTTCACGAATTCAATCCCGGGATGCTGCGCGGCGACCTGATCTGTGAAACCATAGATACGGTCGATCAGGATGCCCGAGAACAGGAAATACGGAAAGACGACCACGCGCTTGTAGCCGAGCTTGGCCACGTGTTGCAGGCACGGTTCCACCAGCGGGAAGGTCACGCCAGAATAGCCGACCTCGCACCAACCGAACCCGAGCCCCTCATGCAGCATCCGCGCAATCTTGGCCACGTTGCCATTGGCATCGGGGTCCGACGCCCCGCGCCCGATCACCACGAGGCAGGTGTCATGGCGCGCGACGTCACCGCCTGCGGCCTCCAGCGCCTCGGTGATACGGGCACCGGCGGCAGCGATCATCTTGGGGTCGACACCCAGTTCGCGGCCGTAAGAGACCTCCATCCCGTGCTTGGCGGCATAGGTGTTCAGAACCGTGGGGATGTCGTTCTTGGAATGCATCGCGGCAAAGAGCATGCCGGGCACCGCCAGGATGCGCGAACACCCGGCCTCGCGGAGTTTGTCCAGCCCGTCGCGGATCACCGGATTGGCGAATTCCAGATAGCCGTATTCCGTCTGCCAATCCTCGGGCAGATAGGCCGGCAGCTTGTCGGCCAGCGTCGCGAATTCATCGACCGCCGATTGACTGCGCGAGCCGTGCCCGCAGATCATCACACCCGTTTTCATGCCTGTGTATCCCGGTCCTCGGTGTCCTCTTCGACCTCGATCGCCTCGGCCTCACGCCCCTTGCGTTTGCCCAGTGCGGTTAACCCGCCGAGGATCGCGATGCCGATGCCCAGACCCAGCAGGATGTGGTCGTGGCCGGCAGCAGGGGCCCAGTGACCAACATGCGCCGACGCGATGCCGGGCAACAGGATAAGACAGATGGCGAGGGGCGCGCGCATGCGGGACCTCCGATGGCAGCGACCGCAGCCCCAGGGGCGGTCAAGTGACAGTCAGCGGCCAAGGGGATGCCACCGCGCGCACGCGGCACGGGCAACACCCGCCGCCTTTCCCCCCGGTCTGGGTCGGGTCTGACGACGCTTCTCTCTGGCCCGCCCGGATGGGCGTGGGGCGACGTTGTCCATCGGGTGTATGTCAGCGCGCCCGCCCCGTCCATGGGGATTGCGACGCGCGCGGCGACTGGCGCGACATCCGCCTAGGTTACGCCAGCCGGGCCAGTCCGCGCTGCGCCAAAACGCCCGCGATCAGGCCCGCAACCGCCACCACCAGAATCATCAGGGCAAGCTGGAGCGCAATCGCAGGCCCCCCGAGGACAGCCGCCGCACCCGCCGTCAGGACAGCGCCGCCACCCATGATCATCGCCCCCGACAGACCCGCCGCCGATCCCGCCAACGCGGGGTCCACCGACATGACGCCCGAATTGGCGCTGGGCGTGGACAACCCATTGCCGAACCCCACCAGCGTCACGCACCCGAAATAGAGCCACACGTTCTCGACCCCGATCCCCAACAGGGCCACCGACACCACCATGCCGGCCACCGCACTGACCCGGCCCGCGACGATCATGGGACCCAGGCCCACCCGCTTCGTGATGCGTCCAGAGACGTAATTGCCGACGAAAAAGCCCGTCGTGATGATGCCGATCGCGATCCCGATCTGGGCCGAGTCGAGCGCAAAGACCTGATCGGCGACCAACGGCGCGCCGCTGATGAAGATGTAAAAACACCCGATGCCGCAGACCAAAACCATCGCGCAGGACCAGAACAGGCCCGAGGTCAGGAGCGCGGGGTAGGCCCGGAACTGGGCGCCGAAATCCGATGACTTGCGGGTGTTGGTCTCACCAAAGTCGACCCATGACAGGACGGTGACACACACACCAAGACCCCCCAGACCCCAGAAAATCGCGCGCCAGCCCAGCACGGTATCCAGCACGCCGCCGATCATCGGACCGATCATTGGGCCGATGGCCATCACCATCCCCAGAAACCCGATCCGGCTCGCCGCCTCGGCGGGGTCGGTGGTGTCGCGCACCGCGGCCAGCGACAGGGTCGATCCCGCAATCACGAGCCCTTGGGCCGCGCGAAACGCCAGGAACGTGGGCAGCGACTGCGCCAGCGCGCAGCCAACAGAGGCCGCGATAAATCCGACCAACGACACCAGCAAAACTGGCCGCCGCCCATACCGGTCCGACAGCGGCCCGAGGATCAGTTGAAGCACCGCCACCGCCGCCAGATAGCCCGAAAAGGCCAGCGTCGCCTGACCGTAAGTCGCGCCCAAATCCGCGGCCAAGCGCGGCAGCGACGGCAAGAACATATTCAGCGTTAGCACTGACAGGGCCGGACCGGCGACGAGGGTCAGAAAGCTGGGCGGGTTACGGGCGGTCATGGCCGCTACCTGCCACGGGTATTCCAAGGGCACCAGTGTGCATCCGCGCAGCCCACCCGCGCGGCCATGCCCAATGCCGCTGC
>JBCBFU010000038.1:0-26746 GCA_038527375.1 Pseudomonadota bacterium | reverse complement strand
AATCGTTCCCTTTATTGGTCCATACGGACGCCCTCGCGATCCAGCCGGTCGCGGAGCACTTTTATTTCGATATCCATATCGCTGCGGTCGTCGAGCAGGAGGGTTTGCGTCTTGGACGCGAAGTTCCGGTCGAGATCATCGAGCAGCGCGAGGTAGTCGGCGCGCACGGAGGCATCGCGCCCCCGGGCATAGAGATCGGCGAATTTGATCGTCGCGTCGCGCGCGCCCATCAGGTAGACGCCCATGAATTTGCGCGCGCCCGTCAGATCGCGGGGGTCGCTTTCCACGGTGCGAAACATCTCGCGTGCGGTGGTTTGGAATGCTTCGACCCGGGCGGTCACCTGCCGGTCGTTCAGAGGGGCCACGGCCTGCGTCATTTGGGTGAGGTGGCGTTCGGCCTCGTCCACCACGCGGGCCACACGGTCCTGTTGGAACTGGTCCACCCCTTCGGCGCCTTTGGAGCGCAGTGGATCGAGCCCGAAAGCAAAGCTGTGCAGGCCCGCACCGATCACACCCACGACCACCGCCCCCAGACCCATGGTCAGATAGCTGCCCAGCGCCAGTCCCAGCCCCGTGGCGACGGAGCCAAAGATCTTGCGCGGGATGGCGGGCGCCTTGGCGATCTTGCGCGCGTCATAGGCCTCCTCGGCCTGGAGCCCTTCACGGGTCAGCCATGCGGCCAGCAGGAGCAGGACAAGCGCGCCCATAGAGACCGCCAGTTGCGTGGCCCCACCGCCAAAGAGCGAAAACGCCAGTGGCAGGGGCGCGAGGAAGAGCAGGTTGACCCGCGCGCCGGATTTGGCAGGGCGCGCGTCCTGAAATGCGCTGCGCGCTGCAGCACCCTTGGCGTCCCTGTCGGGGGACCCGTCGGGCGAATATTTGCCGCCGAATCTTTGTGCCATCTCAAACCCCGCCTGAAATCGCGACAAAGAGGATCAGCACAAGGAGCAGCACGTAGCTGAGTTTTTGCAGACCTGTTCCGGACATCGCATCCCCACTCTTACTGGTCCAAACATAAGGACCGCATCCCGGCACTACCAGCGGATGTTAGAGCTTCTGTGACGCGCTGCGTTCCGCATCCAGTTTGCGCTTGTAGCCAGACTGGATGATTTCGACGGCGAACAGCACGATCACGGCAAAGTAGAACGTGGTCTTGGACATCGGCACGAGAGCGTAGCCAAAGATCTTGATCGCGAGGTCGTTGTCATGGGTCGTGTGGCTGGCGACCTCTGCCGATGTGGCATCCGACAGCGCCACGGCGCTTTCGGCGGCGTGGGCCGCGGCAACGCCGGCCTCACCGATCAGGACCACGCCCACGATGAGCAGGATGAAGAGGCCCAGAACCTCGTACATGCGGTTCCTTTCCAGAAACCGTGTGACCCCATCCGCCAGAAGCAGCATCGCAAGACCCGACAAAAGGATCGCGGCGGCCAGCACCGGGAAGACATCCGTGATCGCAATCGCCGACAGGACAGAGTCGAACGAGAAGATGAGGTTCATGAACACGATCAGCAGCACCACCCGCGTGGCCGATTTTCCGGATTTCCCTTCTACATCAGTGTGTAAGTGGGTGACCGACAGCATGTGGCTGATCTCTTTGACCGCCGTGTAGATGATGAAAATCCCGCCAAAGAGGAAGACAACGGTGGCAAAGTTGATGCCGCCTTCGATCACGCCCTCCCAGTCGAAGATGTAGAATGGCTCGCCCAGGGCATCGATCAGCGACACCATGGCAAAGAGCAGGATGACCCTGAGCGCCACGGCGATGATGATGCCCCAAAAGCGCACCGATTTCTGCTGCGCGACCGGCGCGCGCTGACTTTCGATCGAGATATAAAGCAGGTTGTCGAAGCCCAGCACCGCCTGCAGGAAGCACAGCATCAGCAGGTTGCCGAGGTTTTCAATCGTGAACAGATCCATCATGTGCAGGTCCCCCGGCAGTGTTTTGTCTCGTTTCCCATACCCTTAACGCGGGTTGGTCAGTGAGGGAATGTTTCGAATTGCGTTCGCGTTCCCCGCTGCCCATAGCAGACCCGGGCCAGACCGCGTGCGGGCGCTTGTTGTGGGGAAGAAGATCGCGGATTTCCCCCAATAAATCCCCCGACTGTACCGGCCAAGTGCCGCCTCTTTGGGCAAGCGGAACGCCGTTGGAGGGGTGTTACGGGTCCTCTTTCATCACCACGGGGAGAATCAGCCGCGTTTGGGCCGGGGCTTTGTGCCGCCGCGATTTGGTGCGTCCTTGCCCGTGCGCGGGCGCCCCTTGGTCGCGCCGCGTGGGGGATTGCCTTGGGCTGGCTTCGGCTGTGATGTCCGCCGGGTCTTGGGTTTCAGCACCGGTTTGCTCGACCAGCCCATCTGATCGGCAAGGACGCGTGCCTTGACCTCCTCCACCTCCCCGGGTTTCAGGTCGCGCAACTGGAAGGGACCATAGCTCACCCGGATCAGGCGGTTCACGCTCAGATCAATGGCGGCCATGGCCCGGCGGATTTCGCGGTTCTTGCCCTCGCGCAGCCCCACCGTCAGCCAGGCATTCGCCCCCTGCTGCCGGTCGAGCCGGATATCCATCGGCTGAAACCGCTCGCCATCCACCGTTATGCCTGCGCGCAGGGGGGCCAGCACCGCATCGTCCGGCGTCCCGTTCACCCGCACGCGGTACTTGCGCAACCAGCCTGTCGACGGCAACTCCAGCGTGCGTTTGACCCCGCCGTCATTGGTCAAGAGCAGCAAGCCTTCGGAATTCAGATCGAGCCGCCCGACCGACATCACGCGGGGCAGCCCCTCGGGGAGGTTCGCAAAGACCGTCTCGCGCCCTTTCTCGTCCCGCTCTGTCGTCACGAGGCCTGCGGGCTTGTGATAGAGCCACAGCCGCGCCGCCTGCGCCGTGGGCAGGGGCGCGTCATCGACGAGGATCGTATCGGCATCGGTGACGTTCAATGCGGGCGAGGTCAGGACCTTGCCATTCACCTTGATACGGCCCGCAGCGATCATGGCCTCCGCCCCGCGGCGCGAGGCGACGCCCGCCCGCGCAAGGCGCTTGGCGATCCGTTCGGGCGATCCTGTATCTGGTGGCGCATCTGACATGGTCCTTGCCCTACACCCGCCCTTGCCGCGCGCCAAGGGGCTGTGGCAGGCAAGGGCCATGAGCTTGCCCCCATCTCCCATGCTGCGCGCGCTGGACCTCGCGCGCGAGGCCGCCGCGGCGGGTGAGGTGCCGGTAGGGGCCGTGATCACGGATGCACGCGGCGCGATCATTGCCGAGGCGCGCAACACCATGCGCTCCACCTCAGACCCAACCGCGCACGCCGAGATTGCGGCCATCCGCGCGGCGGCTGCGGCACTCGGGTCCGAGCGCCTGATTGGCTGCAACCTCTACGTCACGCTGGAACCCTGCCCGATGTGCGCGGGCGCGATTTCCGCAGCCCGCATCGCGCGCCTCTATTACGCTGCCCGCGATCCCAAGAGCGGCGGGGTCGAACAGGGCCCGCGGGTGTTCAGCCACCCGCAGGCGCACCATGTGCCGGAAATTTACGATGGCCTCTACGAGGACGAAGCGGCCGCGCTCCTGCGTAGCTTCTTCGAGGCGCGCCGCGCGCCGCCTTCTTCTGGCTGAAAATATCCCGGAGAGCGCGAGAGGCAGAGCCTCTCGCCGGTCCTACGCTTGCCCGGGAATGAGCGTCCCGGTCTCGGTCACGATCATGTCCAGCGGCTGATCGGTGGCTTCCAAAGGCAGGTCCGCCGCTTCCTGCGCGGCGAAGGCGAACCCGATGGCCAGCACAGGCCCTTGCGCGCGCAACCCCTCCAGCGTGCGGTCGTAAAAGCCACCGCCATAGCCCAGACGCCCGCCTGCGCGGTCAAAGGCGACGAGGGGCACCACGATGATTTCGGGCACGCACCAGACGGGATCGGCGGGGATCATCGCCTTGAAGGCCCCTTCGACCAGCGCCATTTCCGGTTCCCACAGCGCAAAGCGCAGGGGCTGTCCTGCACCGGTGATGACGGGGATCGCGACGTCGCCGTGCGCGCTGGCCTCGGCCATGGCGGGGCGGGGGTCGATCTCGGTGTTGATGGGCATGTAGCCTGCGACCGGCACGCCGCGATGGCCGGCGAGGACTTCGGACAGGATGGCCGATTGCCCGGGCGTTCGCGCCTCAAAAGCCGCTTTGCGCCGGGCGAAAGCGGCCTTGCGGGCCGCTTGCTTGGCGTCTTCCAACGCGGTCACAGCAGGATCACCGAGGCGAGGCCAAGGAAGGCAAAAAACCCAACCACATCCGTCACCGTGGTCACAAACGCGCCGGAGGCCAGCGCAGGGTCGACGCCGAACCGCTCCAGCACGACCGGGATCGCGGTCCCGGCGAGGCCAGCCACAACGAGGTTCACAACCATCGCCACCGCGATGACAACGCCCAGAAGGGGCGAGCCGAACCAGATCACGCCGACCACGGCCATCACGACCGCAAAGATCAGCCCGTTCACCAGCCCCACGAGGCATTCCCGCCGAATGACGCGCCACATGTTGGACGCGGTGAGGTCCTTGGTCGCGATGGCGCGCACGGCAACCGTCAGCGATTGCGTGCCCGCATTGCCGCCCATGGAGGCCACGATGGGCATGAGGACAGCCAGCGCCACGACCTGCGCAATGGCCCCTTCGAATTGGGCGATCACCAGCGAGGCGAGGATCGCGGTCACGAGGTTCACCGCCAACCAGGGCAGGCGGCCCCGGATCGTTTCGATCACGCGGTCGGTCAGAGAGCCTTCGCCCACACCGGCGAGCCTCAGGATGTCTTCCTCGTGTTCTTCATCCAGCACGATCATGGCGTCGTCGATGGTGATCTGCCCGATCAGGCGGTCATCGGCATCGACCACGGGGGCCGAGATCAGGTGGTATTGGTTGAAGGCATAGGCGACCTCGCCCTCGTCCTGATCGACGGGGATGGTGCGGAAAGAATCTTCGGTGATGTCGCGTAGCTTGACCTCGCGCCGCGCGCCCAGAAGACGGCCCAGCGTCACGTAGCCCGTTGGACGGTGCCGGGGATCGACGAGGATCATGTGATAGAACTGTTCGGGCAGGTGGTCGCTGCCCCGCAAGTAGTCGATGGCCTGTCCCACATTCCAGTGCTCGGGCGCCATGACGACCTCGCGCTGCATCAGGCGGCCTGCGGAGTCCTCGGGGTAGGCCAGCGAGGCCTCGACCGCGATCCGGTCGGCATCTTCGAGGACGTCGAGGATCGCCTCTTGCTGAGGCTCGTCCAAGTCTTCGAGCAGGTCGACCACATCGTCGCTGTCCAGATCACGCACCGCTTCGGTCAATTGCCGTTCGGGCAGGAATTCGATGACCTCTTCGCGGACGCCTTCGTCGATCTCGGACAGGACCTCGCCGTCGACCACATCGGCGGCCATCACCAGAAGCTCGCGCCGCTGCCCGGGGTCGAGCTGTTCGATCAGGTCGGCGATGTCGGCGGCGTGGAGCGGTTCGAGAAGCGTGTCCAACCGCGCACGGTCGGCAGTCGCCACGGCAAGGCGGACCGACGGGATCAGCCGGTCATCCAGATCATAGCCTTCGAGATCTTCGATCGTCTCTGCCATGGAACCTCCTGGAACGCTTGCTGGACGGGCCTGCCACTTGTGGGGGAGGGCGCGGGCCGCTACGCAGCGGTATGACCGCACACATTCTTCTTGGCCAGACCCTTTGCTTTGACGGCGATCCGCTGATCGCGGGACCGGACGCCGCGCAGATCAACGCGTCAGGCGGTGTTTTGATCCGCGACGGGCGGATCGCGGCGGTGGGCGATGGTGCCGATTTGCGCGCGGCGCACCCGGAGGTGCCGGTGACGGATTACGGCGCGGACCTGATCCTGCCGGGGCTGGTCGATGCCCATGTCCATTACCCGCAGACAGCCATTATCGCGAGTTGGGGCAAGCGGCTGATCGATTGGCTCAACAGCTATACCTTCCCGGAGGAGATGCGCCTGTCGGACGCAGGTTACGCGCGCGAGATCGCGGGGCGCTATCTGGATCTGGTGCTGGCCAACGGGACCACGACCGTCTGTTCCTATTGCACCTCGGACCCCGTGTCGGTCGATGCGTTTTTCGAGGCGGCTGAGGCGCGCGGGATGCGGGTTGTCGCGGGCAAGACCTGCATGGACCGCAACGCGCCGGACGGCCTGACCGATACCGCGCAGCGCGCCTATGATGAAAGCAAGGCGTTGATTGACCGCTGGCACGGGGTGGGCCGCGCGGTCTATGCGATCACGCCGCGCTTTTCGCCCACATCGACGCCTGAGCAGATGCACGCGCTGGGCGCGCTCTGGGCCGAGCGGCCTGACTGCCTCTTGCAGACCCATATCAGCGAGCAGGTGGAGGAGGTCGCGTGGGTGCGCGACCTGTTCCCGGAGGCGCGCGATTATCTGGACACTTACGAGGCCACGGGCCTGTTCGGGGCGCGGGCCGTGCTGGGCCACGCGATCCATCTGGAGCCGCGCGAGATCGACCGCGTGGCGGAGGTCGGTGCGGCGCTGGTGCATTGCCCGACCTCGAACACCTTTATCGGGTCGGGGCTGTTTGACATGGGGCTTGCGCGGCGCGGGCTGCGCGTGGGGTTGGCCACCGATACGGGCGGTGGGTCCAGCTTTTCGATGCTGCGCACGATGGCGGCGGCCTATGAGGTCGGTCAATTGCGGGGCGGGCCGCTCCATGCCGCGGAACTGTTGTGGCTGGCCACCGAAGGGTCGGCACGGGCGCTCCATCTGAACGGTCAGGTCGGGCGGCTGGCGCCGGGCGCCGAGGCCGATATTTGCGTTCTCGACCTTGCGTCGACACCCGCAATTGCACAGCGGGCCGCACGGGCCGAAGATATCTGGGAGCAGGTCTTTGCCACGATCATGATGGGCGATGACCGCGCGGTGCGCGACGTGTGGGTGGCGGGGACGCGGCGGGCCTAACCCATCAGGCTCTTCGCCAACTGGTTCTGGCGTCTGATCGCCCCGTCCAGATCAAAGGTCGTGATCTGGCGGTCGCGCACGACCTGCCGCCCTTCGACAAAGAGATCGCGCACCCCGGTTGGCCCGGCGAGCAGGAGCGCGGCGGGGTCCCAGCTGCCCGCGCTTTCCACGCCTGAGACGTCCCAGACCGCAATATCAGCCCGCTTTCCGACGCTGATCTGCCCGATATCGTCGCGGCCCAAGAGGGTTGCGGAGCCGCGCGTGGCAAGCTCCAGCGCCTCCATCGGGCCCATGGCCTCCGCGCCGTTCAAAAGCCGCGCCATCAGCATGGCCTGTCGCGCTTCGGACACCAGATTGCCCGCGTCGTTCGAGGCCGATCCGTCGACACCCAACCCCACGGGGACGCCCGCGTCGCGCATGTGACGCACCGGCGCGATGCCAGAGGCCAGCCTGCAATTGGAACACGGGCAATGGGCGACGCCGGTGCCGGTCCGCGCAAAGAGCGCGATTTCGGACGCGTCGAGTTTTACGCAATGGGCGTGCCAGACGTCCGGCCCGACCCAGCCCAGGCTTTCGGCATATTCGCCGGGACGGCAGCCAAAGGTCTCGAGACTGTAGGCGATGTCTTCGTCGTTTTCCGCAAGATGGGTGTGGAGGCGCACGCCCTTGTCGCGGGCGAGGATCGCGGCCTCGCGCATCAAGTCGCGGCTGACCGAGAAGGGTGAGCAGGGGGCGACCCCGACCTGCACCATCGCGCCGGGGGCGGGGTCGTGGAAGGCGTCGATGACACGGATGCAGTCATCTAGGATCGCGCCCTCATCTTCGACCAGGCTGTCTGGGGGCAGGCCACCGGCGCTTTCTCCGATGCTCATGGCACCGCGGGTGGGGTGAAAGCGCAGGCCCGTTTCGGCGGCGGCGGCGATTGTGTCATCGAGCCGCGCACCGTTGGGAAAGAGGTAGAGGTGATCGGAGGAGGTCGTGCAGCCAGACAGGGCCAGTTCCGCCAAGCCCACTTGGGTGGAGACGAACATCTCCTCCGGTCCGAAGCGCGCCCAGATGGGGTAGAGCGTCTTGAGCCAGCCAAAGAGCGGGGCATTCTGCGCCTCGGGCACCGCGCGGGTGAGCGTTTGATAAAGGTGATGGTGCGTGTTGATCAGCCCTGGTGTGACCACGCAGTCTGACGCGTCGATCACGGTGGCCCCTTTGCGGGGGAGGTTGGTGCCGATCTCGGCTATGACGCCGTTCTCAAAGGCGATGTCATGATCGGCATGGATGGCGCGATCGTCGTCCATGGTCACGAGGCGCGCGGCACCCGCGATGATCGTGCGTGTCGTGGCGCCCACTATGCTGTTGCCCCGGCCGCAAGGGTGAGAGCGGTCTGGTGCAGCGTTGCCGACCCCGCGGCGAGGGCCGTGCCGCCGTCATGGGCGGGCGCGCCGGTCCAATCCGTGATCGTTCCGCCCGCCGCCTGAATGACCGCGATGGGGGCCTGAATGTCATAAGGGTTGAGCCCGGCCTCCATCACCAGATCGATATGGCCACCGGCCAGCAGCGCGTAGGCGTAGCAATCCATGCCGTAGCGGACGAGCTTGCAGCGATCTGCCACGGCTTCGAACGTGCGACGCTGGGCCGGGGTGCCGACCTCGGGGAAGGTGGTAAAGATCACCGCGTCCTCGATCGCGGGCGTGTCGCGGCACGCGAGCGGGGTGGTCCCGCGCGGACCGGTCATCGCGGCGTGGCCAAAGCCCCCTTCGAACCGCTCGCCGATATAGGGCTGCGCGATGATGCCGTAGATCGGCCCCGTGTCATCGCGGACCGAAATCAGGGTTCCCCATGTGGGCGTGCCCGAGACATAGCCCCGCGTCCCGTCGATCGGATCAATGACCCATGTCAGCCCCGAGGTGCCGGGCGTGGCGGCCTCTTCTTCGCCCAAAATGGCGTCATCCGGGCGGCGGTCGGCCAGAACGACGCGGATCGCGCGTTCTGCGGCACGGTCCGCGATTGTCACGGGGTCATAGCCACCCGCATCCTTGTTGTCGTCCAGCAACCCGCGCGTGCGGAAATGGGCCAGCGTTTCAACATCGGCTGCATCTGCGGCAGCATGGGCGGTTGCACGCAGATCATCGAACACAGAAGCGGACATGGGCAGCCTTATCTCGGGATCGTCTGACCCATGGCTAGGGCGTTGTGCGGGCGGGCGTCAAGGAACGAGGCGGGACCAAGGGATCAAAACGAACCCGGCCCGCACGAGGTTTCGGCGGGCCGGGTTACGATTTGATTATCTCGTGGAGATGGCGTCAGGCGACGTCCGACAGAACGCGGGCCAATTCAAAAAGGCGACGACGCTGGTTTTCGGGGATCGCGTAGTAAGAGCGCACCAATTCCAGCGCCTCTTTGTCGGCCATGAGGTCGGTGGGGGCATCGGCCTCGGCCGTCTCGCCCTCACTCAAGCCATCGAAGAAAAAGGCGACTTGCACGTTCAGGGCGTCGGCGATGTCCCAGAGGCGCGACGCGCTCACCCTGTTCATGCCGGTTTCATATTTCTGGATCTGCTGGAACTTGATCCCGACCTTTTCAGCAAGTTGCTGTTGGGTCATGCCGACCATCCATCGGCGATGGCGAATGCGCTTGCCGACGTGAACGTCTACCGGGTGCTTCATGCAATGTTCCTCATCTTTCGATGAAATAGACGTCGCGAACGGGCGCCGCACAACCTGACGTTTTGTCAGTCTCGGGGCGCACAATTCAGGGAGGATTGGGGTACTTGGCTACGCAAAACGCCTCTTTTGCCTAATTTTTAGGCATAAATGGCGCGGATTGCGAGTCTCTGGAGAGTCCACTAGCAGTAACGCCAAGCCCCCCATGACGCGTCCAGCGGCCCATGCCGCAGATGATGCGCACGATCGCGATGGAGACATTATGCAGGCCCTTCAAGTCACGGAATTCAACACGCCCCCCAAACTCGTGACCGTGGACCTGCCCGAACCGGCGCGTGGTCAGGTGCGGATCAAGGTTGCCGCATGTGGGCTGAACTTTGCGGATCTGTTGATGATCAAAGGCGAATATCAGGCAACGCCGCCTTTGCCGTTCACACTGGGGCTCGAGGCTGCGGGTGTCGTGGATGCGGTGGGTGAGGGTGTTACCGCGTTTGCTCCCGGCGATCGGGTGAGCATTTTTGGCGGGCAGGGCGGGCTGGCCGAATATGCCTGCTATCCTGTTCAAATGTGCACCAAGGTTCCCGAAAGCATGGATTTGGTGACGGCGGCGGGATTTCAGATCGCCTATGGCACCTCGCATCTGGGTTTGACCTACCGCGCTGAGTTGAAAGCGGGCGAGACGTTGTTGGTGCTGGGCGCGTCCGGGGGTGTTGGCCTAACGGCAGTTGAGATCGGCAAGGCGCTGGGCGCGCGCGTGATCGCGGTGGCGCGCGGGGCCGACAAATGCGCGGTCGCGCAGGCAGCGGGGGCCGATCATGTGATCGACAGTTCGTCCACCGAAGACCTCAAAGGCGCGCTCAAGAAACTGGGCGGGGTGGATGTGCTCTATGACCCGGTGGGGGGCGAGCAATCGGCGGCGGCGCAGCGCGCGATGAAACCCTGCGGGCGCATCCTCGTGATCGGCTTCGCCTCGGGCGATGTGCCTGATTTCAAGGCAAACCATCTGTTGGTCAAGAACATCGCCGTTCACGGGTTCTACTGGGGTGCCTACGCGTTCCTGAAGCCCGAGGTCCTGTCGGCGTCGCTCGCGGATCTGTTTCAGATGCACGCCGATGGGCGGCTGTCGCCCCATGTGGGGCTAACCGCCCCCTTGGCCGAGGCCCCCGCCGCGCTGGAGAAGTTGCGGCGGCGCGAGACCACAGGCAAGGTTGTCATCACGATGCCATAGGCACCGCCGGCGTGGGTTTCGTGACCTGATCGCGAAAGCCTTCGGTGATGAGTGTCTCGAGCGCGCTGATCGGCTCGCTCCCGTGACCAGCGCGGACGTACATATTGATGTGTGTCGTGCCACAGTCGGGCAGGGCGCCTTGGTGGGCGATGCGTTCGAAATAGACGGGCTCGGTTCCGGCGACCATGGCGTGCACGGCCAGATCGGCACTGACGGAGGCCTCGATCGTGCGGGTGGATTCGGATTCGACGGCCATTTCCCACGCGATGTCGGCCCCGTCGAGCGCGCGTTGGGTATCGCGGCGGAAGATGCAGTTGTTTTCAAACGCCAGCCGCAGTGGCCGCGCCTTCCAGGCTGAGCCGTCCGGCGCCCCCACCCAGGCGAGCGGGCGTTCGCATAGCAGCTTGCTGTCGGCGGTCGTGCCGGGTTCGGTCGTCAGGATCATGTCGACCTCGCCCGCCTGGAACTGCTTTTTGAGGCGGCTGGTGAAGGACGACAAAAGCTGCACCTTCATGCGCGGGTAGTTGGCCGCAAAGTGTTGCAGGACCTTGGGAATGATGGGGTGGACGATGTCGTGGGGCACCCCCAGCACGATCTCGCCTTCGAAGCCGTCATCCATGAGCTTGCTGAGCGCCTGATCGTTGAGCGCGAGAATGCGGCGCGCGTAACCCAGAAGCTGTTCGCCCTGCGCGGTCAGGCCGATGGAGCGGTTGCTGCGGTCCAGAAGATCGGTGCCGAGCGCTTCCTCCAGTCGTTTGAGCTGCATCGAAACCGCCGATTGCGTGAGGTTCAGCGCACCCGCCGCGCGGGTCACGCCGCCGAGGTCTGCCACGGTTACAAAGGACCTGAGGGCCGTCATGTCGAGGTTGCGGGGCATATCACGATTCCTGATGCTTCACTTCATAATCATTCATTTTCAATATGGACCACTTTCCCCCATATGTTCAACCATGATGATGAAAGACGGCGAATTCATCGCCTCTACAATATGGGAAGACTGATATGACCACGCTCGACACGAACCTCGCCTCTGTTGGCCGCCCTGCACCTCGCGGTCGGTTTCCCGGATTGACGCACATGATGTCGCTGGCCCGCTCGCGCCGCGCGCTGGCCGAGCTTGACGATGCCGCGTTGCGCGATGTTGGGCTGACGCTCGACGAAGCCCGGACCGAAGCCGCGCGCCCTGCATGGGATGTTCCCAGCCACTGGATGCGCCTGCGCTGAGCGGCTGCCAACTGTGGCGCATCTGCGCTCTTGGTGGATCGGGGGGCAATTGTTGACAGTCTGTCGCGGATTGTCGCGCCTTTGCGGGCCGGAATTGCTTGAAAAATGGGGGGCGACTGCCAATATCTGACCAGAAGGGTTGGGAGGCAGGACGCCCCCGATCCCATTTAATTCGGAACCTTTCTGGAGGCACCAATGGCAGACTATCAAACGATCCGGTCGGGCGTTGGCGCCCGCGCGGCGGAAATCGACGCGGGCCTGCGCGCCCATATGAGCAAAGTCTACGGCACGATGTCGATCGGCATGCTGATCACAGCAGCCGCGGCTTGGGCCATCGCCGGTCTTGCGACCACATCCGATCCCTCGGCGGCCTATCAGGTCGACGGGCAACTCGCGGCGTTCCGTGAAGGTCAGTTCCTGACCGGTCTGGGCTATGCGATCTACGCCTCGCCCCTGCGCTGGGTGATCATGTTCGCACCACTTGCCGTCCTGTTCCTGGGCATGGGCCCGGTGATGCGTCGCGCGTCGGCATCGGGCGCACAGCTGTTCTTCTTCGGCTTTGCCACGTTGATCGGTCTGTCGCTGTCGTCGATCTTCCTCGTCTACACGGCGTTCTCGATCACGCAGACCTTCCTCGTGACGGCAATCGCGTTCGCGGGTCTGTCGCTCTATGGCTACACGACGAAGAAAGACCTGAGCGGTTGGGGCACGTTCCTGATGATGGGCGTGATCGGCCTGCTGGTGGCGATGATCATCAACATCTTCCTGCAGTCGCCTGCGATGATGTTCGCGATCTCGGGCATCGGTGTTCTGATCTTCGCGGGTCTGACGGCCTATGACACCCAGACGATCAAGTCGGAATACGTCGCACACGCGCAGTACGGCGACCAAGAGTGGCTGGACAAATCTGCCATCCACGGTGCGCTGTCGCTCTACCTGAACTTCCTGAACATGTTCCAATTCCTGCTCATGTTCATGGGTCAGCAAGAGTAGCTTTCCCGGCATAAAGACACAGAGGCCGCTCCCGATTGGGGGCGGCCTTTTTCGTATCAGGGGTCGAGAGCGTCGAGCCACGCCTCCACGCCCTTGCGGCTGTTGAAGTGGAGAGCGGTGCGCCCCGCGTCGGCAAAGGCCCCATGGCGCACCCGCATCCGGCGTCGGTTCGGGCCGCGGGTGCGCAGGATGTAGACGAGGAATTCCCATGTATGCCAGCCCAGCACCTCGGGGCAGCCTTCGGGCAGGTCCGGGCGGTTCTTGCCATAGGTGACAATCAGGCGCCGGATCACCCGGTAGAGGCGCAGGGCGATGGGCATGTCGAGCCAGATCAGCGTGTCGGCGCGTGCCAATCGGGTGTCATAGGTCGCCGACAGCCCACCTTCGATGATCCAGTCCTCCTGCTCCTCCAGCGGGCGGATCATGGCGATCTTGTCGGCCTTGGGCCGTTCCTCCCACCCGGGCATCCAGTGAATCAGGTCGATATGCACGACCGGCAGCCCCGTCCGGACGCCCAGCTTGCGCGCCAGCGTGCTTTTGCCCGATCCCGGCGCGCCGATGATCATCACGCGCCTCACAGCGCGCGCTGCATGCGTATGGCGGGGAAGTCGATGGCACCTTGCAGTTGGACGGTCATGGGCTCGATCACCGTCAGGCCCATCGCCTCGTAAAACGGCACCGCTGTCAGGGTGGCCCAGCATTCCATGTGGGTGAGGCCCGCCGCGCGGGCGGTGTTCCATGTGTGATCCATAATCGCCCGCCCAACGCCTTGGCGCAGGGCCCGGTCGTCGGTGACCACATGGCGCACATCGCCCCAGCCCGCGCGGCGGGAATTGGCTGTCCAGCCGCCTGCGCCCAGCACCACGCCGTCCCGTTCGGCCAGGAAATAGGTGCCCGACGTCATCAGCTTGGGCTGCGCACGCGTCATGGCGGGCAGCGCCGCCACAAGGACGGACGGCGGATAGTCGGCCTTGAGCAGGCGGGGATAGCTGCGCTGAAGCAGGGCGTCGACGGCCGCGGTGTCGCCAAGCGTGGCGGAGCGGATGATAAGATTGGACATAGTGGATTTGGACATGGGTCAGGGTCCCCCAAAACGAAAAAGGCCGCGCATCTGCGCGGCCTCTGAAACGTTGATCCAAGGAAGGCTTACTTGATCTTGCCTTCTTTGTATTCGACGTGCTTGCGCGCGACGGGATCGTATTTCCGTACGACCATCTTTTCGGTCATCGTGCGTGCGTTTTTCTTGGTCACGTAGAAGTGGCCGGTGCCTGCGCTCGAATTCAGGCGGATCTTGATCGTGGTCGGCTTGGCCATCGGTGTCTCCATCATCGGGCACCGTCGGGGTGCCCGGTCACATTCATGAAACCCGCCTTTTACCGATGCGCCGCCCCGAGTCAACAGGGGCAGGCATGGATTTGGAGTGTGTAACGCGGCGATAGCGGAGTGGGGCCAAAATATCGATCAAGCAGGCCGGTGAGGTATGCGCGGAGGGCCTGTAAGCCGGATTTTGTTCCCCGGGTTGCCCCGGTTCGATGACCATTCATCTGGGGTGCCCGTTGCCGGACACCTCTAGCTGCCAACCCGGACCTCGGGCCAGGGCGGCCATGCGGGTCCCTATTTGGCATTGCTCCCGGTGGGGCTTGCCGTGCGGGGCCTGTTGCCAGCCCCCCGGTGGGCTCTTACCCCACCGTTTCACCATCACCTTGCATGCAAGGCAGTCTGTTCTCTGTGGCGCTATCCCTGGGGTTGCCCCCGCCGGGCGTTACCCGGCACCGTTGCCCTGTGGAGTCCGGACTTTCCTCGATGCGTTTTGCTACGCAAAACGCATCGCGTCGCGGCAGGGTTGTTTTCGCAGAAAACGATCCCGAGAGCGACACCCTGCATTTTGGGTACCAGTGCACCGCAGCCATCCGGCCCTCCGCGCGGGGTCTGCCCTAGGCGGTTGGTGCGGGCCTGTCAATTGAGCCTAGCAAGGCCGCGAGCCGCGCGATGTCGGCCATGTCCTCGGGCATCAACGGGCCTGTACGCGCAGGCGCAAAGCGGCTGCGGAAGGCTTCGAGGAGGCTTTCGGGGGATGCGGCAGGATAGCCTGCCCGACAGGCGGCGGCAGCAAAGGCAGCCGTATCCGGGGGCATCTGGTCCACTTGAATGCGCGCGATATCGCGGGGCCCGATGGTCAGCCCCGCCCGCGACAGTGCATCCCATGGGAAACTGCGCCCGGGGTCGATCTTGCGGCCCGGGGCCATGTCGGAATGCCCGATGACCCGGTGGGGTGGGATGGCCCAGCGGGTTTGCACGCCGCGCAGGAGGTCGATGAGCGCTGTCATCTGCGCCTCAGCGAAGGGTTCGCTGCCGGTATTGGTCAGCTCGATCCCGATGGAGCGGCTGTTGATGTCGTCCTGTCCTTGCCACGATCCCGCGCCCGCGTGCCATGCGCGGTCGGCCTCGCGCACCATCTGGATCACGCGACCCGAGCGCCCGATGAGGTAATGGGCCGAGACCTCGAATTCCGTGTCGCACAGGCGCGTGCAGGCCTCATCCGTTACGGCCATGGCCGTGTAATGCAGAACGATAAGTGTTGGTGTCAGGCCATCACGCCGCGGGCCGAAATTGGGCGAAACCCGCCACTGGGCACCCGCGTGGTCCGGCGTCACTGCCGGACGAGGCGATAGGGCGCGGGGTTCCACCCGCAGGCAAAGCCGTCCCCATCGGGATCGAGCGCCCGGCGGTCCCGTTCCGGGCCGCCGAGGGCCAGAAAGTCTGCCTGCGCTTCATCCGCGGTGGTGTAGGCGGCGCAGTTGCGGATCGTGGCGTTGGCCCCGCGCAGGCCCGAGCGACGATAGAGCGATTGGCCCACCACATTGGTGGTCGAGAGCGCAAATTCCACGACATTCGGTCCGCTCGACGACCGCGTGGGTAGGGCCGTGGGTTGGATCACTTCGAACTGCGCACGGTTGGCTGCAATCCGGGCTGCGTCGCTTTCAATACTCTCGCGGTTGGCCACGGCGTCAAAGCTCTGTTCATCCGAGATCGCGCTTTGATCCGCCGGCGTTCCCGTGGCGGTGGGCGCGTCAAGGTCGTTCAGCGCCGCTTCGGCCAGTGCGGTTACATCTGTGCCACCCGTTGCGGCGCCCCCTGTTGCGTCGAGCGGCGCGGCGGCCACGGCGGGTGCCGCGGGCAGGGCCGCTACTGTTTCGCCCGAGACCACGCCGCCGGGGATTTGCGCCCCTTCGAGGGCCGCGTCGCGGCGGGCTTGTTCACGCAGGAAGTCTTCGCGGGTGCCAAAGCCCACGCCCGCACCACTGTCGGGAACAGCGGGCTGGCAAGCGGCCAGCACCAGAAGGCACAGCGGTGCAGCAAGGAAACGGATCATCTCGGCCTCGTGGTCTTTTCCGAGGTGGATAGCGCGAATTGGCGCGTCACGCCAGATAATCGACTGACATGCGCGTCCAATGTCCCGCGATGTGGCGGCAAAGCGCCGCCTACCACCACTTGGCCGGTTTGCCTTGGAAACCAGCGGCCTGCTCTAGCGCGTAGGCGGTGTTGAGCAGATCGCCCTCTTCCCACGGACGCCCGATCAATTGCAGACCCAGCGGCAGACCGGATTTGTCCATGCCCGCAGGCACCGCAATGCCGGGCAGGCCAGCCAGGTTCACGGTCACGGTGAACACGTCGTTGAGGTACATCTGCACCGGGTCGTCGACCTCCATCCCCAGCGGGAAGGCTGCCGATGGCGTGGCGGGCGTCAGAATGCTATCGATGCCTTGGGCAAAGACGTCTTCGAAGTCTTTCTTGATCAACGCGCGGACCTTGCGGGCGCGGTTGTAATAGGCGTCGTAGAAGCCTGCCGAGAGCACATAGGTGCCGATCATGACGCGGCGCTGAACCTCGGCTCCGAAACCTTCGGCGCGGGTTTTCTCGTACATCTCGGTGATGCCGTCGCCTTGGGCGAGCTTGGCACGGTGGCCGAAGCGCACGCCGTCATAGCGGGCGAGGTTGGACGACGCCTCCGCAGGCGCGATCACGTAATAGGCGGGCAGAGCGTACTTGCTGTGCGGCAAGGAGATATCGACGATCTTGGCACCTGCATCGGACAGCATCTCGCGGCCCGTGGTCCAGAGGTCCTCGATCTCCTGCGGCATGCCGTCCATGCGGTATTCCTTGGGGATGCCGATGGTCTTGCCGCGGATGTCGCCGGTGAGTGCCGCCTCGAAGTTCGGGACGGGCAGGTCGGCGGAGGTGCTGTCCTTGGGGTCGTGGCCGCACATCGCCTCGAGCATGATGGCGGCGTCGCGCACGTCCTTGGTCATCGGTCCAGCTTGGTCGAGGGACGATGCGAAGGCCACGATCCCCCAGCGCGAACAGCGCCCATAGGTCGGCTTGATGCCGGTGATGCCGGTGAAGGCCGCAGGTTGGCGGATGGAGCCGCCGGTATCGGTGCCGGTGGCGCCAAGGCAAAGGTCGGCAGCCACCGCAGAGGCCGATCCGCCGGAGGAGCCACCCGGCGTCAGCGCGGTAACATCATTGCCCGCCCGCCAAGGGTTCACGGCATTGCCGTAAACGGACGTCTCGTTCGAAGACCCCATGGCAAATTCGTCCATGTTCAGCTTGCCCAGCATGACCGCGCCCGCGTCGAACAGCTTGCCCGAGACCGTGCTTTCATATTCGGGTTTGAAGCCTTCGAGGATTTTCGATGCCGCCTGCGACGGCACACCCTTGGTGCAGAACAGGTCCTTGATGCCCAGCGGGATGCCACACAGGTCAGGTGCGTCGCCTGCAGCGATGCGCGCGTCCGCCGCTTTGGCTTGTTCGCGGGCGAGGTCGGGCGTGTGATGTACGAACGCCCCCAGAGCGCCCGCGCCTTCGACGGCCGACAGGCACGCATCGGTCAGCTCAGTAGAGGTCACGTCGCCCTTGCGCAGCGCATCGCGCGCCTCGGCGATTTTCATCTTTGGCAGATCAGACATCTCTTTACTCCACCACTTTGGGGACGGCGAAGAAGCCTTCGCGCGCGTCGGGCGCGTTGGCGAGAACCGCCTCGGGCTGATCCCCGTCGGTGACCACGTCGGCGCGGCGCGTCAGGCGCATGGGCGTGACGGACACCATGGGCTCCACACCCTCCACATCGACTTCCTGCAACTGTTCGATGAACCCCAGGATCGCGCTGAATTCACCCGCCAGCGCGGGCAGGTCTTCGTCGGGCACGGCGATCCGTGCAAGCTTGGCGACCTTGGCCGCCGTGGTGGTGTCGATGGACATCGCGGGTCTTCCCTTCGGAGAGCGTTCGGACGTGACGTATCCTCGGGGGATTAAACCGGGTCCGGGGAATGCTCAACCATGTGCCTGCGATAAACCTCGATCATCCAACCCAGCATGACGCCGTTCAGGATGTGCCACCAGAAGTGGCTGCCCAGCGGGAAGGTCTCGCAGATGGGCATGTCATAGGTCCTCAGCGAGATCGAGATCGTCAGAATGAAGGCGCCGATCAGCATCCCGATCGCAGTGCGGGGGGCACCTCGCAGCGCGACAAAGGGCGCAAACAGGATCAGGAGGCTGGGCACGGTCCAGTAGAAGTTCGACACCGCGAAGAACGGGAAGCGGTCGAAGATCGGGACGGTGACATAGGCATAAGGCAGGAAGGCCAGTGTCACGAGGCCCGCGCCCCACCACGGCAAGCGCAGGAAATGCAGCCCCACCGCAAAGAGGTAGAGCAGGATAAAGAGCCCGATAGGCGTGACATCCGCCAGCGAGGCCCATTGCGTGGCATGGGTGTGAAAGAGGAAGGAGCCGATCCCGATGGCAAAGAGAATACCCGTGAGCGTCCACGCGATGCGCCGTCCCGCGTCCAGCGGCGTCTGGGACAGCCGCCACGCCATGACGAGCGCAGCCAGAAGGAAGGCCGCATTGGTGAGCGCGTTCACAGGTTCCGACCAATAGGTGAAATCGGTGCGTTCGCAGTAAATATCGAATTGCTCGGACCAGTTCATGGCGTGCCCCTGTCGTTTCGGTTTGGATAGCCAATCGGGCCTGACGCGGGCAATGCCCAACGCAGGTTCCGCTGCGTTCGGGGCCGGGGGCATGCTGTTTGAGTTATTGAGGACCATCGAAAGGGCAGGCGCGCGCGCCCCACTGGCCGGGGCCATGTCTGGGGTCTGGCGTCTCGGGTCTGGGCATTTGCCGGGACGCCACGTAAAGGGGAAGGCATGAAGCTTCTATTTCTGGGCGACGTGATGGGGCGTGCGGGGCGCGCGGCCATTCAGGACTGGGTGCCGCGCCTGCGGGCGGCCTGGGGCGTCGATTTCGTGGTGGTCAATGGCGAGAATGCGACGTCCGGCGCGGGGCTGTCGGTCGATCACGCCAAGGCGCTGTTGGACGCTGAGGTGGATTGCCTGACTTTGGGCGATCACGCGTTTGACCAGAAGGAGATGTTGCAGTTCATCGAGAAGGAGCCGCGCATCCTGCGACCGCTGAACTACTCCAAGGCCGCGCCGGGGCGCGGTGTCGCGATTTTCGAGGCCACGCGCGGACGCAAGGTTCTGGTGGCGCAAGTGCTGGGGCAGGTGTTCATGAAGCGGCCCTTTGACGATCCATTCTCAGCCGTCGACGCCGTCTTCCAGCGTCACAAGCTGGGCGGGTCGGTGCAGGCCGCGATCCTCGATATTCATGCCGAGGCCACGTCCGAGAAGATGGGGATGGGGCATTTTTGCGATGGGCGCGCCTCGCTCGTGGTGGGGACGCACACCCATGTGCCCACGGGCGATGCGCAGATCCTGCCCAAGGGCACGGCGCTTTTGTCGGATGCGGGCATGTGCGGCGACTACAATTCGGTCATCGGGATGGAGCCTGCCGAGCCCCTGCGCCGCTTCATCACGGGCATGCCCAAGGGGCGGTTTCAGCCCGCCATGGGAGAGGCCACGGTGTCGGGCGTCTATGTTGAGACCGACGATCAGACAGGCCGCGCCACGCGGATTGACCCCGTGCGCCAAGGCGGGCGGCTCGCGCCATCGGGGCCTGCCCCGGTATGAGCGATGTGGCAGCCGCGCGTGCGCCCGGTCGGGAACGGCTGTTCCTTGTGGGCTGCCTCATCCTGCTCGGTGCGGGCTGGGGGCTAACGCAGCCTTTGGCCAAGATCGCGGTCGAGGCGGGATATCGCCATTTCGGGTTGGTGTTCTGGCAGATGGCGCTGAGCAGCGTGGTTCTGGGGGTGCTGACGCTTAGCCGGGGGCGCGGGTTGCGGTTCGGGCGCGGGCCGGTGGCGATCTATCTCATGATCGCCGTGATCGGGACCATCCTGCCCAACACGGCCTCCTATCAGGCGATGGATCACCTGCCGTCGGGGTTGATGTCGGTTCTGTTGTCGCTGGTGCCCATGGTGGCGTTTCCAGTGGCGCTGGCACTGGGCAATGACCAGTTTTCGGTGACGCGGGTACTGGGGCTGATGCTGGGTCTAGGGGGTGTTTTGCTGATCGTGGTGCCCGACGCGGCCTTGCCGCCCGGGGCGGCGGTGGCGTGGGTGATCGTCGCCCTTGTCGCGCCGATTTGCTACGCCTTCGAGGGCAATCTCGTGGCCAAGTTCGGGCTGGCGGGCATGGACCCGGTGCAGGCGCTGTTTGGCGCCTCGGTCCTCGGCGCGGTGCTGGCGGCGCCTTTGGCGGTGGGGACGGGGCAGTTCATCACGCCGTTTCAACCTTACGGTCTGCCCGAGTTCGCGATTATCGGGTCGTCTGTCATCCACGCGGCGGTCTATTCGATGTATGTCTGGATGGTGGGCCGCGCGGGGCCGACATTTGCCGTTCAGGTCAGCTATCTGGTGACCGGCTTCGGGGTGATGTGGGCGATGGTGCTGCTGGGCGAACGGTTTTCGATCTTTATTTGGGCGGCGCTGGCGCTGATGTTCGCAGGCATATTCCTTGTGCAGCCGAAACAGTCGGAAACCGAGCCCGCACGCTTGCAGGGCGCGGACGGATAAGCGCAGAATGCAGCGGCAAGGGGGCCGGGTAACAGGCCCCGCAGAGAACAGGCGCGGTAGACGGGCAAAACCATGATCGAACTTCTGGGATTGGGCGGCAATGGCGGGGCGGTTGTCACGCTGGTGACGGTTGCGGTGATGTTTGCGCTGTTTGTGCGCGAAACCTTCCCGACCGAGGTCGTGGCGATCGGGGGGGCTGCGGTCCTGCTGGGTCTGGGCGTGTTGCCCTATGAAGCGGCACTTGCGGTCCTGTCGAACCCTGCGCCCTGGACGATTGCGGCGATGTTCATCCTGATGGGCGCGCTTGTGCGCACGGGCGCTCTCCATGCCTTTACGGTCTATGCCGACGGGCGCGCGGCGACGCAGCCGATTGTGGCGGTGGCGCTGCTCATGGGATTTGTCGTGATCGCGTCTGCCTTCGTGTCGAACACGCCCGTGGTGGTGGTGATGATTCCGGTCTTTGTGCAACTGGCCAAGACGCTGGGCGTGACCCCGTCCAAAGTGCTGATCCCGCTGAGTTACGCCGCGATCCTCGGCGGGACGCTGACCTTGATCGGGACATCGACGAACCTTCTGGTCGACGGTGTGGCGCGTGAACAGGGGCTGGCACCGTTCACGATTTTCGAGGTCACGCCTTTGGGCATCGTCCTCGTGATCTGGGGGATGATCTATCTGCGCTATTTCGCGCCGATGCTGCTGCCCAAGCGCGACAGCATGGCCGCGATGCTGTCGGACCGCGCCAAGATGAAGTTCTTTACCGAGGTCGCGGTGCCCGAAGGCTCCTCCCTGATCGGGCAGGATGTGGGGCAGATCGATCTGTTCAAGCGCGAGGGCGTGCGGTTGATCGACGTGCTGCGCGGCGACGCCTCGCTGCGGCGCAACCTCAAGGGGGTGGAGTTGCGCGCGGGCGACCGGGTGGTGCTGCGCACCGAAATGTCCGAGTTGTTGGGCCTGCAGGCCTCCAAGGACCTCAAGATGGTGGACAAGCTGTCGTCGGTGCAGACCACGACGGTCGAGGTGCTGATCACGCCCGGTGCGCGCATGGTGGGCCGGTCGCTGGGCGCGCTGCGTCTGCGCCGGCGCTACGGGGTCTATCCGCTGGCTGTGCACCGCCGGTCGCAGAATATCGGGCGACAGCTCGATGACCTGATCGTGCAGGTGGGCGATACGCTCCTGCTTGAAGGGGCACCCGAGGATATTCAGCGGCTGGCGCAGGATATGGGGCTGATGGATGTGAGCCGTCCGAGCGACCGTGCCTACAGGCGGACGCGTGCGCCCATCGTGCTGGCCGCGCTTGCGGGGTTGGTGATCTTGGCGGCACTCGGTGTGGCCCCGATCCTGCTATTGGCAATTCTTGCGGTGGCGCTGGTGCTGCTGACGCGCTGCATCGACGCGGATGAGGCGTTTTCTTTTGTCGATGGGCGCTTGCTGACGCTGATCTTTGCGATGCTGGGGATCGGGGCGGCGCTGGAGGCCTCTGGCGCGGTCCGGCTGATCGTCGAGGCGGTCGCGCCGGTTTTGGGCGGGCTGCCGCCCTTCCTGATCATCTGGGCTGTGTACCTTCTGACCTCGGTCCTGACGGAGACGGTATCGAACAACGCGGTCGCCGTAGTCGTCACGCCCATCGCCATCGGTCTGGCGCAGGCGGTGGGGATGGACCCCCGCGGGTTGGTCGTGGCGGTGATGATCGCGGCCTCGGCCTCCTTTGCCACGCCCATCGGGTATCAGACGAACATGCTGGTTTACGGGCCGGGGGGCTACAAGTTTACGGATTTCATGAAGGTGGGCATTCCGCTGAACCTGTCCATCGGGCTTTTGGCCTCGGCCGTCATTCCGTTCATCTGGCCTTTGTGACCCTTGCGCCTCCGGCGGGGGTATTTAGGGCCACAGGAGGGGGTTAGAGGGGCCAGAAGACCAAAAGCGCCGGGATCGAGACCGCGACGATCAGGATTTCCAGCGGCAGGCCCATGCGCCAGTAATCGCCAAAGCCGTATCCGCCCGGACCCAGGATCAGAGTATTGTTCTTGTGCCCGATGGGGGTCAGGAAGGCCGCGGAGGCCGCGATAGCGACGGCCATTAGGAATGGGTCGGGGGAGACGCCGAGGCTGCCCGCCATTTGGATACCGACGGGGGCCGCGACGATGGTCGTGGCGGTGTTGTTAAGCACATCCGAGAGCGTCATCGTCACCACCATCAGCACCGTCAGGATCGCCCATGCGGGCATGCCTTGGGTGAGTGAGACGAGCGCGCCCGCGATCAGTTCGGTCCCGCCGGAGGTCTCCAAGGCCGCGCCCAGCGGGATCATGGAGCCCAAGAGCACGACCACCGGCCATTCGATGTGGTCATAGATTTCCTGCAGCGGCAGGATGCGGGTCAACGTGTAGGCAACCACCACGAGGCCCAAGGCGATGGGCAGATAGATCAGCCCCACCGAGGCCGCGAGCACCGCGCCTGCGAAAAGCGCAATCGCGAGCCAGGTTTTGCTGTCTTGCGTCACCGCGAGGCCGCGATCGGCCAAGGGCAAACAGCCCAGCCAGTCGGTGACGTCCTGCGCGGTGTCGGCAGGCGTCAGCAAGAGAAGGATATCGCCCGTGCGGATCGGCGTCTTGCGCACCTGCGCCGTGATGCGCTTTCCCTGACGCGAGACGCCCATCAGCACCGTGCGCTGCCGCCAGGCCAGGCCGATGGATTGCGCTGTCTTGCCCCGGATGCGGGCGGCATCGGTCACGACGACTTCGACCATGGTCAGGCCGTCACCTTCGGCCCGCATGAGCTTTTCGCGTTTGCCTTCGGCGAAATCGAGCGAGAGGGCCGCGCGGAATTCATCGAGCGCGTCTGGCGAGGCCTCGATCACCACGGCGTCTTGCGCGGCAAGCTCTGCGTTGCGGGAGGTGCCGTAGCGGCGTTTGCCGTCGCGCACGAGACCGAGGATGGCCACATCGGCCTTGTCTGCATCCGCGTAGAGGTCCGACAGGCGTTTGCCGATCAGCTTGCTGTCCTTGGGGATCGTGAGTTCGGCCACATAGGCCGCCCCGTCATCGCCCGCGCCGGTGGTGACGCTATCGCGTTGCGGGATGAGCCGCCAGCCAATCAAGGCCACGAAGATCAACCCGGCGATGGCCGCCACACCGCCCACGGGCGCGAAGTCGAACATGCGAAAGGGTTCGCCCAACCGTTCCTCCCGGATGGAGGCGATGATGATATTGGGCGGTGTGCCAATCAGGGTGACCATGCCGCCGAGGATCGTGGCGAACGACAGGGGCATGAGCGTGAGACCCGCCGCGCGGCCCGCCTTGCGCGCGGTTTGCACATCGACCGGCATCAGCAGCGCGAGGGCCGCCACGTTGTTCATGAAGGCCGACAGGATGCCGCCCACCGCGCCCATTATCGAGATATGCGCCCCCAGCGAGCGCGAGCTGTCGACCAGCGTCCGGGTGATGAGGAAGACAGCGCCCGAGCGCACCAGCCCGGCCGAGACCACAAGCACAAGCGCCACCACCAGCGTCGCCGGGTGGCCAAAGCCCGCGAAGGCATCGGCGCTGGGCACGACGCCCAGCACGACGCCGATCATGAGGGCCGAAAAGGCCACGATGTCATAGCGGATGCGCCCCCACAGCAGCATGGCGAAGACGCCGCCGAAGAGGGAAAAGAGGATGATCTGGTCGGTCGTCATGGGGTCTGGGTATCCTCTGTCCCTTGGGTGGTCACGGGGAATACGCGCAGGCGGCGTGATTGGTTGCCGCGCTTGGGTCTATCGGTCCACCGCGGTCGCGCTTCCCAGCTTCGGCTTGCGAGCGGGGCGGCGCGCGCCCTATATACCCCGCAACAGTCAGGACATGTGGAGAAGACCCATGGCAGGCCATTCCAAATGGGCAAACATTCAGCACCGCAAGGGGCGTCAGGACAAGCTGCGCGCAAAGATCTTTTCGCGCCTGTCCAAGGAAATCACCGTCGCGGCCAAGATGGGTGATCCCGATCCCGACAAGAACCCGCGGCTGCGTCTGGCGGTCAAGGAAGCCAAGTCGAACTCGATGCCCAAGGACAATATCGAGCGCGCGATTTCCAAGGCCGTGGGCGGCGACGGCGAGAACTATGACGAGATCCGGTATGAGGGCTACGGCCCCGGCGGGATCGCGGTGATCGTCGAGACGATGACCGACAACAAGAACCGCACCGCATCGACCGTGCGGTCGACCTTTGGCAAACACGGCGGCAACCTGGGTGAGACCGGATCGGTGAGCTTCATGTTCGACCGCGTGGGCGAGGTGGTCTATCCGGCGGATGCGGGTGATGAGGACACGGTCATGATGGCCGCGCTCGAGGCCGGGGCGTCCGATGTCGAAAGCAGCGACGAGGGGCACGTCATCTACACCGCCGATACGGATCTGGCGGCAGTTTCCGACGCGCTGGAGACCGAATTGGGCGAGGCGGAATCGACCAAGTTGATCTGGAAGCCGCAGACCACGACCGAGCTCGATCTGGACGGCGCGCAAAAGGTGATGCGCCTGATCGAAGTGCTGGAAGACGATGATGACGTGCAGCGCGTGACCGCGAATTTCGAGGTCTCGGACGAGGTGATGGCGCAACTGTCGGAAGGCTAGGGGCTCCCGCTTCCACAGCGTCGCGATGGATTGGGGCCCTTCGGGGCCCTTTTTCGTGCGCGGTGCGTTGACCCATGCAGGTCCGCGCCTGAATTCGCCCTAGCTTGCGCTGCAACGGCGGAGGACGCGATGCACAGAGCGATGAAAGCAGCGGGAGTGATGGCGATCATGGCAACACAGGCTTTGGGGTCCGAACTGCTTGTCCCAGAGGAGATGGGCGGCTGGGGCTATGTCGAAGACGGCGTGATGGGCGGCGTCAGCAACGGGCGGGCGGCCTATGTGGATGGTGCGCTCCGGATGGTGGGGTCTGTGTCCACCGACAACAATGGCGGCTTCATTCAGGTGCGCACGCGGACACCCGGCGATTGGCCCGCGGATGCGCAAGGGCTGGAGTTACAGGTGCGCGGTAATGGGGAGGTCTATTACGTCTTCCTCAAGACGCCCGAGTTGCGGCGGGTCTTTCATTCCTTCCGGGCACCGTTCGAGACGGGCGCCGATTGGGCGACCGTTCGGGTGGCGTTCGCCGATTTCACGCCCTCCCATTCGGGCATGCCCGAGGGCTTTACGCCCGATCAGGTCAGCTCACTCGCGTTGGTGGCCTATGGGCGCGATCACGAAGCGGATTTGAGCGTCCGGTCGATCCGTTTGTATTGAAGGGGTTGCGTCGCCTTTGTCAGAGGCGCAGGGACAGATATGGCCAACCCAAACCGCCCTCTCGTCGGAATATTCTGGATGGTCGTGACAGGCCTGTGCTTTGTCGCGGTCGCAGCCATTGTGAAGCATCTGGGCGGGCGCGTTCCGGCGGCGGAGGCCGCGTTCCTGCGTTACCTTCTGGGCCTCGTCTTCCTGATCCCAATGATCCGCCCGATGATGGCCGAAGGCCTCACCCGTTGGGGCGCGGGGATGTTTGCCGCGCGCGGCGTTGTGCATTCGTTGGGCGTTACGACGTGGTTCTTTGCCATGGGAATCCTGCCCGTGGCCGAGGTGTCAGCCATGATGTACCTGACGCCCGTGGGTGTGACGATCGGGGCCGCGCTGTTTTTGGGAGAGCGGTTGGCCATACGGCGGATCGCGGCCATCGCGGTCGCTTTGATCGGTGTGGCGGTGATCCTGCGGCCCGGGTTTCGCGATATCAG
>JBCBFU010000037.1:7206-27002 GCA_038527375.1 Pseudomonadota bacterium | reverse complement strand
GCGGGATTACCTCAGACGTCTGTTGGAAAGGTTCTAGGTACCCTGCCCCGCTGTCGGGGCGTAAGGGGACAGCGGCATCAGCTTGCGGTGATCGTGCTCATCCGGGCCACCATGGCCTCGACCGCCTGCTCCAGCCAGATGCGCAAGCCGTTCACCGCCACCACGTAACGTTCCAAGACGGCCTCGAGCGGCGGCACCTGCACGGAGAGTTCTGGCGCATAGGAATAGATCGCGGCCAAGGCCCCCAGCACGATCAGGGCAAGGCCAAACCCGGTCCGGAACCCGCGTCGGCGCGTTTCCGTCGCCGCAACTTCTTCGGCGGATGCGACGGGATCGCCGCGATCCGATGTGGCCCGCAGGGTCGAATTGATTTCATCGATGTCGGGCAAAAGGTCCCGGCGGGAGCCCCCATTGGCCGCGGCCATCACGGCGCTGTCGTCATCCTCGGACCCAGTATCCGCCGCGACCGGGTCGGCGAGACCGAGGTCTTGCTGCACCTCCATCGGGGCGTCTTGTTCGCGCGCGCGGGCTTCGAACGCGGCCTCTTCGCGCAGAACGTCGGCCACCTCGGCGTCGAGCGGTTTGCGGCGTGGGCGCGGCGCGGGATCAGCGGCGGCAGCCGGCGCGACCTCTGCCGCTGGTGTCTCGGGGCGATCATCCGCGGGATAGCTGGGCGGTGCGTCAGCAGGCGGCGTGAACTCAGGCTGCTTGCGGCGCGGAGGGCGCGGCTGCGCAGGAGCTGGGGCCGGGCTAGGGGCTGGGGCAGCCGCAGGTTCCGGCTGCTCATCAGGTGTCGGTGCCGGGTCAGCCTCGGGCTCACCGGGATCGTCGACGATGTCATCGGCGACGGGTGCGGACGGATCAAAGAACCATGTCGTGCCGCAATTCGAGCACTGCACATCGCGCCCCTCGGCCGGGATCACGCTATCGGGAACCTCGTATTCCGCATCGCAATTCGGACAGATTAGCCGCACAGGCGCCCCGCTCTTACCCACCAGACCCGGCATCCGGGCCGCCCCAACCATCGATCGGCAAGGGATTGCCAACCAATGGAATTGTTTGAGCGCAATGTCGTATGGAATGCGCGTCATGACAAGCCGTGAACCGGCGGACCGGGTGCGCAAGGGGATTGCCCGATTGAAACCGTGGCCCCATTGCGGCACTGTCCACCCGTCGCGTCGGGGGCCATCCCGCGCGCGAGGGAGGCATCAAGAACCGTGATCGAGCTGGACAAGGTGGCCTACTCCTATGGTGGAGGAGAGCTGCTGACCGACATTTCGCTGTCCCTACAGCCGGGGTCGTTTCACTTTCTGACCGGGCCATCGGGCGCGGGCAAAACCACGTTCCTGCGCCTGATGTACGGGGATCTGCAGGCGACGGCAGGTCAGGTGCGCATCGCCGGTCACGACACGCGGTCCATGACCCGGGACCAGATCGCGATGGCGCGGCGCCATGTGGGCGTCGTGCCACAAGACACGCAATTTCTGGATCACCTGCGCGTGGCCGACAACATCGCGCTGCCCCTGATGGTGTCGGGGCGCGATGCGGGGGATGCGCAGACGAACCTTGACCAGTTGATCGGCTGGGTCGGCCTGACCGGTCAGGCCAATCAGCGCCCGCCCGAGTTGTCCGGTGGCGAACGCCAACGTGCCGCGCTGGCGCGGGCCGTCATCATGTCGCCCGATGTGATCCTCGCGGACGAGCCTACGGGCAACGTCGACTGGGAGATGTCCCAGCGTCTTTTGAAACTGCTGATCGAGCTCAACAAGATGGGCAAGACAATCATGATCGCGACCCACGACCTCGCGCTCATCCGCGCGGCCAAGGCCCATGTTCAGGCCCGCGTGTTGCGCATTTCGAACCGACGGCTGCAATTGGCGGGGGCGGACCTGTGACGGCGTCCGATCCTACACCCACACGCGCCAAACCGCGTCAGGCTGCACAGCGCCCCCTGACAACCGCGCTGTCGTTTGTCATGGGCGACCCGCAGGCAGACCGCGTGGTGCCGCCGTCGGGATACACTGCCCAACTGACGGTCTTCACAGCAGGCGCGATGGCGTTTCTGGCGGTCTTTGCGCTGGCCTTGTCCGTATCCACGGGCCGCCTGGCCGATCGGTGGGCGGCCGAGCTTGCGCAATCCCTGACCATCCGGATTTCGGCCCCCGCAGCCCAGCTGGAGGCGCAAACACAAGCCACCCTTGCCGTGTTGCAGACGACGCCCGGCATCGCCGATGCGCGCCCTTTGAGCGATGAGGAACAGCGCGCCCTTTTGGCCCCGTGGTTCGGGGCGGACCTGCCCATCGACCGTCTGCCCATCCCGCAACTCATCGACGTGACCGAAGATGGCAGCGGGTTGGACATTGCCGGGCTGCGCTTGCGACTGCAGGCAGAAGCGCCGGGGGCGGTCGTGGACGACCACGCAAGGTGGCGCGCGCCCCTTGTGTCGGCGGCGGGTCGATTGCGGTCATTGGGGTGGCTGTCGCTGGCGCTGATCACCGCGGCCACTGCGGGGATGATTACCCTCGCTGCGGGGGCGGCATTGGCCGCCAATCGACAGGTCATCCACGTGCTACGGCAAGTGGGGGCCAAGGACGGCTATATCGCGCAGGCCTTTGTGCGCCGCTTCACCCTGCGGGCGATCACCGGGGCCGCCGGGGGGGCTGCGCTTGGCATGCTGGCGGTCGCGGTCCTGCCGTCGACGGATGCGGCGGGCGGGTTCCTGACCGATCTGGGGTTCCGCGGCTTGGGCTGGCTGGTCCCCGCAACGATCCCCGCTCTGGCCGGGGTCGTGGCCTTCCTTGCAACCCGCGCGGCGGCAACGCGCACATTACGGAGCCTGTCATGATCCTGCAGTGGCTGCGCAGCCTGATCTTTGTGGGTCAGATGTACCTGATGATGCTGGTGATGGGAATCGTGTTCCTGCCGCTCGCACTCGCCTCGCCCAAAGGGGCGAGCTTTGCGTGTCAGACCTTTACGCGCTGGGTCCGCTGGACGGCGCGTTGGATGTTGGGCCTGCGCACCGAAATTCGCGGCACGCCGCCCACGGGCGAGGTCATGATCGCGGCCAAACACCAGAGCTTTCTGGATATCATCCTGATCTTCAACGCGATGCCCCGTCCCAAGTTTATCATGAAGGCCGAACTGGTTTACGCGCCGGTGATTGGCCAATACGCCCGGCGCCTGGGCTCGATCCCCGTGAAACGCGGCAAACGCGCCGAGGCCATCAAGACAATGCTGGCTGATGTCGAGGCGGGCCGCGACCTGCCCGGGCAATTGGTGATCTATCCCCAAGGGACGCGGGTCGCACCGCGCGTGTCGGCACCTTACAAGATCGGAACAGGGGCGCTTTATCGCGAGATGGGTCAGCCTTGTGTGCCAGTGGCCACGAACGTAGGTCACTTCTGGCCGCGCAAAGGCATCCTGCGCAAACCCGGCCTCGCGGTGGTCGAATTCCTTGATCCTATCGCGCCCGGCATGCCGGTGGAGGCGTTCATGGAGACTATCGAGACCCAAATCGAGGCACGATCAAACGCGTTGTTGGACGAGGCAGAGGCATGACCCAGGTCACCACCCTCGCAGAACTCGAGGCGCTCTACGGCACCCCCGACCCCAACTCGATGGCCAAGGTCGCCCAGCACATCACGCCCGAATATGCCGCCTGGATCGAGGCGAGCCGTTTTGTCATCCTGTCGACCGTGGGCTCTGAAGGGACCGATGCCAGCCCGCGTGGTGATGACGGCCCGGCGGTTCGGATCGCGGACGAAACGACACTGATGATGCCCGACTGGCGCGGCAATAACCGCACCGACAGCCTGCGCAACATCGTCGAAGACGGGCGGTGTTCCCTGATGTTCATCGTGTCGGGCAAAACCAATGTCATGCGCGCCAACGGGAGGGCGGTCGTGTCAGTTGACCCCGACCTGCTGGACAGCTTTGCGCGCGACGGCGCCACACGCCGTCATCTGCCGCGCAGCGTGATCGTGATGACCATCGACGAAATCTACAGCCAATGCGCCCGCGCCCTGATCCGGGCCGAGGTCTGGACGCGCGACGATGCGGACCTGCCCTTGCCCACGCCGGGCGACATCCTCAAGGCGCAGACACGCGGCGCGGTCGACGGCGCGACCTACGACGCCAACTGGGCCTCGCGCGCGCAGGAGACGATGTGGTCGAACCCCAAATAGACCGTTAGGCCGCGAGGCCCGTCGATCCGATAGCGAGGTATTTCTTGCGGCGGTTCGCGACCAATTCGTCCCGATCCTGCGGGGTGAGTTCAGCTAGGAGACGGCTGATCGTCGTGCCGACCTCGGTGATCGCGGCGGACCGGTCGCGATGGGCGCCGCCCAAAGGTTCAGGGATGATGTGGTCACACACGCCCAACTCCCGCAGGTCCTGCGCGGTCAGGCGTAGCGCCTCGGCGGCCTCGCGCATTTTCTCGGCGTCCTTCCACAGGATCGACGCACAGCCCTCGGGCGAGATCACCGAGTAGACTGAGTGTTCGAGCATGGCGACACGGTTGGCCGTGGCAAAGGCCACCGCCCCGCCCGAACCACCTTCGCCGATGACGACGGACACCAGTGGCACTTTTACCTGAAGGCACTTCTCGGTCGATCGTGCGATGGCCTCGGACTGCCCACGCTCCTCCGCGCCCTTGCCGGGATAAGCGCCGGGCGTGTCGATGAGGGTGATGATGGGAAGCCCGAAGCGATCCGCCAAATCCATCAACCGGATGGCCTTGCGGTACCCTTCGGGCCGCGCCATGCCGAAGTTCCGTTCGATCCGGCTTTTGGTATCGGACCCCTTTTCATGGCCGATCACGACGACAGGCTGATCTTCGAACCGGGCCAGCCCCCCCATGACGGCGTGGTCATCGGCAAAATTCCGGTCGCCGGCCAATGGCGTGTATTCCGTGAACAGCGCGTCGATATAGTCCTTGCAGTGCGGCCGGTCCGCGTGCCGCGCGACCTGACATTTCCGCCAGGGCGTCAGGTTCTTGTAGAGGTCGACCAGCATTTGGCGCGACTTGGCATCCAGCGCCGCGGCCTCCTTGTCGACATCCATTTCGGCATTGTCCCGCGCGAGCGCCCGCAATTCGTTCGCCTTGCCTTCAATCTCGGCCAATGGCTTTTCGAAATCGAGGTAATTGGTCATCGCGCGCTCCATGCTGACGTTGCGTGCTATATGGCGGGGGCGGAAAAGCGATGCAACCTCACCCGGGGTTTGACGCGTCGCGCTGCGGCCCGCTATGCCGGGGGAAAGAGCAGAAAAGGTTCATACAGGTGCCAACCCCTTCGCCCGCATCCGACCGATGGCAATTGCTGACCTCTGCCCTGACGCCCACGCGCACACCACGGGTTTTGGATATCGGGGCCAACCCGCTGTCGAACCCGCCCTACAAACCGTTGCTGGATGCCGGGCTGATCGACGTCTGCGGGTTTGAGCCGCAAGCAGACGCCTTTGCAGAACTTGAGGCGGCCAAGGGCCCGCGAGAGACGTATTTTCCGCACGCCGTAGGTGATGGGGGCACGCACACGCTCCACGTCTACCGGCAATCGGGTCTGACCTCGCTCTTCAAGGCCGACATGGAAACGGTCGCCTACATGGACCGCAATCCGGGCGGAGTGACCCTGCTCGACGAAGTTTCGGTCGCGACCAAGCGGCTGGACGATATCGCCGATCTGCCCAAGCCGGACCTGTTGAAAATCGACGTGCAAGGCGCGGAACCGATGATCTTTGACAACGGCCCTGACAAGCTCTCGGATGTGCTGGCCGTGGTGACAGAGGTGCGGTTCTTCCCGCTCTACCATGATGATCCCCTGATGGACGCGCAGATGGTGGCGCTCAGGAAACTCGGGCTGCACCTGCACAAGTTTCTGTTCACCAAACGCCAATGGGTCGCCAATAGCGGCAAGGCGCGTTTGAACGGGCGCAAAGCGCGGTCACAACTTCTGGACGGGGATGCGGTGTTCATCCGCGACCTGCGACAGCCCGAAGCCCTTAGCGACGATCAACTGGCGCACCTTGCCTTGTTGGCCGACGGAGTGTTTCAGTCGTTCGATCTGGTGATCCACTGCCTCGACCTGCTGGTCGCGCGCGGTGCCCCTGCCGATCTGCCCGACCGCTACATCGCGCTCCTGCCGCCCGAGGTTTTGTCGCCCGAGGTTTTGTCGCAATGACGCAGGCTGTCCTGCTTGATGTGTCGAGCCACGTGTTCGACCGATCCCACCCGTCGCTGCAGCGCGACCGCCTCGGCGCGGTGGGCGACCGGGTGCGCGGCTATGACGACCGCTATGACTTCGCGACCTTTGTCTACGATTGCTTCTGGGACAGCGAGGCGCGCGAGGTCTGGCTGCTGTGCCCACGGCTTTTGAATTTCCGCACGCTCCTTGACGATATGAGCTTTGCGGTGGACGGCACGCCGCACAGTCGGATCAAGGTCGAAAACCTGTCGCGCGGCACGGCCATTCGGCTGAAGGGCCTGAAATCAGCCCCGAACGAGGTCCGCTTTGATCATCCGCTGGCCACCGGCACCCTGCGCGTGAATGCCGAACAGTTTGACCTGTTCAAAGGCACCAACGCCGTCTTTTCCATCAACCGCAACAATCGGTTGGAATGGGTGCAGGACTGGCTGACCTATTATCACAAGGTGCATGGCGGCACGGCTGCCGTCCTGACCGACAACGCATCGACCGACTACAGCGCGCAAGACCTGCTTGATGCCATGGCCGCCGTCGACGGGATGGAGGCCGTGTGCGTGATCCCCGCGCCCTTCCCCTTTGGCCCCAATGCCGAAGGCAAGGCCAATACCGACAGCCTGTTCCTGCAGCGCACGATGGGAGAGCTGTGTCGCAAACGCCTTCTGGGACAGGCGCGCGCGGTGCTGTCCGTGGACATCGACGAGCTGTTTTATTCCCGCAGCGGGCAATCGATCTTCGACGCCACCGTGGCGTCCGAGGCCGGATATATCCGCGCCGACGCCGAATGGGTCTATGCAGACCCGGAACAGTTTCAGGGTCCGGCCCGGCACCGCGACCACGGCTTCCTGTCGGCCACCCGCAACCCGCAGGGCAAACGTATCCCCAAGGCCAATCGCAAATGGTGTGTCGATCCGCAGGGGCCCCAGAAAGGGCGGCAGTGGCTCACCCATTTCCTGGGCTCGCAAAAGGACCCGGTCGATCCCGATTTCACGATGCTACATTTCCGGCAGGTCTCGACCTCGTGGAAACATGACCGGTCGTCATCCGAAGGAATCGCGCTGGACCCCTTCCCCGAGCTTCAGGACCTGATGGCGCGTACGTTCGACGACTGACGCGGGCCCGCCACTTCGGCAAGATTTGTCACATCGCCCCATGGCACCAAGCCCGTGTTCCCGATGGAGACACCAACGATGACCCGCACCTACGAAGACCGCATGCGCCGCGTCCTGACCTATATCTACGATAACCCCGCCGGGGATTTGTCGCTGGATACTCTGGCCGATGTCGCGGCGATGTCGCGCTTTCACTGGCGGCGGGTCTACCTTGCGATGACGGGCGAAAGCCCGGCACAGGCGGTGCGCCGGGTCCGGTTGCACCGGGCGGCGTGCTGGCTGGTTCAGACCGAACTCAGCATCGACGACATCGCCAAGAACGCCGGGCTTGCCCCGCGCGAGGCCTTCTCGCGCGCGTTCAAATCGGCTTATGGCACCTCTCCATCCGGGTTCAGACAGCGCGGGGAATTGACCCCGCTTCTTCTTAGAAAACCGGATCAGGAGTATCCCATGTACAACGTCGAACTCGACACCATCCCCGCCCACCGTTGCGCGGCCATCCCCCATCAGGGTCCTTATCTCGAGGTGGGCCGCGCCTTTGAACAGGTGGGCGCGATCATGACCGCGGGCAACCATTGGCCCCATGCGTGCGGCATGATGGGATTTTACCACGACGACCCCAATCAGGTCGCAGCGCCCGAGCTGCGCAGCCACGCAGCCGCCATCGTCGATGACAGCTTCGACATGCCCGACAGCCTGACGGAAATGTCGGTCGCGCCGGGCCGCATCGCACGCCTGCGGTTCAAAGGGCCCTATGCGGGTCTCAAGGCCGCCTATGACCACCTCTACGGTGTCTGGCTGCCGCAATCGGGCGAGGAACCGCGCGACGCACCCGCGATGGAAATCTACATCAATTCGCCCACCGACACTGCACCGGACGATCTGCTTACGGACATCTGCCTGCCGATCAAATAGCCCGGCCCCTTCGATGGTCCCCAAAAACTCCGGGGATGAGCCGCAACAGCGGCGAAGGGGCAGCGCCCCTTGCACGACCCGCGCGCCAAACGGCGCGCGGCCTTAGCCTGCGTGGCGTGTGCGAAGATACAAATACAGCGGCAATCCGCAGCTGACCCCGATGCAAAACGTGGCCGGGATCGCGATCAGATCAAGCCACGCCTTGCGACGCACACTTTCCACGATCACCCAGATCGTCAGGGCCACAGCGGCAACGGTGAGGTCCCAGACCAGACCGCTTGTCGCGTCGTTCACGTGCCACGCATCGATCATGGCCGACAGGGAATACCCGTTCTCGTTAAACCACGCGATGAAGTAGGACATCGGATGGATCGTGCCCCAGACCGCCAGCGCGAGCCAAACCCAGCGCATCAGAGGCCTACCCGGATCGACACCGGGCCTTGCGAGGCCCCCACCGAGGCGGAGGTCGACAGACCACCCGAGCCAAGGCTCACACCGACATTGGCAGAGGGGCGGATCGGCTCCCCGTCCGCGCCGCAGCTGGCCAGAAGGGCAGCAACTGCCAGCCCGATCACAAGTCTTATCCCACTGTTCATGTCAGGCGTTCCTTCCATGCGGCGACCTGTTCGCGCACCCGTGCAGGGGCCGTGCCGCCAAATGACATCCGCGAGGCGACCGAGGCCTCGACCGTCAATACAGTATAGACGTCCTCGGTGATCTCGCCACAGATGCTCTGCATTTGGGCAAGGCTCAGGTCCGGCAGATCGATGCCGTCGCCTTCCGCCAGCGCCACGAGCGACCCCGTGACATGGTGGGCATCGCGGAAGGGCATGCCGAGCACGCGAACCAGCCAGTCCGCAAGATCGGTCGCGGTCGAAAACCCGCTGGCCGCCGCCGCTTTCAAGGCGTCTTGGTTGGCCTCCATGTCCTTGACCATGCCTTCCATCGCCGCGAGTGCGAGCATCAGGGAATCGGCGGCGTCAAAGACCTGTTCTTTGTCTTCCTGCATATCCTTGGAATAGGTCAGCGGCAGCCCCTTCATCACCGTGAACAGCCCCACCGTCGCGCCCATAATGCGCCCGATCTTGGCGCGGATCAGTTCGGCTGCGTCCGGGTTCTTCTTCTGCGGCATGATCGACGAGCCGGTGGAAAAGCGATCCGACAGGCGCACAAAGCGGAATTGCGCCGAGGACCAGATCACAAGCTCCTCTGCCAGCCGCGACAGGTGCATCGCACAGATGCTCGAGGCCGCGAGGAATTCCAGCGCGAAATCCCGATCTGCCACGGCATCGAGCGAATTGCCCATCGGCGCATCAAAGCCCAGAGCCTCTGCCGTCATGTGGCGGTCGATGGGGAAGGACGTGCCAGCAAGGGCTGCGGCCCCCAAAGGCGACTGGTTCATCCGTGCGCGCGCGTCCTGCATCCGTCCCAGATCGCGCGAGAGCATTTCGACATAGGCCAGCATGTGATGGCCCCATGTCACCGGCTGCGCGGTTTGAAGATGTGTAAAGCCCGGCATGACCCAGTCGGCGCCTGCATCCGCCTGCGCCACGAGCGCCCGCATCAACGCCTCGATGCCCGCAATGGCAGCGTCCGTCTGGTCGCGCACCCACATCCGGAAATCGACGGCGACCTGGTCGTTGCGCGACCGCGCCGTGTGCAGGCGACCTGCGGGTTCACCCACCAATTCCTTCAGCCGCGCTTCGACATTCATATGAATGTCTTCAAGGGCGGTCGAAAACTGAAACGTTCCGCCCTCGATCTCTGACAACACCGTGAGAAGGCCTTCCCGGATTGTCTCTGCATCCTTATCCGTAATGATGCCTTGGGCCGCCAACATCGCGGCATGGGCACGCGAGCCGTCGATATCCTGGCGGGCCATGCGCTGATCGAACCCGATCGAGGCATTGATTGCCTCCATGATCGCATCGGGTCCGGCGGCGAAGCGGCCGCCCCACATCTGGTTCGCGGATTTGGTCATTTGAGAGAGGCTTCCATGCGTCTGATTACGTCCGCCCTGCTCTACCTTGCGCTCGCTGTCAGCGCAAACGCCGCTGACCTCGCCAGTTTGGAGGATCTGCGGACCGGCGACATGCAGAAGCTCGTCTTTCACAGCGAGCCTACCGCTGTGCCGTCCGCCGAATTTATCGAATTTGATGGGACACCCATGTCCCTGGACAGCTATCGCGGCAAATACGTTCTATTGAACTTCTGGGCCACGTGGTGCGCGCCCTGCCGCAAGGAAATGCCGATGCTGGCAGAATTGCAGACCGAATTTCAGGGCGACACGTTTGAAGTCGTGACCATTGCCACAGGGCGCAACAAGCCCGCCGGCATGACCAAATTCTTCAACGATATCGGTGTCGATAACCTGCCATTGCACCGCGATCCACAACAAGCACTGGCCCGCGAAATGGCTGTTTTGGGATTGCCCATTACCGTGATCATTGATCCCGAAGGAAATGAGATCGCCCGATTGCGCGGTGACGCGGACTGGGCCAGCGACAGTGCGAAGGCGATTATTTCGGCCCTCACAACGCCTGCAGGTTGAATTTCGGCGCCACAACACGCCTCTCGCCCACGCAATTCTCATGCAATTGGGTGAATTCGCTATTGAGATAGCGAATGTCGTGCCATAACCGAGGCCATCAACAAAAAGGACACTCGGACATGGCCTCTATTGATTTGACATCAATGTCCAAGGCAGAACTGCAATCCCTCCAGAAAGATGTGACCAAGGCAATTGCGGATTTTGATGATCGGCAAAAGCGTGACGCGCTCGCAAAACTCGAAGCGCAGGCGCGTGAAATGGGTTTCTCGCTGGCGGAATTAACCGGCGCGAAAAAGGCGAAATCGACCAATCCGCCGAAATACCGCAACCCGGAAAATGCAGAGCAGACCTGGACAGGTCGTGGCCGTCAGCCCGGTTGGGTCAAAGACCTGCTGGCATCGGGCAAATCGCTCGACGATGCGCTGATCTAAGCCGACAGATCACGCGCCATCGCCGCCACATCTGCGCGGCGGTGGCACCCCAATGTGTGGTTGTTGAACAGGCCGCAGGCCTCCATCCACGCATAGACAATCGTCGGCCCACAAAACGTAAAGCCCTGTCGTTTTAGGTCCTTGGATATCCTGAGGCTCAGGTCAGAGGATGTGGGGACATCCGCGTGGGTGGCGTAATTGCCTTGGATCGGCTTGCCATCGACGTAACCCCACATCTGCGCGGCGAAATCATCCAATTCGACGAACACGCGCGCGCCCTTGATTGCGGCCTCGATCTTGCCCCGGTGGCGCACGATCCCGGGATTTGACAATAGCCGCGCGACATCGGCCTCGCCCATGCGGGCGACACGTTCGGGATCGAACCCCTCGAATGCTTCGCGGAAAGCCTCGCGCTTGCGCAGGATCGTGATCCAGCTCAGCCCCGCCTGAAATCCATCCAGAACCAATTTCTCCCACAGGGCGCGGGCGTCGTATTCCGGCACGCCCCATTCCTGATCGTGGTAGTCGCGGTAAAGCTGGTCGTCGCCCACCCACGCACAGCGCGGCACATCATCCATCATGGCAATTGTTTACCGGGCATTAGGGCCGCTTGGCCATAGTCACACCAAACGCCGCCACCTTTGGAAGGGCCCCGGCCTGATATGCAAGATTTGTCCGATCCCCATTCCCGGAAGAAAGCCCGCCACACCCTGGCCGAAGGCGATGTTGATCCGCTGTCAGAGGCGGTGAGCCGACGCGACCGCGACACCGTGGAAATGGTCAAAGATGCCTTGGCCAGCAAGCGCGCCGTGCTGGCCTATCAACCTGTCGTCGTGTCATCCGATCCTGGAAAGACCGCCTTTTACGAGGGGCTTGTGCGTATCCTCGACAGCACCGGACGCCCCATTCCCGCCAAGCAGTTCATGTCCGAGGTCGAAGATACAGAAATCGGACGGATGATTGATTGCCTCGCTCTGGAGTTGGGGTTGCAAACACTTGCGGCGGAAAAGGACATCCGGCTCGCTGTCAATCTATCGGCTCGGTCCATCGGGTATCCGCGATGGACGCGCACGTTGGATGCGGGGCTGTCTCTAGATCCCACAATCGCGGAACGCCTGATCCTCGAGATCGAGGAGAGAAGCGCGATGACCACGCCGGAATTGGTCACGGCCTTCATGCGCGATCTACAACAGCGCGGCATTTCCTTTGCGCTGGATGATTTCGGGGCGGGCTTCACAAGCTTCCGCTACTTGCGCGACTTCTTTTTCGACATCGTGAAAATCGACGGCGCCTTTAGCCGGGATCTGTCGCGCAACCCGGACAATCAAGTCGTGATCGAGGCGCTTTTGCTGGTCGCCCAGCAGTTCGAAATGTTCACCGTGGCCGAGAATGTCGAAAGCGCGATGGACGCCGAAATCCTCTCCAGAATGGGTGTCGACTGCATGCAGGGGTTTCATTTTGGCGCGCCGACCTTGCGCCCGCCATGGCTGCCTGATGCCGAAAACGCGCAGGGTGGCGGCGTTTTGGGGTCACTTCGCCGTCGCAACCAAAGGTGACGCGGCGACATTTTGGCAAGGCCGCGCCGCAATCGGGTAACCGCGTTGCGCCACCGGCGCAGAACCTATAGGTGCCTCGCAACGGCGGGGCCTGACCCGCTCGGCTGAAGGCTCCTGGCTCCGCCACCACTGGACGGACAAGAGAGGAGTCACCCCCATGACCAATGTCGTCATCGCATCCGCAGCCCGCACACCCGTTGGCAGCTTTCTAGGATCTTTCGCCAATACGCCTGCCCATGACCTTGGGACGGCTGTCCTGGAAGAGGTGGTCGCGCGCGCAGGGATCGACAAATCCGAAGTGTCGGAAACGATCATGGGGCAGGTCCTGACGGCGGCCCAAGGTCAAAACCCCGCGCGGCAGGCCCACATCAACGCGGGCTTCCCCAAGGAAAGTGCGGCTTGGGGCATCAACCAAGTGTGCGGGTCGGGCCTGCGCGCTGTCGCGCTGGCCGCTCAGCACGTGCAACTGGGCGACGCGTCCATCGTGGCCGCAGGCGGGCAAGAGAACATGTCCATGTCCACCCACGCCGCGGCCCTGCGCCAAGGCCAGAAAATGGGTGACATGAAATACATCGACACGATGATCCGCGACGGTCTGTGGGATGCCTTCAACGGCTATCACATGGGTCAGACGGCAGAAAACGTGGCTGATCAATGGCAGATCACCCGCGACATGCAGGACGAATTCGCGGTCGGGTCGCAAAACAAGGCCGAAGCCGCACAGAAGGCCGGCAAGTTCCAAGACGAAATCGTCGGCTACACGGTAAAGACCCGCAAAGGCGACATCGTCGTGGACAGCGACGAATACATCCGCCACGGCGCGACCATCGAAGCCATGCAAAAGCTGCGCCCGGCCTTCACCAAGGACGGCTCGGTCACGGCAGCGAACGCATCGGGTCTGAATGATGGGGCGGCCGCCGCGCTGGTCATGTCGGCCGATGATGCCGAAAAGCGCGGGATTGAACCGCTGGCCCGCATCGCGTCCTACGCAACGGCCGGGCTCGATCCGTCGATCATGGGCGTGGGTCCGATCTATGCCTCGCGCAAGGCGTTGGAAAAGGCGGGCTGGAAGGCCGAAGACCTTGATCTGGTCGAGGCCAACGAGGCCTTTGCCGCGCAGGCTTGCGCCGTGAACAAGGACATGGGTTGGGACCCGGCCATCGTGAACGTCAATGGCGGCGCAATCGCCATCGGTCACCCGATTGGGGCCTCGGGCGCGCGTATCCTCAACACGCTGCTGTTCGAAATGAAGCGCCGCGACGCCAAGAAGGGCCTCGCCACGCTGTGCATCGGCGGCGGCATGGGCGTGGCCATGTGCCTCGAGCGCCCGTAGGGTCCAGCAACATCACGTCAAAATTCTAGGCCCTTGCGCAATATTATTGCGCAAGGGCTTCAACTGACCTAATGACGTATTCGAAAGATTATTGAAGGAATCCGCTATGTCCCGAGTCGCACTCGTCACCGGAGGCAGCCGTGGGATCGGCGCCGCCATCTCTTCCGCTCTGAAAGACGCAGGCTACACCGTCGCCGCGACCTATGCCGGCAACGATGAAAAGGCCGCGGCCTTTACCGCCGAGACCGGCATCAAGACCTACAAATGGGATGTGGGCAATTACGAGGCCTGCGCCGAGGGCATCGCACAGGTCGAGGCCGACCTTGGCCCGGTCGAAGTCCTCGTCAACAACGCTGGCATCACCCGCGACGCGCCGTTCCACAAGATGACCCCACAGCAGTGGAAAGAGGTCATGGACACCAACCTGTCCGGCGTCTTCAACATGACGCACCCGGTCTGGCCCGGAATGCGCGAACGCAAGTTCGGCCGCATCATCACCATCAGCTCGATCAACGGGCAGAAAGGGCAGTTCGCACAGGCCAACTATGCCGCGGCCAAGGCCGGTGACATCGGCTTTACCAAAGCGCTGGCCCAAGAGGGTGCGCGCGCGGGCATCACCGTCAACGTGATCTGTCCCGGCTATATCAACACCGAGATGATGAGCACGATCCCTGAGAAGGTGATGAACGAGGTTATCTTGCCGCAAATCCCCGTGGGCCGTCTGGGCGAAGCCGCCGAGATCGCGCGCGGTGTGGTCTGGCTCGCCTCGGATGACGCGGCTTTTGTGACCGGCTCGACCATGACGATCAACGGTGGTCAGTACCTGACCTGATCGCGGCACCCAGCCAAACAAAAAGGCCGCCCCGGGGGACCAGGGCGGCCTTCGTCGTTCTGGCGTTCGGTTACGCGGTCACTCAGACGGGCTGAGCGGCTGAGGCAGCCGGAGCGTCAGATTTCGGGGCAAACAGGCCACGCAGCCAGGTGATGCCAGCGGCGAACACGGCAGCGCGTTCGGAATGGGCACGGGCGATGGCGTCACGGTGGGCGGTGGTGGTTGCAGTCTCGAACATGGGATGTTCCTTTCATCGGAGCCGGGGAGAGCGGCGGTGTGTCTGTCTTGCATCCAACATGGCCATCACCACCCCGACTGACAAACGAGACTTGTTCGGCGCTCAGTGAAGTAATACTAAACTGACATGAATGATCGCCTGCCCCCTTTGACGGCCCTGCGCGCCTTTGAGGCCGCAGCGCGGCACATGTCCTTTGCCAAGGCCGCCGATGAGCTTGCCGTGACCCCAGCCGCTTTGTCGTTTCAAATCAAATCCCTAGAGGAGCATTTGGGTCAGCCTGTGTTTCGCAGGCTGAACCGCGCGGTTGAACTGACCGAGGCGGGGCGCATCCTTGCCCCCGGCGTGGCGGATGGGTTCACCGCGCTTCACGGGGCGTGGCGCGCTGTTCAAAGGCTGACGGATCAAACCAACTTGACCGTCACAGCAGGCCCGGCCTTCACGGCGAAATGGCTGGCACCCCGGTTGTTTGAATTCGCGCAGGCCCATCCGGAAATCGAGTTGCGCTTTTCAGCCAGCCTGCGGCGGATGGATTTCGACCGCGACGGGATCGATGTCGCGATCCGCTTTGGCTATGGCCCGGATGACGGGTTGTGGTCGCTGCCGCTGGCCGAGGAATGGGTCACGCCGGTGATGACGCCCGCACTTGCCGAGCAATATCCAACGCCGGAAAGCCTGCTGACCGCGCCGCTGATCGTCGACCAGAGCATCGACTTTCTGGATCCGCCATCTGGCTGGGCCGAGTGGTTCCGCGCGATGTCGATGACGCCGCCCGAACTGCACGGCCCCCGATTCAGTCAGGCGGACCACGCGATTGACGCGGCCCTTGCGGGCGTGGGGCCTGTTTTGGGACGACGCGCGCTTGTGGTGAAAGATATCGCCGATGGGCGCCTTGTTGCGCCGTACCGCATCGCCCTGAACACAGGCGCGCGGTTCCGGTTCATCTGCCCCGAAGGTTTGGAAGACCGTCCTCACATCCGGGCCTTCCGGGAATGGATGCTGGGCGAGATCGAAAAGACGCGCGAGATCACCGAGGCGCTGGATATCCGGGAGATCCGATGACGGCCCATCGTGCCACCACTTTGGGTGCCGGTGCGGTTGTCCTCTGGTCGATGTTAGCCCTGTTGACTGTAGGCAGCGCGCCTGTCCCGCCCCTGCAGTTGAATGCCATGTGTTTTGCGATTGGCGGCACGCTGGGTCTGATCTGGATGGCGGCGGCGGGCACGCTGGGCCGGCTTCGGGCACTGACTTTGCCTGCACTTGGCTTGGGCGTCGTCGGTCTGGCGGGGTATCACCTGCTTTACTTCACGGCTCTCCGGCTCGCCCCGCCCGCCGAGGCGGGGTTGATCGCGTATCTGTGGCCTTTGCTGATCGTCCTGTTCTCGGGGCTTCTGCCGGGCGAGACGCTGCGGCGGGGACATCTGGTGGGAGCGTTGCTGGGATTGTCAGGCGCGGCCCTGTTGATCGGGGCGGGGTTTTCCGGCGGGGCGGGCGCAGCCTTGGGGTACATTCTGGCGCTCGCCTGCGCGCTGACATGGGCGGGCTATTCCGTTTTGTCGCGTCTCATGGCGGATATGCCGACCGAGGTCGTGGTGATCTATTGCCTTGTGACGGCGGCCTTGTCGGGACTTGCGCACGTGCTGTTAGAGACAACGGTTTTGCCCAAGGACACGCTGACATGGCTGTCCGTGATCGGTCTGGGCCTCGGTCCCGTGGGGCTTGCGTTCTTTGTGTGGGATATCGGCGTTAAGCGTGGGGATATCCAACTGCTTGGCGTGTTGTCCTATGCCGCGCCAGTGCTGTCGACGGGCATTCTGGTGGTTGCGGGCCTGTCAGAGCCCACATGGCGTCTGGCGCTTGCAACCCTTTTGATCACCGGCGGGGCGCTCCTCGCCGCCCGCGCCAGCCAGATCGAGACGTCTTAGATCGACAGACGTTCGATTTCTTCCTTGAGCCGCAGCTTCTGCTTCTTCATCTCGGCGATTTGCAGGGTATCGACCCCCGGCGCACGCTGAGCAGCTTCCACCGCTTCCGACAGGTTGGCGTGTTTGCGCTTCAGCTCCACTAAGTGGGAATTCAAGCTCATAAGGCACCTCCGGCGTTGTGTGATAGGAATACCGACCAGTGCAGCATAAGACATGGCCGCTGTCACGCCGCACTTGCATCCGCGACAGGGGGTCAGGGTGCCCTTGGGGAAGTTGCCAAACCCTTAATCGGGAAAGGACAAAGCGGCGGCATCCAGCAAAACTGCCTCAATTTCGGGCGTATAGTCAGGTTTGTCCGCCTCGTGCCGCGCCGCGGCGTGGATTTTTTGCGGCGCATGGAGCCTGAGCGGGTCTTTGCCGTCCTTGCGCGCACGCAGCAGGACAAGGTGGCTATCGCGCCCCGTGCGCGGCTGGAGCGGAAGAATCCGGCGCGACCCGAGTGACGGCGGCAGCGCGGCCAGCAAGTGATCGAGACGCGGCGTTTTGTAGATCACCGTCAGGGTGCCTTTGGGTTTCAGCCTTTGCGCCGCGACCTGCATCCAGACATCCAGCGGCGTATCCTCGGCCAAGGCATCTTCGCGGCCTGTATCCGTGGCCGCCAGACGCCGCGTGCGGTCATAATAAGGCGGGTTGATCATCACATGATCAAAGGACCGCTGACGAAGATCGTGCGGAAGCGTGGCCAGATCCGCATTCACGACCTCAACCCCGTTCCGGGCGGCAAGGGCCGCATAGTCCGGCTGACGCTCGACCCCCGTCACCTGAGCGGGGACACGGGCTGCCAACGCCATCGAGGCAACGCCCACGCCACAGCCCAATTCCAGCACCGTCTGGTCCGCCTTGGCGGGCACTGCGGCAGCCAACAGCAATGTGTCGATCCCTGCGCGAAATCCGCGCTTGGGCTGCCATGCCATCACCCGGCCACCCAGAAATGCGTCGTGGCTCAGGTCTGTGTCCGTATCAGCGTCCGAGGTCGATGTCATTGTCACGCAGGATGGCTTCGGCCATGAACAGATCGCGGTCGGCCACCATCAGGCGTCGCGGCAGGATGCCGATGGAACCTTCGAGGACGCTCATGTTTACGTCCATCTGAAACACGGCTATGTCCTCGCCCTGAAGCAACGCTTCTGCAAAGGCGATGACGGTGGGGTCGTTGCTACGAAGAAGTTCCTTCATACATTAGCACTTAGGCGCGCCATTCGCGCCTGTCGACCCTTCGCGGAGCCGCCATGAGCCTGGATAACGCCAGTACGAAACCCCACGAGCGTCTTGCCACAGCGCTGGCGGCGGAACTGACCGAGGTCAACACCCTGATCCGCGACCGCATGGCGTCTGAACACGCGCCGCGTATCCCCGAGGTGACGGCGCATCTGGTGGATGCCGGCGGCAAGCGCCTGCGGCCCATGCTGACCTTGGCTGCGGCCAAGATGTGCGGCTATGACGGCCCCTACCATATCCACTTGGCCGCGACTGTGGAGTTCATCCACACCGCGACCCTTCTCCATGACGATGTTGTCGATGAAAGCGCTCAGCGCCGGGGACGTCCGACGGCCAACCTGCTGTGGGACAACCAGTCGAGCGTTCTGGTGGGCGATTACCTCTTTGCGCGGTCGTTCCAGTTGATGGTCGAAACGGGGTCCATGCGGGTCCTCGACATTCTGGCCAACGCGGCAGCCACAATTGCCGAGGGCGAGGTTCTGCAACTGACCGTGGCGCAGGACATCACCACGTCCGAGGATACCTACCTCAAGGTCGTGCGGGGCAAGACGGCGGCGCTGTTTTCGGCGGCGACCGAGGTGGGCGGCGTGATCGCAGGTCAGGATGACGCCGTTGTGCGCGCCCTGTTCGACTACGGCGATGCGCTGGGCGTGTCGTTCCAGATCGTGGACGACCTGCTGGATTACGGTGGGACCAGCGCCCAGACCGGCAAGAACGTCGGCGACGATTTCCGGGAACGCAAGCTGACCCTGCCGGTGATCAAGGCAATCGCCGCCGGTGGCACGGATGATCACGGGTTCTGGGAACGGACCATCGCCAAGGGCGACCAACGCGACGGGGATCTGGAGCATGCCATGGCGCTGATGGACCGCCACGGCGCGCTTGTTGCCACGCGGGACAACGCGGTTGGCTATGCGGACAAGGCCAAGGCCGCGCTCGCTCTTTTGCCAGAGAGCGATCTGCGCACCATGCTGATTGATCTCGCCGATTACGTGGTGGCGCGCGTCAGCTAAGCAGGGTTGGCACCACCCACCAAAGGGGGTGCTGCGCCGCTAGGACGGATGCCGCCGCGCGCGCCGTAGCCATATCCGGAAACAGACCAAAACACGTCGCCCCGGACCCCGACATCCGCGCCAGCGAACAGGCCGGGGCCAGGCGCAATTCGTCGAGCACCTCGTCGATCTCGGGCGCCAAGGCCCGTGCGGGAGGTTCCAGATCGTTGCGCTGCTGCGCAATCCAGTCGATCGCGGCCTCGGGGCTGTCCCAATCCGGCAGGTGATCGTCCATCGCGGGATTGTCCGCGGCCTGAAGCCCCCTGAATACCGCTTGCGTTGGAACCTCGACGCCCGGGTTCACGAGGACGGCCGCAAGGGGCGGCAAGGCGACGGGATCAAGGATATCCCCGATCCCGGACATGCGCTGCGCGCGAGG
>JBCBFU010000037.1:0-7110 GCA_038527375.1 Pseudomonadota bacterium | reverse complement strand
CGGGCGTAGGCAGACCGGGATGTCTGCGCCCAGCGCCGCGGCGCTGTCGGGCCAAGGCCGATCCTCCAGCCGGGCAAGCGCGCGCAAGATTGCTGCAGCATCCGATGACCCGCCGCCGATGCCCGCCGCCGCCGGCAGCGCCTTTTCAAGGTAGATCCGCACGGGCCGCTTGGGCGCAAACAGCTGCGCGGCCTTCCAAACAAGGTTGGTGGCATCCTCGGGGACCCCATCGGCCATGTCACCCGACACCGTCAGCCCCATCTCATGGGCGTAGTGCACACCCAGCGTGTCACCGACATCCGCAAAGGCCACGAGCGAATCGAGCACGTGATAGCCATCCGTGCGCCGCCCGGATACGTGCAGCGTCAGATTTACCTTTGCGGGGGCAAAGGCCTTAACCGTCGTTTGCGACGGCAATGGCGGCCTCGGGGTCTTCGTTGGCGATCACGATATCCAGCCCAAATTCCAGCTTGGCCCGGATGCGCACAGCGTCCTCTTCGTCGGGCGAGAAGGACAGCGCACGCTGCCACTGGAACCGCGCTTCGGTTTCGCGTCCCACCGACCAATACACGTCACCCAGATGATCGTTGACCGTCGGGTCGGTCGCCATCAATTCGACCGCGGTTTCCATGGGGCCCACGGCCTCCTCATAGCGGCCCAGACGGTACAGAACCCATCCAAGGCTATCGAGGATGTGCCCACTGTCGGGCTTGGCGAAGGCTGCCCGTTCGATCAGATCGAGCGCCTCTTCCAGCCGCGTGTTCTGTTCGACCAGCGAATACCCAAGGTAGTTCAGGACCTGTGGCTGATCGGGGTTCAAGTGCAACGCGGTGCGGAAATCCGCCTCGGCCTCGTCCCAACGGCCCGACCGTTCCAGCACGACGCCCCGCGCGAAATAGGTGAACCAATGGCCCGCGTCGATCTGAGTGATCAGCTCCAACCCTGTATCATACGCCTCGACCGCGCTGTCATACCGCTGCATCCGGCGCAGGGTATCGCCCAGCTTGATGTGCACGCGCGACAGGTCCGGGTTGGATTCGGCCAGTTGCTGCAAAACCTCGACCGCGGCATCCGGCGCGCCCGACATGCGCAGGGCCTCGGCCCGGCCAAGCTCGGCCGTTACAAACTCAGGCGCGGAGCGCGGCACCCGGTCATAGGTCGCGGTGGCCAGATCGTGCCGGCCCAACCGCTCAAGGTACTTGGCCGACAGCAAGAGCGCGTCGATATGATCGGGCTGCATCGCCTCGGCCAAACGGCTGTAGAGGAGGGAGTAGCTATCCGCCGCCTCCCCATCCAGCGCGCTGGAGACGGTGTAATAGACCTCGGCGATGCCATGGGCCGCGTCCGACACATGCGTGAAGGGCAGTGTTTCGCCCCCCTGCAGCCGAAGCGCGAAATCAGCGAAGGTTGCATCAAGGTCGGCGCCATAGACTTGGCTGATGCGGGTCAGGGCCAACCCGTTTTGATCCATCTGCGACAGGATCTGCACCTCGGCCATCAGGCCGCGCCGCGTCGTCGCGATCTCTCCATCGGCCTCACCCGACAGGATCGCCCAAGAGCCTTCGAAATCACCCACATGCGCCAAGGCCAGCGCCTTGTGATAAAGCGCAAAGGCACGCAGCCCGTCGCGATCCGCGATTTCGTCAAACAGGTCAAAGGCGGCCGCCATCTGGCCGTCGCCCACCAGCGCCCATGCCCGCACAAGACCATCAACCAGCGGCCCGATGCGCGCGGCCCCGTTCAGGGTGCGCTCCAACGGGGCGAACTCCCCCGCGCGGGCCTGCGCGGCCACGGCCACCATGTGGGCCACCTGACTGGACGTGCCTGTGTCAAACATGCGCCCGGCCAAAGCCGCCGCCGCATCAAATTCTGCCAGCGCCACATAGGCCGCCATGGCGTTTTCCATATGGGCAAGGTTGGTGGGGTCGGCCAAAAGCGCCTGAGAATAAAGGGCCGCCGCGCGCTTGTAGTCGTTTTCGACCGAAGCCTGGCGCGCCGACAGGTAGGGGCCAGCAAGGCCAAAGCTCACCTCTGATTGCGCCTGCGCTGCATGGGGGGTCGCCATACCGACCAGCCCCGCTGTGCACACCACGCCACCGAGCGCGATCCCGCGCCACCATCTACCCGTCATCCCAGCTCTCCCCAGCGTGGTATTCCGTCCCTGAGGGAAAAGCCTAGGCAGCGAATCCGCCCAGCGCAACGCGATGTGATCAATGAGCGGCATTTTAACGCCGATGTCGTGTGACATGCCGCTAAAAGCACCGCGGCGGCGCGGGCCGTCACCCGCACCGCCGCGCACAGACAAATGCCTGCTGTTTTACATGTTGGGATAGTTCGGCCCGTCGCCGCCCTGCGGTGTTTCCCAATTGATGTTCTGCGACGGGTCCTTGATATCGCAGGTCTTGCAGTGCACGCAGTTCTGGAAGTTGATGACAAAGCGCGCGGCTTTGCCCTCTTCCTGCACGACCTCGTACACGCCTGCCGGGCAGTAGCGCTGCGCGGGCTCGGCATATTTCGGCAGGTTTTCCATGATCGGAACCGATGCATCCTTCAGCTTCAGATGCGCGGGCTGCGATTCCTCGTGGTTCGTCATCGAGAAGGACACGTTCGTCAGCCGGTCGAAGGACAGCTTGCCATCGGGTTTTGGGTATTCGATCGGCGCGTGCTTGTAGACCGTCTCGGTCGCTTCGGCGTCGGTCTTGCCGTGCTTGAGCGTCCCGAAGAGCGAGAAACCAAAGAGGCTGTTGGTCCACATGTCGAACCCACCCAGACCGAGCGAGGCCAGAAGACCATACTTGGACCACAGGGGTTTGACGTTGCGCACGGGCTTGAGGTCCTTGGCCACCGGCCCCGATTTCAGCGCCTCGTCATATTCCTTGAGCGTGTCACCGCCACGTCCGGCGGCGATCGCCGCATGGGCGGCCTCAGCCGCGTGGATGCCCGACAGCATGGCGTTGTGGTTGCCCTTGATGCGCGGCACGTTCACCAAACCCGCCGAACAGCCCAACAGCGCGCCACCGGGGAAGGCCGTCTTGGGGATCGACTGCCAACCGCCTTCGTTGATCGCCCGCGCGCCATAGGCCACGCGTTTGCCGCCCTCCAGCAGCTCGGCCATCATCGGGTGATGCTTGAACCGCTGGAATTCCATGTAGGGGAAGAGGTGCGGGTTCTTGTAGTTCAGGTGTACCACGAACCCGACATACACTTGGTTGTTGTCCAAGTGATAAACGAAGGACCCACCGCCCGCGTTGCCTTCCAGCGGCCAGCCCATCGTGTGAACAACCTTGCCTTCCTTGTGCTTGGCCGGGTCGATCTCCCAGATTTCCTTCATGCCGATGCCGTATTTCTGGACATCGGAATTGGCGGCGAGGTGGTATTTCTCGATCACCTTCTTCGACAGGCTCCCGCGAACACCCTCGGACAGGAAGACATACTTGCCGTGCAACTCCATCCCCGGCTCGTAGCCCGAGCCTTGGGTGCCATCGGGGTTCAGCCCGAACTCACCCGCGACGACGCCTTTGACCTCGCCATTGTCGCCGAAAACCAGTTCCGAGCAGGCCATGCCGGGGAAGATTTCGACGCCCATCTCCTCGGCCTGTTCGGCCATCCAGCGGCAGACATTGCCCATCGACACAATGTAGTTGCCGTGGTTGTGCATGAAGGGCGGCATGATCGCGTTGGGGATGCCGATCTTGCCTGCCGCACCCAGCATGTAGAACTTGTCGTCGGTCACGGGCACGTTCAGGGGCGCGCCCTTTTCCTTCCAATCTGGGATCAAGGCATCCAGACCGCACGGGTCCAGAACCGCGCCAGACAGGATATGCGCACCGACTTCCGAACCCTTTTCCAGCACGACGACCTGTAGATCGGCATCGAGCTGTTTGAGCTTGATCGCAGCCGACAGGCCCGCCGGACCCGCGCCGACGATCACCACGTCGTATTCCATTGCTTCGCGTTCGATATCGGCCATCTGTCACATCCTGAAAATCGTGTTCGGTCTGCAATAAAATAGCGTTTCCCCGCGGGTCAATCGGAACGGGACGTTAAAGAGCGCAAACGCGACTATGGGTCACTTCTCAGGGGGCGCCGCGCCTTGGCCCAGAACGTCCGCCGACTGGTTGCCCAGCAGGTAGCGCGGCCCCGCACCCAAATCCGCGGCCCCGTCCTGCGGGTTATAAAGCGCGCAGACCTCAAGGCTCAGGCAGCCGCACCCGATGCATCCATCCAACGTGCTCCGCAAACCTTCTAATGCCGCGATCCGGGCATCAAGGGACGCGCGAAACGCTTGGCTCAGGCGCGTCCAGTCCGCCTTGGTCGGCGTGCGCCCCTCGGGCAGCGCCGCAAGCGCGGCGCGGATATCAGACAGGGAAAATCCCAGCCTCTGGGCAATCAGGATGAAGGAAACACGCCGAATGTCTGCCCGGTCAAAACGGCGCTGCCCACCCGCATTTCGCACCGGATGAACGAGCCCTTCATCCGCGTAATACCGGATCGCCGACACCGCGAGCCCCGTGCGCGCTGCCACCGCGCCAATCGACAATCCTGCCGCCATCGGAAATTCCTCTTGATCTCAAGTTAACTTGAGGAACCAGACAGGGTAGGCACTCAGCTTTCAAGGAGAATTTCGATGCCCATCACCCTCGAACACGTCAACATGACCGTCCCCGACAACGCAAAAACCGCAGCATGGATGCAGGACGTCTTTGGCTGGCATATCCGTTGGCAGGGCGACGGCATGGGCGGGGCCGGATCGACGATCCATGTTGGAACGGACACCAGCTATATCGCGCTCTATTCTCCCAACGGCGACACGCAGCCCACCGTTGATACCTACCACACGTCCGCAGGTCTCAACCACGTGGCCCTCGTGGTAGATGATCTCGACGCGGCCGAGGACCGGGTCAAGGCCGCAGGGTTCACACCGCAATCCCACGCAGACTACGAACCCGGTCGCCGCTTCTACTTCTATGATGACGACGGCCTCGAATTCGAACTCGTCCAATACGACTAGGCACCACGATGCGGGTTTCCTTTTGCTGAAAATACCTTCGCCGAAGGCGAAACCCGCACAACCGTCGCCAAGAAGACGGCCCTCCCCTCCCCGCACCCAGCGCGGTGCAGGCCGGGCCTCGCCTATATCCCCTTGCATTCGCATGGCCGCTTAGGTCACATCCCGTGACCGCAGCGCAGGCCCCGCCGCCCCCGGCAGGGCACCACCGCGATGAAGGGACGACATGGAAAAGATACCTCTGACCCCGGCCGGGCACGCCCGGCTCGAAGCCGAATTGAAGACCCTCAAAGGCGTCGAACGCCCCGCGATCATCGCAGCCATCGCCGAGGCGCGCGAATTGGGCGATCTCAAGGAAAACGCCGAATACCACTCCGCCCGCGAAAAGCAGGGCTTCATCGAGGGCCGCATCAAGGAGCTTGAGGCGGTCATGAACCTCGCCGACATTATCGACGTGGCATCGCTCTCCGGCTCCATCAAATTTGGCGCGACAGTGGAGCTCGTGGACGAAGACACCGACGAGGAAAAGACCTATCAGATCGTCGGTGAACCCGAGGCCGATATCGAGACCGGCAAGCTCAACATCAAATCCCCCCTCGCCCGCGCCTTGATCGGGAAAGAGGAAGGCGACAGTGTCGAGGTGCGCACCCCGGGTGGGGAGCGTAGCTATGAAATCCTGTCAATCACCTACGCCTGACCCCAACCCTAATCCGAACCCCAATCTGAACCATGGCCCAGCAGCCTGAAAAACAGACCAACCTCGGCATCTATGACCGACCCGGCGCGCGGGGCATCTCCGCCGCGGAGGTTATTGCCGTGGCCCTGTCCGCGATCTGGTTGATCGGTGCTGCGGTGTTTTTCCTCGGGCTTGGCGGGGCGGCGGCGGAAACACCCAGCGACCGCGATCAGTTGCGGTTCGTGATGACCCTGATGGCTGTGTTCCTGCCAGTGGCCATCATCTGGACCGCCGCGGCAGCCGCCCGGTCGGCCCGCATCATGCGCGAGGAAAGCCGACGCCTGCAGGCCGCCATCGACGCCATGCGCCAGACCTATGTGGCCGACAGGCAGGCTTCGGTCCTGACGACGCAACCCAACGTGGCGGCCAAGCTCGATGAAATCGCTGAGGCCGCCAAGCAGACCGAAACCGCGGTCGCGACCTTTGCGTCTTCGCGCGACAAGACCCCCGATCGCGCACCGGCACGCCCCGCGCCCGCGGGCGAAATCGATATGGAGCAACCCGCGCTCGAGCTTGGCACCCCGGCCGAGGTCTTTGATCCGCCGCTGCCAACCGATGACTTCATCCGCGCGCTGAACTTCCCCGAAACGGCCGAGGATCAGGAAGGTTTTGCCGCCCTGCGCCGCGCGCTCAAGGACCGCAAGACCGGCAGCCTCATTCAGGCCTCGCAGGATGTGCTGACCCTCCTCAGTCAGGACGGCATCTACATGGACGACCTGCGCCCCGACCGCGCAAAGCCCGAGGTTTGGCGCCGCTTTGCCCAAGGGGAACGCGGGCGGCAAGTGGCCGCCTTGGGCGGTATCCGGGATCGGTCGTCGCTGGCCCTGTCGGCGGGACGGATGCGGTCCGACCCGATCTTTCGCGACGCGACACACCATTTCCTGCGCCGCTTCGATCAGCAGCTGACCGAGTTCGAGACGCGCGCCAGCGACGAAGACATCGCGCAGCTGTCGGACACGCGCACGGCGCGGGCTTTCATGCTTCTGGGCCGCGTGACGGGGATGTTCTCCTAGGCGGGAACCTCTGCGACCGGCAGTTCCATGATGGTGGCCGTTCTGAACCCCAACACGGGCGCCAACAGACCTGCGCGCACCTCTCCCACGGCGCGGAACCCTTGCCGTTCATAAAGCTGGCGCGCCCGCGGATTGGTGTCGATCACGTCCAGCCGGACCGCGTCACAGCGGTTCATCCGCGCCGTCCAAACCACGGCCTCGAGCAGGGCAGAGCCTACCCCTTGCCCGCGCGCCGTCTCGCGCACGAAAATCCCGTCCATTTGCAGGATGCCAGGGCGCAATTTCCGCTCGAACTGTTCCAGAATGGCCCCGCGCCACAGCGCCTGAACCGGACCGTAGACACGCACAAGATC
>JBCBFU010000036.1:0-30371 GCA_038527375.1 Pseudomonadota bacterium | reverse complement strand
CCCCTCAGCCATCACGATCACCGGATCGCACAGGCGGGAAATGAAGGCCATGTCGTGCTCGATCATGCAGAATGTGTAACCCCGTTCGCGATTGAGGCGGAGGATCGCATCGCCGATGGTGTTCAGCAGCGTCCGGTTCACACCTGCGCCGACCTCGTCCAGAAAAACGATCTTGGCATCGACCATCATGGTGCGGCCCAGCTCCAACAGCTTCTTCTGCCCGCCGGACAGGTTGCCTGCCTTTTCCTCGGTCAGGTGGCTGATGGTGAGAAAATCCAGAACCTCGTCGGCCTTGTCAGCCAGCGCGCGTTCCTCGGCGGCGATCTTTCCACGGCCAAACCACGAATTGATGAGCGTCTCACCCGATTGGGCGGCTGGCACCATCATCAGGTTCTCGCGCACGGTCATCGTCGAAAACTCATGCGCGATCTGGAAGGTGCGCAGCAGCCCCTTGTGGAACAGCTCGTGCGGGGGCAGGCCGGTGATATCCTCACCGTCCATGAACACCTTGCCCGAGGTGGGTTTAAGGTTGCCAGCGATCACGTTGAAAAGCGTAGTCTTTCCGGCGCCGTTTGGACCGATCAATCCGGTGATTGAACCGGGCGCGATTTCAAGCGTGGAGCCATCAACGGCGTGAAAGCCGCCGAAATGCTTGTGCAGGTCTTCGACTCTGATCACAGCCATCTTCCCCTATTTTGCTGGGACTGGCGCCGCCCCATTCAAAAACAGCCCGGGGGGTACCCGGGCTGCTTGGTCTTATCCAGTCCCGACTTAACGGAACGCGACGGTTTTGTTTTCGCCGTCTGTGACTTCGATCTCGCGGTAGGAGCCTGCGGCCTCACCGGGGCCGACCAGTTCCACGGCCGAGCCACCGACATAGTCGATGTCGCCGCCCGCGCGCAGGATTTCCAGCGCCTTGGCCAGTTCACCCGGCAGGATCTGCTCGCCCGGTGCGTTGGCGACCTCGAGGATCTTGGACTGGTAGTCCGCCGGATCGCTGGAGCCTGCCGCTTCCATGGCGAGCATGAAGAGCGCTGCGGCGTCATAGGATTCCGGCGTGTAGGGCGAGGATGCGTCGAACGCGTCGCCTGCAGCCATCAGCAGCTTTTCGATGCCGTCACCGCCGGAACCAGCGATCTGACCGAACGACCCGTTCAGGTCGGGGCCAACGTTTGCGGGCAGCGAGTCACCGATCATGCCGCCGGGCAGACCGAACTGGTCCCATGCACCCGCGTCGAGCGAGGCCTGGATGATGCCCAGACCACCCTGATCGAGGTAGCCCGCAACGACCAGCAGGTCACCGCCAGCGGCGTCGAGGGCCGAGATTTCGGCCGAGTAGTCGGCTTTGCCGTCTTCGTGGGCTGCAACGATCGTCACTTCACCACCGATGGCTTCGAACGACGACTGGATCGCGTCTGCCAGACCCTTGCCGTAGTCGTTGTTGGTGTAGGTCAGGGCGATCGACTCGATGCCGCGGTCCTGCAGGACCTCTGCCATGACCTGACCTTCACGCGCGTCCGACGGTGCGGTGCGGAAGAACAGGCCGTTGTCTTCGACGGTCGACAGCGCGGGCGAGGTCGCCGACGGCGAGATCATCACCATGCCGTTCGGGATCGCCACGTTGGCCAGGATTGCGCCGGTCACGCCCGAGCAGTCACCGCCGATGAGGCCTGAGATGCCGTCCGCGATCAGACGTTCGGCGTTCGAGGTCGCCAGACCGTTGTCGATACAGCCGGTGTCGGCGCTCATGCCTTCGACCATGGCACCGTCCAGGATACCGCCTGCGGCGTTGACTTCCGCGATGGCCATTTCGGCGCCTGCGCCCATGGGGCCGGTCAGCGATTCAATGGGGCCGGTGAAGCCCAAGAGGATGCCCAGTTTGACGGGGCTGTGGCCGTCGGCGCTTGCAGCACCTGCAACCAGTGCGCTTGCAGCAGAGGCAAGAAGCAGCTTTTTCATGATATCTCTCCCAAGTTGGATCATGTCCAAATGGGAGCCTAGGAAAGTGATCCGCAAAAGAAAAGCGGGTTTTGGGGTCGCATTCTCTGAAACGTGAGGTGATCCGCGTGGCGCGCCTGCTAGCTTTGCAATCAGGAGGATATGTGATGCGCCTTTCAGCTTTGTTTGCAGCCATGGGTTTGTCTTGGGCTCTGGCCTTTGCGGGTCCTGCGGTGGCTTTGCCCAGTTCCCAAGGACCGTTGACCGTGACAGCCACCGTCACCGGTCTGGATGAACCGTGGGGGTTTGCCTTTCTGCCCGAAGGCGGTGTTTTGATCACCGAACGCAGCGGGACGCTGATCCATGTGGCCCCCGACGGCACGCGCAGTACGGTCACGGGCACGCCGCGGGTGGCCGATGCGGGGCAAGGTGGGCTGCTCGATATCCTTCTGCCGCGCGATTTCGCGCAGACCCGCGAGGTCTATCTGACCTTCGCAGCCCGTCAGCGGGGCGGGGCGGGCACGGCCTTGGCCCGGGCGACGCTGTCGGCGGATGCCGCGCGATTGGAGGGGACCGAGGTGATCTGGGAACTGGCGTCGGGATCGTCGGGCGGGCGGCACTTTGGCAGCCGCGTGGTCGAAGGTGCCGATGGGTTCCTCTATGTCACCATCGGGGATCGGGGCGACCGGCCATCGGCGCAGGATCTGAGCAACGAAAACGGATCCGTCGTGCGCGTGGCCCGCGACGGGTCCATCCCCGCCAGCAATCCCGATCTGGGGCAGGGCGCGCGCCCCGGTATATACAGCTACGGCCACCGCAACCCCCAAGGGGCCGCCGTTGATGCCCAAGGGCGCATCTGGGTCGTCGAGCACGGCGCTGCCGGTGGCGACGAGGTCAATCTGGTCGAGGCGGGCGCGAATTACGGCTGGCCCACGATCTCGTACGGGCGGCACTATTCCGGGGCCAAGATCGGGGTTGGCACTTCGGCCCCCGGCCTCAAGCAACCGATGCACTATTGGGACCCGTCCATCGCGCCGTCGGGCATGATGATCTATTCAGGCAAGCTCTGGCCGTCTTGGGAGGGCGATATCTTTGTGGGATCGCTCAAATTTGACATGATCAGCCGCCTCGAGCGCGGCACGATGGTGCGCGAGATCGAGCGGTTGAGCAGTGACGAAACCCTGCGCGTCCGCGATATCCGTGAGGCCCCGGACGGCACGATTTGGTTTCTGAGTGTGGGGCAGGGCGCGCTCTATCGGATCTCGCTTTAGGCCCCTACGCGGGTGCCGGGGCGGCCTATTGATCCATCTCGGGCAGCGGGAGCACGTTCATGCGAATGCTGGCATTTCCTTCCGCTATTGCTCCGAACTCATCTTCGATTTCATAGCTGAAACCTTCGGTAAAGAGGGTGCCGTCGACACCGTTCGACTCAAGGTCAACGGTGTAGATCAAAGATCGTCCGTCCGAAGAGAGTTCCACACTCCCGAAGCCTCCAAGCAACACGGAAGATGACAAATCCTGTGCATCGACCGTCTTGATGGTCAATGTCTGGCCTTCCGGGTCACTGTCGTTGCCGAGAATGTCGAGCGTCAGTCGAAAGCCGTCTACTGGTTCGACATCCTCTTCGACGACAAAGACATCATTGACGGCAATGGGCGCTTGATTTGCGGCCAACCCGGTATTGGCGGTTGTGAAGTCAGTCGCGACGATATTGTCAAACTGTACGGCCTCGCTTCCAACCTTGGTCAATTCCCCTTCGGTCGCAAAGTCCTGCTGTGCCTCTTCCAGAACCGAATAGTAGGGGGTCAGGTCCACGAAATCGGCGTCGCCATCGGTTGTGCCAAAGTCTCGGATCCCTTCGCCGCCACGCACGACAAAGATGTCGTTGCCCGCCCCACCCATGAGCTGATCGCCAAAGCCACCGACAAGGGTGTCGTCGCCTTCGCCACCAAAGAGTTCATCCGCGTCGCCGCCGTCGATAAAGACGTCCTCACCATCGACCTGCGCGATGATCCCCCCAAACAACAGGTCATTGCCGCCCTCGCCATAGAGGAAGTCTTCGCCCAGCCCCCCTTGGATGCGGTCGCCATCGGCCCCGCCATAGAGCGTGTCGGCATCCGGGCCGCCATCCAGATCGTCGGTTCCGGCCCCGCCAAATATCTCGTCATCGCCGTCGCCGCCGGTGATCGTGTCATCGGGGAACGTGTCATCGACGTCTTCCGCCGGTTCGGCGCCGCCGCGATCCGCGGAAATACCGCCACTGATGCGATCGTCGCCGTCGGTCCCGGCCACGACGCCGTTACCGGGGTCGTTCGTATCGTCAAAGATCGTCGTGTCCAAAACCGCTTCAACCGTGACACTGGTAAAGCTGCTGGTCGCCCCAAATTCGTCGACGATAACGTAGCCGAACGAGGACGTTGCGATCTGGTCTTCTGTCTCTTCGTCCAGGACAAAGTCTTCCGCATCGAACTGAATCGTGAACCCTTGCAGGTCGTCCGTCACTGTCAGCGTGCCACCGTTGCGCAGCGAAATCTCGGTTCCGGCTGTGGCATCGCTGTCGTTTATGAAGATCAGCTCAAGATCCTGACCTTCAGGATCGCTGTCTGCGGTTGCGCCATTGCCGCCCGCGATGACCGGGAGTTGGATGACTTGCGTGGGCTCCCGTGCGACGACCGAAATCGTGTCGTCGGTGGCGATGGGCGCCTCGTTGGGATCAAGCCCGGTGTTTTCGGTCGTTAGATCGCCAGCTTCTACACCGAGCAGGGTAACCGGCTCATCGCCGATCTTGGTCAGGACACCGTTTGCGCGGTAGTCCTCCTGCGCTTCCTCAAGGACCGAATAGTAATCGGTCAGCTCATGTAGTCGTTCTCGGACGTGCCGGGGTCATTGCCGAAGTCGGTGATCGTTACGCCGCTGGCGACAACAAAGACGTCGCCGCCTTCGCCACCGGTCAGCGTGTCACCGACACCGCCCACGAGGATGTCGCGTCCCGCTCCGCCATCCAGAAGATCGGGTGTGCCGTCGTCTTCCAATTCTCCTTCGGGGTCTTCGATATCCGCGATGCCGCCCGCGAGGATGTCCATATCGGCGCCGCCAAAGAGGCTGTCTGCGCCTGCACCGCCGATCAGCACATCTTGGCCTGCGCCGCCGTTCAAGGTGTCGTTGCCCGCGTCCCCAAACACCACGTCCATACCGATCCCGGCATTTACGGTGTCATTGCCATCGCCCGCCTGGATAGTGTCATCGGGAAAGGTCGTGTCGATGTCTTCGCCACCCACGCCATCGGCCCGGATACCGCCATAGATCGTGTCGTTGTCCGCGCTGCCTGCGATTTCCCCATTATCGGCATCGCGGCTGTCGTCGAAGATCGGCTGTTCGGGGTCCGGGCTTTCGGTGTCGTCTTCGTCCCCACCGCCCGCAAAGATCGCCCCGCCACCCGGGGCGAGAAGCAAAAGGATTATGATCGCGGTGGCATTCGCGGTTTCGGCAAGCATCGCAGTGTTCCCCGGCCAGTTAGCGCATCGTTAACTGGCCCGGGCTGGGGGACAACGGTGTTCCGCCTTCTGTTTCTATCTGGGCATCAACGGGGGAACGGCCCCCAATTGTATCCCAATTAGATCGACAGCCGCGCCGCCTGCGCACCGCGTTCGCGGTAGGGCGTGGTGTTGTAATGGGCGCGGTAGCATTTGGAGAAATGCGAGGGTGATGCGAACCCGCAGGCCAGCGCCACGTTGATCACGCTCATATCGGTCTGCATCAGCAGGTTGCGCGCCTTTTGCAGGCGCAGTTCCATGTAATACCGTTTGGGCGAACGGTTCAGGTAGCGGCGGAACAGGCGTTCAAGCTGCCGTGTCGACATGCCCACATCCTTGGCCAAGAGCGACGGGCTGATCGGTTCCTCGATATTCAGCTCCATCTGCTGAATCACTTGGCTGAGCTTCGGGTGGCGGACGCCGATCCGTGTGGGAATCGACAGGCGCTGCGTGTCCTGATCGGTGCGGATCGAGCTGTAGATCAACTGATCCGCGACAGCATTGGCCAATTCCTCGCCATGATCTTCGGCGATGAGTTTCAGCATCAGGTCAATCGAGGCCGTGCCGCCCGCCGTCGTCACGCGATTTCCGTCCACGACAAAGACGGATTTCGTCAACTCGACCTCATCGAATTCCTCGGCAAAGCTGTCCTGGTTTTCCCAGTGGATCGTGGCCTTTTTCCCATCCAGGAGCCCCGCGCGCGCCAGCGAATACCCGGCGGTGCACAGACCGCCCATGACGGCCCCTTTGCGCGCCTCGCGCCGGAGCCAGTTGAGCAGTTTCTTGGTCGTGGCGGCCTGCACATCGATGCCACCGCACATCAGGACCACGTCATCGCGTGAGACATTCCCCAAGTCACCATCGAGCGCAAAGGACGTCCCCGCCGAACACGACACCCGGTCGCCGCCTTCGCCGATCAGCTCCCATTCATAGAGCGTCTTGCCAGACATGCGGTTGGCGATGCGCAAGCTCTCCAGAGCGCAGGAAAAGCACAGCATCGTAAAACTCTCGAGCAGGACAAACACGAACTTCTTCGGCTTGCTCGGCTCCGACGCGACGTTCACGATGTGGCGTTGTGGCTGCATGGTCTGCCCTACACCCGGACTGCTGTGTGGTTTGACACCTGTGCATGCGACCTTTGAGCCGGTCAACCCATCAAAAACATCCAACTGAAATTCCACGGTGGTCAGGGCGACAGGGCAGCGATATAAGGCCCTGCTGATATCGCTAACCGGGCCGCAACCTGAACACACATGGCCCCACATCAAGGACCAAGCAAATGACCGAGTGGCAAAAATCTGACTGGCGCACCAAGCCCCGGGTTCAGATGCCCGAGTATACGGATACGGAGGCACTGAACGCTGTCGAAGGACAGCTTGCCCAATATCCGCCGCTCGTCTTTGCAGGCGAGGCGCGGTCGCTCAAGGCCGAACTTGCCGCCGTGTCGCGGGGCGAGGCGTTCCTGCTGCAAGGGGGCGACTGCGCCGAAAGCTTTGGCGAGTTTTCCGCCGACCTGATCCGCGACACCTTCAAGGTGATGTTGCAGATGGCGATGGTGCTGACCTACGGCGCCAAGGTGCCCGTGGTCAAAGTGGGACGCATGGCGGGCCAGTTTGCCAAACCGCGCTCGGCCCCGACCGAGGTCAAGGATGGGGTGGAGTTGCCCAGCTACCGTGGCGACATCATCAACGATCTGCCCTTCACGCCTGAAGCACGGATCCCGAACCCGCAGAAGATGTTGCAGGCCTACACGCAGTCGGCGGCGACGCTGAACCTGCTGCGCGCGTTTTCCAAGGGTGGCTTTGCCGACATCCATCAGGTCCACGCTTGGACTCTGGGCTTCACGGACCGGGATGAAGCCGAGAAGTACCGGGATATGGCAAACCGCATTCAGGACGCGTTGGACTTCATGAACGCCGCGGGCCTGACCTCTGAGAGCAATGCTGAACTGTCGTCGGTGGATTTCTATACCAGCCACGAGGCGCTGCTGCTGGAGTATGAGGAGGCGCTGTGCCGCGTCGATTCCACCACCGGCAAATGGCTAGCAGGCTCGGGTCACATGATCTGGATCGGCGACCGTACCCGTCAGCCCGACGGGGCGCATGTGGAATTCTGCAAGGGCGTGCAGAACCCCATCGGTCTGAAATGCGGGCCGACGACGACTGCCGAGGATCTCAAGGTTCTGATGAACGAACTGAACCCCGAGAACGAGGCAGGGCGCCTGACCCTGATCGCGCGCTTCGGGGCGGGCAAGGTCGCCGACAACCTGCCGCGTCTGATCCAGACCGTGCAGGAAGAAGGGGCCAACGTTGTGTGGTCGTGTGATCCGATGCACGGCAACGTCATCAAATCCTCTACCGGCTACAAGACCCGTCCGTTCGACGCGATTTTGTCGGAAGTGCAGGACTTCTTCGCGATCCACCGCGCCGAGGGCACGATCCCCGGCGGTGTGCATTTCGAGATGACGGGCAAGGACGTGACCGAATGCACCGGCGGCGTGCGCGCAGTCACCGACGAAGATTTGTCGAGCCGCTATCACACGGCCTGTGACCCGCGCCTGAATGCGAGCCAGGCGCTGGAGCTTGCCTTCCTCGTGGCCGAGGAGTTGGGCGTACAGGCGCAGACACGGCAAGCCGCCGCCGTTTAATCGGCGCGGTCCACTACAGAGACAAAAGGGGCCTCGGCATCTGCCGGGGCCCTCTTTCATTCTGAACATCTCTGGGTCAGTCGTCTTCGCCGTCTCGCACCAGACGCAGCCACGGACGCTCTGCCGCGTTGCGCGTGGCAGGGTCAAACGCTGCCGGCGGTTCGGCAAAGCCGGGCGCCGTCTCAGTCGGGGCGATCGGAACCGTCCGGCCCGGCGGCAAGGGCAGGGTCGGGCGCGCCGTGCGGCCCAATTCGACCTGCGGTGCCCCAAGGGGATGGCGGGACACGGTTCCAGTGATCGAAAAACGGCGCGGCGCATGACCCACGGGACCCCGCGTCGACAAACACCCGATCGCGCGGCTGACATCCCCCAGATCGCTTTTGAGCGGCAGAAGGATCATTTGCGCGGTCAAAGCCGTATCATCGGCGGCATCGCCCGGGCGCGCGCTTTCCAGCTGCACCTCGAGGATTTCGGGACCGGTGAAGACCTGTTCGATGAATGTAAGCATCTCGGACCGCGCGCCTGCCGCGAAAAAGCTGGTCAGCGGCATACCCCGCACATCCATGCCCATCAGTTCCGACAAATGCGAACCCGCCAGCCGGAACCGCACGACGCCCGCAGCCACGCGTTCGACGATAAACGCCATATCCAGCGCTTCCTCGATGCCGCGCGGGTCGATATCAGCCCGCAGCGGCATCTGCCGCGCGCCCTTGATCGCCTGCCAATACGCTTCGACCGCGGCGATGCCGCGATATCGGTCCTTGGCGTTGAATTCGACCATCGTTACCTCGGTGCCGTGATCCCGTTCCATGGTGTCTTGCCTGCCATTATATTTGTTAACATCCGTTACTGTCCGGTAAATTTCTCATTTTCTTGGAAAGTTTGACACGGAATTTCACAGCTTTGGTAAACGCCTGCGTAACCGACCGCGCGCGCGTAGCGGGTTGAGCCTTGCCCGGTGGGTCGTTATCCCCAAGGCAGCGCGGGCGACACCCCGGTCCCGCACCAACGACAGGCCCGCATATGACCCATTCGATGACCGCCTATGCCACACGTTCCGGCGCCCACGGTCCGTTCGCTTGGACATGGGAGGTGCGCAGCGTCAACGGCAAGGGACTCGATCTGCGGTTGCGGGTCCCCGATTGGATCGCAGGGCTGGAACCCGCCGTGCGCGGGGCGCTCACGGCGGGCCTCGCGCGTGGGAACGTGCAGGTCGCGCTCAGAATCCAACGGGATGAGAGCCAGGACGACAGCGCGTTGGACGAGGCCGCGATCACGCGTGTTCTGGCCGATATCAAACGGATCGAGGCGATGGCCGCGCAGGCATCTGTCCCGCTCGCGCCCGCGCGCGCGCTCGATATCCTGACCATGCGCCAGTTGAGCGCCGCAGCCCCCGACGATGGCGGGCCCGCGCTGGCGGCAGCGGTCAAGGCCGACATCGCCCCCCTGATTGCCGCCGTGCAGGAGATGCGCGCGGCGGAAGGTGCCGCGCTTCACACCGTGCTGACAGGGCAACTTGACCAGATCGACGCGCTTGTGTCTGCGGCGGCAGGCCTGCTGCCCGCCCGGGCCGAGGCGCAGCGCGCGGCGGTCGTCGACGGCTTGGCGCGGCTCACCGCCGACGCCGCATCGCTTGATCCCGGAAAGATGGAACAAGAGATCGCGCAAATCCTGATCAAGGCCGACATCACCGAAGAGATCGACCGCCTGCGCGCCCATGTGGCCGCCGCCCGCGATCTGCTGGCCGCTGACGGCCCCGTGGGGCGCAAGTTCGATTTCCTCGCGCAGGAGTTCAACCGCGAGGCCAACACGCTGTGCGCCAAATCCGGCAATGCCGAACTCACCCGCATCGGGCTCGACCTCAAGGTCGCGGTCGATCAGATGCGTGAACAAATTCAAAACGTGGAGTGATCAACGTGGCGCGTCGCGGTCGTCTTATCATCCTGTCTTCCCCGTCCGGTGCCGGGAAGTCGACATTGGCCAAACGGCTGCGCGCGTGGGACCCGTCCATCCGCTTTTCGGTGTCGGCCACCACCCGCCCGCCGCGCCCGGGCGAGGAAGATGGCAAGGATTATCATTTCATCGACGAGGCCGCGTTCAAACGCATGGTGTCGGACCGCGAAATGCTGGAACACGCCTATGTCTTTGGCAATTTCTACGGATCACCGCTGGCCCCCGTGCAGGAGGCCATCGATGATGGCTGTGACGTGCTGTTCGACATCGACTGGCAAGGCGCGCAACAGATCAAGAATTCGGTCCTGGGGCCGTATGTGGCCAGCATCTTTATCCTGCCGCCTTCGATCACGGAGTTGCGCCGCCGCCTTGTGAGCCGGGGACAGGATGACGACGCGGTGATCGCCAAGCGCATGCGCAAAAGCTGGGACGAAATCAGCCGCTGGTCGGAATACGACTATGTGCTCATCAACGATGATCTGGACGAGACCGACCGCAAGTTGAAAATCATCATCGAGGCCGTGCGCATGGCCCGCGTGCAGCAGCCCGACCTGCAAAATCACGCACGGATGTTGCAGACACAGTTCGAGGAACAAGAATGACGATCTACAGCCTCGACGGGCTTGTCCCCACCATCGACGACAGCGCGTGGATTGCACCCGATGCCAATGTGATCGGCAATTGCCACATCCACGCGGACGCCTCGATCTGGTTCGGCTGCACCCTGCGCGGCGACAACGATCCCATCACAGTGGGACAGGGCAGCAACGTGCAGGAAAACTGCGTGCTGCACACTGATCCGGGCTGCCCCCTCACCATCGGGCGTGATTGCACCATCGGTCACAAAGCCATGCTGCACGGCTGCACCATCGGGGACGAGACCTTGATCGGCATGGGGGCGACCGTCCTCAACGGTGCAAAGATCGGCAAGAACTGCCTGATCGGGGCAGGGGCCCTCGTGACCGAAGGCAAAGAGATCCCCGATGGCTCCATGGTGCTTGGCGTGCCTGCCAAGGTGGTGCGCGCGCTTGATGAAGGCACCATCGCGGGGCTCCGCGCCTCTGCCGCGCATTACCAATCCAACGCCCGCCGGTTTCGCGCCGGGCTTGTGAAACAGGACGACGCATGAAAACGCCCATCCGACGCCCGCAGATCACCCCCAGCGCCTCGCGCCCGGTGGTCAGCCCGCTGCAACCTTCGGTCGTCTACGCCACCGACACGCCCGACGATCTGGACGCGCTCTATGACGGGGGCGCGCACGGGTTCACCTACAGCCGCGAAGGTCACGCCAACGCGCGCACGCTTGCGCAGATGATCGATGGTATGGAGGGGGCTGCGGACGGTGTTGTCGTGTCCTCCGGGATGGCAGCAATCTCGGTCGCGCTGATGGCAACCTGCAAGGCGGGCGATCACGTGTTGGGCGGCAATCAGCTCTATGGTCGTTCGCTCCGGATGATGAACGAGGAATTGCCGCGTCTGGGCATGGAGACCTCGGTCTTTGATCCCACCGATATTGCCGCCGCCCGCGCCGCCGTGCGCCCCAACACCCGCGCCATCCTGATCGAGGTCGTATCCAACCCGACCCTGCGCGTGGCCGACATGCCCGCGATCTACGCCCTCGCGCGCGAGATCGGGGCGGTCGTGATCGTCGACAACACGTTTACGACCCCATACGCCTATCGCCCGTTCGACCATGGGGCCGATATCGTCGTGCATTCGGTGACCAAACTGATGGCGGGGCATTCCGATGCGATGCTGGGCTATGTGGCGGCCCGCGACCCTGGCGTGGCCGAGCGGTTGAATATCGTGGCCACCACGTGGGGGTTCACCGCCTCGCCCTTCGACTGCTGGATGGCCGAACGTGGGCTTCTGAGCTTTGATCTGCGGTTCGAGCGTGCACAGGCCAATGCACGCGCCTTGGCCGAGGCGCTCAATGCGCTGCCGGGCGTGGCGCGCACGGTCTTTCCCGGATTGCCCAACCACCCCGACCACAACCGCGCCCGCGATATCCTCGGGGATGCGATGGGCAACATGGTGTCCTTTGAAATCCCCGGCGGTCGCGCGGCGGCCAACGCGCTGACCCGCGCGGCACAGCCGATCGCCTTTGCGCCCACGCTGGGGGACATCAACACGACCTTGTCGCACGCCGCATCCTCCAGCCACCGCGCGTTGAGCGCCGAGGCACGGGGTCAGTTGGGCATGTCAGAGGGATTCTTTCGGGTCTCGGTCGGTGTGGAACCGGCCCAAGACATCATCGCGGCCTTCACCCGCGGGGTCGAGGCCGCCGCGCGCGCGGATCAGGCATGATCCACAACCCAGATGTCGAAGTTCAATTCGGGCGCAAGCGACCGCACCTCGCGCAGGACCACCCACGGTTTGGGAATGGCCCGGGTCACCGCGCGGTAGCGTCCCCGAAACCCGGCCTCTTGCAGAAGGCTCGCCAAATCAGCCGCATCGAAGCCCGGCCCACACAGGGGCGAGACGACGGTGTCGGGTTGAACCTCGGACAGAAGGTGGGGCGAGATATCCCGGAACGCCGCGTGGACTGGAACGTGCTGTCCGCCAAGCTCAAGTCGTTCCTGGGACAGGTTTGTCATGTCGTCGACGAACAGGATCGTGGGCGTGAACGAAATCACCTTCGCCGTCGCTGGATTCCCGTATGGACTCATGGCTGGTTCCCCAAACGCGCCAATTCGAAAAATTTTCGGCAAAAGAATAAACTCGGATTATTGTTATACGCTCGACTGATTTTGTCAAAATCGATTTACATGGACATGCCAGATGGATCGGACAACTTTACTGAAATCTGTTCTGAATGCGTTGCCCATGCCCGCCTTGGCCGTGGGACGCGGAGAACGAATTCTGCATATGAATCAAAATGCTGCGGCGATGGTGGGTGGTGACCTTTCGGGTCGTCACTACATCACTGTTCTCAGGCAACCGGCACTTCTGGACGCGATCGAGGCCTGCCTCCGCGACAATCAATCACGCTCTGCGCGGTTTCTGGGACGCGGCGGCGGACAGGATATCACCTATGACGTTTCGATCGCCGCGATGCAGGGCGACAATCCCATCGGCGTACTGCTGACATTTCAGGACGTGTCGGACATCGAAGGCGTGGGGCAGATGCGCCGCGATTTCGTGGCCAATGTCAGCCACGAGTTGCGCACGCCGCTGACCGCGCTCAGCGGGTTCATCGAAACGCTGCAAGGGGCCGCGCGCAACGATCCGGCCGCCCAGACCCATTTTCTGGGGATGATGACGCAAGAGGCCACGCGCATGAACCGGCTAGTCCATGACCTTCTGTCGCTGAGCCGTGTGGAGAGCGAGGCGCGGGTGCGCCCGGGGGGACGGTGCGACATCACCGCCGTGCTGCGCGAAACGATCGAGATCATGGACAAGTCCGCGCGCGATACGGGCGTCGAAATCACCTATGACGGCCCGCCTGAGCCCATTTGGATCGCCGGGGACCGCGATCAGTTGACGATGGTGTTCCGCAACCTCGTTGAGAATGGGATCAAATACGGATCGGGCACGGTCACGGTCGCCACCCGCGTTACCGATCACGACCCGGCCTTGCGTGGTGCGGGTGTGGTCGTGGACGTATCGGACGATGGCGACGGGATCGACCCGCACCACCTGCCACGCCTGACCGAACGGTTCTACCGCGTGGACACGCACCGCTCGCGCGAATTGGGGGGCACCGGTCTTGGGCTTGCGATTGTGAAACACATCCTCGGGCGCCACCGTGGACGTCTGCGCATCAGCAGCGTCGTCGGCGAGGGCAGCACATTTTCCGCGATCTTGCCGTTGACCTGACGGCGCACCATTTCTGGCGTATCTTTTCGTCCGGTCAGACATTAGGGTGCCGACAGCTAAGCATGCCCAGGATCTTATGACGATGCTCGACAAGACCGCGCCGCACAGTGATGTCACGGACGCCGACACAAAGATCTCCGCACGTGGGGTGAACGTACATTACGGCACCAACCACGCGCTGCGCGATGTGGATATCGACATCGCGCACAAGACCGTCACCGCCTTTATCGGGCCGTCGGGCTGCGGGAAGTCGACATTCCTGCGCTGCATCAACCGGATGAATGACACGATCCCCGTCGCCCGCGTCACCGGCTCCATCGAACTGGATGGAGAGGATATCCACCACAAGGACGTGGACCCCGTGCAGTTGCGGGCGCGGGTGGGGATGGTGTTCCAGAAACCCAATCCGTTTCCAAAATCAATATATGACAACGTGGCCTATGGCCCTCGCATTCACGGGCTGGCGCGCACCCGTGCCGAGCTGGATGAGATCGTGGAAAAGGCCCTGCGCGGCGCGGCCCTGTGGGACGAGGTCAAGGACCGCCTGACGGCACCGGGGACGGGGCTGTCAGGTGGACAGCAGCAGCGGCTTTGCATTGCGCGTGCCGTCGCGACCGAACCCGATGTGCTGTTGATGGACGAACCGTGCTCGGCCCTCGATCCCATTGCCACGGCCCAAGTTGAAAACCTGATTGAGTCCCTGCGCAGCAAATATTCCGTCGTGATCGTGACCCATTCGATGCAGCAAGCCGCGCGCATCAGCCAGCGCACGGCCTTTTTCCACCTCGGCAATCTGGTCGAGGTTTCGGACACGGCACAGATGTTCCAAGCCCCGTCCGACCCCCGAACGGAGAGCTACATCACCGGGCGGATCGGCTAGGTCAGGCCTTCACAGCCGGCGGCAGACTGCTAGTCTACCGGCAAAATTCACCGCTCATGATCTGGCCGCCATTGGTGACTGTCCGGGTGGTGACGTCATAGCAGCCATCCCTGTCGGACGGGGCGTAGCGGATATAATAGTCCTCGCCCTGATAGCTGTAATCCATGCTCCGCGATCCGCCGGGTGACTGGGTAAACACCAGACCGTCCACGCCGCCTTGCGGGGGGCGACCCGGCGCGGCGCCACCACCCGATGTCGCCGACAAGGGGCGCACCCGGGGAAGGTCGTCGAAATCCGCCACGACACCCATCAGGCATTGCACGATATAAGGCGCCTCGGCGGAGGTGTGATAGCGGTAGCCGTAGATGGGGTCAGGTTGACCGTTGCAGACATCCAGATCGCCCGCAGCAATTTCCGTCCCGTCGGGGTTCAGATCCCCATAGATCGGAAATCCGTCAAAGGCCCAGCCAATGATCGCGTCGGGGCCCTGATTGGCCATCTGGGCGATCATGCAGGTGGGTGCGACGTGGTAGTGGTAGTCGTCCCCACGGCCTGCGTGCCCGCCACAGATATCGAGCTGTTGGGTCTGCAGGGTGTCGTGCCGCGCCTGATAATGGGCAAGGTCATCTTGCGTCATCTCGCCGCCGCCCGTGTAGTCGTAGATCGGCACGCCGTTTACGGCCACACCCAATGCCGCATCACGGGTGAGGGGGGTCGTGCCCAACTCCGGCTCCAAAAGGACAGGGGCCGCGTAGTCAGCAGGCACCGGCACCTGTTCATTCGTGGCCACGATCCCCGTCATCATGTCGTGATCTGGGTAGGTGTCCGAGGTCAGCGTTGCGTGGGTGCTGTCGCAGGTCACGGTCACGCTGTCGGCGAAACCGGCATCGGCGACGGAGGCCGCGATATCAGCGCAGTGATCGTCATGCGCTTGCGCAGGGCCTGCGAAGGTCACGGCCCCGCAGGCCACCAGCGTCGTGCGGAAGGCCGCCGCCCGAACGCTCATTCCACCACCAGACGGCACAGAACCGTGTTGTCCTGTTCAAGGTCGGGGCCCCAGATGAACTGCGCGGCGGGGTCCCATGTGATGTCGTCATAACCTTGCTTCGGATCGACGGCTTGCGCGGAATGGACCGTCGCCATGGGCCAATCGCCCGCGTCAAACCCGGCGCTGTCCCAGCCTGCGGGTTCATCCGCGATGTCAAACCCACATGCGCCTTCGCCGGCGATGGGGTCATCCTCGCTTTCGCAGGATTTATCCAACGGGGCCGTGTGATCACGAGGCATTGCCAGGCATCATTGCTGACCACAACCGTCTGACCGCTGGCGTCGCGGATTTGGACGATTACACCGCCATCGCCCATCTGTTGACGGCGTGTGCCGATATATTCCAGCCCGGTGTCGTTCTCTTTGAAGTCCTTGGCCACAAGACCAATGACAAAGGGTGGCTCGGCCTCGAACGCGAAGCTTTCGGAATTGAACGACCGTTCGGTCGTGATGGGCACGCTGTCTTCGGCGACCTGAACACCGTCAATCCGCATCTCGAACCAGTTATCGGCCCAGACCTCCGCAGAATAGGTTTCGGCCAGCGCGGCGGTCGCCCCCGAGATGGCAAGTGCTGCGGTGGAAAACATCAGTCTCGTGGTGAACATGGTGGTTTCGTCCTTTGTCCTGTCCTCGTTAAACGCGCGGGCGAGGCTGTTCCGTCGCAACGCCGTGCCCGCCCGCAACAAAGGTCAGTTGAACGACCCCGGCATCACCAATTGCGGCAGCCACAGAACGATCTGCGGAAACGCTGCCAGCATCACGAGGATCAACAACATGGGCGCCAAAATGATCCCGACTTCTTTGAGAACCTGCACCACGTTCAACCCGCCAATGGCCGCCGATATGAGCAGGCAGAGCCCGTAAGGCGGCGTCACCAGACCAAAGGCAAGCGCCACGATCCCGATGATCGCAAAGGCAATCGGATCAAGACCGCCCGCCTGCGCCACAGGCATCAGCACGGTGCCCAGAATGATGATCGTCGGGATCGCGTCGATAAAGAGGCCGAAGATCAGGAAGAGCGCGGCAATTACAAGTGCGGTGCCAAAGGGTCCGAACTCCCACGCGGTCAGGATCGCCACGATCATCCGGGGCGCGTTGTAGAAGGACAAAAGCCAGCCAAAGGCAGTGGCCGTCCCGATCGCAAAGAGCGAGATCGCCGCGAACCGCGCCGTGTCATAGAGGATGAACCCCAGATCACGAGGCTTGACCGTTCGGTAGACAAACATCCCGAGGATCAGGGCATAGCCCGCCGCGATGATGGCGCTTTCCGTCGGGGTGACGATGCCGCCGACGATGCCACCGATGACGAAGAGGGGGGTCAGCAGTGCCAGTGCTGCACCACGCCACGCGGCCCAGAACGCGCCCCAGTCGGGCGTGACGGTCACGGGGTAATTGCGCACCTTGGCAAACCCATAGACCGTCGCCATCAGCGCAAACCCGATCATCAGACCGGGGATCGCACCGCCCAGGAACAGGGCGCCCACGGACACCTGCATCACGCCGCCCCAGACGATCATCAGGATCGAGGGCGGGATGATGACGCCCATGACAGACGAACACGCAGTGATCGCCACCGCAAAGCGCGTGTCATAGCCTTCCTTCTGCATGGCGGGGATCAGGATCTTGCCAATGCCCGCCGCATCCGCGGTGGACGATCCGGAAATCCCGGCAAAGAGCATCGAGACCGCCACGTTCACATGGCCAAGGCCCCCGGGCATCCAGCCCGTCAGAACACGTGCCAGTTCGATTAATCGGTCCGTCACCTTGCCCGAATTCATCAGGTTGGCTGCCAACAGGAAGAAGGGCACAGCCAAGAGGATGAAAGAGTTATAGGACTGAAACATTCGGTCGAGCACGATGAACGGGGTCAGGCGCAGCTCGATCAGAACCACGGGCACCGTCGCAAGACCCAAGGCAAACGCCACCGGGATGCGGATGATAACCAGCAGCAGAAAGCCTGCCACCAGCATCATGCTGGCTGTCGCGGTATCAAGGATCATGTCCGCGCCCCCCGATCGCGCTGCGCATCGACAAAGCGGAGAATTTCCTCCCACAGGCGATACCCGGCGAGAAGCGTCCAAATTGCGCCTGCAATCGGCACGGCGATATGCGTGATCATCAGGTTCGCGCGCATCATGACCGACCGCTGCTTGCCACCGAATTCCGCGTATTCGATGCCGTAGACCACAAAGAGGATACCAAAGAGCATGATCGCGGCGTCCACGATCCCGACTTGCAGCAACCGCGACAGCGGTCGTTTGGCGTCAGGCAGCACGCGAACATCAAAGTGGGTGTAATCCCAGACCGCGACCATCGACCCGATCATCACGATCCACACGAAAATGAATGTGGCGAGCTCTTCGGTCCACAAATAGCTGGGGATCAGGCCGGTATAGCGCGAGATCACCTGCATCGCGACGGGGACGGCGAGCGCGCCCATCAAAACCCCAAGCGTGACCCGCAGACACAGGACAAACCGGTCGAGGAGGGTGCCAATCATGTTTTATCTTCCTTGACGCCGCGCCGGTGAACGTATCCGGCAGGTGTGTTGCAGCGGAACGCGGGCAGGGGAAGGACCCTGCCCGCGCCGCGTGTCGAAGGTGTTGGGAGATTACATCCCGCGGACACGCTCCAACAACTCGGTTGCACCCAGCGATGCCGCGTATTCGTCCTGCACCGGCTTCACCAATTCCAGCATCTGCTCGCGGCCTGCGAAGTCGTGGACTTCGATCTGCCCGGCATCTGCCATCGCCTGAAGCTTCTCTCCATCCTGACCGCTTTCCAGCGCGCGGCCAAAGGCACCGGCTTCGGCGCCTGCGTCCATGATCGCGGACTGCAGATCCGCGGGCAGGGCGTCAAAGATCTTGGCCGACATCACGATGGGGCGCACGGTGATGGTGTGCTGGGTCAGCGAGATGTGCGGCGCAACCTCGTAGAACTTGAGGTTCTGGATCGACGCGGCCTCGTTTTCAAAGCCTGCGATCACGCCGGTCTGGATGGCGTTGTAGACCTCGTTATAGGCGATGGCCGACGGGGCTGCGCCCACGGCGTCAAAGGTTTGCGCCTGAATGGGCGCACCCATCACGCGCATGCGGTGACCGGCCAACTCGTCCATGTTGGTGATCGGCACTGCGGAGGCAAGGTTGCGCACACCGCCGCCGTGGTAGCCCACGATCACGATGCCAGCGGCCTCGCGCAGATCATCCTCGAGCGGGGCAAGCGCGTCAGACGACAGAACCGCGTTCCAGTGATCGAGGTCGCGGAACAGGAACGGCATGTCCATCAACGGGATCGATTCCGAGAAGACGGCCATGTTGGACGGCGCAAGGATCGTGTAATCGACCGCGACACCCTGGTTCAGGTAGGTGACATAGTCGCTTTCCACGCCCAGCTCGCCATTCAGGCGCAGGTCAAAGGAAACGTCGCCCTCGTATTTTTCGGCAACAAGACGCTCGAACTCACGCAGGGTCTTGGTGAAGGCATGCTCTTCATCGAACATGCTTGCGCCGCGCAGCGTGGTTTCGGCCATTGCCGACGTGGCGCCAATGGCAATTACGGCCGTGGCGGCAATTGCTTTGATCGAAAATTGGAACATTCTGTCCTCCCGGTTCATGTCCATTAGGTGCGCGCGTTGGACCGCTTTGGCCCGCCTCGTGCAGGGTCTGGCGTTGGGCAGGTCGCCATCAGGCACGCCATCTCCGATCAGCGCCCGGCCACTCTGTGGTCGCCTGATGCGCTGGTGATGCGTAACCGTGTTGACGGCTATCCTCCCTTCCGCAAGCAAACCGCATACTTGTATACTAGTCAACTTTTTACGTTTCAAAAATTGACGTAATAGGGCCAAATCCGCCGTTAGAGCGGATCCCCAAACCGGCGGCAAAAACGGGCAAGGGGACTGGTTTGGTTGCGAAAAATCTTCCCTGGTTGCCGCGGTATTCAGTTGGAAAGCGTTCTATGACAATCCTTGCCGAACCCACGCGTATCCCCGGCAGCGATCACATATTCGAAACGCGTCGCGCGCGAATCCCCGGGCTCGACCTGTTGCCCGGCGCAAGGATTTCGGAGACGGAAATCGCGCCAACCGGCCCGCGCTGCGATCGAACGTGCCGTGGTCGAGGCTAACGCCCAAAACCGCGACACAACGTTGAAGGCCAACAATGCCCAAGAGGCGAGGGCGGTCCGCGGTCACGATGCCGACGCATTCCACGCGCTGGTCTACGAAAGACCAACCTTTTGCCTTTGAGATGATCCGGGCGAACAAGGCGCAGGTCGAGCGCTTGTGCTTGCTGTCGCTGAAGAGCCAATCTGCAATAACAGAGCTCCTGAACGACCACAGAATGACGTTCGACGCGATTATCTCTGGCAACGCGGATCAATCCGGTTGTGTGCTGGGCGTGCATCTGGATCGCCAAACTCCGACGGTTGCGGCGATCTACGGGCTCGCATCACGATAATTTTGAAGGCTGATTGTCCGGGCAGGCCGCCAATATACGGTTTATACCCATATGTCCGTGTATCTTATAATCAATATTATGTTAATTATATAGGTGTATCGAGCTAGCACCCGAATCCCCACCTAACCCAATGAAACCACGGGATAACCGGGCCGTCGTGGCCCATGCGCCACGCCTCACAGCGCAAATCATGGATAGCACGACAGACCTGTCCCGGGATGTTAGCGTGCGCGCAGATACAACCACCTGCCGAGAATGACCCATGGCGCGCCTGCACATCCTGAATGGACCGAACCTTAACCTGCTGGGCACCCGCCAGCCCGAAGTCTATGGCGCAACGACGCTCGCGGATATCGAACAGATGGCCCGCGCGGTCGCTCAAGATCTCGGTCACGAGATTTCGTTTCAGCAAACCAACCACGAAGGCGCGCTTGTCGATGCGGTCCACGCCGCCCGCGACGCCGACGGGTTGATCATCAATGCCGGTGCCTACACCCATACGTCGGTTGCGCTGCTGGATGCCGTGTTGTCTGTCGGCGTGCCGACGATCGAGGTGCACCTGTCAAACGTGCATGCGCGCGAGGATTTCCGGCATGTCAGCTACCTTGCCAAGGGTGCATTGGGCGTCATCGCGGGCTTTGGCGCCACCTCGTACAATCTTGCAATTCAGGCCCTCCACGCGCATCTTGCCGGGACATGAGCTCGCTATCTACCTTTCTCGAAGACCTCACAAGCGCCCCAACGATCGAGGCGCTGTGGGAGATGCACACCGAAAAGATGGCGCAATACGGGTTTGACCGGCTGCTCTACGGCTTTTCGCGCTACCTGACGACCGCCTCTGCCGGGGATCCGCAGGACATGGTCATCCTGTCCAATCATGACCCGTCCTACGTGCAGCGGTTCGTGGATGAAGGACTGTATTTCCATGCGCCCATGGTCACGTGGGCGCGCGCCCATGACGGCGCGTGCAGTTGGTCTCTGGTAGCGGACATGGCCGCATCCGGCACCCTGACCGACAGTGAGCGTCGGGTTCTCGAATACAACCAAAACGTCGGAATTACAGCGGGTTACACGGTCAGCTTCAAGTCCGTGTCAGCCCGATCAAAGGGCGCGATCGCCCTCACCGCCCGCCGCGGCATGAGCCAGGCAGAAGCGGATGACGTCTGGGCGGAACACGGCGCAGATATCGTTGTCATCAACAACGTGGCCCACCTCAAAATCATCTCCCTACCCTACATGCGATCGCGCAACCTGACCCCGCGCCAGCGCGAGGTTCTGGAATGGGTGGGCGACGGCAAGACAACGCAGGACATCGCCGAGGTCATGGGGCTGACAGCCGCCACGGTCGAAAAGCACCTGCGCCTCGCGCGCGAGGCCTTGGATGTCGACACCACGGCCCAAGCCGTTCTGAAGGCGGCATTTCAGAACCAAATGTTCGTATTAGATGCGTAAACGACGACTTTTTACCGTTTGGTAAGGAATCCCGTACTTCCGCTACGTCACCTCAATGCGCAAACTGTCCCTGTTCCGTGAGTGAGGGCTTGGCCTGGGAACGGGGGAGCAGCCGTCCGACATTACGGACAGGGCACTCCCTGCCCCGGGTCGATCCGAGTGTCGTGAGCCAACGCGCTCCCGAACTGTCCTGCGCCCCTTCTCTTCCCCAAAATTTGGGGGGTGTCTCTGGACGCGGTGCCATCGATTTCCCGGGTGGCACCGCATACCGGACCTTCGACCGTGCAAACACGAAAAAGGCCCGCAAGAGCGGGCCTTTAGCAGGTGTTCTTAAACGCGTCTGGCGTGGGAGGTCCCCACCGCCAAAGCGGGGTCTACACCGATTATCCTTGTGCCGCTTTGGCAACCTCGGCTGCGAAGTCTTCCTTCACAACTTCGATGCCTTCGCCCACTTCGAGGCGCACAAAACCCGTGACCTCGACGCCGGCTTCCTTGGCGGCATCGCCAACGGTCAGGTCGGGGTTCACGACAAACGCCTGGTTCAGCAGGGTCGCCTCGCCCACGAATTTCTTCATGCGGCCCACGATCATCTTTTCGATGACCTGCTCGGGCTTGCCGGATTCGCGTGCGATATCCATCTGGACCTGCTTTTCCTTCTCGACAACCGACGGGTCGAGATCGGCTTCGGACAGGGCGGCCGGGTTCACGGCGGCGATGTGCATCGCGACCTGCTTGCCAAACGCCTCGTTGTCGCCCGACAGTGCGACCAGCACGCCGATCTTGCCCATGCCCGCGGTGGCCGCGTTGTGGACATAGGACACAACCGACGTGCCCTCGATCGACGCCATGCGGCGCAGGTTCATGTTCTCACCGATGGTGGCGACCTTGTCGGTGATCATCTCGCTGACGGGTTTGCCATCGATTTCCGCCGCGGCCAGCGCTTCGGTATCGGCAACGCTCAGGCCCGCTTCGGCGATGGCTGCGACCATTTCCTGGAATTCAGCGTTCTTGGCGACAAAGTCGGTTTCCGAGTTGACTTCGACCGCGACACCCTTGCCGCCATCGACCTTCACGGCCACCAGACCTTCGGCTGCCGTACGGCCCGATTTCTTGGCGGCTTTGGCCAGACCCTTGGTCCGCAGCCAGTCCATGGCCGCTTCCATGTCGCCATCGGTTTCGACCAACGCCTTCTTGGCGTCCATCATGCCTGCGCCGGATTTTTCGCGCAGTTCTTTCACGAGCGATGCTGTGATTGCCATGTCGGCTCTCCTCGATCTCAGGAATTCGGTTGGGGCGGCTCATACACCGCCCCAGATGTCAGTCGTGTGACAGGCTCTTAGGCCTCTGCGGGCGCTTCCGCAGCTTCGGCTTCGGCAGGCGCCTCGGCGGCTGCTTCGTCGGCCACGGCCTCTTCTTCCAGACCTTGCTCCATCTCACCCAGATCGATGCCAGCGGCACCCATCTGCGCGGTCATGCCGTCCAGCGCCGCGCGGGCCGCCAGATCGCAATAGAGCGAGATCGCGCGCGCCGCGTCGTCGTTGCCGGGGATGATGTAATCCACACCATCGGGCGAGCAGTTGGTGTCGACGATTGCCACGACCGGAATGCCCAGCTTCTTGGCTTCCGCGATGGCCAGGTCTTCCTTGTTGACGTCGATGACGAACAGCAGGTCCGGCACACCGCCCATTTCGCGGATACCGCCCAGCGACGCTTGCAGCTTGGCCTGGTCACGCTCCATGCCCAGACGCTCTTTCTTGGTCAGGCCCTCGGCGCCCGCTTCCATCTGCTCGTCGATCTGACGCAGACGGTTGATCGACTGCGACACGGTCTTCCAGTTGGTGAGCGTGCCGCCCAGCCAGCGGTGATTCATGTAGTATTGCGCGCATTTTTCGGCGGCTTCCGCGATGGGCGCCTGCGCCTGACGCTTGGTGCCCACGAACAGAACGCGGCCGCCTTTGGCGACGGTGTCACGGATGACGTTCAGCGCAGCGTCCAGCATCGGGACGGTCTGCGTCAGGTCCATGATGTGGATGCCATTGCGCGAGCCGTAGATGAACTCGCCCATGCGGGGGTTCCAACGCTGCGTCTGGTGACCAAAGTGAACGCCAGCTTCCAGCAGCTGACGCATGGTGAACTCAGGAAGAGCCATGCCTATTTCCTTTCCGGTTTCGATCCTCGGTGACACGTCTCGGGGTCCGAATAAGTCTCGCCCCAACCGGCGGACCTGCACGGGATGTCTCCCCGCCAGGCCCAAGCGCCACCTGTGAAGTGCGCGCCGGATAGCCCAACCCGGCAACCGACGCAACCCCCTTACAATGCAGACCACACGACCCTTCTTTTGGCCCAAAATATCCCGCCGGAGGCATTGGAACAGTTGCAACGCGCCCCAAGGCCCGCAACAAGGCTCCTATGAAAGCTGACATTCTCTGCATTGGCGCGGTTTTGTGGGACATCATCGGGCGATCGGCCTCGCATATGCGGGTGGGATCGGACGTTCCGGGCCGCATCACGCGGCTGCCTGGGGGCGTCGCGCTCAACATCGCGATGACGCTCAAGGGCTTTGGCCTGACCCCTGCCCTGCTCTCTGCCGTAGGTCAGGACGACGAGGGGGACGAGCTGATCCGGACGCTCACCCGGATGGGTCTGATCTGCGATCCAATCTATCGCTCGGCTGATCTGCCCACGGACCGCTACATGGCCATTGAAGGGGCCAATGGGCTCATTTCGGCCATCGCGGATGCAAACTCGCTCGAGGCGGTTGGGAACAAGATCCTGCGCCCGCTGGCCGACGGACGGTTGGCCACGGCGGACGCCCCTTATGTGGGCACCATCGCGCTTGATGGCAACCTCACGCTGGAGTTGTTGACCGAAATCGCGTCGAGCCCGCTCTTTGCCGCCGCTGACCTGCGCGTGGCCCCCGCTTCCCCGGGCAAGGCCGAACGGCTGTCCCCGTTCCTCAATGCGCAGCGCGCCACGCTCTACGTGAACCGAGAGGAGGCTGGCCTTTTGCTCAAATCGCCAACCTCTTCGGCCCGCGATGCAGCCGAGGCGCTTATTGCACGCGGCGCGCACCGGGTGCTTGTTACCGATGGTGGCTCTGAGGCGGCATATGCCGATGCCGAACAGGTCCTCACCCACACTCCGCCCGAGGTCCTCGTGACCCGCGTCACCGGTGCGGGCGACACGTTCATGGCCGCCCACATCGCGGCAGAGCGTAAAGGCACACCGCCCGCCGCAGCCCTCGAACGTGCGCTCACCGCCGCGGCCATCTATGTTTCCGGAGAGACGCCCCTATGACCCCGCAATATGCCCCCGAGGTGGCGCAAGCCCGCGCCGCAGGCCAGCCGATCGTCGCGCTGGAAAGCACGATCATCACGCACGGGATGCCGTGGCCGCAAAACCTTGAGATGGCGGGCAAGGTCGAGGATACAATCCGAGCGGAAGGCGCCGTGCCCGCAACCATCGCGGTCCTCGACGGGACGCTCCATGTGGGGCTGACAGCGGAGGAGCTGGAAACGCTCGCGCAGCGCCCCGATGCCAAGAAGCTGTCGCGCGCGGACCTGCCTTGGGCCATCGCGCAAGGCTGGACAGGCGCCACGACGGTTGCGGCCACCATGATCGGCGCGCGGCTGGCAGGCATCGGGGTCTTTGCGACCGGCGGGATCGGCGGCGTGCACCGCGGGGCCGAGGACAGCTTTGACATCTCCGCCGACCTGCAGGAATTGGCACAAACACCCGTGACGGTGGTGGCAGCCGGGGCCAAGGCGATCCTCGATTTGCCCAAGACGCTCGAAGTGCTCGAAACGCTGGGTGTGCCCGTCATCGCTTATGGGCAAGACGCCCTGCCCGCGTTCTGGTCGCGGGATGCCGGTCTGGCGGCGCCCCTGCGCGCCGACGATGCGGCGGCCATCGCAGCCGGCCACCGGATGCGCGCGGCCATGGACGTCCCCGGTGGACAACTGATTGCCAACCCGATCCCGGCAGAGGCCGAGATCCCGCGCGCAACCATGATGCCCATCGTCGAACAAGCGCTGGCCGAGGCAGAGGCGCAAGGCATCGCGGGCAAGGCGGTCACACCGTTCCTCCTCAAACGTATCTTTGAATTGACCGAGGGCGCGTCGCTCACCGCCAATATTGCGCTCGTGCTCAACAATGCGCGTCTCGCAGCCCAAATCGCCACGCATCTGGCAACGCCTGCGCGAACGTGAAGCCTTTTGGGGCCCCAGCAGTTGAAGCCGTGACGGATACCCCCTATTCCCAAACCGACTGCGCTGAACTGGACACCACTCACCATGCCCACCCCCTTTGAACAAGAGACGCGCCGCCGTTCGGGCCTCTTGGGCGGTTTGCGCAACAACTTCCTCACGGGTCTTGTGGTCATTGCGCCCATCGGGCTGACGATCTGGCTGATCTGGACGGTCGTGGGCTGGATCGACGGGTTTGTTCTGCCGCTGATCCCGGATGGATATACGCCCGATGTCCTGCTGCGGAGGCTTCTGGGCCCTTGGGTGCGGGAGCTTTTGGGGATCGAAGGCACCGCCGATCCGGCCTTCACGCCCTCGACCATCCGCGGCATCGGCGTCATCATCTTCCTCGTCTTCACCATCCTTGTGGGTTGGATCGCCAAAGGGTTTATCGGACGCTCTTTCCTGCGCTGGGCCGAAGGCGTGGTCCAATCCATCCCGGTGATCCGCTCGATCTATGGCGGTGTAAAACAGATCGCGGAGACGGTGTTCAGCCAGACGGACACCAGTTTCGAAAAGGCCTGCCTGATCGAGTACCCGCGCAAGGGCATCTGGGCCATCGGCTTTATCTCGACCGAGGCAAAAGGCGAGGTCGCGCGCAATAATCGCGCCGAGAGCGACCTGCTTTCGGTCTTTGTGCCCACGACACCCAACCCGACTTCGGGCTTCTTGCTGTTCTTCCCGCGTGAGGACGTGATCGAGTTGGAGATGTCGGTCGAGGACGCGGCCAAGCTCGTGATCTCGGCGGGCCTCGTCTATCCCAACAACACGCCCGCTGTGGACGCTGCCGAGTAGCACGGATGCTTTTGCCGTTCGTCACCGGGTTCCTGACGGGAACGGCCCTTATTCTGGCCATTGGCGCGCAAAACGCGTTGGTCCTGCGTCAGGGGCTGTTGCGCCAGCATGTGGGACCGCTGGTGGCGCTCTGCGTGATCTCGGACGTTATCCTGATCTTCGCGGGCGTCGCGGGCTTTGGCGCGGTGGTGAGCCTCGCAACATGGCTGCCCAATGCGATGCTTTTGGCCGGGACCGCGTTCTTGGTCGTCTATGGTGCCACGCGTTTTTATGAGGCGTGGAAAGGCAGCTATGACGCCGATGCCGCGGCGGGTGGTGGGTCGCTTCGGCAGGTCTTGCTGATCGGGGCGGCCTTCACGTGGCTCAACCCCCATGTCTATCTGGACACTCTCGCGCTCATGGGCGCGATTTCGACCCAGTTTGAGACCGTGGGCGGCAAGGTCGCCTTTGCGCTGGGCGGCTCGCTTTCATCGCTGATCTTCTTTGCGGCACTTGGCTATGGCGCGCGGTTCGTGGCACCGATCTTTCGCAGCCCACGCGCGTGGCGGTGGCTCGATATCGTGATCGGGCTGACCATGTGGGCGCTGGCGATCAAGCTTGTGTTCAGCCTCAGCTGAACATCTCGACCAGATCGACCGAGCCTTCGACCCCGATCTTGTCACCATGGTCGTCGAGGAACCGGTCACACGCCCTCTGCCCCGCTTCCTTGAGCTTTGCGATCACGTAGGGCTGCGGCACCAGCTTGGTCGCCACGCTCAACTCATTCATCAGCGCATCATCCGCGATCATGTGCACGTTCACATCCTTGAACGCGCCTTCCTTGAGATCGCCCTGCGCCAGCAGACGCTTGACGAAGTTCACGGCGCGCAACTCCCGCAAGAGCGAGGTGTTAAAACTGATCTCGTTGATCCGGTTCTGGATGTCCTGCGGCGTCTTAGGCACGTCGGGCCGTTCCAGCGGGTTGATGTTCACGATCACGATGTCGTCGGGATAGGCGGGTTCATAGAGCGGAAAGAGCGCCGGATTGCCCGTGTATCCGCCGTCCCAGTAATGTTCATCATCGACCTCCACCGCCTGGAAAAGCGTGGGCAGACAGGCCGAGGCCATGATGACGTCACTCGAAATCTCAGCATCGCGAAAAACGCGGATTTTGCCCGTGCGCACATTGGTCGCGCAAATGAACAGGTCCGGCCCCGCATCCCCGCAGACCTTGTCCCAGGCAAACCGCGAGACGATCTTTTCCAACGGGTTTTGGTAGAGCGCCCCGTATTGATAGGGCGACATCATGCGCGACGCGAGGTCGAGCGCGGCGTAGCCCGGCGAATATTCCAGCACCTTGGCAATCGCGCCGACCTCCATCCCCGGAAAGGCGAACCATTGCGCCATAGAGATATCGTCAAGCTGCATCACCTGTTGCCACAACCAATCGAGGTTCTCGCGCGCGCCTTCGCGCCCACCGGACACCAGCCCGGCCTTAAAGGCCGCCCCATTCAGCGCGCCCGCAGAGGTCCCGCTGATCGCGGCGACCTCGATTTCGGGCGCGTCGAGCAGCCGGTCGAGCACACCCCACGTGAACGCGCCATGGGCGCCGCCACCCTGAAGGGCCAGATTGATCTCGCGTTTGGCCACGCTTACAGCGCCGTCCAGCCGCCATCGACGCTGATCGTCGTGCCGGTGATCTGTTTGGCCGCGTCCGAGCACAGGAAGGCGGCCACACCGCCCAGTTCATCGGTGGTCGCGAATTCCTTGGACGGCTGCCGCTCCAGCATGACCTCCTTGATCACCGTCTCCCGGTCCATGTCGTATTTCTCCATGGTGTCGGGGATCTGGCTTTCGACCAGCGGGGTCATCACGTAGCCCGGGCAAATGGCATTAGCCGTGATCGGCTCCTGCGCGGTTTCCAACGCCACGACCTTGGTCATGCCAACCACGCCGTGCTTGGCGCTGACATAGGCGGACTTGTAAGGCGAGGCGGTCAGACCATGCGCTGATGAGATGTTGATCACCCGGCCCCAACCGGCCTCGCGCATCATCGGCAGCGCAGCGGCCGTGGTATGAAACACCGATGACAGCATGATCGCGATAATCGCGTCCCATTTTTCGACCGGAAAGTCATCAATCGGGGCGACGTGCTGGATGCCGGCGTTGTTGATCAGGATATCGCAGGACCCCGCCTGTTCGATCAGGGCGCGCGCCTCGTCGCCCTTGGACAGGTCGGCCTTGATATAGCGGGCGTTGGTACCGGAGGCTTTACCCAACTCTTCGGCCAGGGCGTGGTCCTCTTTGCGGTCTGTGTAGGAATTGAGCACGACATCCGCGCCCTGCATTGCGAGCGAGCGCGCGATCCCCAATCCGATGCCGGAATTTGATCCGGTGATGACGGCAGACTTGCCGGAAAGCGGGCGAAGGGGATCGGTGGTCATGGGGAGGGCTCCGTTCGTCAGGACACAGCGAAAAACATGCTGCACCTGCAAAAGAAACGCCAGACCCTTTGAGTTCCGTCACGGAAGCGTGCGCGCCAAAAAAAAACGCCGGCACAAGGCCGGCGTAAGTCATTGAGGCAGGTTTCATACAGGCAAGAAACCTATCGAGCAGTGCCCTATCTATAAGCAATCCTGCGCCGGACTGCTAGCTAAAAGTTTGAAAACACGGAAAGCCCCCCGTAGCATCACCTTTAAGAAAACAAGGGATCACAGGGTCGTTATGGGGATTGTTGCCAAAATGGGACCAGATTTTTTCGTGAACTGTCGCCGCGTAAGCGCCGTCCTTGCCGTAGCTTTGGCCGCCGGATTCGGCGCCGGTGCCGTAGGGGCCGAACCCCAACATGGCATAGCTATGTATGGCGACCCGGCCCTGCCCCCGGATTTTGTGTCCCTGCCCTATGCGAATGCGGACGCGCCCACGGGCGGCCGCATCGTCCAAGGCGAGACGGGCAGCTTTGACAGCCTCAACCCGCATGTCCGCAAAGGCCGCGTGCCATGGCAGTTGCGCTTCCTCGCCTATGAAAGCCTGATGGGCCGCTCCTACGACGAACCCTTCACGCTTTATGGCGTCATCGCCGAATCGATTGAGACCGATGAAGACCGCTCGTGGGTGGAATTCACACTGCGGGAGGAGGCCCGATTCTCGGACGGGTCGCCCATCACGGTCGAGGACGTGATGTGGAGTTACGAGACCTTGGGCACCATCGGGCATCCCCGATATGCTGGCCTGTGGTCCAAGATCGCGTCCATGGAACAGACCGGCACCCGCAAGGTGCGCTTTACCTTCAACGTCGAGGACCGCGAACTGGCGCTGATCACCGGCCTGCGCCCGATCCTGAAAAAGGCGCAATGGGACGGCATCGATATGCGCGAGGCGCCCATCGACATGATCCCCATCGCGTCGGCACCCTATGTGATCGACGCCTATGACCCCGGCGTCTTTGTCAGCCTGAAACGCGACCCCGACTACTGGGGCGCGGATATCCCGTTCCGCAAGGGGACCAACAACCTCGATGAAATCCGCATGGAATTCTACGCCGATGGCGGCGTGATGTTCGAGGCGTTCAAGGCGGGCGAACTCACCACCTTCCGCGAAACCAACGCGCAGAAGTGGGAGACCCAGTTT
>JBCBFU010000035.1:0-31586 GCA_038527375.1 Pseudomonadota bacterium | reverse complement strand
AATAGCCTTTGTAGTCCGAGAAGTAGGTCTTCACGAAGCGCTCGTGGTCGCCATAAACGGTGCGCATTTGACCGGGCCAGCTGTCTTTGAGGCAGAGCACGCCCTCGCAGGGAAAGTCGTGGATTTCCTCGCCCGATGTCGGTTCGAGCACCACGGGTTGCACGCCGAAGAAGGGCTTCATGGCCGATCCCGGTTTGGTCGCGTGGGCGCCCGGCATGGGCGTCATCATGTGCCCGCCGGTTTCCGTCTGCCACCAGGTGTCGACGATGGGGCAGCGACCGCCGCCCACGATGTCGTTGTACCAGGTCCAGGCCTCGGGGTTGATGGGTTCGCCCACGGTGCCAAGGAGGTTGAGCGAGGACAGGTCGTATTTGGTGACGTAGTCGTTGCCCTGACCCATCAGCGCGCGGATGGCGGTGGGGGCGGTGTAGAACTGGTTCACCTTGTGCTTTTCGCACACGGCCCAAAAGCGGCCCGCGTCGGGGTAGGTGGGCACGCCTTCGAACATCAGCGTGGTCGCGCCGTTGGCGAGCGGTCCGTAGACGATATAGCTGTGACCCGTGACCCAGCCCACATCGGCGGTGCACCAGAAGATGTCACCGTCGTGGTAGTCGAAGGTGTATTGGTGCGTCATCGAGGCGTAGACGATGTAGCCACCCGTGGTGTGCAGCACGCCCTTGGGCATGCCTGTGGAGCCGGAGGTATAGAGGATGAAGAGCGGGTCCTCTGCGTTCATCTCTTCGGGTGGGCAGTCGGTGGAGGCGTCGGCCATCAGGGCGGTGTAGCTGTGATCGCGCCCGTCTTTCATGCCGGGGCCGCCGCCCGTGCGTTCAACGACCAGCATCGGCACGTCGCCGCAGATGTCCATGGCCGCGTCCGCGTTTGCTTTCAACGGCGTGTTCTTGCCGCCGCGCGGCGCCTGATCGGCGGTCACGACCAGCGATGCCGCGCAACCCTGAATACGGGTGGCCAGCGCGTCGGGGGAGAAGCCGCCGAAGACGATGGAGTGCACCGCGCCGATGCGCGCGCAGGCAAGCATCGCGTAGGCCGCTTCGGGGATCATCGGCATGTAGAGGACGACGCGGTCGCCTTTGCCCACGCCAAGGGATTTGTAGACGTTGGAGAGCTTGCAAACCTGCTCGTGCAGCTCGGCATAGGTGATGTGTTTGCTGTCGTCGGGGTTGTCGCCTTCCCAGATAATCGCGGTCTGATCGGCGCGGGTGGCGAGGTGGCGGTCGATGCAGTTGGCCGCAACGTTGAGCGTGCCGTCCTCGTACCATTTGATCGACACGTCCGGGTGCGCGTAGCTGACGTTCTTGACGGTGGTATAGGGCGTCATCCAGTCGATGCGCTTGCCGTGTTCGCCCCAAAAGGCATCGGGGTCCGCGACGGAGGCGGCGTACATCGCTTCGTAATCGGCCTGATTGAGGAACGTCTTGGCCTTGAAGTCGTCACTGGGCGGAAAGGTTTTGGCGGTTTCGTCCAACATGGGAGCGGTCCTTTGGTTTTCGTCCGTCGCGCGTCCCGGGGGCGGGCCCCGGGGCGCGCGTGGGGGTCGCTTAGATGGCCAGATACTCGGCGCGCAGCTTTTCGTCGTTGAGCACCTCTTCGGCAGAGCCGTCGTAGACGACCGTCCCGGTGTCGAGGATCACGGCGCGATCGGCGAGCTTGAGTGCTGCCACGGCGTTTTGTTCAACGATCACGGTCGTGATGCCCTGATCGCGGATGTGGCCCAGCGTCTTGGCGATTTCCTGCACGATGACGGGGGCGAGGCCCTCGTAGGGTTCGTCCAGAAGCAGCACCTTGATGTCGCGGCACAGTGCGCGTCCGATGGACAGCATCTGTTGTTCACCGCCCGACAGCGTCACGCCCTCTTGCTTGCGACGTTCGCCGAGGCGCGGGAAGAGGTCGTAGATGCGGTCGATCGACCAGCCCTTGGGCGGGGCGATCTGGGCCAGTTGCAGGTTCTCCTCGACCGTGAGGCCGGGGATGATGCGGCGATCTTCGGGCACGAGGCCAAGGCCCGCCTGCGACGCCTGATGCGACGACATCTCGTGCAGGGGCTGATGGTCGAGCCAGATTTCGCCCTTGGTCACTTGCGGGTCGCCGATGCGGGCGATGGCGCGCAGGGTGGATGTCTTGCCCGCCCCGTTGCGGCCCAGAAGGGCGAGGATTTCGCCCTCGTGGATGTTAAAGCTGACACCTTGGACGATGTAGCTTTCGCCGTAATAGGCGTGCATGTCGTAGACGCTGAAGAACGCGGGCGCGGTGGCTGCGTGATTGGCGTTTGGGTTGAACGGCTGGTTCATGGCCCGGCCTCCTTAAACCTGTGCCTCACCCAGATACGCTTCGCGCACTTTGGGGTGGCCTTTGATGTTTTCCGGCGTCTCTTCGACAAGCGGTGTGCCTTGGGCCAGCACGGTGATCCGTTCGGCCAGCGAAAAGACCACGTGCATGTCGTGTTCGATGATGCACATCGTGATGTCGCGCCGGTCGCGGATGTCCTTGAGCAGGTCGATGGTATTGTTGGTGTCCGCGCGCGCCATGCCCGCGGTCGGTTCATCGAGCAGAAGGAGACGGGGTTGCTGGCTCAGGCACATGGCCATTTCCAGACGCCGTTTGTCACCGCGGGACAGGCTGGAGGCCTGAACATGCATCTTGTCTTGCATGTCCACATCCACAAGCTGCTGTTCGGCCTGATCGCGGATGTCACCCTGGCTGCGCACGGCCGAGATTGCGTTGAGTTCAAACGCACCATCGCGCCGGGCAAAGCAGGGGATCATCACGTTTTCCAGAACAGTCAGATCTCCGAAGATTTCCGGCGTTTGGAACACGCGGGAGATGCCCATCTGGTTGATTTCGTGTGGGCTGCGGCCCAGCACGGATTGCCCGTCGAACATGACCGAGCCCGTATCGGGGATCAGTTTGCCCACAAGGCAGTTCAGGAGGGTCGATTTACCGGCCCCGTTGGGGCCGATGATCGCGTGGACGGTGTTTTCGGCGACCGAAAGGTTCACATCACCGAGGGCTTGCAGACCGCCGAAGCGTTTGCCGACCCCTTTGACTTCAAGAATACCCATGGGTTCTTACTCCGCCGGTTTGCTGTCAGCACCCGCGGGTGCGGCTGCGGTTTTGTCGCCGCGGCGGAAGAGCCGCGCCAGACGTTGACCACCTTCCACAAGGCCACCAGGCAAGAAGATCACCACGGCCATGAACATCAGGCCCAGTGTCAGGTGCCAGCCCTTGCCGATGAAGGGGTAGACGATGGTGACCATCACGTCGGTCATCCAGTCGGGGAAGACCCCGAACCAAACTTCGAGCGTAGCCTTGTTGATCTTCGAGAAGATGTTTTCGAAGTACTTGATGAGGCCTGCGCCCAGAACCGGACCGATCAGGGTACCGACGCCGCCGAGGATGGTCATCAGCACGACCTCACCCGAGGCGGTCCACTGCATCCGCTCGGCACCCACCTGGGGGTCCATCGCGGCCATCAGGCCACCGGCGAGACCGGCATACATGCCCGAGATGACAAAGCAGGCCAGCATGTATGGGCGGGTGTTGAGGCCCGTGTAGCTCAGCCGGTTCTGGTTCGACTTCACCGCGCGCAGCATCAGGCCAAAAGGCGAACGGAAGATGCGGATGGCAATGTAGAAGGCCACCAACATCATGACCGCGCAGATCGCGTAGCCCCAGTTCAGCGTCCAGAGCCAGCCGCCGACCGACACCTCGTAGCTGGCCGTCATTTCGATGCCAAAGAGCGAGGGTTTGGGGATGTTGCCGTCTGCCGATGCGCCACCGCCGAGGAATGCGGGCAGGACGCGCGCATCATCGAGCGAGGTTTGCAGGCCGGTCTCACCGCCGGTGATCGGTGTCAGAACCGATGCGGCCAGCGAGAACGCCATTTGCGCGAAGGCCAGCGTCAGGATCGAGAAGTAGATGCCCGAGCGCCGCAGGCTGATCCAGCCGATGGCCAAGGAGATCACGCCCGCGATGATGGTCGCGAAGATGATCGCCGGGATCACGTTGATCGACAGCAGTTTCATCATCCACATGCCCGCGTAGGAGCCAGCGCCCAGGAAGGCCGCGTGGCCAAAGGACAGGTAGCCGGTGAGGCCGAAGAGGATGTTGAAGCCGATGGCGAAGATCCCGAAGATCACGAAGCGCTGCATCAGGTCGGGATAGCCCGCGTTGAATTGCGCCATGGCCGAGCCTTCGGGGAAGGGGTTCAGCAGGATCGGGGCGAAGGCCACGAGTGCTGCCACGACGAGAAGGAGCGTGGTATCTTTCCTATCAAGACCAAGCATGGATTAGTCCTCCATCACGCCCTTGCGACCCAGAAGGCCACGGGGACGGGTAAGCAGAATGATGATGGCGGCCAGGTAGATGACGACCTGGTTGATGCCGGGCAGAAGCTCGATCACTTCGCGCATGGAAGCAAAGCTCTCTAGGATGCCCAGGACAAAGCCTGCGAGCACGGCGCCGGGGAGCGATCCCATGCCGCCCACAACCACCACCACGAAGGAGATCACGAGGAAGTCCATCCCCATGTGGTAGTTGGGCGACACGATCGGCGTGTACATGACGCCTGCCAGCCCCGCGACCGCGGCCGCGATCCCGAACATCAGTGTAAAGCGACGGTCGATGTCGATGCCCAGAAGCTGCACCGTTTCACGGTCGGCCATGCCTGCGCGGACAACCATCCCGAAGGTGGTGAATTGCAGGAAGGCAAAGACCCCGGTGATGACCGCCATGGCAAAGAAGAAGTACACGATCCGCCAGTAGGGATAGATGATCGCGCCCGGATCGAACCCGATGGCCGCGCCGAAGTCGAAGGAGCCGACGAACGCTTCGGGGGCGGGGGTGGGGATCTGGTTGGCGCCGAAATAGTACTTGATGATCTCTTGCAGAACGATGGCCAGACCAAAGGTCACGAGGATCTGGTCGGCGTGGGGGCGTTTGTAAAAGTGCTTGATCAGCCCGCGTTCCATGACCACACCGATCAGAACCATGATCGGGATCGCAAAGAGGATCGACAGGGGCACGGCCCAATCGACGATTGCGGCCCCTGCGCTTTCTCCGAACCAGTCGTAGATATAGGGCACGTCGACCTTGAGCGGGTTGCCCAAGAAGTCGGTGCGCGTTTCATCGACGACAGTGTGCGACAGCGTCAGGATGCGCGACAGCGTGACCGCGCAGAACGCGCCCAACATGAACAGCGCTCCGTGGGCGAAGTTCACCACGCCCAGCGTCCCGAAGATAAGGGTCAGACCGAGGGCGATCAGCGCATAGGCGCTGCCCTTGTCCAACCCGTTGAGGATTTGCAGGATTATCTGATCCATTGGCCCCCTGGCTCCAAAAGGGGTCCCGGGGCGTCGGGCAGAGTGACGCAAGCGCGGGACGGTTTGTCGTTGTTATTTTGAGAGTGTGTGCCCCACCGGGAGGAGCGGGGCACACGAGGTGTGTGGATACGCTTACGCGCCCGGGTTACAGGACCCCAGCTCACCACCAAAGATCGAGGCGTCGTAGGTGACTTGCTCAACCGGGGTGACTTCCACGATTTCGAGAAGGTCGAACTCGTTGTCCGGGTTCTCTTTCCCTTTCACGACCAGCACGTCCTTGAAGCACTGGTGGTCTTCGGCGCGGTACAGCGTCTTGCCGTTGCCCATGCCGTCGAATTCGAAGCCTTCGAGGGCCTCTGCGACTGCGCAGGGGTTGAACGAGCCAGCACGCTGGACGGCGTCTGCATAGAGCAGGGTCTGCACGTAGCAGGTGTGTGCGGCCTGCGACGGCGGGAAGCCGTACTTGGTGCCGAACGAACGGGTGAACGCCATCGAACCTTCGTCAGGCAGCGACCAGTGCCAGTTCGTCGAACCGAAGATGCCCGCCACGTTCTTGCCGGCACCTTTGGCCATCAGACGCGAGTAGAGCGGAACAACGATTTCGAAGTTCTGACCGTTGGCTTGCGCTTCGCGCAGACCGAACTGAACGGCGTTGGTGAGCGAGTTCACCATGTTTCCGCCGTAGTGGTTCAGGACCAGAACGTCGGCGCCCGAGTTCAGAACCGGCGCGATGTAGGACGAGAAGTCCGTTTGCGCGAGCGGCGTTTTCACGGCTGCGACCGTTTCCCAACCCATGGCTTCGGTCGAGGTACGGACCGCTTCTTCGGTCGTGTAGCCCCAGTTGTAGTCTGCGGTCAGGTGATAGGCCTTACGGTTGGTGCCGTAGTTGTTGGCCAGGATCGGCGCCAGAGCGGCACCCGACATGTAGGAGTTGAAGAAGTGACGGAAACCGTTTGCCTTCTTGTCCTTGCCGGTGGTGTCGTTGGAGTGGGTCAGACCCGCCATAAAGATGATGCCGGCCTCTTGGCACAGCGCCTGCACGGCCACGGCCACACCCGAGGACGAACCGCCCGAGATCATGATGGCGCCGTCTTTTTCGATCATCGAACGGGCCGATGCGCGGGCTGCGTCCGGTTTCGTCTGCGTGTCGCCGGTCACGAATTTGACTTCGCGGCCCAGGATGCCGGTGCCGTCGAGCACCTTGGACGAGAAGGTCGACAGCATGCCGCCGTCGCCGCCACCGTTCAGGTGTTCAACTGCCAGCTCGAATGCGCGCAGTTCGTCGGCGCCTTCGTCAGCGTAGGGGCCAGTTTGCGGAACGTTGAAGCCCAGAGTGACTTCGCTGTCGCCGGGTGCGTTGGTGAAACCGGTGTGGCTGGCGGCCGACAGATACGTCGGCAGAGCCAGGCCCGCACCTGCGGCTGCACCTGCTTTGAGGGCACCACGACGGGTGATGTTCAGTTTGGACATTAAATCCTCCCATTTTGATTATGTGATGCGCGGACTCCTCCTGAACGCGCCTCGGGCACACTTTTTACAGTGCGACGCGACTATCGCTTGAAAACCGAAAATGAAGCAACAAATGCTTTGAATTGCTGCATTTTTCTGTAAATTTATGAACTATGTCTGGCGCGGCTTTGTAAACTAATTTTCGTCGCAGTGCAGAAAGCCCCTGAAAAGAAAGGATTTCCGCAATGTCTGGATCATCGCTGACGGGCTCGCGGATCCGCGAGAGGCGGCTTGCGCTGGGCGTCCGGCAGGCGGCGCTGGCCAAGGCGGCGGGGATTTCGTCGAGCTACCTCAATCTGATCGAACACAACCGGCGCAGAATCGGGGGCAAGCTGCTGTTGGATCTGGCGGCGGCGCTGGACACCGAACCGGCGCTCTTGTCCGAGGGGGCGGAATTCGCGCTTTTGACCGCCTTGGGCGAGGCCGCAGAGCGCGCGCCCGACGATGGGCCGGAGCGCGCCCGCGCCGAAGAATTCGCCGGGCGGTTCCCGGGATGGGCCGCGCTGGTGGCCGATCAGCATGCGCGGATATCGGGGCTGGAGCAGCAGGTGTCGGCGCTGTCGGACCGGCTGACCCACGATCCGTTCCTGTCGGCCTCGCTGCACGAGATGTTGTCGTCTGTGACGTCGATCCGGTCCACCGCGTCGATCCTTGCAGGTGACGAAGAGATCGAGCCGCAATGGCAGGCGCGGTTCCATGGCAACCTGCGCGAGGATGCGGTGCGCCTGACGGATGCGGCGCAAAGGTTGGTCGATTACCTCGACGCGCCCGACACGGAGGCCGAACCCGCGACGACCCCGCAGGAGGAGTTGGACGCCTATCTGGCAGCGCGCAATTTTCACCTGCCCGAGTTGGAGGCGGGGGAGGCGCTGGACGGGCAGGTCGGGTCGCCTGCCGCGCACGCCTTGGCAGAGCGGTTCGCGGATCGCTACCGGGCCGAGGCCGCGGCGGTTCCAGTCGCCGCGTTGGAGGAAGCGCTCGCGGCAGCGCAAGGCGATCCGTTGGCCGCCGCACAGGTGCTGGGGCAGCCGTTTGATGTCGTGCTGCGGCGGATCGGGATGCGGGCCGGGGCCGGATTGGTGGAATGCGACGGGTCGGGAACGCTGACCTTGAGGCGTGCGGTCGAAGGGTTTGCCTTGCCGCGCTTCGGGGCGGCATGTCCGCTCTGGCCTCTCTTCACCGCACTGACGCGGCCCCATGTCCCCCTGACGCAGGTGGTGGCAACGGCGGGGGCGCAGCGCGCGACCTTCCGCGTTTATGCCATCGCGGTGCCCGTGATCATGCCGGGCTCTGCGATGGCCTTTGGCGCCGATCCCGTGATGCGGGCCACGATGCTGATCCTGCCCGCGCAGGACGAGGCCGCGGCATCGGAGGTGGGCATGTCCTGCCGGGTCTGCCCGCGCGACAATTGCCCGGCCCGACGCGAGCCGTCGATCCTGTCAGACGCGCTGTAATGCAGCGGGTCCATCGGACCCTTTGACTCGCGCCGCCCACCTGTCGATAGTGGCGCGCAATAAGGCCAAAAAGACGGGCTGCGGATGCGCAACATCCGCACGACCCTGGGGCCAGTCAAGGGAGGGTCGACGGATGGGCAAGCGTGTCCTTCTGATCGAAGATGAACCCAACATCATCGAAGCGATCCGGTTCATCCTGTCGCGCGATGGTTGGGCGGTCGATACACATTCGGACGGCGCGACGGCGGCGGATGCGGTTCAGCGCGTGTCGCCTGACGTGGTGATCTTGGACGCCATGCTGCCGAACCGGTCGGGGTTCGAAATCCTGCGCGACCTGCGCGAGGATCAGGCGACGGCGGGTTTGCCGATCCTGATGCTGACGGCGCGGGGCCAGTCGAAGGACCGCCAGCGCGCCGAGGAGGCGGGCGTGAGCGATTACATGACCAAGCCGTTCTCGAATTCCGAAGTGCTGGAGCGCGTGCGCGCGCTGGCCGGCGGGTAGGCGGGCATGGCGCGTGACCCCCTGTTCCTGCCCGAGCGTCGCTATCAAAAGCGCCGCTTGGCGGATGCAGCGCGGGTTCTGCCGTTGGTGGGGGGCGCGCTGGTTCTGTTGCCGGTGCTGTGGTCCACGCCCGAGACCGCCACGCCGGATGCGCCTGTGCCCATGACGTCGGGGGCGGGCATCTATCTGTTTGCGGTCTGGGCGGTGATGATCGCGCTGGCGGCCATCATCGCACCAAGGCTGAGCGCGAGTGACGCCGATGACAGCCCTGATCGGGATTAGGGCGGGCCGCGGGCGATGGTGACATTCAACCTGCTGATCGCGACCTCGCTGGCCTATGTGGCGCTGCTTTTCGCCGTGGCGTTCTGGGCGGAGCGTCGCGCGGCACGGGGCAAGGATGGCTGGCTGCGCAGTCCGTGGATCTACACCCTGTCGCTGTCGGTCTACTGCACCGCGTGGACGTTTTACGGCGCGGTGGGCTACGCGGCGCGGTCGGGGTTGGAGTTCCTGACGATCTACCTTGGGCCCACAGGCGTGTTGATCGGGTGGTGGTTGATCCTGCGCAAGCTGGTACGGATCGGGCGCGCGCAGCGCATCACATCCGTGGCCGACCTGATTTCGTCGCGCTTTGGCAAATCCACCATGCTGGGCGTGATCGTGACGCTGATGGCCGTGGTGGGCACGACGCCTTACATCGCGCTGCAACTGCAATCGGTGACCCTGTCCTTCGAGGTGTTCTTTGGCGGCCCATCGAACCCCGAGCAGATGGCGGCGTGGGTGGCGGTGGGGCTGGCGATTTTCACCATCCTGTTCGGCACCCGCAATCTGGACGCGAATGAACGCCACCACGGCGTTGTCATGGCCATCGCGGTCGAGGCCGTCGTCAAGCTCGCCGCGCTGATCGCGGTGGGGGTCTTTGTGGTCTGGTATCTGGCGGATGGGCCGCGCGATATTCTGGCGCGCATCGACGCCTCGCCCATCGCGAATTGGCAGGTAGAGCAGGGCCGCTGGATTGGGCTGACGTTCCTGTCGGCGGCGGCGTTTCTGTGCCTGCCACGCATGTTTCAGGTGTTGGTCGTCGAAAACGCGGATGAGCGGCATCTGGCGACGGCAAGCTGGGCCTTCCCGCTCTACCTTTTGGCGATGTCGCTCTTTGTTGTGCCCATCGCAGTGATGGGGTTGGAGTTGATGCCGCGCACGGCCAACCCGGACCTGTTCGTCCTCACACTGCCCTTGTCCGAGGGCAAAGGCGGGCTCGCGATGCTGAGCTTCCTGGGCGGGTTTTCATCGGCCACGTCCATGGTGATCGTGGCGTCCATCGCGTTGGCCACGATGGTGTCGAACCACATCGTGATGCCGATCTGGCTGCGCGCGCAAGGCGATCAGGCGACGGTTTCGGGCGATGTGCGCTGGGTGTTGATCCTGTCGCGGCGGGTCACCATCGGGGCGATCGTGGTCTTGGGCTACCTCTATTATGTGGTGTCGGGGGGCGGGACGGCGCTGGCGGCGATCGGGCTGATCTCCTTCGTTGGGGTCACGCAGGTCCTGCCCGCGATGCTGGGTGGCATGTTCTGGCGCGGGGCCACGCGGCTCGGGGCCGCAGCCGGATTGATCGTGGGGGCCGCCGTCTGGGCTTATACGCTGTTTCTGCCGTCTTTTGGCGCGGGCGCGGTGTTCAGTCAGGCGATGCTGGATCAGGGTCCTTGGGGGGTGGAGTGGCTTAGACCGCAGGCCCTGTTCGGGGTGGCGGGGCTCGATCCTGTGGTGCACGCCGTGATCTGGTCGGTGGGGCTGAATGCGGCGGCCTTTGTGGCGGGGTCACTGATGTCGTTCCCGACGCCGTTGGAGCGGCTGCAAGGCGCGCAATTCGTCAATGTCTTTGATCTGAGCCGCGAGGCGCAGGGCTGGACCTCTGGTCAGGTCGAGGCCGAGGACCTGTTGATCATGGCGCAGCGCATTCTGGGTGCCCGCGAGGCACAGAGCCTGTTTCAGACAGCCGCCGAATTGCAGGGCAAAAGCGGGTATCTGCCCGATCCCACGCCCGAATTCCTGGACAAGCTGGAGCGGGAGTTGGCGGGGTCCGTGGGGGCGGCCACCGCGCACGCCATGGTGGGGCAGATCGTGGGCCGGGCGGCGGTGTCGGTGCAGGACCTGATGGCGGTGGCCGATGAGACCGCGCAGATGCTGGAATATTCCAGCCAGCTCAAGGCGCAGTCGGATGAGCTGACGCGCACGGCCCGGCAATTGCGGGACGCCAATGACAAGCTGACGAGCCTCTCGATCCAGAAGGACGCCTTCCTGAGCCAGATCAGCCACGAGCTGCGCACGCCCATGTCGTCCATCCGGTCGTTTTCGGACATTCTGCGCGACGCGAGCCTGAGCGGGGAGGAGCGCGAGAAATATGCCGGCATCATCTATGACGAGGCGATCCGCCTGACGCGGCTTTTGGATGATCTGCTGGACCTGTCGGTTCTGGAAAACGGTCAGGTCGCGCTCGAGGTGCAGACGGGCAGCATCGGGGCTGTTCTGGATCGGTCGATCTCGGCCTCGGCGCTGGGCAACCGGTTGACTATACAACGGTCGCGCACCCGCGAGGATGTGGTGGTCGAGACGGATTTGGGGCGGCTCAGTCAGGTGTTCATCAACTTGATCAAGAACGCCGAAAAATACTGCCGCGCCGATGCGCCCCGGTTGAGCATTCAGGTGCGACCCGCCGGTGAATGGGTGCATGTCGATTTCATCGACAACGGGAAAGGCATCCCACCGGCGCAACAGGCGCTGATCTTTGAGAAGTTTTCGCGGCTGAGCGATCACAGCCGGGCCGGGGGCGCGGGGCTGGGTCTGGCGATCTGCCGCGAGATCATGACAAACCTGCGCGGCCAGATTGGCTATCTCCCCGGGCAGAACGGGGCAGCGTTTCGGGTGAGCCTGCCGCTCAGGATGGCGATGGCGGCAGAGTAGCGCCCCCTAGCGGCCCGCCAGTGCGTCGATCTGCGGGGCGAGGTGGCCCAGTTCATAGCCCGCGCCGCGCGCAGCGGTGACCAAGTCCTCGGTCGGAACCTTGCCCGCCTGCGACAGGCACCACACGATGCTCGACCGGGTGCCGGAGGCGCAATAGGCCAACACCGGCCCCGTGGCCTCGGACACGATGCGGCCCTGTTCGGACACCAGATCAAGGGTGAGGCCCGCATGGGTCACGGGCAGGACCTCGAAGGCGAGGCCTGCGGCTTCGGCGGCGATGGCCATGACCTCGGCACTCAGTTCCATCGGGATTTCCTCGTCCGGGCGGTTGCACAGGACTGTGGTATAGCCTGCGGCGGCGATGGCGGGCATATCCTCGGGCGCGATTTGCGGCGAGACGGCGTAGTCGGGGGTCAGGGCGCGGATATCCATGGCGGTGGTCCTAGCGGCTGTTGTCGCCATGGTCTAGTGCAGGGGTCTCGTGCGGGGTCTCGTGCAGCTGGGCGCGCGGCGGCGTGGACGGGACTTGAGTTATCCACAGGTTCTGGCACTCTGTAGGCCCAAAGGCGGGGTAACCGCCCGAGGTAGCGAGTAGGACCCAGCGATGACCGATCTGGTGCGGTACGCGGTGCGTGATGGCGTGGCCATCCTTCAGATCAACAACCCACCGTCAAATGCGCTGTCCCACGGGGTGCGCGTCGCGCTGCAAACGGCGCTGGACCGCGCGGATGCGGATGCGGACGTGCGCGCCGTGATCCTGACGGCTGCGGGCCGGACGTTTCCCGTGGGGGCCGATATCCGCGAGATGGACCGCGCGCCGCAGCCGCCCTTGGTGGGCGATGTCGCGCGCCAGATCGAGGCGATGGGCGTGCCGGTTGTCGTGGCGATCCACGGGCGGGCCTTGGGCCTGGGGTTGGAGCTGGCCTTGGCAGGTCACGCCCGCATCGCGGCGCGGGGGGCAAGTCTGGGTCTGCCCGAGATATCGCTGGGCCTGATCCCGTCGGCGGGGGCCACACAACGCCTGCCGCGTTTGGTGGCCGGCGACGTGGCCGGGCGGATGATCCTGACAGGCCGGCCTTTGGGCGCGGAGGCCGCGCAGGAGGCGGGCCTGATCGACGGCATCATCGACGGCGACCTGATGGGGGGCGCGATGGCCTTTGCCCAGAACCTTGCCCAGACCCAAACTTCGGGCCCACCCGTGGCCACATCGGCGCGGCGCGACGGGTTCCGCGACGCCATGGCCTATCGCGCGGCGTTGGAGGCGGTGCGGGCGGAATTGCCCAATGCGGATGCACCCGTAATCACCAAGGCGATGGAATGTCTGGAGGCTGCGCCGCTTTTGCCGTTCGATGCGGGGCTGGCGCTGGAGGACGAGTGTTTCGAGGAGGTGCGCCGCAGCCCCGAGGCGATGGCCCTGCGCCACGTCTTTGTGGCCGAGCGACGCGCTGCCCGCGTGCCACGGCACCTGCCAGAGGTTGAACGCCTCGCCCAGGCCGCGGTGCTGGGCGGTGGTTTGCTGGGCGCGGGAATTGCGCTCAACGCGCTTGAGGCCGGATTGCAGGTCGTGATGGTCGAGGCCGGCCCTGAGGCCGCGACGGCGGCGGCGGGCCGGGTGTCGGCGCTGGCCGCGCGGGCGGTTGCGCAGGGCCGCCTGACGCCCGCGCGCCGGGACGAGGTCATCGACCGGCTGCGGTCGACGGCGGACCTGGGCACCCTGCGCGGTGTTGATGCCGTCTTGGTGGCGGGTGCAGGCGCGGTCAACGCCACCGTCTTTGCGCGCGTGGCGGCGGCAAACGCAAACGCCGTTTTGGTGAGCGTGTCCGCCTTTGCCGATCTGTCCGCACTGGATGCCGCGACCGGGGGGCAGGGCCGCGTCGTGGCCTGCAACATCCTGCCGCCGTCCCATGTCACCCGACTGGCCGAATTGGCCCTGATGCCCAACACCCCGCCCGAGATCGAGGCGCGCGCGTTTCATTTGATCCGGCGGATCGGCAAGACCCCGGTGCGCATAGAGCACTCGCCCAAGGCGCCCATGGTGGGGTTGGTGGTCGAACGTCTGCTCGCCGCCTACCGGCGGGCCTCCGACGCGCTGGTTGCAACAGGCGCCACCCCCCATGACGTGGACCGCGCCATGCGCGGCTTTGGGTTCAATGTCGGCCCCTATCAGGTGCAGGACTTGATCGGCTTTGCCGAGCCGACCCCGGCAGAGAGCGTCTTTGCCAGCAGTTCCCATGACTTGCGCGGTGCGCTGCGCGGCGCGGGTCGGACCGGGCAGGCCAAGGGGGCGGGGTTTTATGACTATGCGGGCGCGGACCAGGAGGCCATGCCGTCCGATGAAGTTCAGGCATTGATCGAAGCGCATCGCGCGGCCACCGGCATCCGCCCGCGGAGAGTGTCGGATACAGAGATCGTGGAGACCTGTCTGGATGCGATGGTGAATGCAGGTGTCGCCTGTGGTCCCGCGCTGCGTCAGCTGTCGGATGTGGATATCGCGGCGATCCTCGGGCTTGGGTTTCCGCGCCATCGGGGCGGGCCCTTGAAGTCGGCCGAGGTTGCGGGCGTTCTGGCGGTTGAGCGGCGGTTGTCGGCCCGCGCCGAGGCGTCATTGGGCGATGATGTAGCGTTCTGGACCCCGCATCCGGCCTTGCGCAAGGCGGTCCTGAACGGGGCGCGATTTGGGGATGACGGGCGGGGCTAGGTCGAGGCCTAGGCCAGAAAGATACCCAGCACGACGCACATCAACCCGATGGCCGACACCGCAAGTGCGCCGAGGTTCCACGCCACGATCGTTTGCAGCCGCGCCTTCATCGCGTCGTCGTCCAGCCCCGATTTGCGCGCGCGCATGACCGACACGATGCAATAGCCCAGCCCTGCGAGGCCCAAGAGGGTGATGACGGTTCCAACGGGGACGAGGGCGGCAAGCATCGGGGCACCTGACAAGACGGGGACGTGTTGGCCTGCCCTAGCCGGGCGTGCCGCGCGTTTCAACCCGCGGCACGGTTGCGGGTGTCTGATGGCCCTTGCCGCTTGCGGGTCGGGTGGGTGCGGGGTATCCGTGGCGGCCTGATCTGCCCACCAAGGAGCGCGCCCCGATGTCCGACACCGCCACCGATATCCCTGAGACCGGAACGCCCGACAGCTACCGCGTGACCGCGGGCGAGTTGCGCCAGTTCATCGAACGGTACGAGCGGCTGGAAGCGGAGAAGAAGGACATCGCGGACCAGCAAAAAGAGGTGATGGCCGAGGCCAAGGCCCGTGGCTATGACACCAAGGTCATGCGCAAGGTCATTGCGCTGCGCAAACGCGACAAGGACGACATCGCCGAAGAAGAGGCGGTTCTGGAGATGTACAAAGAAGCGCTCGGCATGAGCTGAGTGCCACGGCGCGCAAGCGTCAGGGCGTGATGAGGGTCACGCCCGGCATCCGGTCGATCTTGTAGACGTCTTCCTCGTAGGTGTCCGTCAGGGCATCGACGACCTCATCCGTCCAGCCGGGCATGTCCAACTCTTCCTCCAGCGCGTCTTCGATGGCGAATTTGTCGAGGAAAGCCGCGATGATCCGGCGCTTTTGCACTTCGGTGTGGGGGGGATGGGTCTTGAGGTAGGTCTGGAACCGCTGAAGCCCTTCGGGCGTCATGATTTCGGCGAGGAGATCAAATCCGCCGACGATCTTGGTGTTGGGATCGAGGCCCGAAAGCTCGCGGATCAGTTGCGCCCAGAGCAGCGGCGTATCCTCGTTGCACCAGACAGTAAATTGCGCCTCGGGGGCTGCGATCTGCATGCGTGCGATCATGTCCGACCAGCGGATCGAAAACGGATCGAGCTTGCCGTCCAGCCGCTTTTGCGCCGCCAGCGGCAGGCCCGACACGATTTCGGGGATAAAGGTCGCCGGGTTGCGGATCGCGAGGTGAAATTCCAGCTGATCGTTGGGAAAAAGCTGTGTCATCCCTTCGATCCGGTCGCCAGCCAGCCGGTAGAATTGGCCGTGTTCAAAGATACGCGCCGGGATGCAGATGAAGTTCGAATTGCTCATCACCAGACGGTCGATATTGTCCTCCTCGATGATCTCATCGAGCAGCATGTCGCGCGTTTCAGGTCCCGGAACTCCGCGGGCCAGCGCGTGGATCGTTTCGCGCAGAAGTTTGCGGTAGCGCGACGGTCCCGGCACCGAAATGCCCTGACGCACGAGGTCTTCCTTGTTTTTCAGAAGGCATTTGAGCAACCGATCCTCGTCGGTGGCATGTGCGCCAATATGATAAACGATTTCCATGGGGTGGGGGTCGCGCGCCTTTGATCTGGCCCCGTTGTCGCGCGAAACCCCCTTTTGTTCAAGGCCGCCCCGTTACTTGTGCTGGCACTTGCGCTGCGTCATCTGTCGCGCGGTTGCGGGGCCGTGGCTACGACCGGCGTGCGAGCCGGAACATTGGCTTGCGCCGCGCCCGGGCCTGCACTAGATCACGCGCAGTGCCCCTATAGCTCAGCTGGTAGAGCAACTGATTTGTAATCAGTAGGTCCGCGGTTCGAGTCCGTGTGGGGGCACCACTTTCACAAAATGGTATGGCGGGTACTGGTCGCGGCGGGCGTGATCGTGCCGCGCAGGTAGGCCCGACGCCCTAATCCAGACGCGCGCTGAGGAAGGCGCCGGTCGTCTGGTAGTGGCGCATCAGTAGATCGTCGGCCCGGTCCACATCGCCGTCCAGAATGGCGTTCAGGATGTCCTGATGTTCGGTCGCGGGGTCGCGGCCTTGGTAGCCCTCGAGCGCGCCGGCGATATAGCGGTAACGGATGTTGAGGTCATAGAGTTGGCTGCACAGTTGCAGCAGGACGGGCGCGTCGCAGCGCCCGATGATGGCCATGTGAAAGGCCTTGTGCTTGTCCTCGAAGACCTCGCGGTCCTGACCGCGGGCGCGCGTCATGCGGTGGTGCGATAAAAGCAGCGCCTCGTGCCCGGCCTCGTCCATATTGGCCACGCTTTTGCGCAGGGCGCGGCTTTCCAACATGCAGCGCAGTTCGAGGATCTCCTCGAAATTGGCGCGGCTGGCGGGGGCCGTGCGAAACCCGCGCTGGTCGTGGCGGTCGACAAGCTGTTCTGCGGCCAGTTCGCTGAGCGCCTCGCGGATCGGAGAGGCGCCGAGGCCCAAGCGATCCTTGAGCCCGTCGATCTTGAGCTTTTCACCGGGCGCCAGTTCCCCGGTCAGGATCAGCCCGCGCAGGCCCATATAGGCCTGACGGGTGGCTGACAGTTCGGTGCCTTTCGGCTCTGGCGCCTGGTGTTTGTTCATTGCGGTCCTTGGGGGTCCCTCTGTGTCACGCGGCCTTGGCTTTGACGGCTGAGACGATGTTGACGAATTCCTCGTCCGTCAAAACGTCCCGCTTGGCAATGCCGGTGGCCTTCACCTCGTCCAAGATGGCGCCGATTTGGTCGTCGCCCAACTCGCCCAGGCCCAGTTCGCCCATTTTGTAGATGATCGAGGCTTTGCCGGACTTCTTGCCCAGCACGACCTCGCCCGTCTTGCCGGTGAGCGCGGGGTGGGTGGCGAACATCACCAGCGGGTCGTTCATCACGTAATTGATGCCGATCCCGCTTTCGCGGATGAAATTGCCGTGGCCCAGAACGGGTTTGTTGCGCGCGATCGGGATGTTGGACTTTTCCGCGATCATCGCGGCCAGTTCCGGGATCTTGTCGAGCTTGTAATTGGTGTCATAGCCGTAGAGCAGGTGGAGGCCCATCATCAGTTCCTCCAGCGCGGCGTTGCCCGTGCGTTCGCCCAGACCGTTGGCGCAGGAGTGGACGCAGACCGCGCCTGCGGTCACGGCGGCCAGTTCGGTGGCCACGCCCATCCCAAAGTCGTTGTGGGTGTGGATTTCGATGGGCAGGCCCGTCATGTCGTTGACCCAACGGACCATGTGCTTGATCGCCTCGGGCGTGGCGCAGCCCATGGTGTCGACAATGCCGATGCTGTCGGGCGGGGCGTTGTCCATGATGTAGCTGCACAGGTTCGTCAGATCGTCCCGGCGCGCGCGGGTCGTGTCATAGGGAAAGAACAGCGCGTGCAGCCCGTTTTCGCGGGCATAGTTGATGACGGGCGCGGTTTTTTTGGCCACGTCCTCCCACGTCCAGCCGAATTGGGTGGTCAGCTTGGGATATCCGATAGGCACCTCGATCACGACGCCATCGGCCCCGCATTCAAGCGCCATGTCGATGTCTTTCTGCATCGCGCGCGCGAAGGTAAAGATCTTGGCGTTGAGGCCCAGTTTCGAAATCTCGGTGATCGCTTGCTGGTCTTGCGGCGACACGGCGGGCATGCCGGCCTCGATCCGGTCCACGCCCAACTCATCGAGCTTTTGGGCGATGGCGATCTTGTCATCGACCGAGAACACCACGCCGGGCGTCTGTTCGCCGTCGCGCAGGGTCGCGTCGTGGATTTCGACCTTTTCGGGGAGGTTCAGGCCGCCCCGGACGTCAGCTTCGAAATTGTAGGGGCTGACCCACCATTTTCCGTCTTCGAGATGTGTTTCGCGCATGGTCTTTCCTTTCGGAGCAGCGGCTATGTGTCGGCAGGGACAAGGACGAAATCGAAATCGACCTTGTAGTAGGGGATGGTGACATTGCGCCCGACGGCGAGGTCGGGGGGCAGGGCGTCCACGTCGGTGTGTTCGACGTAATCCATGATCAGGTCTGAGCGGACGCCGAAGACCGCGTCGCGGTCGAGATAGGGGTCGCCATTGGCGAAGACCTCGGTCACGAGCGACCGGTGGCCGTCGGCCTGAACGATGAAATGCAGGTGCGAGGGGCGCCAGGGTGTGCGGCCTGTGGCGCGGAAGAGCTCGCCCACCGGGCCGTCATCGGGGACCTTGTAGGGGGCGGGTTTCACGGTGGTCAGGGCATACCGCCCGTCAGGGCCGGTTTTCATGGAGCAGGTCAGGTTGAAATCGTCCTGATCGCCGTCCTGACTGTAGTAAAGGCCGTTTTCAGCCGTCTGCCACAGTTCGATAAGCGCGCCGTCGATGGGCGCACCATCGGTGCCGCGCACGATGCCTTCGACCACGACGGTGGCCCCATCGTTGTCCTGTTTCAGATCGCCGCCCACGGGCAAAAGCGGCGCGCCGACCGAATGGAACGGCCCCAGCACGCTGGAGGAGGTGCCGTCATGTTGCGACCCGATCATGTCCACGAGAGAGGACAGGCCCGTGACGTCCGAGATCAGAACGAACTCGTTGCGTTCGTCATCCGTGATCTTGCCCGCATCGGTCAGGAATTTCAGGCCGCGTGTCCATTCGGCATGGGTGAGTTCCGTTTCCTTGGCAAAGGCGTGCAGGTGTTCGACCATCTTTTGCAGCACGAACATCGTGCGCGGGTCCGTGTCGTCGGCGCAGTAGTCCAGAAAGGCCTGCGTGATGGTGTCCATTGTGACGTTTTTCATCTGCGGCGGCCTTTAGTTGATGAGGACGGTGGACAAGACGGGGAAGCGGATCAGCACGATCAGGACCATCAGCATGATGACGGCAAAGGGCAGGGCGCCCATGAACACGTCCTTGAGGCTGATATCAGGCCGGTTGAGCGTGCTTTTGATCACAAAGCACGAGATGCCCAGCGGCGGTGTCAAAAGGCCGATCTCGGCCCCGATGACGGTGACGATCCCGAACCAGATCAGCGACAGCCCCATACCTTCGATCAGGGTGATAAAGAGCGGCACGACGATCAGGATGATGGAGGCTGTGTCCAAGAGCGTGCCGAGGACCAGCATCATCAGCACGTAGATCGCCATGATCTGCCAGAAGGACAGGTTCCACGTCTCGAGCAGCGCGTCGAGTTCGTTGGGCAGCCCCGCAAAGCCCAGCATCCGGCTGTAGAAAGACGCCATCGCGATGAGAAAGAGGATGGCCGCCGTGATGTGGCCCGTTTCGACCAACGTGGACCACAGCCCCTGCCAGGACAGCGACCGGCGCAGAAGCGCCACGATGAGCGCGAGCGACGCGCCCGCGGCACCCGCCTCCACGGGCGTGAGCCAGCCAGTGTAGATGCCGCCCAGCACGAGGAAGATCAGCGTGATGACCGGCCAGGCCTTGTTGAACATCTGGCCCCAGCTCATGCCCGCGTCGTCATCGGCGCGGATATCGTGGCCAATGTAGGACGGCCAGAACCGCGCCATCAGGAAGATCGCGACGATATAGGCTGCCGTCAGGATCAGCCCGGGGATGATGCCGGCCAGGAACATATGGCCGACTGATTGTTCGGCCACGAAGGAATAGATGATCAGCATTGCCGAGGGCGGGATGATCATGCCGAGAACCGAGGACCCCGCGACGACACCCACCGCAAAGCGGCGGTTGTAGCGGAAATTCAGCATCTCGGGCACCGAGATCTTGGTGAAGACGCTGGCGGAGGCGATGGAGGAACCGGTGATCGCGGCAAAGATGGCGTTCGCCCCCACGGTGGCCATGCCGATCCCGGCCAGCACCTTGCGAAAGGCTGAATTCATCACCTCGTAGATATCGCGCCCCAATCCCGCCTTCGAGACGAGGAGCCCCATCAGCGTAAAGAGCGGGATGGTGGCAAATTCGTATTCCGTGACGCCGTCGCCCACGGCCACCTTCAGGAAGTTGAAGGCGAGGATGGATTTGCCCGAGATGATCCAGATGGAGACAAAGGACACGAGGCCCAGAGCCACCGGGATATAGACGCCCATGTAGACGAGGAGGACGATCGCGAGGACCGACAGCATTCCAATTTCAACGGGAGTCATGTCAGTCTGCTCCCCCGGCGGGATCTTGTGCGGTCTCGTGCGCGGTTCCGGGGATGTTTTCGTCCCCCAGAACGGCCTTGAAGAACAGGACGACAGCGGCCAGTGCACAGCCAAAGGCGACGGCAAGGCGGACCGGCCACCACGGCGCGGTTAGGATGCCGGGCGTCCCGAAATAGTCGCAGCGCCCCAGCGCATCGCGGAAGTCGACCCAGAGTTGCCCCGTGGGTTCGGGCCCGAATTCGGGGGCCGAGAAGAAATGGCAGCTTTCAAACGCCTCGGTGAATTCCGGCCAGACCGTCCAGACGATCATGCACATGAACACACACGCAATTGCATCAATCACCCGGCCCAGCGTGCTGCCGACGCGGGGAACATGGTGGCGGAGGACGCCCAGAAACCCGTCAGAACGGGTCAGACGCCCGGTGCGCACCACATCCGGCAATTGCAGAAAAACGATCAACGCCATCGAGAAGATCACGACCTCGACCACGCCGCGGAATGGCGCGTTAAAGAGGTTGCGCGCGATGACATCGACATTCATCACCGCGACCAACGCCAGGAGGACAAGCGCCCCCAACACGTTGGCCGCAATGGCGACCGCCACGACCCAAGATCGTAGTTTTTCGAGACCCGTGACGATCATGTGCTTCAAACCTTTCCCAGACGTCCGGGATCAGTTCATTGCGTCCGCAGACCAGTCGCGGATGGGCTCCATCCCCGCGGCCTTGAGCTTGTCCATGTAGGCCACCAGCATCTCGGTCCCCGGCGCGCCGGTCTTGTCGAGATTGGCCGCCCAGTCGGCTGCGATATTGGGCATGCCATTGGCCCATGCCTGCCGCTCCTCAGCCGACATTTCGACCACGGTGCCGCCACCGTCCTTGTAGGCTTGCAGCGACTCTTCGGCCCGGTCCATGGCGACAGACGCCACGTGATCGCGGTATTCGATGGCGACCATTTGCAGGACATCCTTGACCTCGTCCGGCAGGCCCGCCCAGACATCAGCGTTCACCGTGACGGTCTTGGAGTTCACGGCGCCCAGATCGGCCTTGAGCATGTAGGGCGCGACCTCTGCGATTTTGAAGGTCTTGGCGGCCTCGGGCCACAGCATGGCGGCATCGGCCACGCCGGTCTGCATCATATTGTAGAAGTTGGGCAGACCGCCGCGGACACCTGCCGCGCCTTCGATGCCTTCGAGGTAGCGCAGGTTATAACCAGCGCCTGCAACCTTTTGGCCTTCGAGGTCCGAGAGCGAGTTGATCGGCGTTTTCGAGAACATCTGATAGGTGTCGAGCACGACGCCGGTGGCCAGATAGACCTGATTTTCCGCCGCCAATTCGGCGTTCATGGTCGGGAATTCGCGCGCGATTTCGTCCACGGCCTTGGCCACGACACGGGCATCCGCCGATACAAACGGCGTCACCGCCGAGATGCCTTGCGAGGGCAGGGCGGAGTTGTGGAAGATCGTCGTGACGATACCGATGTCACCCAGACCCAGCTTGATGCCTTCCAGCACGCCGCGGGGTTTCACGATCTGGCCGCCATAGGCCTCCATCCAGTTGATTTCATAGTTGCCGGTCTTGGCCAGCTCTTCGTTCACGCGGGGAATGAAGAAGCCCGAGAACTCCTTGACCCACATGGACCGCTCTGGATAGCCGTCGATGGCGGTCATGTTGATGGTTTGCTGTGCCGTCGCGGCGCCGCCAAGGGCTCCGGACAACACCATGGCCAGGCCGGCAGCCGTGGCAACGCGTCGTGTCAGTTTCATGTGTTTTCCTCCCAGAAACGTGGATTAGCCGGCTTTGCGCCAGTCTTCGTGTATGTCGGTACCCGCCTGCCGGAAGAGTTTGGCAAGGGGGCAGAATTTCGCGACCTCGGCGGCGAGGCGGTCCAGATCGGACTGGCTGGCCGGGCCGTCTGCTGTGACGGTCAGGTCGATGGCCTCGAACGGGGTGTCGATCTCTTCGGCCAGCGTGACGCCCAACCGGTTGAACCGGCAGGCCGCCGTGATGTGCAGGTGACCGATGTCGATGCCCATCTTGGCCGCGCATTTGTGGGCGATGACATTGGTGCAGCCCACCAGCGCGCTCAGTGCGGTGTCGGTGGGCGTAAAGCCTTGATTGGTGCCGCCGCGTTCGGTGGGTTCGTCGATCAGTTGCGTCAGGTCACGTGTGGAGACGCGGGCCAGCGAATGGGACGGGCAATCAGCCTCGACGCGCAGGGTGACGGATGTTTTCAGTTTCACTGTCATCTCGCGCCAGCCCCGTCAGATGATCTTGCAGACGTCATCGAAGTCGAAGCGCGGCAACCGTTGGAAGAGCGCCGTTTCATCGGCGTATCCGAGATTGCACAGGAAGTTCGACTTCAAGCGCGTGCCCGCGAAGAATTCCGCGTCCACCACAGCGTTTTCGAACCCCGAGATCGCCCCCACATCGAGACCGAGCGCCCGGGCCGCGATCATGAAATAGGCCCCTTGCAGCGTGGAATTGCGGAAAGCCGTATCCTCGCTGTGCTGTTCCTTGCCTTGGAAGTGCGGGCGGCGGTCTTCGTGTGGGAAGAGGCGGGGCAGTTCGGTCCAGAAATCCAGATCATAGGCGATGATCGCCGTCACCGGCGCGCCCATGACCTTGGGCACGTTCGCGGGCTTGAGCGCCTTGGAAAGCCGTTCCTTGCCAGCCTCGGAGCGCACGAAGATGAACCGCGCGGGGCAGGTGTTCATGCTGGTCGGGCCCATCTTGGTGATGTCGAACAGTTCGTGCAGGAGAGCCTCGGAGACGGGCCGGTCCGTCCACGCGTAATGCGAGCGTGCGCCGGACAGGATGAGGTCGATCTGGGCCTGCTCCAGCCGTGTGATGCGCGTGCGAAGGTCTCGCACGTCGCTTTGAGCAGATTCACGCAGGGAAGCCAGCGTTGCAGTGTCGGTCATATGTCCCCCCAAGCGCGACTCTCCATAAATCGGTATCCACGCCGTTTGGGTCAAATAATAGATGTTTTTTCATCATGTCCAATAAAATCGTTTTTTTGGACACGCGCTTGCGATAGCTAATTGTAAAGGACGGAGGACAGCATGCCGAAATGGGAAGAGTATAAGGCGCAGGCGCGTGAACGTGGCGCGTTGGCGTGGGAGCTTTTCGTGGTCTCCAGCGTGCCGGGAGACGACATGGATTTGGTCAAGGCCACGTTGCCTGCGCATCTGGCCTATCAAAAGGAGCTGGAGGCCGCGGGCGTGCTCGTGATGGCGGGGCCGGTGTCGGACGCCAGTGGGGAGATGATGGAGGCCGAGGGCATGGTGATCTACCGCGCCGAGAGCCTTGAGGCCGCGCGCGCCATCGCGGATCGCGATCCGATGCACGAGGCTGGTGCGCGGAGTTACACGGTGCGCAAGTGGCTGGTGAACGAGGGGTCGCTGTCTTTGACGATTTCGCTGTCCGCGCAGGGGGCTGCGATCACCTAGGGGCCGGTCTGGCCGCCATCGGTGACACCGCTGATCAGGTTTTCACGTGCGAGCCTGTCGTCCAAAGACAGACGCGGCGCGCGCAGGGCCTCGAGCGCCGCGTGCGTTGCCTCGGCGTAGGCGCGCGCCTCGGCATTGGCAGCCTCCGGTGTTACGGCTTTGAAGCGCAAATCATCCCCTGCACGGTGTTGGGACAGCGGGGCGAGATCGGCTGAAATCACGGTGGCGATTTTGGGATAGCCGCCGGTCGTCTGGTGATCGGCCATGAGGATCGTGGGCACGCCCGTCCCGGTGACTTGGATGGAGCCGCGCAAGATCGGCTCGGACGGGATCGAAAGCGCATCGGCCAGTGCAAGCGTTGGGCCATCCAGCCGGATACCCATGCGATCATAGGCATCTGTGACCTTGTAGGCCGCGCTTGAAAGCTGCGTCAGCGCATCCGCGTCAAACAGGTGATCCTGCGGACCGGGCACGACGCGCAGCGTATCGCGCGGCTTGGCAATTGGTGGGATGTCATAGGCACCGTTGCGGGCGGGCTGTGCCTCGGCCCCCGTTACGCGGATCATCTGCCCCGGGGTGATCATGCCACCGCCCAGACCCGATTGCCCATGGGTGGCCGCAGCGCCCAGCCAGCGGGGCACATCGAGCGTTCCGGCAAAGGCGAGGTAACACCATGACCCCCACGCGCCCCCAGTGATCGTCAGGCGTGACCCGGGCGTGAGCGTCAGGACATCCCAACCCTCGTGACGGACCCCGTCCAGCGTGCAGCGGAAGCCGCCGCCCGCCACGGCGACGGTGCATGTCCCCTCCACCCAGTCGAGCGCCAACCCGCCCAGCGAGACCTCGATCGCGGTGCCCGTGGTCTCGCGCCCCAGCAGGGCGTGTGCCGCGGCGAAACCGAAGCGATCCATCGGACCTGATCCCGGCACCCCGTGGCGCAGATGCCCCCGGCGGCCCGCGTCCTGAAGGGTGACGAGCGGACCTGCAGCCTGAATGCGAAAGCGGGCGTCGGTCATGGGCGCGCGCCCGCCTCGAACTCCGCGCGGGGCACGCGGCGAAACTGCACGGTGTCGCCCACGGCCATCCGGAACTGCGGATCGCCCTCAGGGTCCATGACCTGAAAGCGCGAGCGCCCCAAGATCGACCAGCCCGTGGGCATCGTCAGCGTCGTGATCAGGGCCTGCGGCCCCGCAATCAGCAGGCTGCCCTTGGGCACATCGCGGACGGGGGCCGGTTTGCGCGGCACGTGGAGGGCCGGGGGCAGGCCCGTCAGATACGCGTAGCCCGGCGCAAAGCCGTACATCGCGACCGTGATCGGGGTCGCGGTCAGGCAGGTGATCACCGCGTCCTCGGACATATCGCAGGCGCGGGCCACGGCGGGCAGGTCCGGGGCGAGGTCCGCGTCAAAGCAGACGGGGATGTTGTGCTGCGTTGTCGCTGCGCCTTGGTCCCCGGCACTCGCGCGCAGGCTTTCGGTCACGAGGTCACCCACCGCAGCGCGCAAGGCCGTGTGGGTCGTCACCAGCGGATCAAAAACCACCATGAGGTTGACCAGCGCGGGCACGCATTCGACGAGACCGGGGATGTCGGCGCAACCCAACCGGCGGTCCAGCGCGATCACGCGGGCATGGGCGGCCTCGCTCTCGCGGTCGGCAAAGGCGATGAGGAGGCCGCAATCGCCGACCTCGGTATAGCGCGGCCACGTCATGGTGTGATCACGGAGCCATAAAGGGACGGATGGCCACGCCCGCGGCCGTCAGGCGGTCGCGGATTTCGCGGGCCATGGCGACCGAATGGGGGCTGTCGCCGTGGACGCAGACCGATTGCGCTGCAAGCGTGATGGGGTCCCCTCCGACGACAGGCATGCGCCCGGTGTCTAGGAAGGCCAGCAGTCGGTCGGCGGCAGCGGCGGGATCGTCGATCATCGCGCCCGGATCGCCACGTGGGACCAGTTGGCCGTTGGTTTGGTATCCCCGGTCTGCGAAAATCTCGGAAAAGACCGGTGTTCCGGTGGCGCGGGCCGCCTGCTCCAACGCGGTGCCGGAAATGGCGAGGAGGGGGAGTTCGGGGTCGATGGCCGCGACCGTGGCGGTGACCCTGCGGGCAACATCGGCATCGCGGGCCGCAAGGTTGCCCAAGGCGCCGTGCGGTTTGACGTAAGCGACGCCCGTGCCAGCCTCGCGGGCGATGGCCTGAAGCGCGCCGATCTGGGCGGCGATCATGTGGCCGATCTGCGCGGGTGTCATTGGGATCACGCGGCGCCCGAACCCTTCGCGGTCAACGTAGCCCGGGTGCGCGCCGACCACGACGCCGGCATCCCGCGCGGCGCACAGTGTGGCATACATCGTGTCAGGGTCGCTGGCATGGCCGCCGCAGGCGATGTTGGCGCTGCTGACCACGGCCAGCATCGCGGCATCGTCGCCCATGGACCAAGGTCCGAACCCTTCGCCGAGGTCTGAGTTGAGGTCGATTTCGGTCATCATCCGCCCTTTGCCGTCTGCCCCGTTTTAGGCGGTGCGCGGGCCCTGCGCCACCGTCCACGCGCATTGTTCCATTTGCCGGCTCGGTCTATCACCATGCGCGAGGCAAACCGGGGGGAGAGGCCAGTGAGCAGCGATTATGCGGATTTGCGCGATGCGGTGGCCAAGCTGTGCGCGGGGTTTCCCGGCAGCTACTGGCGCGCGCTGGATCGTGAGAACGCATACCCGACCGAGTTTGTCGCGGCCCTGACCGAGGCCGGGTGGCTGTCGGTCCTGATCCCCGAGGAATACGGCGGGGCGGGTCTGCCGCTGTCGGCAGCCGCGGCCATCCTTGAGGAGATACAGGCCCAAGGGTGCAACGGCGCGGCCTGCCACGCGCAGATGTATACGATGGGCACGCTCCTGCGACATGGGTCCGAAGCGCAGAAGGCGCGGTATTTGCCGGACATCGCGGGGGGCAGGCTGCGCTTGCAGGCCTTTGGCGTGACGGAACCCGGCAGCGGGACCGATACCGGCGCGCTGACCACAACCGCCACGCGGGATGGCGATGACTATGTCATCAACGGGCAAAAGATCTGGACAAGCCGGGCCGAGCATTCGGACCTCATGATCCTTCTGGCGCGGACGACGCCGCTGACGGAAGGGATGAAGAAGACCCAAGGTCTCAGCGTCATTTTGGTGGATATGCAGGCTGCGCGGGGTAATGGCCTGACGATCCGGCCCATCCGTACGATGATGAACCACGCCACAACCGAGGTGTTTTTCGACGACCTGCGCGTCCCGGCGGAGAACCTGATCGGTGAGGAAGGGAAGGGGTTCCGCTATATCCTGAGCGGGATGAACGCAGAGCGCATCCTGATCGCGGCGGAATGCGTGGGCGATGCGCGCTGGTTTACCGAGAAGTCCGTGGCCTATGCCGGGGACCGACGCGTCTTTGGTCGCGCTATCGGCCAGAACCAGGGCGTGCAGTTCCCGATTGCCAAGGCCTATGCGAACATGCGCGCCGCTGATCTGATGGTGCGCGAGGCGCTGCGCTTGTATGAAGCGGGAGAGAACCCGGGCGCGGAGGCCAACATGGCCAAGATGCTGGCCGCCGATGCGGCGTTCGAGGCCGCCAATGTCTGTATCCAGACCCATGGCGGGTTCGGTTTCGCCGAGGATTACGATGTGGAGCGCAAGTTCCGCGAGACGCGACTTTATCAGGTGGCGCCGATTTCGACCAATCTGATCCTGTCCTATCTGGCCGAGCATGTGCTGGGCCTGCCACGGTCCTATTGATGGGGGTCCTCGACGGCATTCTGGTGGTCGCGCTGGAGCAGGCGGTCGCGGCCCCTGTGTGCACCTTGCGGCTGGCCGATGCGGGCGCGCGGGTCATCAAGGTGGAACGCCCCGGCGGGGAAACTGCGCGCCACTATGACAGCGCGGTGGCGGGGACCTCGGCCTATTTCGCGTGGCTGAACGCGGGCAAGGAAAGTGCGGTCCTGAACCTGAAAGAGGCGGGTGATCTGGCGCTCTTGCGGCGGATGCTGGGGCAGGCGGATGTGCTGGTGCAGAACCTTGCACCCGGTGCCATGGACCGAATGGGGCTTGGGGCAGATACGCTGGCCCGCGATTTCCCCCGTTTGATTGCCGTGTCGATCGTGGGCTACGGGCAGGACACGGATTACGCCGATATGAAGGCCTATGACCTCTTGGTGCAGGCGGAGGCGGGGCTGTGCGCCGTCACCGGGTCACCTGATGCCCCGGCCAAGGTCGGCGTGTCAGTCGCCGATATCGCCACGGGCGGCGCGGCCCATGCGGCGGTGTTGGAAGCCCTGATCGCGCGGGGGCGCACGGGTCAGGGGGCCAGCATCGAGATCGCGATGTTCGATGCGGTGGCGGATTGGATGGCTGTCCCGCTCCTCCACCTAGAGCAGGGCGGGCGGGAGACCGCGCGGCACGGGATGTCCCATGCCTCGATCTATCCTTACGGGCGGTTCGACTGCGCGGGCGGGGCGGTCGTGCTGGCTGTGCAGACGGCGGAGGAATGGGCGCGGTTTTGCGGGGAGGTAATCGGGCAGGCCGAGTTGGCCGAGGACCCGCGCTTTGCCACCAACGCGCTGCGGGTCGAACACCGGGAGGCGCTGGATGGCATTCTGGTTCGGGTCTTTGCCGCAGCGAGCGCGGATGAGATCGCGGCGCGGTGTGGACGGGCGGGGATTGCATGGGGGCTGGCGCGGGACGTCGCAGGACTGTCCGGGCATCCCGCTTTGCGACGTCGCGCGGTTGCGCTGGGGAATGGCCGATCTGTGACGCTGCCAGCTGCGCCGGGTGCGGTGGGGTGCGCATGGGCGGATGTGCCCGCCTTGGGCGCGCAGACCGAGGCCATCCGGGCCGAATTTGCGTCGGCGCAGGACGATCCGGCCTAGGGCGTGTCGCCGTCCCAATAGCCGATCAGGATGCCATCCGCGGCCTCGGTCCCGCGCATGGCTTCGACCTCGGCATGGCTCATGGCGGTGCGGTTCTTGCGGGCCGTTAGCCTGTCGAGCAGGCGCGCATGCATCTTCTGGCGTGTGTCCGCATGGGCCGGATCACGCCCGAGGTCTGTGAATTCATCGGGGTCCGAGGCGAGATCGAACAGCTGCGGCGGGAAGCCTGTGAAATGCACATATTTCCAGCGCGCCGTGCGGATCATATAGCCGCGTGACGTGTCTGTGTCCGTCCCCAAGGTCTCGCGCGCGCCGTAGAAGGCGTAGTCGATTTCCGAGAAAACCGCGTCGCGCCAGTCCGTCGGCGTCTCGCCGTGCAGGATCGGCAGGAGAGAGCGGCCTTCGAGCCGGTGATAGGCGGGGGCTTCGCCTGCGGCCTCCACGAACGTAGGCACCAGGTCGATGGCTTCGACAAAGGCATCGCTGACGGTGCCGCGTGTCGCGTCGGCCTCCGGGCGCGGATCAAAGATGATGAGCGGCACCCGGACCGAGCATTCGTGAAACAGCTCCTTTTCGCCCATCCAGTGATCGCCAAGGTAATCGCCGTGATCCGAGGTCAGGACGATCATGGTGTCGCCGCTGCGCCCTGTCTCCTCCAGCCATGTGAATAGGCGGCCCAGTTGATCGTCGATCTGTTTGATGAGGCCCATATAGGCGGGCATCACGGTCTCGCGCACACCGGGTTGCGCAAAGGTCTGGCTGGCGCGGTGGTGGGTGAAGGCGCCGTAGACGGGGTTGGGGTCCGCCAGTTCCGCCTCGCTGCGATGGACGGGCTGCCAAGTCTCTGGCCCGTAGAGCGCGTGGTAGGGGGCAGGCGCGATATAGGGCCAGTGGGGTTTGATATAGCTCAGGTGGCACAGCCACGGCGCGTCGCCTTGTTCCGCGATGAACTCCATCGCGCGGGTGGTCATGTAGGGTGTCTCAGAGTGCTCCTCGGCGATGCGGGCGGGCAGGTTGGAGTTCTTGAGGTGCCAGCCTGACAGGACCTCGCCATCTGGGCCTTCGGCGGAGTTGGCGTAGTCGTTCCAAGGGTTGTCCCCCGGATAGCCCTGCTCGCGCAGCCAGTCGTTGTAGCGCAGGCTTTGAGGCCGCTGGCGGTTGATCGGGTCGGGGTGCAGCCCGTCATCGCGTTCATAGGCGTCGAACCCGGGCTGGGCGATCTTGAGGCCTATGTCTGTGTCCGGCGTCAGGCCCAGCCGCGCCATGCCGGTCGTGTCGGGGGCCATATGCGTTTTGCCCACCACTGCCGTCGTCATGCCGGCTGGGCGCAGGTAGTCGCCCAGTGTCAGCTCCCCGATGGGCAAGGGCACGCGGTTCCACGTCGATCCGTGACTAAAGACCGTGCGGCCCGTGTAGAAGGACGCGCGGGACGGTCCGCAGACGGGGGATTGCACATAGGCGCGGTCAAAGCGGACGCCCCGCGCGGCCAGCGCGTCGATATGGGGCGTGTGCAGGTGCGGGTGGCCATAGCAGGACAGGAAGTCCCAGCGCAGTTGATCGGCCATGATGAAAAGGATGTTCTTGATCGCGCCCATCGTCTGCCCCCGCCTTCGGTGCAAGATGTGTGGCGCAACCGGGTGGCGTTGTGAAGCGTCGCGCGCCTAGCCCGGGTGGGGGCTGTCCATCACCTGTGCGCCGATGGTCCACAGCATGCGTTCGATATCCACGTCCATATCCATCTCGGCCACCTTGCCGTCGATCAGCAGGAACGACAGGCCGTGGACAAAGCTCCACAACTGGAACGCCCGGTCGAGATCCTGGGCCTCCACCACATCGCTCCCGCGATAGGACGCAACTTCGCGCTGGACGGCCGCAAAGGTGTTTTCGCCCTGTTCGGTCAGCGCTGCATCCTCGCCATGGGTGCCTGAGAGCCCGAACATGAGCCGGAAGACGGCCGGTTCAGCCTGCGCAAAGGCGATATAGACGCGTCCCATGGCGACGATCCGGTCAAGACTGCGCGGGGGCAGGTCGGCCAAGGCCTCTCCCATCATCTGCTGTTGTCGGAGCATCCCGCCAAAGGCCACCGCGCGCAGCAAATCATCCTTGTCTTTGAAGTGCTTATAGGGAGCCGCGGTTGAAACACCGGCCAGACGGCTGGCCGCCGACACCGACAGGTGATCGGGGCCTTTCTCCTCGACCAGACGCCGCGTTGCTTCGATCAACTGGCTGCGCAGATCGCCGTGGTGATAGCGATCCGATCTTTTTTGCATGTCGTCTTCCGTTTCCATGATCCGATCCGTGTCAGACTCCGTATCACTTGTCAAAGTAAGCATCTCTAACTTAGTTAGTAACTCTAACATTGATTCGAAAGGGTCCCGCGATGACACAGTACGCCCGCCTCAAACGCCGCCTCTGGATCCGGCGTCGCCGCCGCATCGCCAATGCCCTTGTGACATTGATCGTTCTTGGGGCCTCGGGGGCCGCGGTTCAGTATGGCGCAGGCTACCTCGCCGCGCGGGCGGAGGCGGCAGAGGCCCCCGTCGAGGCGCCTTTGATGCCGGTCGAGGTGCGCGCGTTGACCGTCGAGGACAGCTTCACGATCCCCCGGCAATTCGTGGGACAGATCGAGGCCGCGACGCAGGCCACGCTGGCGTTCGAGCTGGGCGTACTGTGTCATCGCGGGACCCTTTCGAGTTAATGTTAGAGTTACTAACTAAGTTAGAGGTGCTTACTTTG
>JBCBFU010000034.1:0-32273 GCA_038527375.1 Pseudomonadota bacterium | reverse complement strand
GCTTCAGGCCCCGCCGGGCGCAGGCAAAACCACCCGCGTCCCGCTCGCCCTGCGGGAGGTCTATCCCGACGGTCGCATCCTGATGCTGGAGCCGCGCAGGCTGGCCGCGCGCGGGGCCGCCGCACGCATGGCCCAAACACTGGGAGAGCCCGTGGGCCAACAGGTGGGCTACCGCATGCGCGGTGACGCCAAACCCGGCCGCCGGATCGAGGTCATCACCGAAGGCCTGCTCACACGGATGCTGCAAACCGATCCCGACCTGCCCGGCGTGGCCTGCGTGATCTTCGACGAATTCCACGAACGCTCCCTCGCCTCCGACCTCGGGCTGGCGCTGGCGTGGGAGGTCCGCCAGACCCTGCGCGAGGATCTGGGCCTTCTCGTCATGTCCGCGACTCTGGACGCAGCACCTGTGGCTGCGATGCTGGGCGACGCCCCCGTGATCACGTCACAAGGCCGCGCGTTTCCGGTCGACATCGACTACGCCCAACGCCCCAGCAAGGAGCGAATCGAGCACGCGACGGCGCAGGCCGTCCGCGACGCCCTGCCAGACAACACTGGCACGGTCCTCGTCTTCCTGCCCGGCGAACGCGACATCCGCGCGACCGCCACCGCGCTGGGGCAAATCCCCGGGGTCGAGATCGCGCCGCTCTACGGCGCGCTGCCCTTCGCCGCGCAGCAGGCCGCGCTGACCCCGCCCGCCGAAGGCCGCAAGGTCGTGCTAGCCACCGCCATTGCAGAGACGTCGCTGACCATCCCCGAGGTGCGCACCGTCATCGACGCAGGCCGCGCGCGCAGGTCCCGCTTTGATCCCGGCTCCGGCATGGCGCGACTGGTCACCGAACGCGTCTCGCAGGCCGAAGCCACGCAGAGGGCGGGTCGCGCGGGCCGCGTTGCGCCGGGGCGGTGCATCCGGCTCTGGACACGTGGCGAACACGGCGCCCTGCCCGCCTTTGCCCCGCCCGAGATCGAAACGACCGATCTGGCCGGTCTGGCACTGGAACTCGCCGTCTGGGGCAGCGATGCGGACGCGCTGGCCTTGCTCACCCCCCCGCCCGCCGGCCCGATGGCGGAGGCGCGCATCCTTCTTGAAGGGTTGGGAGCGATAGGCAGCGATGGCCGCATCACAGCCCACGGGCGGGCGATGGCGCGTCTGCCGCTGCATCCCCGTCTGGGCCACATGCTCCTGACCTGCGGGGGCGGGGCGGCAGACGTCGCCGCCCTTCTCTCCACCCGGATGCCGGTCGACACGCGCGCCTGCGACGCACGGGTTCAGCTCGCCGCCCTGCGCGACACCGGGGCATTCCGGCGTGAGCAGGGTCTTCCGCTGCGCGATGGTCCACTTCGGGACGCCAAGGCAGAGCGCAAACGCCTGACATCCTTGGCTCCCTCAAACGCTGTCTTTCACGGGGATGCCATCGCGTCATCCCGCGCCTATCCCGACAGGATCGCCATGCGTCGCCCCGGGGCGGAGGCGCGGTTTTTGATGTCAGGCGGCAAGGGCGCGGCGCTCCCCGACGACGACGCCCTTGCCGCGTCCCCCTTCCTCGTCGTGCTCGATACCGACGGCCACCCACGCGAGGCGCGCATCCGCAGCGCGCTCCCCCTCACCCGGGCCGAGATCGAGACGCACTGCGCCGACCTCATCACCGAGCAAACCACATGCACATGGTCGCGGCGCGACAACCGCGTTCTGGCGCGCCGCCAACGCGTGCTTGGCGCGCTGATCTTGGACGACGCGCCCTGGCAGGACGCGCCCACTGAGGCGATCGCCCGGGCCATGTGCGACGGCATCCGCCAGACCGGTCTGACCCTGCCCGCCGCCGCTGCCCGGCTGGCCGACCGCATCGAACGCGCCCGGTCCGGTTCAGGCGCAGGCGGGGCGGACCTGCCTGCCGCAGATCTGGGCACTTTGACAGACACGCTGGAAGACTGGCTTGCCCCGCATCTGTCAGGCGTCTCTTCGCTTCAGGGCTGGAAAGCTTTCGATCCCACCGCCGCACTCGCCGCCCGGCTGAGTTGGGAGCAAAGCCAGCGGCTCGACCAACTTGTGCCGGCGCATTTCACAACGCCGCTCGGGCGCCGCGTGGCCATCGACTATGGCAGCGAGACGCCGGAGATTTCCGTGCGCCTGCAGGAGCTGTTTGGCCAGACAACGCATCCCACGGTGGCGGGAACACCGCTCCTGATTACGCTGCTGTCGCCAGCACAACGCCCGGTCCAGACGACCCGCGACCTGCCGGGCTTCTGGGCGGGAAGCTACGCCGATGTCCGCAAGGATATGCGCGCGCGCTACCCCAAACATCCCTGGCCCAAGGACCCGACCAAGGCCGATCCCACGCTGCGCGCGAAACCCCGCAAAACATAGCGAGTTCGCCCCCCGCGCACCCCTTCATACGGGGGCCAGCCACCGCACGCATCTTTTTTTCAGCGGGGGCCAGCCCCCGCACCCCCGGAGTTTTTGCGGACCATCGAAAGGGGCGGGCGGCCTCACCCTTTCGATGGTCCGAAATAACTCAAAGGCTGTGACGCGCTGTCGGAGGCCGTGGGCGGTTTCAGTCGTTCCAGGGACCGTGCTGATCCGTCTTTCCGGTGTCCATCCGCTCAAACCCATGCGCGCCAAAGAAGTCGCGCTGCCCTTGGATAAGGTCCGCGGTGCCCCGCGCCTGCCGGATTTCGTCGAACCACGACAGCGCCGAGGACAGCGCGGGCACCGGCAGGCCGCGCAACACGGCGGCGGCCACCACGCGGCGCAGTGCCGCGACATTGGACGTCAGCATCGGCGCGAAGTGATCAGACAGGATCAGCCGCCCATGGGTCGGCTCGCTGCGGAAGGCGGTGGCGATATCATCGAGAAGATCGGACCGGATGATGCAGCCTGCGCGCCAGATCTCGGCAATCCGCGCAAAATCGAGGTTCCAGCCGAACTCCTCATCCGCGGCCTTGAGGATGCGGAATCCTTGCGCATAGGCCAACACGCGCCCGACCAAGAGCGCGGCCTCCAGATCCATCTCCTGAAACGGGAGTGCGTGTTCGGTGCCCGCGGGCGTGAGGATCGGGGCCGCGACGGCCCGCGTGGCGCGCTCTGATGACAGCACCCGTGCGCCCACAGCGGCCTCGATAATCGAGGCCGATTGCCCCATCCGGATGGCCTCGATCACGGTCCAGCGCCCGGTGCCTTTCTGCCCTGCCTGATCCACGATCACGTCGACCATGGGCTCGCCCGTCTCGGCATCCTCGGCGGCCAGCACCTTGGCCGTAATCTCGATCAGATAAGACCGCAGCTGGCCCTTGTTCCACGCGGCAAAGACCGGCGCGATCTGGCCGGGGCTCATCCCCTCACCGTCGCGCATCAGCCCATAGACTTCGGCAATGAGCTGCATATCCGCGTATTCGATGCCGTTATGGGCCGTCTTGACGAAGTGCCCCGCCCCATCGGGCCCCAAATGCGCCACGCAAGGGCTGCCCTCGTATTTGGCCGCGATCGCTTCCAGCACCGGGCGAATGGGGTCCCACGCCTCGGGCGAGCCGCCCACCATCATCGACGGTCCGTGGCGCGCACCGTCTTCGCCGCCCGAGACACCAACGCCCAAGTAACGGAAGCCCGCCGCCTCGACGCGCGTCGTCCGCGCCTGCGTGTCGCGGAAATCGCTGTTGCCGCCGTCGATGATCGTGTCGCCGGGATCAAGATGGGGCAGCAGCGCATCAATGGAGGCCTCGACCGGCTTGCCCGCGGGCACGAGCAGGATGATCGCGCGCGGGGCCTCCATTGCTGCCACGAGATCGGCCACCGTCTCGGTCTTGGTCAGCTTGTCGGCCAGATCGCCCGCGCGGTCGATCAGCGCGTCGATGGTCGCGGGATCAAGGTTGTAAAGCGCAATGTCATGGCCGTTTTCCGCGATGTTGAGCGCGAGCGCTGCGCCCATCGTGCCCACACCGATCAATCCCATACTGGCCGTCTTGGTCATCGCGCTCTCCGTCTGTGTGCGTGGTCTTACGCGTGACATAGCCAAAAAGGTCCGGCCTCACCACATGCGACAAAGGGATCGGCCCCGCCGATCCCGCAGGGAGGCCGTGCGGAAACGCACGGCCGGAACCTTTGGGAGGTTGAGAGGCCTCAGACGCCAAGGCACCAGCGCATGACTGCCTTCTGCGCATGCAGCCGGTTTTCCGCCTCGTCGAAGATCACCGAATGGGGGCCGTCCATGACGGCACTGGTGGCCTCCTCCTCGCGATGAGCGGGCAGGCAGTGCATGAACAGCGCGTCGGGCTTGGCATGGGCCATCAGCGCCTCGTTCACCTGATAGGGGCGCAGCTGGTTGTGGCGGCGTTCCTTGGTGGTCTGGCTGTCATGCATGCTGACCCAAGTGTCAGCCACGACCAGATCGGCCCCGGTGACGGCAGCCACAGGGTCACGCTCGATACGGACCTTGGCGCCTTTCCGGCGCGCCTCGTCCATGAACACCTCTTCGGGGTCGAGCGTCGGCGGCCCCGAGAAGGTCAGGTCGAACCCGAACTGGCCCGCGGCATGGGCAAAGCTCGCAAAGACGTTGTTGCCGTCCCCGCACCACGTGACCTGCTTGCCCGCGATGGGGCCGCGATGTTCCTCGAAGGTCATGACATCGGCCATGATCTGGCAGGGATGGGTGCGGTTGGTCAGGCCGTTGATGACGGGCACAGTGGCGTGTTCGGCCAGTTCGAGCAGTGTCTGCTCCTCAAACGTGCGGATCATGATCAGATCGACATAGCGGCTCAACACGCGGGCGGTGTCGGCAATCGTTTCGCCATGGCCCAACTGCATGTCCTGCCCCGACAGGACCATGGTCTGCCCGCCCATCTGCCGCACGCCCACATCGAAGGAGACACGCGTCCGGGTCGAAGGCTTTTCAAAGATCAGCGCGACCATGTGGCCCGCAAGCGGCTGATCATCATCGGGCGCGCCTTTGGGGCGGCCTCGGCGCGCGTCCTTCATCTCGCGCGCATGGGTGATCATGCCCCGCAAATCGGCGGGATCGGTTTTGTGAATGTCTAGGAAATGGGTCATTGGCGTAGGTCTTTTTCTCGGATGGGACTGGCGGGTCTCTGCCCCGCACCCCGGAGTTTTTTCGGAAAGATGAAGATCAGTCACAAACCATCACTTGGACGGGGTCGCCGTCCTCGCAAGGCCGGATATCGAGCGGTCGGAAACCCGCGCGGGCATAGGCGGCGATGGCGCGGGTGTTGGCGGGGTCGGGGTCGGTCAGGACCACGGGCCAGTCGCGGCGCAGCTCCGACACGCGGGCCGCGATGTAGCCTGCCCCGTGTCCCCGGCCCAAGAAAGCGGGATCGCCCAAAAACGTGTCGATGGCGCGCGCATCCGCGGGTTGATCGGCGTATTGCGGTGCGCCGAAGGCGTGTGCGTTATAGTCCTGAATATAGGCAAAGGGCGCGCCGTCGCAGAGTGCGACGCGCATGTCCACGAGGTCGCGCTCCATATCCTCCTCGACCAGCCGCGCTTCGGTCGCGCTGTCGCCCCACCAGCCGCCGATATGGGGCTGGTCGAGCCACGCGCGGAACATCGGCAGATCGGCGCGTGTCATCGGCTCAAACGTGTAGTCAGCCACCGTCCTGCCCTTTCAAACTGGCCGCTGCTGCGCCCAAACGCTCCAGTGCCGCGTCGATATCGGCGTCCGGGATGTTGAGCGCGGGCAAAAGCCGCACGACATTGTCCGCCGCCCCAACGGTCAGCACGCCCGCCGCGATCCCGGCTGAGACGACCTCTCCATTCGGGACCTTGCACATGAGACCCAGCATCAGGCCAGCCCCGCGCACGCCCTCGAACACCTCGGGGTGTTCAGCCACCAGCGCCTCGAGGCCCTGCCGCAACCGGCCCGCCTTGCGGTTCACATCGGCAAGGAAGGCGGGGTCATCGACCGTGTCCATCACCGCGCAACCCACCGCGCAGCCCAAGGGGTTGCCGCCATAGGTCGACCCGTGGGTGCCAGCCGTCATGCCCGAGGCGGCCTCTTCGGTGGCCAGAACCGCACCCAGCGGAAAACCCCCGCCGATGCCCTTGGCAACCATCATGATGTCCGGCGAAATCCCCGCCCATTCATGGGCAAATAGCTTGCCCGTGCGCCCCACTCCGCACTGGACCTCATCGAGGATCAACAGGATGCCGTGGGTGTCGCACAGGTCGCGCAGGCCCTTCAGGCATTGATCCGGCAGCGGGCGAATGCCGCCTTCGCCTTGCACCGGTTCCACAAGGATCGCTGCGGTCGTTTCGGTGATCGCGGGCGCAATCGCGTCGTGATCGGCCCAGTCGAGATGCACGAACCCGGGCAGGAGCGGACCAAAGCCGCGGGTCATCTTCTCGGACCCCGCCGCCGCGATCCCGGCGGAGGACCGGCCGTGGAACGAACCCTTGAAGGTGATGATGTCGACCTTGTCGGCCTCCCCCTTCTCGAACCAGTATTTGCGCGCCATCTTGACGGCCAGCTCGCAGGCTTCGGTCCCGGAATTGGTGAAGAAGGCCGTGTCGGCAAAGGTCGCCGCGACCAGCCGGTCCGCCAGCTCCTGCTGTTTGGGGATGCCGTAGAGGTTCGAGGTGTGCCACAGCGCACCCGCCTGCGCGTTCAGCGCATCGACCAGCGCAGGCGCCGCATGGCCCAGGCAGTTGACCGCGATGCCCGCACCCAGATCGAGGAAACGTCGGCCATCCGCCTCGATCAGCCAGCTGCCTTCGCCTTTGACGAAGTTCAGAGGTGCGCGCGAATAAGTCGGCAGGATCGACGGGATCATGGACAGGCCCTTTCCTTGGGGAAGTCTTGGCGTGCCGTGGCAGGCAAGACTTGTCAACGTTTACAGGTATGTTCGGGTGGAATGACGGTGGTGACTGTGTGGATCGCGCACGCCAAAGGCACCGCAATCCGGGGGACGGGTGTTACGCGCGACCGCGTCGCGCCATACGTCGGAGGGTGACAGTCTGTGTCATGGGACGAGCGATAGGCCCGCAGCCAGCCCATGACAAGGAAAAGATGACAAGAGAAAGATGAGGCTCGGCCCCCTCGCACCCGGCTGGGCGCACGGCCAAGCAGGCGGCCCAGCAGGTGCGGGGAACAGAATACCGGCAGGTTCGTTTGTTCCCATGACGATCTTCGATTGGCTGCCGACACTGGATTTGCGCGACGTGCTCTATGCCGGGTTCGGGCTGGCGCTGCTCTTGCTGTCGCTACAGCCCGCGCTGTCGAAATGGCACGCCAGCAACGTGCCCGCGGCCTTGATCCTGATGGGGGTTGTGCTGGCATGGATGGGTCTGCCGGTCATTGATCCGCGCGATGGCGGGCTTCAGACCGCGGTGATCGAACATGCCTCGGAGCTCATTGTCATTATCTCGCTCGCCGGGGCGGGCATTGCCGTCGACACACGCGCGACATGGCGCAACTGGCAGCCCACCTTTCGCCTGCTCGCGGTGGCAATGCCCCTGACGATCATCGGCGTCTGGGCCATGGGGCAGGCTTGGCTGGGGCTCAGCCTCGCGGGGGCGGCCCTTTTGGCCGCGGCACTGGCCCCCACCGACCCGGTCCTTGCGCGCGCTGTGCAAGTGGGTCCACCGGGCGCGGACGAGGCGCCCATGGAGGTCGCACTGACGGCGGAGGCCGGGCTCAATGACGGGCTGGCCTTTCCCTTTGTTTATCTGGCCATCACGCTGGCGGGGCTGGGGGGGTGCGGCGCTCACCTCCTTTGACTGGGTGTGGGGCTGGGCGGCGTTCGACCTGATCTACCGCGTGGGCATGGGCATCATCGCCGGGATTGGGACCGGCTGGGCGATGTCGCGCATTTCCTACAGCCGCCTCGGAGACGCGAGCACGGGCGGCTGGAACGCCATGGTGCTGATCCTTGCCGCAACGCTGGTCTCCTACGGGTTGGCCGAGGCGGTGGATGGCTACGGCTTCCTCGCCGTGTTTCTGGCCGCGCGGACGGGGCGCGCGGTGTCCATGGCGCGTGGCGATCACACATATGAACGTGCTGTCCATCACGGGGCGGACCCGCTGGAATCGATCCTGCTTGTGCTGCTGCTGTTGTGGTTCGGCATGTTCATCGGCGCGGGCGCGCTGGAGGGATGGCGCTGGTCGGAACTGGGCTTTGCCGTGGCGCTCATCTTTGTGCTGCGCCCCCTCGTGGGGTGGTTGTCCCTGCGCCTTTACCACTGCAAGGATCTAGAGGCATGGCGCGTGGCCTTCTTTGGCATCCGGGGCATGGGATCGGTGTTCTACATCGCCTACGCGCAAAACCACGCGGATTTCAGCGATATCGACGCGATCTGGCGGATCGCCGCGATCACGATCCTGCTCTCTATCGTCGTGCATGGCTTTGCCGCCAACGTGCTGTTGCCCAAGGGCGAACCCGAACGGCACCCGGCGCACGGTTAGGACTTCAGGCGGTATCCTGTCCGAAACCCGATCCAGACCAAAAGCGACATCGCGACCGCCGCGCCGGTAACTACCACGATGGACAAGGCGGGGGCGGCATCGGACTGCCCCAGCACCGACCAGCGCAGCCCGTCGATGGCGTAGAAGATCGGGTTGGCGCGCGTAATGACCTCAAGCGCCGGCGGCAACGCGGTGACGCTGTAGAAGGTGCCCGACAAAAACGCTAAAGGCGTGATGACAAAATTGGTCAGCGCCGCCATCTGGTCGAATTTCTGGGCCTGCATGGCAGCCAAAAGGCCCAGCGCGCCCATGAAGACCGACCCTGAGATCACAAAGGCCAGCGCCCAGATCGGATGCGCCACCCATTGGCCCAGCACCACGCCCATCACCACGACCATGACCGCGCCGATCATCAACCCGCGCGCGGCCCCACCGGCCAGGTATCCGGCGGCCAGTTCCGCGCCAGACAGGGGCGGCATCAACGTGTCCACGATATTGCCCATCACCTTGGCCGACATCAGCGACGAGGACGTGTTGGCAAAGGCGTTCTGGATGACCGTCATCATCAATAGACCCGGCGCAAGGAAGGTAACGAAAGGCACGCCCATCACCTCGCCCCGCGTGGGGCCAATGGCGATGTCGAATATCATCAGGAACAGGCCCGCCGTCACCAGCGGGGCCAGCACCGTCTGGGTGGGGATGGACAAAAAGCGCCGGCATTCGCGGGTGGCCAACGCCCGCAAACCCATCCAATTGACCCGCCCAAAGCGGCGGGTGCCCATCTGCGACATGTCAGACATCGTGCCTTTGCTCCGAATAGGGCCCGACCACGCAATCTTTGTTGGCGGCGGGCGCGTTGGCGTGGTTGTTTCCCCCCGCGCGAAAGCATATGGTAAGGCGCTTGATGGCAAAGGCCAAGGCAGGCAGGTCCCGGCATCCCCGGTATCTCAGCCCGCCCAAAATGGAGAGCAGCATGTCCTGGACTGACGAACGCGTTGAAATCCTGAAAAAGATGTGGGGCGAGGGCCAGTCGGCCAGCGTCATCGCAAAGGAACTGGGTGGCGTCACCCGCAACGCCGTGATCGGCAAGGTACATCGCTTGGGTCTGTCGAACCGCGCAGGCGCCACCGGCACCGCCAAGGCCGCCCCCAAGAAGGAGGCTGCCAAGCCCGCCGCCGCGGCCAAGGCCAAACCCGCCGCAGCCGCGACACCGCCCACGCCCGAGCCCAAGACCGAAAGCGCCACGCCAGAGGCGCGGCCCGCAAACCTGCGCAAGATCATTCCCGCAGGTCAGCCGCTGCCCCCGCAACCCTCGGCCAATGAGATCAGCCCCGAAGCGCTCGCCAAGGTGAACGAGGTCGAAAAGACCGCCAAGAAAATCTCGCTGATGGAGTTGACCGAGCGGACCTGCAAATGGCCCATCGGCGATCCCGCGACCGAGGATTTCTGGTTCTGCGGCCTGCCCGTGCAAGCTGGCAAACCCTATTGCGAGGCGCATGTGGGCGTGGCCTTCCAACCGATGAGCTCGCGCCGCGACCGGCGCCGCTGATCCGCCGCTGGATCGGCACTCTGATTACCCTGAGGGCCTGACGCATGGGCATCGTGACCGCCGCGTCCTTGCGCTTGCCCGCGTCAGTGGGCCGCCGGGATGTCAACGTGCCGGACACGGCCCGCAACGCGGCCTTCGACGCGGCCTACGATCACGACACGCTCTTTTATGACGCCATCGCCCTACCGCGCGGGGCGGCACTCGTAGGTCCGTCGCTGTTGAATCTGCGCGCCTTGGTCGAGGGAGCGCAGATGTCGCTCGATGGAAAGCCCGCGCGCATCCGCCGGATCACCTCGCGCCGCCGGTCCGACGAGATCTACCTGCGCGGACCCGGGGCCGCCCAAAACCTGTCGATCCGTATCGGCACATTTCAGACCGACCTCCCCCTCACCCAACCGGACACGGCCGCCTTTGCGGGGCTGAACTGCAGCGTCATTTTCAACAAGAACAACGACCCCGAGGGGATTGCCGACTTCGCGCGCTTCCACCAACATCACCACGGGCTGCAGGGGCTGGTTGTGGTCGACAATGGCTCGGACGCCTATCCGCTGGATGATATCGCGGCAGCCCTCGACCCCGTTGGCCTGACGCAGTGGCGCGTCCTGTCGATCCCCACATCCTGGGGCGCCCTTGCCGAAGGGGGGCACGTCAACGACGCGCTCTTTTTCCAGACAGCGGGCCTCAACATCGCGCGGCTGCGGTTTTTGTCCCGTGCGCGGGCCGTGCTGGTCTGCGATCTCGATGAACTGGTCCTGCCGCACGCGGATGGCCACAGCGTTTTTGACCTCGCCCGCCGGCGGTTCTGGGGCTTCACCCCGGTCCGGGGACAAAACTGCTATCCCGGACCAGATGCGCAAGGGCGCCTGCGCCACCGGGACCACACGCATCGCCCGACACAAGCGCGCCCGCCGTCCACCAAATACTGCATCAACCCGCGCGGACTGTTGCGTGGCGTGGGCTGGGAGGTGCACAAACCCGACTTCATCTCGGTGGACAAGGCGATGGACGACCGCGGCATGCGCTTTGCCCACTGCCTTGGCATTTCGAACGGGTGGAAGAACCCCGGCCGCGCGCACGGCCACACCGATATCGCCCTAGACGCCGACCTGGCTGCGGCAATGACGGCGGCCTTTGGCACGGCCACGACGCTTTCCCCGCCACCGCCGCTGGACTAAGAGGGCGCCATGTCCCATCCCAACGCCCCGCTGAACCCACCCAACCTGCGCCCCGATCAGGCCCCCAAGGCCCAGATCGACACGGCCCGGCCAAAAGGCCGATCCGACCAGCCGACCATCGGCATGGTCTCACTCGGCTGCCCCAAGGCGCTGGTGGACAGCGAACGCATCCTGACGCGGCTGCGCGCCGAAGGTTACGCGATCTCGCCCGACTACGCGGGCGCGGACGCCGTGGTCGTGAACACCTGCGGCTTTCTCGACAGCGCCAAGGCCGAAAGCCTTCAGGCGATCGGCGAGGCGATACAGGAAAACGGCAAGGTCATCGTCACGGGCTGCCTCGGCGCGGACCCCGAATATATCGAAGGCCACCACCCCACCGTTCTGGCGGTGACCGGACCGCATCAATACGAACAGGTCCTCGATGCCGTGCACGGCGCGGTCCCGCCCGCGCCCGATCCGTTTATCGACCTCTTGCCCGCGTCAGGCGTCAGCCTCACGCCCCGGCATTACAGCTATCTGAAGATCTCGGAAGGCTGTAACCACAAGTGCAAGTTCTGCATCATCCCCGATATGCGCGGCAGGCTACAGTCGCGCCCCGCCCATGCGGTCATCCGCGAGGCTGAAAAGCTGGTGGAAAGCGGCGTCAAGGAACTGCTGGTCATAAGTCAGGACACATCGGCCTACGGGATCGACATCAAACACGCCGAGGATCGCGGTCATCGCGCGCATTTCACCGACCTTGCCCGCGATCTTGGAAGCTTGGGCGCGCCGGGGGACATTTGGGTGCGCCTGCACTACGTCTACCCCTACCCCCATGTGCGCGAGGTCATTCCCCTGATGGCCGATGGGCTGGTCCTGCCTTACCTCGACATCCCCTTCCAACACGCCCATCCCGACACGCTACGCCGCATGGCGCGCCCTGCGGCTGCCGAACGCACCCTCGACCGGATCGCGGAATGGCGCGGCATCTGCCCCGACATCACCCTGCGCTCGACCTTTATCGTCGGCTACCCGGGCGAGACCGAGGCGGAATTCCAGACCCTGCTCGACTGGATGGACGAGGCGCAGTTGGACCGCGTCGGCTGCTTCCAATACGAAAACGTGGATGGCGCGCGGTCGAACGCCCTGCCCGACCACGTCGCCCCGGAGATCAAGCAAGAGCGTTGGGAGCGCTTCATGGAAAAGGCCCAAGCCATTTCCGAGGCCAAACTGGCCGCCAAGGTGGGCCAAGTGATGGACGTCATCGTGGACGAAATCGACGATGACGGCGTCGCGACCTGCCGCACCAAGGCCGACGCGCCCGAAATCGACGGCAACCTCTTCGTCGACGAAGGCACCGGAGCCATCGCCGTAGGCGATATCGTCCGCGTCGAGGTCGATGAGGCCGGGGAGTATGATCTGTGGGGGGCGATCGTGGAGCCGACCGGCAAGCGGTGAACGGACCGCCGGTCATCTCGCGATTCGCCGAATGTCATTCGAAAACCGCGGTTAAGGCCAGTTTGCGCCAAGGCTCGCGCAACAACTGGCGATATGCCGCCCGACCCATGCGCCGCTGCCACACCTGCGGATCGCGGGCCAAATTGACGCGGATTTCCGTTTGACTTGCACCACGCGCATGTTAGAGGCTCGCTTCGAAAGGCGGCTTGTCCGCGTTTCAAGAGCACATACGGGCTCTGCAAGGCCCGCCATGCACTCTGCAGAAAGCGAAGGGCGTCACCGCAAGGGGCGTCCTTTTTTGCTGGCGTCCCGGTTACGGGGAACGCCGTTACAAATCTGTTACCAAACCTTCACAAAAGCATCGCGCGGCCGCCCTAGAGGGTAAGTCGTTTCGGATGAGCCGACCCGCCAGGTTTGCAGGCCTTATGGTGGCAAGGTGACCCCGAGACACGCTTTCGCAGAGTGCCGGGCACCCCCGTCTGGCAACGCGACAATAGGAGTATGGCCTATGGCTATGTCTACCCCTGTTGACCGTGACTGGTTGCGTGTGGTCACGGTGATTTCGGATCAGGACCGCGATCCAGGCATCTACAACTACGCCGAGATGCCACCGGTGCGTCTAAAGGTGAAGTGTATCACGGAGATTGCGGGCAAGCCCGTCGCGATCTGTGAACAGCGTGGCCTTGAGCATTACCTCGTGCTCGATGTCGACCGCATCACCCACCATCCCTACGTGATCGACCGCATCACGACCTGGGAATATGACGAGATCGTCCGCGACGGCTCGCGCATTTTCGCGGCCCCCGCGGTCCAGAAGCGGGCCATCTAACCCGCTCGCGTAAACCGCCTCAGTTCGGTCGCGTCTCGGACTGAGGCAACCGGACTGAGGCAAGGTGTCCCGTCGATCCCTCGGGCGGGGCACCTATCTGTAAATCATGGAAACCAAAGTCCTCTACAACGCCGACTGCCCGGTCTGCTCGTTCGAGATCAACCACTACGACGCCTATGCGCGCCGCAAGGGGTTGCCGATCCGGTTTGATGATCTGAATTCAGATGCGCGCGAAGCGTGGGGCATAGATGCCGATACCGCCGCCCGCAGGCTCTATGTCGAACAGGGCGGCGAACTCACGTCCGGCATCCCAGCCTTCATCGTGCTCTGGCGGCAAATGCCGCGCTATCACTGGCTGGCATGGGTGGTGGACAAGCCCGTGATCCGGCCCATCGCGGCCTTCACGTATGACCGCATCCTCGCGCCGCTGATCTACCGCTGGCACCTGCGCCGTCAGGCGCGCGCGGTCAAAGCGCAAGAGACCTGACCCCAAAAAGAGGAGAGGCGCGCCCCCAGGACACGCCTCTCGTGATCAAGGATCGAAAGGATCCTATTAGCCGCGGCACGCTGCCTTGCGCTTGACGTAGTGGCCTTCTTTGACCAGCGTCTTGTGCTCCAGGTACATCGGCGGGTAGTACACCTCGACCAGCTGGTCGCCACGGTGCTCCCACGCGGTGCGTGCTTTGGTGTGGAGGGTTTTCGAGGTCTTGTACTCGGCAGGGACCCAGATTTTGTCGTAGCATGCCACGACATGGCCTTCCCAAGCAGCTGCCGGAGCAGCGAATGCAACCACAACGGCTGCAGCAGCAGAGATAGTTTTGAACATGAGTTAACTCCCAGTGTTAATGGAGTTTCAGGTTAGCCTTGGCGGCGAATTACCGCCGAACAGAAATGCCCCAGCGGAAAGCATCCACCGGCACGACCCGACCTAACTAATTGATTTTAAACAACTCTCGAAAATTCGTGGCGACAAAGCCACAGATTCTTCCACAGGGACCGTTAACCATCACGAAACAAAGCGCATTGCGCTGTTGAATTGTCCTTTTTGCGGGCTTCGAATCGGATTGGAACAGCCCGAGTCACCACAGCGATTCAACGGCTTGCGAGGTGGAGTTCAGACGCGTCAGGGATCAGACAGGGCGTGAACCGGTGCTCAATCGCAGCTGATTTCGCGCAGCACGTTCTGGCGCGGCGACTTGAGCGTGCGGATTTCTTCATAGATCGCGGGGTTCTCGATCAGCTCGATCCGGTTGTTGCGGCGGATGTACTTGCGCTCCGCTTCTTTGAGCAACTTCTTGGTGACGTAAAACTCCGCCGGGATCGTCACCTCTTCGTAGCAGGCGATCAGGCGGTGGTTGGGATCAAGCCGGACCTCGGCACTGGCCCGTGTCGCCACGGCAAAGAGCAGGGCCACCGTCACAACGGTCCCCACCAACACTTGATTGCCTTTTGCCCAGCTTGTCATTTTGCGCGCCCGTTCGGGTCATACTGCTCCGGTTCGTGGTAAACGCCGGATGCGGCGCAAACATGCGCGAATTGGGGCGGAAATGTGGCGCATGCTGGTCCATCGCGCGGGCCCTACACATCAACCTCACACAGGTGTGGCGTGAATTATTAACAATGCCGCGCTATGTTTCAGGATATGGCGTACCTGACATCCTTCCCGGAACGGCTGGCGGATGGGATCATCCACGCAGCGGGCTTTTCGGCGGCACTTGCCGCTGGGATCGTGCTGATCGTGCAAGCGGCGCTTTGGCATTCGGGCGCGGATGTGGCGGCAATCTCGATCTATATCGCGGCCCTCTTGATCGGCTTTGTGGCCTCGGCGGCCTACAACCTGACCCCGTGGCTCAGCGCGCGCCCCTGGCTGCACCGGCTCGACCACGCGGCCATCTACCTCAAGATCGCGGGCACCTATACGCCACTGGTCGTCCTTATGGACACGGCGCTCGCCTACACTGTTTTGGCAATTGTCTGGGTCGTGGCAATCCTCGGGGCCATTGGGAAGCTGACCGGCGTTCTGCGCCCGGGTCTGGGATCGACGCTGCTCTACATTGCGCTGGGATGGGCCAGCGTGGTGCTGATCTGGCCCTTGGCGCACACGCTGCCCTTGCCCGCGCTGATCCTCATGATCGCGGGCGGCGTCCTCTATACCATCGGGGTGCTGTTCAACCACGCCAAGGACCTGCGCTTCTCGGCGGCGATCTGGCACGGGTTCGTCGTCAGCGCCTCGACCTGCTTCTTCATCGCGATTGCCATGGGGCTGGGCGCTCAGGCCTGATCTGGCCCGTCTAGATAGGCCGCGACACAGGTCTGCACGTGGCGGAAACGGTCGCCGCCCAAATGCTTGCCTCCGTACCACCGTGTGACGATCACCACGTGATCCCGCAGGTCCGCGCGATCCAGCATCCGCAAGATCACCTGCCCCGCCCCGGCCTCCCCGTCATCGCCTTTCATCGGGCCACCCTCGGCCAGCCACACGCCCCAAGAGTTATGGGTCGCCTTGGCAAAGGCCTTGTCGCGCTTGAGCGCCTTGAGAACCGCGTCCACGCTGGCCCGATCAGACGCGGGCGCGCCCGAGACCGCGTATTTCGATCCGCGATCGGACACCACGCCCCGGACGATCCGCAAGCCCGGTGCGGTGGTCAAAGCTGTGACGCCGTTTCCTGAACGATCGCAATCCGCTGTGCGTTGGGCGGATGGGTTCCGAGGAACCGGTTGCCGGGGTCGGGGATCCGCGTGAAATAATCCGCGCCGCGCACCGGGTCATACCCGCTCCGCGCCGTCAGGATCGTGCCCAGTTGGTCCGCCTCCAACTCGAAGGCCTTGGAATAAGACCGCGCCCCGACCACGGCGCCGAGCTCCTGCGCGGATTGCACCCCGCTCGTTCCCGCGCCGGTCCGGGCAGCCAGCGCACCAAACACGGCGGCTCCCAGCGTCGCATTCTGCTGCTGGCGCGCAAGGTGCCCTGCAATGTGATGCGCCGCCTCGTGCCCCAGCACAAACGCCAGCTCGTCGGCGTTGCGCACATCCTGAATCAGGCTCAGCGTGAAGCCGAGGATCGGGCGACCGTTTTCATCCAGCGTTTGAAAGGCGTTCGGCGGCTGGCGGCGATCATCGACAACGATGCGGAAATCACAGTTGAGCGCGGGCGCACGCTGGCGGCATTCCCGTTCGACGACTGGCTCCATCCGGCCCACGACCTGGGCAAAGGTCCGCTCCGGCTGTGACAGACCCGCACCGGCACCCGAGGATTGCACAGCCGCCGACGTGGATGGTGCAGTTGTCGTCACGACGGGCGCACAGGCCGCCAGCCCCAGAAACCCCAAACACAGCAATAGTCGCAGCAACATGCATCGCCTCCTCTTGCGCACTGACAGCCTACATACCCCGGCAGGCGGCAAACACCACCCTCGCGCACACAGTGTTGATCGCGGCTTCCGCCCGATCGGCAACACCCTGCAAGCTGCCTCACCGGACCTTGCCCCTTGCACGGTCCCGGCGCTCCGCTAGGCTGGCCTCATGTTTACAGTCGAACACGAATTTGATGCCACCGTCGTCACCCTCGTCGACGAAGGCGCAACCACCGCCCCCTTGATGGAAGACGTCACGCTAAACGCGTTCGAGGATTGTGTGACCGTCGAACAATACGACCCCCACAGCGACCGGGTGCACAAGATTACGCTGTCGCTCGCGCAGGTGCGCGATCTGGCGATGGCGCTGAACCGACCCGAAGGCGTCTACCGGTCGGCCCCATGACCAACCCTGCCGCGGGCTTCTTCTGGGACGAACGCTGTTTCTGGTTCGGGGGCGGCAATTACGCCTTTACCCAACCTGTGGGCGGGCTGGTCCAACCCCTCGCCGCAGGCGGTCTGCCCGAAAGCCCCGAGACCAAGCGCCGGTTCAAGAACCTGCTGGAGGCGACCGGCCTCTGGTCCCACCTCGACACCCGCAGCGCGCCCAGCGCCGCGTGGGAGGATCTGGCCCGCGTCCATCCCGAAACCTACCTGCGCGCCTTCCAAGACGCCTCGAAAACTGGCGGCGAATTGGGCCTGCGCACGCCCTTTGGCGTTGGTGGCTTTGACCAATGCGCGCTGTCCGCCGGGCTGGCCATGGGCGCGGTCGGGGCCGTGATGTCCGGTGAGATGACCCGCGCCTATGCCCTGTCGCGCCCGCCGGGGCACCACTGCCTGCCCGATTGGCCCAACGGGTTTTGCCTCATGGCCAACATCGCCATCGCGGTCGAGGCCGCGCGCGCCGCCCACAGCACGCCGGGTGATATCAAGGTCGCGGTTCTCGATTGGGACGTCCACCACGGCAACGGGACGGAGGCCATCTATCTCGATCGGGCCGACACGCTGACGATCTCGCTCCATCAGGAGCGGAACTATCCCACCGACACCGGCGAGGCGGAGGTGCGGGGGCGCGACTTCAGCAATGTGAACGTCCCGCTTCCGCCCGGCGCGGGTCACGCCACCTATATGCGCGCCATGGACCACATTGTCCTGCCCGCGCTCCACCGGTTCGATCCCGACCTGATCGTCGTGGCCTGCGGCTATGACGCTGCCGCCATCGACCCGCTCAGCCGGATGTTGGCCACAGCGGACACGTTCCGCCAGATGACGCTCCAGGTCATGGAAGCCGCCGACAGGCTCTGCGACGGGCGGCTCGTCCTCGTCCACGAGGGCGGCTATTCCGAGGTTTACGTGCCCTTTTGCGGCCACGCGGTGATCGAGGCGCTCACCGATGATCCGGGCCCCACTGCACCCGACCCGTTTGCCGACACCTTTGCGGCCCGCCAACCCGGGCCGCGCTTTCAGGCCATGGCGGATGCATGGGTCGATGATCTGGCGGCGTTCCACGCCACCTGAGACACCCCATCTAAACCTGCAAACCTTGCACAGCAGGCCAATTCCACCGACATGGTAGGGGTCGACGCAATCACGGGGTCCCAACCCATGTCCGAAATCACGCCTGCCCAGGCTTTCCTGCTGACCCGCCGCTCCCGCCCCTACAAGCTGTTGGGCAAACCCGTGCCCAGCCGGGGCGAGGTCGGAACGATGATCACGGCGGCCTGCCGGACGCCCGACCATGGCAAGCTGGAACCCTGGCGCTTTGTCGTGCTGGAGGAGGCGGCCTTGCGCCGTCTTGCCCCCATTGCCCGGGCGCGGGCCGAAGCCCTCGGCCAAGACGCCGACAAAGCCGCCCATCAATACGAGGTCTCGCCCTTCGCCATCGTCGTCGTAGAAAGCCCCGTGGCCAGCGACAAGATCCCGGCTATTGAGCAGACCTATTCGGCGGGTGCCGTCTGCCTTGCCCTGTTGAACGCCGCGCTCTCCGTTGGCTGGGGCGCCAACTGGCTCTCGGGCGTGGCCTCCCACGACGCAGACTTCCGCGCCGAGATGGGGCTGGAGCCGCAGGAGAGGATCGCAGGCCTCATCCACATCGGCACGGCCTCGCAAGTGCCCCCCGACCGACCCCGCCCCAATATCAATGTGAAAACCACTTGGGTGGCGTCATGATCTTTTCGGCCTTCGCCCGCGCCCTGTCACAAATCGGCGATCCGCGCTTTCGCGCCGTCCTCGGGCGCGGTCTGGCGCTGACCATCTCGCTCCTGATCGCGGCCTATGCGGCCCTTCTGGGCCTCATCCACTGGAGCTTCGGCGACGGCGCGATCCTGCCCTTGGTGGGAGAGGTCACATGGGTCGGCGACCTCCTCGGCTGGACCTCGCTCTTTGTGATGATCCTCGCCTCCGTTTTCCTGATGATCCCCGTGGCGTCCGCCATCACCTCGATGTTCCTCGACGAGGTCGCCACCGCCGTGGAGGACGTGCATTACCCCCACGTGCCGCGCCCCGCAAAGGTGCCGTTCTGGGACGCGTTCCGGGACACGGTCAATTTTCTGGGCGTGCTCGTGGCGGCCAATGCGGCGGCGCTGATCGTCTACATCTTCGCCAATATCGGCGCGCCGGTGATCTTTATCGCGCTCAACGGCTACCTTCTGGGGCGGGAGTATTTTCAGGTCTCTGCCATGCGCCATCTGGGCCGCGAGGGCGCGCGCGCCCTGCGCAAGCAGCACACCGGCACGATCTGGCTGGCCGGTGCGCTGATGGCGGTGCCGCTGACCGTCCCGCTCCTCAACCTATTCGTGCCGGTCTTCGGCGCTGCGGTCTTTACCCATATCTACCATGCGCTGGCGGGCACAGGCGCCAACACGCGCTAAAGCCCAACAACCAAAGCCCGGTTTCTAGAGGTCTGGCGTCGCCATCCGGTTGAACCAGTCGAGGTCGCGCACCGACACAAGGCCCGAGATGATGACCCCGGCGATGATGACCCAGAGCACCGTCGCGATGATCGTGGTCCACACGAACCGACGCTTCATCTGCGGATTCTCCGGGCTGCCCGCATGGGTGCCCGGCACGATCTCGCCCCGGTCGCCTTGCGTCTCAAGCCGGACAGGCAACACGCACAAGAGCGTCATGAACCAGATCACAGCATAAAGGACGATCGCACTGGTGATCCCCATCAGACCTGCTCCAACTCGACCAGCGTGCCTTGGAAATCCTTTGGATGCAGGAACAGGACCGGCTTGCCATGGGCGCCGATCTTGGGCTCGCCCGTGCCAAGCACCCGCGCGCCTTCGGCCTTGAGGTGATCACGCGCGGCCAGAATGTCGTCGACCTCGTAGCAGACATGATGGATGCCGCCCGACGGGTTCTTGTCGAGGAAGCCCTGGATCGGAGAGCCTTCGCCCAGCGGGTAGAGAAGCTCGATCTTGGTGTTGGGCAGCGTGATGAAGACGACTGTCACCCCGTGATCGGGTTCATCCTGCGGCGCGCCCACATCCGCGCCCAGCATGGTGCGGTACTGGGCCGATGCGGCCTCGAGGTCGGGCACGGCGATGGCCACGTGGTTCAAACGTCCGATCATCTGGTCTCTCCTTCGGCGGTTGCTGACCAGATAGCGCCCCCGCCCCGCACTGCCCAGCCGCAATGGTGGGCCGTCACCGTGACTTAACGTCCTGTTCACCGATTCTGCGCGAGAGTTGGGCAACCGGAATGGAGACCGCGATGGATGATTTCCCGACCCTCTCGATGACCCCAACACCGACCGCCCAGCGCCCGCTTCTGGGCCTCACTGTTCTGGGGGTCGAAGATAGCCGCTTTGCCTCGGACGCGCTGCGGTTGATGTGCTTGCGGCTGGGCGCGCGGATCCGGCGGGCTGACAGCCTGGCATCTGCGGAACGGCACCTGCGCGTCTATCGCCCCACGGTCGTTATCATCGATATCGGACTGCCGGACGGATCGGGGCTCGACCTCGTGGAAACGCTTGCTGAGGCACGGCCCCGGCCACCCGTCCTTCTGGCAACGAGCGGGGACGCAACCACACGCGCGGATGCGCTGTCGATGGGGGCCGACGGGTTCATTGAAAAGCCCGCGACATCGCTGGCCGCGTTTCAGACCGCAATCCTTGCGCACTTGCCACGTGAACAGCATCCCGCCGGCCCACGATCCATCCCGCGGGAGGATGTGAAGCCTGACCCGATTGCCCTGCGCGATGACATGGAACACGCAGCAGACCTCCTCGACGGGGATGTGGCAGCAGAGACGCTCGCCTATGTCTCGCAATTCGTGACAGGGCTGTGCCAGTGGTCTGGGGACACAGCGCTCGCGCAGGCTGCTGCCGACCTCGCCAGCCCGGACAAAACAGCAACGGCGATACCGCGTCTGCGGTCACTCCTGGGTGCCCATCTCGCAAAACCGCTGGCGGTCTAACGCTCAAAGACGTGCAACACGACTACCGCGCGCGTTCCACCATTGCCGCGCGGGGATCGCCCTGCCGAGGCGCACCAAATGCGCCAGTATCCGGCGTGCGCCCCGTCAAGGCTGTCAGGGACGACAAACGCTCCCTCTGCCGGCCAGTCTCATCGAAATTCTCTGGCGCCAACCAGATATCAAAAGCCGCCCGTAGCGCCGGCCAGTCCGCATCCGTGGCGGCAAACCACGCCGTGTCGCGGCTGCGGCCCTTCACGACCAGATGGTTCCGAAAGACCCCCTCAAACCCGAGGCCAAGCCGTTGGGCCGCCGCCCGCGACGGCGCGTTCAGCGCGTCGCATTTCCATTCATACCGCCGGTAGCCCGCCTCAAGGGCCCAATCCATCATCAAGACCATGGCTTCCGTCGCAGCAGGCGTGCGTTGAAGCGCGGGCGAAATCACGATGCCGCCGACCTCGATCACGCCGTGCTCTGGCGTGATGTTCATCCACGCGGCCTTGCCCACTGCGCGGTCGGTAGATCGATCGATAATCGCGCAATAGGACCAACCCGGCGTGGCACACAGATCGCCCAGCGCCTTGTGAAACGCCGACAGCGCCCGGTACGGACCCCACGCGATATAGTCCCAGATCGCGTCATGTCCGTCGAAAGCGGCAAAGAGATCGGCGGCATGGCGTGCCGGATCAAGCGGCTCGATCCGCGCCCAATGACCCTCCCGCACCACGCCCCGCGGTTCCGCCACGGGCGTCCAGCCCGCAACCGGCGGCCCAACGGGCCGATCCTCACCGCCTTTTCGCTGCATGATCTTGGGGCCTTTCAACCGTCCGCGACGCGGCCCATGAATGGCACATATCCGCCGACACCACCACCGCCGGCAGTCTGCGCCAGCAACGGGTCCGCGCAACTCAGGCCACGGGATCAGCCCAGAATGATGCCAGGGTCCCGCCCCATATCCAGCCCCGGAAACACCCCGCGTTCCAGATCCGACACGCCCAACCCGTAAAGGCCGCGCATCGCCCAGCCGGCATAAGATCGCACATCGGCCGTGGGCATCAGGTCGCGCCGGTCATACAGATCCGCCTCGGCCAGACCCGGCCAATCGCCATAGACACGGCCGCCCCGGACCGCGCCACCGGCCATCAAGATCGCCCCCCCGGTGCCATGGTCGGTCCCCTGCGATCCGTTCTCGCGCGCGGTGCGGCCAAACTCGGTCAGCGCCAGGATCGTCGTCTTGCCCCAGATTTCCGGCCCCAGCCCAATCTTCATCGCGTTGATCGTTCCCGCCAGATTGCGCAGCGGCCCCCCGATCCGGTTGGCCTGCCCCGCATGGGTGTCCCAACCGGTGATCGAATAGCTCGCGATCCGCGTGTCGCGCCGCAACCGGTTGATCGCGAACTCGGTCATGGCCAACAGCGCCTTGTTGCTGGTTGCCACGCCCATTTCGGACATCATCGACCCCATCTCGACGTCCTCGTCGCCCATGGTCGCCTCTTGTTCGAGGTCCGACACAATCGTCAGGGCCGACGCCGCGGCGTCGCGAAACAGGGGATCGTCGTGATAGACCAGCTCCAAGAGCCGCTCCGCATGCGGGGTCAGCTCCAGCTGCGTCTGGGGCGCCCATGTGGACGTTGGCGCAGCCCCCGTCAGAATCCGCAACTCACCCCGCCCGATGGCAAAGGCCGTCTCCGCCCGCGCGCCCGGCAAACTGGCGACCAACCGGTTCAGCCAGCCGTCCTGCCCGGTCGGCACCCCGTCATTCGACACGATCCCGGCCTCAAGGATATCCTGCCCATCGAAATGGGACCGCTTGTCGCGATAGGGCGTGGCGACCGCATGGGCAAAGCCCAGCTCGCCTGCATCCCACATAGGCTTGAGATCACCCAACGCCGGATGCATCTCGAAAAACCCATCAAGGGGGATCGCCCTCTCCTTGCCCAGCGTCACGCGCCGCAAATCCGCGAAATCGGGATCGCCCACGGGCCGCAGCACGTCCAGCCCGTCCATGGCTCCGCGCAGGATCAACACCACCAGCCGGTTATCGCCGGGCGTCGCGGCAAAGGTCATGGGCGTGACCAGCGGGCTTGCCGCCAGTGAACACCCGAGGCCCGCCAGCATCATGCGCCGTGTCAGCGCAGCCGAAGATGAAACAGCCATGGCCTATCTCCTCTGAAACGCGGGCGAGGCGAGCACCAGCCCCACACCTTCGGTCCGCGTCTGTGCGGCCCCGGCGGCAAAAATAACGGATTCGGGAGCGCGGCTGCCCAGCGCGGTGCGCACGAAATCGCGGGGATCGGGCATGGGCTTGGCAACCCGCCGCGGCGCGGCCATCGCCCAGGTGATGCGATTGGCCAAGGTATCGGGCGTGATCCAGTGGCTGTCGGCCTCCTCCCACCCGTCCGGGCCCATGACGCGGCCCATCTGCTGACCCATCCGCGCCGTCGATTGGGCGGTGATCGCGTTCAGCGCTTTCCACGGGAGATCGGCCAACGTCGCCTCGGCCCCGTCCAGCGCGCGCAGGGCGCTGGCCACATAATCGAACGGCCATTTCACACTGCCCGGCGCGGGGTCCCATGCCGCCGGATGCTCCAGCATCGCGGCATAGACCGCCATCAAATCCCCGCCTGACGCCGCAAAGGCCGCGGCCATGTGATCCACCAACGCCGGATCGGGGCGGTCGGCCACGAAATGCACCGCCAGCTTGGCCGCGATGTGGCGCGCTGTGGCGGGATGGGCGGCCAGATCGTCCAGCACCGCCTCCACATCCCCCAGCCCGCGATCCCGCCCGCCATAGGTGCGGCCCAGAACCTCGAAACTGCCGGGCTCGGCCTTGCGCGGGTCCCATTCAAACGCATAGGCCCGCGTGATCGACAGACCGGTAAAGACATTGGCCAGATTGCGCACATCGGTTTGCGAATAGTCCGCGTTCACCCCCAATGTATGGAGCTCGATCACCTCGCGCGCGAGGTTCTCGTTCAACCCCCGCTTCTTTTGCGAGTTGCGTCCGAGCGGCGAATTGGGCCCGATGTTCGAATCCTGATTGAGAAACGCGATCATGCGCGGGTGCAGCACCGCAGCCTTCAACAGGTCCGCAAACCGCCCCGTCACGCGCGACCGCACCGTGTGCTCCATGTAGGGAAAGAGCGAATATTGCCGGACACCGCCCGTCAGCCGGGTCGTGAAATGATCGCTCCAGAACGTCTCGAGCCGTTCACGCAGAGTGTGTTCAGACGCCACATGCCGCAGCACCCGCACCCGCAGCCCTTCGGCGGCCAGTTCCTGCCCCGCCTGCCGCACATCCCGCGACTGGTCCAGAAAACGCCGCCGCCCGGCCTCGCTATCGGCCTTGCTCGCCTTGCCGCGCAACTGGCGATACTCGCGCTCGAGCGCGGCAAACTCTTCGAAGGTCGCGCCTGCGTATTTGCGCGCAGCCAAATCCGGCCCGCGCAAAACCGCCAGCATCGTATCGATGGATTGGGGCGGCGCGAACCGGGGGGACAACCCCGCTCCGAACCGGATCGCTGCAAGTTCCGCTGAAAACGCCATCGCGCCTCACCTGTTGGCCTTTGCCAACAGATAAGCACTGGGGTCGGATAAAGCGAGCGTGCTGGACCCGTGCGCGGCGTTTCGCCGGTTGGCCCCCTTTAATCCGCCTCGATGACGCGCAGCGACAACTCGCGCAGCTGTTCGTTCATCGGCTCGGACGGCGCACCCATCATCAGGTCTTCGGCGCGTTGGTTCATCGGGAACATGATGACCTCGCGGATGTTCTCCTGCTCGGCCAGCAGCATCACGATCCGGTCGATCCCTGCGGCACAGCCCCCGTGGGGCGGCGCGCCGTATTGGAACGCATTGACCATCCCGCCAAAGCGCTTCTCGACCTCGTCCTTGCCGTAGCCCGCGATCTCGAAGGCCTTGAACATGATCTCGGGCTTGTGGTTCCGGATCGCGCCCGACACCAGCTCGTACCCGTTGCAGGCCAGATCGTACTGATAGCCCAGCACCTTGAGCGGATCGCCTTCCAGCGCCGCCATCCCGCCTTGGGGCATGGAGAACGGGTTGTGTTCAAAGTCGATCTTGCCGGTTTCCTCATCCGCCTCGTAGATCGGGAAATCCACGATCCAGGCAAAGGCAAAGCGGTTCAGGTCCGTCAGGCCCAGCTCATCCCCGATGATGACCCGCGCCTTGCCTGCGACTTTCTCAAACGCGGCAGGCTTACCACCCAGGAAGAAGGCCGCATCGCCAACCTCGAGCCCCAACTGCTGGCGGATCGCCTCGGTGCGCTCGGGGCCGATGTTCTTGGCCAACGGCCCCGCGGCCTCCATCCCCTCGCCTTGGTCACGCCAGAAGATGTAACCCATGCCCGGCAGCCCCTCAGACCGGGCGAACTTGTCCATCCGGTCACAGAACTTGCGGCTGCCGCCCTTTGGCGCGGGGATCGCGCGGACCTGCGTGCCCTCTTGCTCCAAGAGCTTGGCAAATATCGCAAAGCCGGAACCTGCAAAATGCTCGCTGACCACCTGCATCTTGATCGGGTTGCGCAGGTCGGGCTTGTCGGTGCCGTACCACAGCGCCGCATCGCGGTAGCTGATCTGCGCCCAGTCACCGGGCGCATCCACGGATTTGCCGCCGCCGAATTCCTCGAACACGCCCGCGATCACGGGGCTGATCGTGTCGAACACGTCCTGCTGTTCGACAAAGGACATCTCCATGTCCAACTGGTAGAAATCCGTGGGCGACCGGTCGGCGCGCGGGTCCTCGTCGCGGAAACAGGGCGCGATCTGGAAATACTTGTCGAACCCGCTGACCATGATCAGCTGCTTGAACTGCTGGGGCGCCTGCGGCAGCGCATAGAACTTGCCCGGATGCAGACGCGACGGCACGAGAAAGTCGCGCGCACCCTCGGGCGAGGATGCCGTGATGATCGGCGTCTGATACTCGCGGAACCCCTTGTCCCACATGCGTTTGCGGATGCTGGCCACCACGTCCGACCGCAGCACCATGTTCGACTGCATCTTCTCGCGGCGCAGATCGAGGTAGCGGTAGGACAGGCGCGTTTCCTCGGGGTATTCCTGATCGCCAAAGACCTGCAGCGGCAGCTCGCCGTCGATGCCGCCCAGCACCTCCATATCGCGGATGAACACCTCGATCTCGCCGGTGGACAGCTTGTCATTGACCAGTTCGGGATCGCGCGCCTTCACGGTGCCGTCGATGCGGATACACCATTCCGACCGCAGCTTTTCGACCTCGGCAAAAACGGGGCTGTCGGGATCGCACAACACCTGCGTCACGCCATAGTGGTCGCGCAGGTCGATAAAGATCAGCCCGCCATGGTCACGCCGCCGATGCACCCAGCCCGACAGGCGGACGGTATCGCCGACATTGGCGGCGGTCAGATCGGCGCAGGTATGGCTGCGATAGGCGTGCATGGCGGTCTCCGGAATTGGGTCGCGCCGATTGACCGTGGCCGGGGCCGAAAGTCAAGCAGACAGGCGTTGCGGCACCACCAGATCGGGCCGCATCTGCGTCAACACCCGCTCCTGCGGGTCAAATACGCGGGTCTGACTGCTAAATCCCGGCACCGCGATGCACCGCACCCCGGCACCCAGAGCCGATGATTGCGCCTCGGGCGTATCTTCGAACGCCAGTGCCTGATCGGGGGTCAGCCCCAGTGCCGCCAACGCGGCCAGGTAACATTCCGGTCCGGGCTTACCCACGACCACCTTCGCGCGGTCGATGACCACGTCAAAATCCTCGCGCGTTAGCGCCCCGCGCAACCCGTCGAAAATCAACTCGATCGTCTCGGGCACGGTGGTGGACACAAACCCCACGGCCATGCCTTCGGCCCGGGCCGCGGCAATGGTGTCGGCCACACCCGGGCGCAAGGCAAGCCCCTCGGCCAAGGCCAATTCGCGGAAATGATGCAACTTGCGCGCATGGATTTCAGCCGCGTTCACACGGGCCCCGCGGGCGGCTGCATAATCCATGATGCGCCCCAACCCGCCGGGCTTGCGCAGCAAGGCGTAGTAGCCCGCGCCTTCCCACGTCCAATCCAGACCCGCATCGCGAAACGCCAGATTAAACGCCCGCCTTTGCATGTCGGATGTTTCGGTCAGAACGCCGATAGAACCTAGAAATAACGCGCGATAGGACATGTGGATCTCCGTTTCCGGGCACAGCGTGTCGTGCTCTTACGCCCCAACGTGGCGCGGCACCCGCCACAGGCAACGCCGCATCGGTCATTTGTCGCATCTCGCGCGGTGCTGCCGCAGGTTGGTTGGCTGGGCTGCCCAATTTTCGGGCGCTCTGCTCCACAAGGGTGCAGCCAGGATCAAGCGGCGGATGTTACTCGGCGGCGATGCGCTGGCTATCGTCCAACAGCGTCGCCGACAGCTCGCGCATGATCGTCACGCCCTCCGGGAACGACCGCCGCTCTGCTGCGGCGCCCGGGAAACCGATGGTACGAAGACCTGCCGCCAAGGCGGCTTCCGCGCTTTCGGGTGTGTCCTCAATGGCGATGGCCTCCGCAGGCGACACGCCCAGCGCCTTCAGCGCGACCTCGTAAATCTCAGGCGATGGTTTGCCTTTGGAGACAAGACCACCGTGGCCGATCCAGTCAAACTGATCGCGCTCGATATGGGCCGACAGACCGTTCAGGATATCGTCCACCTGACCTTTGCCCGTGGTCGTGGCAAATCCGATCTTGATGCCGCGCACACGGGCCACGCGCATCACCTGCTGCACCCCGGACCGCGGATAGATGCCCGCATGCAGGCGTTCACCAAAGTGCTTCAATTTCGATTGATAGAGCGCGTCGATATCCACCTGATCTTCGACGCCAAGCGCCTGCGCCTGCCGCGCGATGCGTGCCCGCCCACCGGGTTTGGTCAAAAGCATCCGGTACGTGTCGCGATTCCAAACCCACGGCAATTCAGCCTCGGCAAAGGCCGCGTTGAACGCCTTACGCTGCAGATCGGATGTCTCGGCAAGTGTCCCAATGGCTCCAAACAATACGGCAGATACAGTCATGCTCTTCTCTCACTCTACTTACGGTCTGCGAACCGTGGGATGAACGCGCCGGGCGGGTAAAAAGTTCCCCGAATTGCGCAGCAGGACGCCCGACGCGGCGTGGTTTGGCTTGCACCCCCGGCGCGCGTGCCTATAACGCCGACAATTTGCGTCTCACCGGGTCTGCTCGCCCGGCTGTGACGCGCGAAAATCAGGGGACACCGGCATGCCAAAACGCGACGATATCCAGTCGATCATGATCATCGGCGCGGGGCCCATCGTCATCGGGCAAGCCTGCGAATTCGACTACTCCGGTGCGCAGGCCTGCAAGGCGCTGCGCGAAGAAGGCTACCGGGTCATCCTCGTGAACTCGAACCCCGCCACGATCATGACCGACCCCGGTCTGGCCGATGCCACCTATATCGAACCCATCACCCCCGAAGTCGTCGCCAAGATCATCGAGAAAGAGCGCCCCGATGCGCTCCTGCCCACGATGGGCGGCCAGACAGGGCTGAACACCTCCCTCGCGCTCGAAGAAATGGGCGTCCTCGACAAATTTGGGGTCGAGATGATCGGCGCCAAACGCCCCGCCATCGAAATGGCCGAAGACCGCGCGCTCTTCCGCGACGCGATGGACCGCATCGGGCTGGAAAACCCCAAAGCGACCATCGTGACCGCGCCCACCCGCGACGACGGCTCTGCCGACCTCGGCGCAGGCGTTCAAATGGCCCTCGACGCGCTCGAGGAAATCGGCCTGCCCGCCATCATTCGCCCCGCCTTCACGCTCGGCGGCACCGGCGGCGGCGTGGCCTATAACCGCGAAGACTACGAATACTACTGCCGAACCGGCATGGATGCGTCCCCCGTCAACCAGATCCTCGTCGATGAAAGCCTGCTGGGCTGGAAGGAATACGAGATGGAGGTCGTCCGCGACCGCGCCGACAACGCCATCATCGTCTGCGCCATCGAAAACGTGGATCCGATGGGCGTACACACGGGCGACTCGATCACCGTCGCCCCCGCGCTAACGCTCACCGACAAGGAATACCAGATCATGCGCAACGGCTCGATCGCCGTCCTGCGCGAGATCGGCGTCGAAACGGGTGGCTCCAACGTGCAATGGGCCGTGAACCCCGCCGACGGGCGCATGGTCGTGATCGAAATGAACCCGCGCGTGTCGCGGTCGTCCGCTCTGGCGTCCAAGGCCACGGGTTTCCCCATCGCCAAGATCGCGGCCAAGCTCGCTGTGGGCTACACGCTGGACGAATTGGACAACGACATCACCAAGGTCACGCCCGCTTCTTTTGAGCCGACCATCGACTACGTCGTCACCAAGATCCCCAAATTCGCGTTCGAAAAATTCCCGGGCGCCGAACCCCTCCTCTCCACCGCCATGAAGTCGGTGGGAGAGGCCATGTCCATCGGCCGCACCTTCCACGAGAGCGTGCAAAAGGCGCTGGCCTCCATGGAAAGCGGCCTCACCGGCTTCGACGACCTCATCCCGTCAGAGATCCCGCAGGACCAACTGGTCCGCGACGGCGACGTCCTCAAGGGTGCTAATGCCGACGCGCAGCAAACCATCGACAAGGTCATCACCCGTGATCTGGCCCTGCAAACGCCTGACCGCCTCCGCCTCATCGCGCAGGCCATGCGCTTTGGCTTCTCCGATGACGAGATTCAGGCGATCACATCCTTTGATCCGTGGTTCCTCGCCCGCATCCGCGAGATTGTAGAGGCCGAGGCCGGGGTCATCGCAAACGGCCTGCCCACCGGCGCGGCCCTGCGCCACCTCAAGATGATGGGCTTCACCGATGCACGCCTCGCCGCGCTCACAAACCGCAGCGAAACCGACATCCGTCAAACCCGGATCGACGCGGGCGTCACGGCTGTCTTCAAACGCATCGACACCTGCGCCGCCGAATTCGAAGCGCAAACACCCTACATGTACTCGACCTACGAGACCCCGGTCATGGGCGACGTGGAATGCGAAAGCCGCCCGTCGGAGGCCAAGAAGGTCGTCATCCTCGGCGGCGGTCCCAACCGTATCGGTCAGGGGATCGAGTTCGACTATTGCTGCTGCCACGCGTGCTTTGCGCTGACCGATCAGGGGTACGAGACCATCATGGTCAACTGTAACCCCGAAACCGTCTCGACCGACTACGACACCTCCGACCGGCTTTATTTCGAGCCGCTGACGTTTGAGCACGTCATGGAAATCCTGCGCGTTGAACAGGAAAACGGCACGCTGCACGGCGTCATCGTCCAGTTCGGCGGCCAGACCCCGCTCAAACTCGCCAACGCGCTCGAGGCCGCGGGCATCCCGATCCTCGGCACCTCGCCCGACGCCATCGACCTGGCAGAGGACCGCGAACGCTTCCAGGCCCTCGTCAACGACCTGAACCTCAAGCAGCCCAAAAACGGCATCGCCCATTCCGACGCCGAGGCGCTGGAGATCGCCGCCGACATCGGCTTCCCCCTCGTCATCCGCCCCTCCTACGTCCTGGGCGGCCGCGCGATGGAAATCGTCCGCGATCAGGCGCAGCTTGAACGCTACATCTCCGAGGCTGTGGTCGTATCGGGCGACAGCCCCGTCCTCCTCGACAGCTACCTCGCGGGTGCCGTGGAAATCGACGTCGACGCGCTCTCGGACGGCACGGACGTGCACGTCGCAGGCATCATGCAGCACATCGAAGAGGCCGGCGTGCATTCGGGCGACAGCGCCTGCTCGCTCCCGCCCTACTCGCTCTCGGACAACATCGTCGCGGAACTCCACACACAGACCCGCGCGCTGGCCCTCGCGCTCAACGTGCGCGGCCTCATGAACGTGCAATACGCGGTGAAAGACGGCGTGATTTACCTGATCGAGGTAAACCCCCGCGCCTCCCGCACCGTGCCTTTCGTGGCCAAGGCCGTCGACAGCCCCATCGCCGCCATCGCCGCCCGTGTCATGGCGGGTGAGCCGCTTTCAAACTTCACACTCGTCGACCCCAACATCGACACCTACGCCGTGAAGGAGGCCGTCCTCCCCTTCGCCCGCTTCCCCGGCGTCGACACCCTGCTCGGCCCCGAAATGCGCTCAACCGGCGAAGTCATGGGTTCCGACCCCAACTTCCACCGCGCCTTCCTCAAGGCCCAGATGGGCGCGGGCGTCACCTTCCCCAAATCGGGCAAGGTCTTCCTGTCGATCAAAGAGACCGACAAGACGGACACCCTCACAGACACCGCGCGCACGCTGGTCGCGATGGGCTTCACCCTCATCTCCACCCGCGGCACGGCGGCGTTCCTCGCCCAGTCCGACATCCCGTCCGAGATCGTGAACAAAGTCTACGAGGGCCGCCCCAACATCGTGGACGCCATGAAAGACGGCGAGATCGCGCTGGTGATGAACACCACCGAAGGCGCCCAAGCCGTCGAGGACAGCCGCTCCATGCGCAACGTGGCCCTGATGGACCGCATCCCCTACTTCACGACGCTGGCCGCAAGCCACGCTGCGGCCAAAGCCATCGAGGCCGGGGCTGAGGGGGATTTGGGAGTTAGGCGGCTGCAGGGTTAGACTTTCGAGTGTCACTGGATTTGGCCAGCAGCGAGCGACACGTAAACTTGATAACCTGACGCAACTATTACGGCTGACATCCATATAACCATCTGCTCAATGATGTGTGGCTCCATCGCAGTGCCATTAATGATCCATCGCCAGATGGCCCTAATCATCGGTACGGTTAGAGCAACGTATCCGGCGATTGCGAAAACGAAGATGTAGGCTTGTGACGCGTCTGGCATAACGGCTCCCCCAGCTAGAACTCGCCACCCAATATCGTCCATTTTGGACGAAATGTACATTTCGCATCGCATGAAATTGTATGATAACCGCAACAATCCCCAACCAATAGCACATATTGTACGGTATTCGGGCCAACCATCCAAATAGAGCTATTGTCCAAGCTGGATTCACCGTGCGATAAGAGAGCAAACCAGCCACAATGGCATCGGAGCAGGCAATGAGCACTTCAAAGACCGCTGCGGGAGCGCGGGACATAAAATCTCGATTCGAAGCTTTGCACCCAAAGCCGAGCCTAAATCATCTCGCGCAGATCG
>JBCBFU010000033.1:0-32587 GCA_038527375.1 Pseudomonadota bacterium | reverse complement strand
GTTGAAGGCCACGTAATACCCCGACTGGATCGCCTGATCCTCGCCAAAGGCGGCCATGCAGAACGCGTTTTGATCGCCATGGCTGTGGCTGACTGATCCGAACCGGGAGGATTTGAAGACGAACTGGATGTGGTTGTCCGGATCGTCCATCGCGTGCTGTACGCCGACCCAGCCGATGCCCTTGAAATGACGCAGGCCATCTTCTGGGGGGGTGGCCTCGACCACGGGGAAATCAGTCTGGAAGACCAGCTCGTCAAAGTTCGTGTCCCACCAACCCCAATTGTAAAACGCGCCCTCCGTGCCTGGGTTCAGCCGCAGGTTTTCTTCACAGTACCATTGATAGGCGCCGCGCCCCGTGGCGCCCGCAAATTGACGCATGTTCAGGCCGGTCTTGATCCCCACCAAATCGCCTTGCGTGCTGTCATCGCCAAAGGTCGCGCGGCGGGTGTTCGGCGCTTTGCAGAACAGCGGGAAGTCACCGGTGTTCTGCAGGAAAGGCCGCTGATAAAGGTCAATGCCGGTATAGGATTTTAGCCGGTTCGCCGCGTCGATCAGATAGGCGATGCCCATCATCCAGTAATTGGTGCCCTCGGCCCAGCCGCCATCGGCGTCGCCCCAGGGCGAATAGACCGTCATCAGGAACTCGATGGAGTAATTCAGCCAGTCGCGGGCCTCATCATCCTCATCATCGCCGAGCAGAGCGATGCAGCAGGGCACGATGCACAGCGACACAGACCGCACCGCGTGGCTGTCATAGGGAAAGAGGTGGATTTTGGCGTTATCAATCGCGTGTTCCGCGATATCGCGCGTCCGGTCGAGCAGGGCGGTACGCACTGTCGCGCGTTCCTCTGCCGACAACTCATCATAAAGCCAGTCATAACCCCAGGCGAGTGCGTTACAGACGCGGTAGGCCCATTCATCCGTATACGCGCGGGAGGTGACCCCCATCGGGTCCCAGCTGGCGGCCTCCAACAGCCACTCTTTGGCGCGGGCGGTCATGTCGGCGTTGTCGGTGACCTTCCCGCCAATGGCGAGGTGCCGGATCGCGTACCACATTTCCTGCAGGTCGATATACGTCTGCCGCCAGACCGGAGCCACGCGCTTGTGACCCGGGTAGCCCGCCGGTTCTTTCATCACCTCACGGTCCATCCATGGCAGGACCGATTTTTCGTAGAAGGTCGACCAGCTTGCGTGGTCGGGGTCTTTGGCGACGGCTTTTTTGAAGTCGGCCAAGCGATCGTTGGTCAGCCACAGGCGCGGGTGGTCTTTGGCCACGTCGGACAGGCGGGTGTCGCGCGCAGCAAGCGGCACCTCTGGCAGGCCCTCGGGCATAGTGAAGTTGCGGGTCGCGCTCCATGCGCTGGTCGGAGCGCCCGTCTCGGCGTCGCAGGTCGCGTAGGACCAGTGATGGTCGCCCGGCTCCAAAACGGTGTCAGGCGTGAAGAAATTGTAAGGCAAACCAGAAAACGTCAGGGTCTTGGCCTTGGGGAAATCCGGATCGGTCGAGAGGCGCAGCACATACTGGGCGCCTTCATCAATCACCGGAAGCCAGGAAAAGCGGGGCGGGTTTTCGACGATGTCCGTGTCCTCGGTCGGACCATACTGGATGGTCAAGCGGCCTGCATTGGGCTCATCAAGCGGGGGCATCGTGTCTTTAGGCATCGGTTCGAAATCCGCGAAATCAGGGGTCAGAAGGCTGGGGGCGACGCAGAGGCCGCCCCCAACTTGGGAGGATCGTTTAGCCGCCGTACTGGCGATCATAGGCGGACTGCATCACTGCCAGCAGTTCCTGCATGCCCATCCCATTGACCGTTTCGATATACTCGTCCCAGTCGGCCATGACGTCACCATTGCCCAGGATCCAGCTTTGCTGGCGCTCAAGCATGTAGTCACGGATGGAACCCCAGGTGCGGTCATAGACCTTCTGTTCGTCTTCCGTGAAGGCAACGCCCAGGAAGTCGGGGATCAGCAGTTCAGGCATCGTGTCGTAGAGCGCGATACCTTCGAGGGCGAATTCGTTGCTCCACTGGATTTCGTAGTTGTAATCCTGGAAGTAACCACGACCCTGCAGCTGTGAGCCGACCTGATACAGGGACCGGTTGACCGGACCTGCGTTCAGGAACTCTTCGGTGAAGATCGGCTTGCCGTCGACCATTTCGTACTGCTGGCCTTCGACGCCAAAGTTGGCCAAACGGCGACCTTCTTCGGTGAACCAGAAGTCGAAGTACTTGATGGTCTCAACGAGGTGCTCGTTGGTGTGGCCGATCGCCCAACCGTCCGGCTTCACGAGGATCCGGCGGTGCTCTTCGATGCGGCGGCCCGAGGGGGATGCCGGCGGCAGGAAGGCCTCAAAGGCGAACCCGTCGATCTCGGACGACAGACGGTTGTAGCCAGAGGTGGAGGCGAACCAGTCATGGGTGGAGCCACCAAGGTTTTCCGACAGCAGGAAGTCACGTGCGGACGAGCCACGGGTGAAGATTTCTGCGTCGATCAGGCCTTCTTCGTACCAGCGTGCGAGGTTCGCGATGCCGTCACGGTAGCCTTCACCGATGTAGCCGTGGCCAACCGTCCCGTCTTCGATGAGGAAGTCGTGGTAGGTGTCGGAGCCGTGCGCACGGCCGTCCCACAGGGTCACAAGACGGATCAGTTCCGGCCACTGGCGGGCAAAGAACGGAACTTCGTCAGCCAGACCGTTGCCGTTGGGGTCTTGGGTTTTGAACGCACGAAGAACGTTTTCGTACTCATCAACCGTTTCCGGCATATCCAGACCAAGGGCGTTGAGCCAGTCGGTGCGGATCCAGTAGGCGCGGCCGTATTTGCCGTCGGGCAGGTACGGGATGTAGTACATCTGACCGTCGGACGCCTTCACAGCAGCTTCGATGTCGGGACGTTCCGCATAGTAGGCTGCGATGTTGGGTGCGTGCTCTTCGATCAGGTCGTTGAGCGGAATGAACGCGCCTTCGGGGCCGTACTGGTTCACGAAATCGCGGATCCGGCTGGAGCCCACGATGTCCGGGATGTTGCCAGAGGCAAGCATCAGGTTCAGCGCCTCGGTGCGGCCGGTGTTTTCATCCGTGCGCATGTTGGCGCCGACCGTGTCGTTGATCAGGTGGATGCCGGTCAGCTCACGGGCGGCCTGTTCCACCGGCCAGCTTTCCTCATAGATCGGATAGCGTGCGTGGTTCATCTGAATGGTCAGTTCGATTGGCTCGTCCGAGATCCTCAGATGACCATCGGCAAACGCCGGTGTTGTTATGGCGCTCCCTGCAAGCAGGGTTGCCGCTACTGTAAGTGTACGCATTTGATTTCCTCCCATTTGCGTTTTCCTATTCTTTGACACCCCCAAGAAGGATGCCTTTTTCAAAGTATTTCTGGATGAACGGGTAGACGATCAGCACCGGGATGATCGAACACACGATGATGGCTGCTGTGACGGTTTCGGCGCTGAAACCCGCGGCGGTCTGGACGATGGCGAATTCATCGTCGTCGGACAGTGTCGCGATGGTGTGGCGCAAGAAGACCTGCAGCGGGATCTTGTCCTCGGACTGCAACAGGACCATGGCCCAGAAAAAGCCGTTCCAGCGCGACACGATGCAGAACAAGGTGATCGTCGCGATGGCGGGTTTGCTGAGCGGGATGAACACCTTCAACAACACTTGGAAATCGTTAGCGCCGTCCATGCGCGCGGCTTCCTCGAAGCTTTGCGGGATGGCTTCAAAGAAATTCCGCAGCAGGATGATGTTGAACGCGTTGACGGCAAAGCCGAGGATGATCCCAAACATGCTGTCGAGCAGCCCCAGATCGCGCATGTTCAAGAAGAAGGGGATCAGGCCGGCATTAAACCACATCGTGAACGCGATGAAGAGATTGAAGAACCGACGCCCCTTCAGCTGCGGCCGCGACAACGCATAGGCCCCCGGGATGATGAACAGCAGCGACATGATCGTGCCGCCGATCGTGTAGATGAAGGTGTTGCGGTAGCTGATCCAGAATTTCGGATCGGTGATGATGAACCCATAGGCTTCGAGGGTGGCATCAATCGGCGTCAACACCACCTTGCCGGCTTGCGCGGCAAAGCCAGAGCTGAACGACACCGCCGCAATGTAGATGAACGGATAGAGTGTCGCCGCCGTGAACATCCCGATGAGGATCGACACCACGATGGCAAAGAACTTGTCGCCGTTGGAATAGAGGCTCCATTTTTGCATGTCTCTTTCCCCTTACCAAAGTGACGTGCGCGAGAAGCGGCGCGACAAGGTGTTGGCGGTCATCACCAGAACAAAGGCGACCACAGCGTTGAACAGACCCGCAGCAGCGGCCAGATCGTATTGACCCGATTGCAGACCCTGCCGGTAGACCCAGGTGTTCACCACATCTGCCGTCTCGTAGGTGGCAGGCTGATAAAGCAGGATCACAAGCTCGAAGCTGACTTCCATCACGTTGCCGATGCGAATGATCAGCATGATCAAGATGGTGGGCAGGATGGACGGAATGGTGATCTTCCACATCATCTGCCAACGGTTCGCCCCGTCGACCACGGCGCTTTCATAGAGCGACGGGTTCACACCCGCGATGGCCGCAAGGAACACGATGGAGCCAAAGCCCGCCTCCTGCCAGATCCCGGTGCCCACAAAGATCGGACGGAACCATTCCGGCTGGGTCAGGAAGTAGATGGAATCCAGTCCAAACCAGCTCATCACGGTGTTGATGACACCGACCGTGGGCGAGAACGCCGTGATGACGATACCCGCGATGATCACGGACGAGATGAAGTGCGGAAGGTAGACGATGGTCTGTGCTGTCTTCTTGTAGGTGGCGTTAAGCACCTCGTTGAACATCAGCGCCAGAATGATCGGGGCCGGGAAGCCAAACAGCAGATTGTAAAAGCTGATGGTGATGGTGTTGCGGATGGCGCGGATAAACTGCTCGTTGCCAAACAGCGTCTCGAAATGTTCCCACCCCACCCAGGGGCTGGCCGCAACACCGCGGAAGATCGAGTAGTCCTTGAACGCGATCTGCAGGCCGTACATCGGCTTATAGAGAAAGACGATGAACCAGATGATCGTCGGCAGAAGCATCGCGTAGATCTGCCATTCGCGTTTGAAGTGATCCAAGGTTTTGACCCAGGTGCTATCTGGCGTGCGGGTCTGGCGGCGTTGGCGAAGGGCCTCACCGGCCTCGACCACGACTTCCTCGATGGGAATGCCGCCCACATCTGAATTGCGATCCGACATGGCTTAGCCCCCGATATTCAGCGCGCGGCCGGTTTCAGCATCGAAGAGCTTGATCAGGTGGGCCGGAACGTGCACCGCGCCAACACCTGAAAGGTGAGCAATGTCGCCTTGCGTCTCGGCCTTGAACACCAGGTTGTCGTCGCCAAACCGGGCATGAAGGAGCGCCTCAGATCCCAGCGGCTCGACAAGATCGAGGTTGATCGGCAGGGGCGTCGTGTCTGCACCTGCCGTCAGCGTCACATGCTCGGGGCGCACACCGACAATCACATCGCGCCCGGCGTGACCGTTGACTGCGCCTTGCAACTTAAGCTCGGTTCCGCCGATCTGTGCGCCGCCGTCAGTCAGGACGCCTTTCATCTGGTTCATTGGCGGAGAGCCAAGGAAGCCAGCGACGAAGGTGTTTGCCGGGTTGTTGAACAGCTCCATCGGGGTGCCGACTTGTTCAATGCGCCCGTCGTTCATCACGACGATCCGGTCGGCAAGGGTCATGGCCTCAACCTGATCATGGGTCACGTAGATGGACGTCACACCAAGGCGGTTATGGAGACGTTTGATTTCTGCCCGCATCTGCGTCCGCAGTTTGGCGTCGAGGTTAGAGAGCGGTTCGTCAAACAGGAACACCTTGGGGTGACGCACGATGGCGCGCCCCATGGCAACGCGCTGACGCTGACCGCCGGACAAATCTGCCGGGCGGCGTTCAAGATATGGGGTCAGGCCGAGGATCTCGGCAACGTCATCAATGGTGGTCTTGATCTCGGCCTTCGGCATTTTGCGGATGCGCAGGCCAAAAGCCATGTTATCGGCAACGTTTAGGTGCGGATAAAGCGCGTAGTTCTGGAACACCATCGCAACATCGCGATCCTTCGGGGCCACGCGGTTCATCCGCCGCCCGTCAATTTCCAGATCACCGTCGGTGATTTCCTCCAAGCCAGCGATCATGCGCAGCGTCGTGGATTTGCCGCAGCCGGACGGGCCGACAAGTACGACAAACTCTTTCTCTGCAACGGTCAGGTCAATGCCATGAACGACTTGCAGAGCCCCATAGGCTTTCACGATCCCACTTAGATCAACGCCGGCCATTGTTCCCTCCCCACGGCTGTCGCATCGATGCTTCGTCTCGAAAACGAATCAACTTACACTGGTATACTAGTCTGAAAATGACATTGCCAGTCTAGTATACTAGTTGATCTTACGTTAGGGTGAGGCTGAAATAGGAGAGTGAAATGGTCACGACACCTGTGAGAGCTGAGCGACGCACCAGTGTGGATGATGTTTTTGACGCGCTTCATGAACAGATTTCGAAACTGGAGCTGAAACCAGGGGATCGAATTTCCGAGGCCGAGATCGCGGCACAATTCGGAGTGTCCAGGCAGCCGGTCAGGGATGCCTTTAGTCGTCTAGCCAACCTCGACCTGTTGCTCATCCGCCCGCAACGCAGCACGGAAGTGCGGCGGTTCTCCATGCGCCAAATCGAAAAGGCCCGCTTTATTCGTTCCGCGATCGAAACCGAGGTCCTGCGCCGTGCCGCTGCTTTGTGCGATGCAGACGGTGCAGCCGAACTGAATGCAGCCCTCGAAGAACAAGAAGCGGCGGTCGCTGACTGTGATCTGGCGAGATTTGGTCAGCTCGATTACGAGTTTCACGGCATCCTTTGCAGGGTAGCAGGCGTCGATTATGCCTACGATGTGATCCTCGAAGAGAAGGCAAAGGTGGATCGGCTTTGCATATTGGGTCGCGAAAAAGAGCAGCGGATGCCAGAACTGGTCAATGATCACCGTGCGATCGCCAAGGCCATCATCGACCACGATGCCGACGCGGCTGTCTCGGCGGGCCTGAAACACCTGTCACGCCTTGATGAGACGATCAGACGGATCACCGCGACCAATGCGAACTATTTTGAACAGGCCGCCGAATAGTCCGTTTCTGGCAGCGCTGTCCCCGCATTGGTTTCCGCCATGACCTCGCCTTCCCCAAGCCCAGGTGCCGCAGCGGTCCTTGCGCTCGCTTGGCCAATGACGCTGAAGGCCATCTTTCTGCATGGCACAGTGGTCGTGGACGGCTTTCTTGTTTCAGCCTTGGGCGAAGGCGCTTTGGCGGCCATGGGGCTGGCTGCGGCTTTGGGGGGGATCGTGCTTGGCGTGATCTTCGCGTTTTCCCACGCCATGCAAATCCGCGCGGCACAGGCGCATGGCACGGGCGATGCCGTCTTCATAAAATCGGTCCTCGCCTCCGGCCTGACGGTAAGCCTCCTGATCGGGATTTTCGGTGTTTTGGCCATCGTGACCGGTGGACCGTTATTGATCCAGGCGCTGGCACCAACACCGCAGATTGCAGGGCAGGCACAGGCTTATCTTTGGATCTTCACAATCGTCATTCTGGCGGAGTCGATCGGCCAATGCATTGCAAGTTTCTTTAACGGATGCAGCCGCAGCAAGCTGCCGCTCTACGGTTACCTGATCTCGGTGCCGGTCAACATCCTGGCCTCACTGGCGCTGATCCATGGATATTGGGGCTTGCCAGCCATGGGCGTGGCCGGTGCGGCCTTGGGCAGTGCCATCGCGATCACCCTGCAAACGGCGTTTTGGGTCGCATTGCTTTGGCGCACGGATGGTCGGTTGGCGCGGGTCATCGGCTGGCGCAACGGCAGCTTTGTGCCGACGATCCGCCGACACATCCAGTTTTCGCTGCCCATCGCCGCGACCTTTGTCAGCGCCACCATGGCAACCCATGTTTGTTCGCTGATCTACGCCAACATGGCGTTGAACGATTTCGCCGCCCTGACCCTGATTGCCCCGTGGAACCTGTTGGCAGGGCAGGTATCGATGCAATGGACCCAGGCCACCGGCATTCTGGTGGCGCAACTTCTGGGCAAGCGGACCGACGAGACCACGCTTGATCTGTTCCTCGCCCGCGCGTGGCGGGGGGCCTTTGTGACGGCAGCGATTGTTGCACTGGTCTTCTTGATCATGTGTCTGTCGCTGGACTGGATCTACCCAAACCTTGAGGCTGACACCCGCGCGATCCTGCTGGGTTTCCTGCCGATCCTGCTGATCATCCAGTTCCCCCGCGCCACCAACGCGATCTGCGGCAACACACTGCGCGCGGCTGGGGACACGGTGTACGTCATGCACATCTTCATCTGGTCGCAATGGGCGTTCCGCGTTCCGGCTACCGCCCTGTTCATTTTGTACTTTGACCTCTCTGCCTTTTGGATCCTGTCGCTGTTTCTTTGGGAAGAGGTCATCAAATTCCCCGCCTTTCACCGCCGCCTTTGGCGTGGCGATTGGAAACACGCACAGGTCGCGGCCTGACGGCCCCGCACGACAAACACTGACGAGGACATCATGATCAAAACGACCCTACGCCGCGCGATTGACCCGCGCCACGCCAAGACATTCGACACCACCCAACTGCGCGAGGAATTCCTGATCGACAATCTGTGGATCGAGGATGACGTGAGCCTGACCTACACCCAGTACGATCGCATGATCGTCGGTGGCGCATGGCCCAAATCCGGACCTCTGACCATCGACGCCGTGGACCAGACCGGTACCGATGGCTGGCTAGACCGGCGCGAGGCGGTTCTCGTGAACCTCGGCACGTCGGGCACGGTTGAGGCCGCGGGCGAGAGCTATGACCTTGGCCGTTGCGATATGCTCTATCTCGGGATGGGGTCGGGGGCCGTTACCGTCTCCGGTGCGGATGCAAAGTTCTACATCATCTCTGCCCCCGCTCACCGTGAGATTCCGGCACAGCTGGCGACCATTGATCAGGCGAACCAGGTCCCCCTCGGCAGCCGCGACAGCTGTAACGAGAGGGTGATTTACCAGTTCGTACACCCAGAGGGGATCGAAAGCTGTCAGATCGTCATGGGCATGACGAAGTTTGGCGCAGGCTCCATCTGGAACACGATGCCCGCCCATATCCACGAACGCCGGTCCGAGATTTATATCTACATCGACCTGCCCGAGGATCAGAACATCATTCACCTGATGGGCGAACCTGATGAAACGCGCCACCTTGTCGTGCGCAACGAACAGGCTGTCCTGTCTCCGCCATGGTCCATCCATTCCGGCGCTGGCACTGCCGCCTATTCGTTCATCTGGGCCATGGCCGGAGACAACATGGCCTTTACGGATATGGATATGGTCCCGATGGAGGCTCTGCGATGAACCGCTTTTCCCTGTCTGGCTCCCGCGCGCTGGTGACGGGCGCCAACACCGGCATCGGTCAAGCCATCGCTGTCGATCTGGCGGCAGCGGGCGCCCATGTGATCGCCGTGGGCCGATCCTCGATGGACGACACCTTGGCGAAGGTCGCTGAGGTCGGCGGTACAGCCAATGCGCTGGCCGCCGACTTGGGCACCGTCGCTGCCGCGCAAGAGATGTTCTCGAGAGCCGAGGCAGACTTCGGTCCCATCGACACACTGGTCAACAACGCAGGCATCATCCGCCGCGCGGACAGTCTGGAGTTCTCAGAAGAAGACTGGGACGCGGTGATGGACATCAACCTCAAGGTTGTCTTTTTCCTGTCCCAAGCCTTTGCCAAAGCCCGCGTTGCGGCTGGGGCAGGGGGCAGCATCATCAACATCGCGTCGCTCTTGTCATTCCAAGGGGGCATCCGCGTCCCCTCCTATACCGCGTCGAAAAGCGGGGTCGCCGGGCTAACGAAGATTCTGGCGAACGAATGGTCCGCCCAAGGCATCACCGTCAACGCGGTCGCCCCGGGTTATGTCGTCAGCAACAACACCACCGACCTGCGCAATGATCCTGAGCGCAACAAGGCCATCCTTGATCGCATCCCCATGGGTCGCTGGGCTGATCCCGAGGACATCGCAGGCGCTGTGACCTATCTGGCCTCACCTGCTGCCCGCTACGTGACCGGCATCACACTCCCGGTCGACGGGGGCTGGCTGGGCCGATGACCGGGCCGGCCGAGGTCATCACGCTGCGCGCCGCCACCAGCGCCGATGCTCAGATGATCCTCTGGCTGGAAGAGGTTGCCATGAAAGACTACGCCACGGCCCTTTGGGGATCGTGGCGTCCCTCCGATACTGCTGCCACGCTGGATGTGACCATCCACGAGATGGTTGAGGTGGACGGCGATGTGATGGGCTGCATCGCGACCCGCACAGATACCGACGCGCTACGCCTTCTCCGGCTCTATCTGGCCCCCGATGCCCGCAACAAAGGCGTGGGCAGCAACGTCCTGATGCAGATCATTGGACGGGCGAGCACGGGCATCCCCATTCATCTGCGGGTCTTGTCGAACAATCCCGCCGTCCGGTTCTACAGGCGGCACGGTTTCCGAACCGAAAGGGAAACGCCGGAACATGTCTACATGGTCTATGATGGCCATGTCCGCAGCCAGAAGGGGGAACTCAGATGAAGATCACTGATGCGAAAGTCTTCCTCGGCGGACCCGGCAAGAACTACGTCACGCTCAAGATCATGACGGATGCGGGGATTTATGGCCTCGGCGATGCGACACTGAACAACCGCGAAACCCTGCCGGCCGCCTATCTTCGCGACTATCTGATCCCCAACCTCATCGGGATGGATCCGCGAAACTCCGAAGACATCTGGCAGTATTTCTATCGCGGGGCCTATTTCCGCCGCGGGCCCATCGCCATGGCTGCCTTCGGGGCCATCGACATGGCACTGTGGGACATCAAGGGCAAACTGGCCAACATGCCGCTCTATCAGCTGTTCGGCGGCAAAAGTCGCGACGGTGCGTTGGTCTACGCCCATGCAACCGGGGCCGATCTACCCGACCTGATGGACAGCATCACGCGTTACGTCGAGCAGGGCTACAAAGCCGTGCGGGTTCAGTGCGGCATCCCCGGAATGCCAACCGCCAGCTACGCGGTGCCAGACCAAACCGGCGGGCAGGGGGACTACATCACGGACTTTTCCGGCATCCGGCCCAAGGTCGAAATCTGGGACACCGAAAAGTACATGCGCTTTTTGCCCGGCGCCTTGGCCGAGATACGCGCCCGGTTTGGACCGGACCTGAAAATCCTGCACGATGTGCACCACCGCCTAACCCCGCGCGAGGCAGCGGCGTTTGCCAAAGAGGTCGAACCCATCGGCCTGTTCTGGCTCGAAGATCCGACCCCGGCGGAAGATCAAGACGCCCTGCAACTGATCCGCCATCATTCGACGACACCGATTGCCATTGGCGAGGTCTTCAATTCCGTCTGGGACTTCAACCGTCTGATCCAAGACGAGCTGATAGATTTCATCCGCATCGCTGTCACCTATGGTGGCGGGATCACACCGGTGAAACGCATCGTCGATCTGGCTGGCCTGCATCACGTGCGGACGGGCTTTCACGGCGCACCCAGCCATTCGCCCATTTCAATGGCCGCACAGCATCACCTAAATGCCTGGGCCCCCAATTTCGGCATTCAGGAATATCTGGTCCTGGGAACGGCGGACTGCGATGCCTTGTTTCCCTCAGACCACCGCATGGAAAACGGAATGGTCCACGTCAGCGATGCCCCCGGCCTGGGCGTTGATTTCGATGAACGGGAAGCTGCAAAATACGAATACAGACCAGGAAGCCACCCGGTGGTCCGTCTGGAGGACGGAACCATGTGGGACTACTAGCGGTGTGTCCAAATGTATGAAGGCATCACGCGGTTTTTCCTGAACGCAACGGACCCCTACGACCTGACGGGCCTGAAACCCCATTCGACGGTCTGGCCCTACCTCAAATCCCATTTGAAACCGCTTCGCAGGATCTTGATCGTCAGCGTCCTGGTCACGGCGTTGGCCGCTGCGGTGGAAGTCTGGCTGATCCAATATGCGGGCGAAATCATCGACAAGATGGTGGCCAGTTCACCTGCCGCGTTCTGGGCGCAAGAGGGGATGAACGTAATGGCGGCCGCCCTTGCCATCATCCTGTTTCGCCCGTTTGCGCAGTTCTTGCGTTTGGCGGTCAATGACATCTCGTTGGATTGCAACATCGCCAACCTTGTGCGGTGGCGGGCCTACGATCACCTGATGCGCCAATCCGTCGGCTGGTTTCAAGAAGACCTGTCCGGCCGCACGTCGGGCCGTTTGATCGACATCGGAAACTATGTCAGCGAGGTGATCTACAAAGCGATCAATGCCGTGGGCTTCGGCCTTGTCTACATGGCGGGTGTTGTGGTGCTGATGGCCGGCACAGAAGTCTGGCTGGCCCTCCCGTTGCTCATCTGGCTGGCGCTTTATATCGCGGTACTCATGGCGGTCATACCGCGCATGGTGAACGCTCAACAGGAGTTCCAATCGGCAAAGTCAGCGCTGATCGGGACGGTCGTGGATGGGTTTTCCAATTTCGACACGCTCAAGCTGTTTGCCCCGAAAAACCAGATCGCGTCCGAACAACGCCGCCGCCTCGAAGATACCCGCCAAAGTCTGTTCGCCACGCGCCAGATCAGTGTGGCCTTATGGACCACGCTGATCGCACTTGAAGCGGTCGTGATGGTTGGGTTCATCGGCTACGGCGTCTGGCTCTGGTCCATTGAGGCCGCAACCATCGGAACCGTATCCGCCGCGATCGCCCTATCGCTACGGATCACGACGATGGCCGACTGGATCCTCGATTCCGTCTGGTGAGTGTTCCGCAGCATCGGGTCCTTGCGCGAGGCGTTGAAGACCATCGGCCAGCCCATTGCGATCCCACAAGATGACGACGCGCCGCCTTTGACCATCTCGGACGCGACTGTCGAATTCAAGGATCTGCACCATCACTACGGACAGCGGAGCGGGGGCATCGCGGGCGTCTCATTGTCGATCAAAGGCGGCGAGAAGATTGGCATTGTAGGCCGTTCTGGCGCGGGGAAGTCGACACTTGTCAATCTGATGTTGCGGTTCTTCGAGGCCGAAAGCGGCACCATCGCAATTGATGGACAGGACATCAGAACGGTTGACCAAGACAGCTTGCGTAATGCGATTGGCATGGTAGCCCAGCAAGCTGCCCTTCTGAACCGGTCGGTCAAAGACAACATCTTGTTGGGGCGGTCAGATGTGACCGAGGATGACCTGATCAAGGCAACGCGCCTGGCCTGTGCGCACGATTTCATCACCGAGCTTTGCGATAGCAAGGGCCGCACCGGTTACGAGGCTCATGTCGGGGAGCGTGGCGTCAAATTGTCGGGTGGGCAGCGACAACGCATCGCCATGGCACGCGTGATCCTCAAGGATGCCCCGATCCTGATACTGGACGAGGCCACGAGCGCTTTGGACAGCGAGGTCGAGGCCAAAATCCAAGCGTCCCTGACTGAAGTCATGCAGAACAAAACCGTGTTCGCCATCGCCCACCGCTTGTCCACGATCGCCCAAATGGATCGCATCGTCGTGCTGGACCAAGGCCGGATCGTGGAGCAGGGCAGCCATGAGGAGCTACGGGCAAGGAACGGTCTCTATGCGCAGTTCTGGCAACGCCAATCGGGCGGGTTCATTGATACCGAATGAAGTGATGCTGCAACGCGCGCCCGTGCATAATATCGCCGGAGCGGTCATTTCCTTCAGCGTTTTCTTAACATAATCTTCATTATAAGGAACAAACCCAGAACATGGCAGCCAGTTCATAGTCACGAGAGATCTGCTCTCGTCAATTTCCTTTGAACCCGAAATTCCTCCGCATCCGCGCCACGCTGCCAACCCCTAGCGCTGCAGAGGCCGTGATGCACCGCTGAATTCATAAGTACGTCTAGGGCAAATTCTGGCTGTCTCTTGTCTCTATCTCTTGGCCGTCAGCCGCTCCAAGACGGTCATAAGGGGCATGGCGCGAACACCGCCCTGCCCCGGCACTTCGCGGGTCTCGGCGTAGACGAGGATCCGCTCGGACACGTCCAGTTCCTCGGCCGCGATATGGAAGCCGCGCGTGACCTTTGCTTGCGTCGTACGCTTGATCTCAATGGCCCAGATGTCTCCGCCCGGAAGCTTCAGGATCAGGTCGATCTCCGCCCCTGCGGAGGACCGGTAGAAGCTGGCTTCGGTGCCCCGCGGCGCTGCGGCGATCAGGGCCTCAATGCAGAAGCCTTCCCAAGACCCGCCGACAACCGGATGGCCAAGCAGGCCTTCCATGGTTTCAATCCCCAGCAGCGCATGAGTCAGGCCGGGATCGCGGATATAGACCTTGGGCGATTTGACCAGCCGCTTGCCTGCATTCGCGTGCCAAGGCGGAAGACGTCGGACCAGCATCAAGTCGACCAGCAAATCGAGGTAGCGCGCCACGCTTTGACCAGAGACGCCGAGGTTGCCGGCAAGCTTGGCCGCGTTCAAAAGCCCCCCCTGCTCATGGGCCAGCATTGTCCAGAACCGACGCAAGGTTTCAGCCGGGATCCGCAAGCCGAAGGACGGGATATCCCGCTCCAGGTAGGTGCGAATGAAGTCTTCCCGCCATGTCAGGCTGGCCCGATCCGTTTTCGCGAGGAAGCTGTCGGGAAACCCGCCGCGCAGCCAAAGGGACGATATGGCATCCCCCCCTACCTCCGCTGGCATGAACGGCATTAGTTCGTGGTAACTGACCCGCCCTGCCAGAGACTCGGCGCTTTGATGCAAAAGCGTGTTTGAAGCAGACCCTAACAGCAGGAACTGCCCCGTCCGGTGCCCCTGCCGCCGCCTGCGATCAATCTGGCCCCTTAGAGCCTTGAAGAGGTCCGGCATGAGCTGAACCTCGTCAATCACCACCAAGCGCCCGGCCTGTTCATCGAGGTAAAGATCGGGCTCCTCCAACACCTGCCGGTCAGCGCGCCGCTCCATATCGAGGTAAACCGCATCGCGATCTTCGGCGATATCCTGCGCCAAGGTCGTCTTGCCCACCTGCCGTGGTCCGAGCAGGACAACGCCCGCTTGGTTTACCAAGGCCTCCTCGACCATCTTCCTGTCCGCACGTTCGATCATACCTTGCATTTACTCTATGTGATGGAAGATTTGCAAGGTTTTGAGGGTGTGCAGGCCATATCACCCCCCTGCCCCGCTCAATCGACCGTAGAAGCTGCGATCGAGGTGCAATTCGCCGACCTGGGCCCGCTCGACAAGGCCGCGGAGATACCCGCCGGGGGATTTAACCTCTCCGGTCGTTGATTTGTCGAGGATAAGGGCGATCGATGCCGCTGTCGCTGCTGGCCCAAGGACCCTGTTGGCCACGTTCCAAGCATCTTCCGAGATGCCAACACTTGGCCTGAGATTGGCCGCAGCCCGGTGAACATCGTTCCAATCGCGTAGGTAGCCGCCGGTGGACCGCGCCATTTCGGCAAAATGCGGACAAGAAGCCATCAGCATCGGGATATCGACGTCAGAGCCTCGTCTTGTCCCGCCGCTGTGGCCATGCGTGCTCCAGTTGATGTCTAAATCAACCTCTTCCGCCCCATCAACTGGCTCAGCCCCCTGCCCTTCTCGCGCAACGCCGGCCGCGTGCTTTGTTTCAAAGCGATTACTTTTTACAGGATTAGGTTCAATTGTAGTTGGTATGTGGGTCTCATTTTCGAGACTCGTGGGTGTCATATTTTGCGAATTGTTTGACTGTGACTCCGCGCTATCGGCCAAGCTCAAATCGGACCGATCTGGCCAATCAAAAGCCGCCTCGAAAGCTTGCTCCACCGAGACAAGGAATGCCTTGATGCGGGACAGGTAGCTCTCCAACCCCTCTGCCCTCTCAGAGCGCCCAGGCAGGCCCTTCAGGAGCCCGTCAAACGTCTCCTCGAAGTCGCGCCACGGCCCGCGCAGGCCCGCCTCCACCGCGCGTCCGATCTTGGCACGGATCATACGCCGGGTGACGGTGATCGCGTTGCGCAGGCTGGCACAGGCGCTGCGTTCCGCTTGGAGATGCGCGTAAAGCGCCTCAAACTCCTCCGCGCGCGCCGCAAGGGGCGCCAGGTCGAAACCATAGGCTTCGACGATCACGCCGTCCTCGTCCCGCCTGCCCCAGCGTTTGCCATTGGGGCTGTCCTTCATGGAGATCACCCCTGCTTCGCACAGCCGCCTTACATGACGCCGCAGCGTCGCCAAGGAGAAGCCCGTCTGCTCGGTAAGGAAATGGTTCGACGCCCAAACAATGGGGCGCCTGCCCTCTTCCCAATCTTGCGCCTGCGTGACTGCACCAAACGTATCGAGAAGCAGCAAATCCTGCGACTTCAGACCAATCGCCGCCGCGACCTTCTTCACCGCAACGATCGCCTGGGTTTTGGGTATAGATAGCCGTTCGCCGACTTCTGCATAGCGCTCGGCCTGTAGAAGTCCCGGCGTCGGCTTGCGCCAACCGCTCTGTGTCATGCCTGTATTTCACCTCCGTGGATTGTGGAGGCAAAAGAATTCCATTCACCGAATCGGTGTTTCGTTGACAACGATTTGCGGGGAGTGGTACCTAAGAGTTGCTACACAAATAGATTGGCTCTCTTCCGCAAGGTGGAGGGCTTTTCTTTTGCCGTTAGATCACTTGATCATCCCTTTGCTCGTTTCCTCATGTCATAGCGTCGAGATGCGAGGGCTTTCGCCCTCCTCGCGCTGTGTTGTTCGGTTCAGGAAGTCCGCGATCAAATCACCAAGCGCATCCAAGTCTTTTTGATCAACTGGGATGCCGCTGGCCTTGATTGCCAGATTGCCGTTCGATTGGGTCAGCACAAGGTTGCGCCGCCCCAGTTTGCGTTTGGCCGTCAGGGCTTTGACAGCTGGTTTCTTGGGCGTCTTTTGGGTCTGACCCAGCGTTGCAATGGCCTTTTGAAGGTCACCAAAGCTCATGTCATAGGCGTTCTTGAACGCGTTCAAGATTTCGTCGCGGCGGGCAAACACCGTCCGCGCCCGGGATACGACACTTTCATGCACGCCGATCCGTTGGGCAAAGGCGACGGCTGTGATCTTGCCTTCGGTACGCTGCAATTCCTCATACATCTCACCAATGGAATGCAGCCGTTCGAATGCACTCAAATCCTCGCGCGCCTCGTTCTCACGGAACCGCAGGAACAGCATTTCAAACTGAGTTTTTTCGCCGACGCGCAAGTCTGGCGGCGCCAGAATGGCCCGAAGCTCCGCCCCCAGCTCCGCCGCTGCCGCGTGCCGCCGACGACCTGTGAGCAACATGAACGCGACCCCTGTGACCCGTGTCGGGTCAAGCGGATCTGGCGTCCAATTGGGATCCTTTGGCCAGACGACGATGGGCGTATCCTGACCGTTGGCCGCAATACTCTCAACAAGACTGCGAAACGCCGGTTGGTCTCGCCAATCATCCCGACGGTCTGAACCTAGAGGGTCATCTACCTGACCGGGGTCCAGAACAACCTCATGGCGGCCATTCAGGACATCCTTGGCAAGCGCCTCTCGCGCTTCTTGCACAGCGGACTGGGATTGCGCCAAGGCACCGGCCTTCCAGGCGCTCCCTGCACCTTTCATCGGCACCGCTGACTTCGTTTCCAGATCCGCAGGGATGCCCGCATCTTCAGATGATTTGGACTGATCCAAGGCGCGCTGCACCAGTGATTTCGGGATGCTTCGCTTCACGACGCCACCTCCCCATCATCCTCATAGAATTCATCCATCCACGTCTGCGCATAGCCTCTCTCAAGTCCCGGGAAGAGACGGGCAACAATGGCGTCATTCACGGCATCAGCGTTGCTGATAAACCGATTGATGCCTTTGCGTTTGCCTGGCGTGTCCGGCTCGTATTCGTAAACGGATTGGTAAACATCCGACGCATTCGCAATCGCGTCAGAGCGCAAGTAGAACACCGGCAGGATTTCGGTTGGACAGTGTTCCAATAGATTGCTGATGTGGTTCAGGTCCTGTCCATTCGAACGCTGGACAATTGTAGGCAACAGCATGTTGGCCCCTGCCCCGATTTCAATCCGTTCGTGGGACAGGATGTGCTGCAGCATCCCCAGCAACCCATTCACAAACGTGGACAGCGTTGCGATGTCGAACCCCTTCATCGTCTGCGGGATCACGAGGGACGTCGACGCAATGACGTTGTTCAGCTGAAACAGTGTCAAAGCTGGCTGGTAATCAATGATCAAGACATCCAGCGTCTCGTTCAGGGCCGCGTCCAAACGGGCCTTATCGACCGTGCCATCTGGCGCCAATGAACCGGGATCGGTCACGGGTGTGTGCCCGCCCTTCCAGCGATCAATTGCGTCTCTCAGGTAGCGGTAGAAACTCTTGCCTGCGGGGGCCTCACGGACCAAACGCGCGATTTGGATCTCACCCTCGGATGTCTCTCCATGGGCCGGCACAAGCCGCAGCCCGGGCCATGAGGTCTTCTGAAAGAAGCTGTCGAGGACATCGGGCGAATGGTCGGTGTAGGGTGCGTCCTCGGACGCAAAGAGCCCCGCAAAATCCACGAGCGTCGGCATCTCCTCATCCGGCAAGGACGGCAATCCATCCCCGCCCGCGAAATAGAGCGTGATGGTGCTTTGCGGGTCGGCATCCATGACGCCCACCCGCATCCCGTAATGCAGACTCAAATACTGCGCAAAATGCGCCGCACTCAGGCTTTTGGCGGTGCCGCCTTTTTGGCTCGCAAAGGAAATCACGGGCAGATCGTCTTCGGGTTTGCGCCAAGCCAGATAGTCGCGCGGGCGCTTGGCCATGGAGGCCAGCAAGGCCCGCATGTGCATCAGCTCGTTCAGGGTAAAGACCCGTTCGCGCCCTACATATTCGCCCGCCGGAAAATCCGCGTTGCTGCCTGCGATCTTGGCAAGGTACTGCGCCGACACCCCAAGGAAGGTCGCACACTGACGCATGGACCAAGTGCGCTTGATACGCTCCCGCAAGGTCAGCTCTTTGTTGACGGCGACCATCGTGCGGTCCAACCCGCGTGACAGGTCCGTCAAAAACTGTTCTAGACTACCGCTCATTCGTTGGCCTTTGTATCGGCTGGTTCCGATCGACTCATTGCTTGGCCTCTTAGTAGCATAGTTTTCGCAATACTATAGGAATTTCATTCACCTACGCACCAAAGGCGGGCGATTGGGTGGGTCCTGCGGCGCATTCCTCAATCTTGAACGCGTTCAAGATTTCCCTGTCGGACCATCTTGACCAAGCATTGCGCGCTCTTTGACCACGAGTGACCACTGACCTATCAAGGCTAGACCGCACCCTGGGGAAGACATCATGCCACTCACCGATCCTGACAGGTTATTCCCAACTCACACCCGAGACCGTGACCTCGCCCGCGCCCTATACGATGCCGTGGCTGACCAACCGATTATCAGCCCGCACGGGCATTGCGACCCCAAATGGTTCGCACAAAACACCCGCTTCCCCAATCCGACCGACTTATTCGTGACCCCGGATCACTACGTGTTGCGCATGCTGGTCAGCCAAGGGATCACCTTCGCCGACCTCGGCATTCCCGGCGCAACTGGCGCGCAAGCCGAAACCGATCCTCGGATCATCTGGCAGCGGTTTGCCGCGGCCTATCGGTTTTTCCGCGGGACGCCCTCGGCGCTATGGCTGGATCACTCGTTCGAACATGTATTTGGCGTTGAGGCAGACCTTGGCCCCGAAACTGCAGATGCAATCTACGATCAGATCGAGGCACAGCTCGCAACAGACGCCTTCCGCCCCCGCGCCTTGTTCAACACTTTCGGGATTGAAGTGCTGGCGACTACGGACTCAGCGCTCGACGATCTGGGCTGGCACAAGGCCATTGCAGACAGCGACTGGCCCGGGCGCGTCATTCCCACCTACCGCCCCGATGCCGTCATCGATCCCGATTTCGAAGGGTTCAGTGACAACATCCGCAAGCTGGGGGACATGACCGGCGAAGACACGGCGACATGGGCAGGCTACCTTGCGGCACACCGCACAAGGCGTGCTGCCTTCAAAGCCCTAGGCGCCACGGCGTCCGACCACGGGCACCCAACAGCCACAACCTCCAACCTACCGCAAGCCGAGGCAGAGAGGTTGTTTGACACCATAAGGGCGGGGACCTTCACGGCCGCACAGGCAGAGGCATTCCGCGGTCAGATGCTCACGGAAATGGCCAAGATGAGCCTTGAGGACGGGCTCGTCATGCAGCTGCATCCCGGATCACGCCGCAATCACAGCGCAAAGGTCTTTGCGCACTACGGCCGGGACAGAGGTTTCGACATCCCTGGCCCCACCGATTACGTCAGCGCATTGCAGCCACTCCTGGACGCCGTCGGGATGGAACCTGACCTGACGGTGATCCTCTTCACGCTTGATGAAACGGCCTATGGACGGGAGCTGGCACCGCTTGCCGGGGCCTATCCGGCGCTGAAACTTGGCCCTCCCTGGTGGTTCTTTGACAGCTATGAGGGGATCAAGCGGTTTCGCGAGCAAACGACCGAGACCTGCGGGTTCTACAATACTGTGGGCTTCAACGACGACACGCGTGCCTTTTGTTCAATCCCTGCCCGCCATGACGTGTCGCGACGATGCGACAGCGCCTATCTTGCAGGCCTGGTGGCGACGGGACGTCTCAGAGAGGCCGAGGCCTTTGAGGTGGCCGATGATCTGGCCTATGGCCTCGCCAAACGGGCGTACAAGCTATGACGGCCAATTTACCCCGCCTGAGCAGGCAGGGACCGCCGCCCAAGGTCGGGATTGTGCATCTGGGGCCGGGCGCCTTCTTTCGGGCGTTCAATGCACCTTTCACACAGGACGCCATGGACATGGCCGGGGGCGATTGGGGTATTCTGGCCGTCAGCTTGCGCAGCCCCGCCGCACGGGATGCAATGGGGACCCAGGGCGGCGTGTACCATGCAGTGGCCTTGCAGTCGTCCGGGATGGCCGCGCAGAGGATCAACGCCGTTACAGATGTTTGGGTGGCCCCTGAAGACCCTCAGGCTGTGATTCAGGCAATGGCAAACCCGGATGTGCTGATTGTCTCCCTGACCATCACGGAAAAGGGCTACTGCCGCAGTGCTGAAACCGGCGGGCTGGATATCGAGCACCCTGACATTGCCCATGACCTTCCAGCGCCGGCACAGCCGGCCTCTGCCATTGGGTTCATGGTCGCGGCCTTGCACGCACGCAAGACGCGCGGGGCAGGGGCCTTTACTGTGTTGTCCTGCGATAATCTGCCGTCCAATGGGGCAGTGACGCGGCGGCTGGTGCTTGAGTTTGCAGACCTGGTCGACCCTGATCTGGCCGAATGGATCGCCTCCAACGCCACGTTCCCGTCCACAATGGTCGATCGCATCACGCCAGCAACCACTGACGCGAACCTGCATGAATTGGCCCAGTTGACCGGAGTCCAGGACAAGGCGGCCGTTTTTCACGAGAGCTTTCGCCAGTGGGTCATTGAGGACAGTTTCGCCGCCGGGCGGCCTGCATGGGACAGGGCAGGGGCCCAAATCGTACCATCTGTTGATGCACATGAGATGATGAAGTTGCGGTGCCTCAATGGGACCCATTCGATGCTGGCTTATCTTGGGTATCTGGCAGGGTACGAGACGATTGCCGAAACCGTCGCCGATCCGGCCTTTGCCCGCCTGTGTGACCGTACCTGGCAAGAAGAGATCATTCCGACATTGCCATCCATCCCCGGCGAAGATGTGCACGCCTATTGCCGGACGCTGATGGACCGATACACCGACACCGCCATTCGGCACAGGACATGGCAAATCGCAATGGATGGCAGTCAAAAGCTGCCACAGCGCATCTTGGGCACGATTGCCGACAACCTGGCGGCGGGGCGCGATACGCAGTGCCTGATCTTGGCCGTGGCAGCTTGGATGCGGTATGTGGGCGGAACCGATGAACACGGTACACCAATCGACGTGCGTGACCCGCTTGCGGCAGAGCTGCGCGCGGCAAGCACGGCAGGGGGCACGGCAGTTGAAAAAGTGAACGCGTTGCTGTCAGTCGGGTCGATCTTTCCCGAACAGTTGAGCCAGGACACAGCATTCCGTCAAACCGTTGCCGAGGCCTATGAGCGACTGGATAGGCATGGTGCTGCCGTAACCGTGAATTCAGTGTAAACTATTGATAAAAAACCATTTTTCTATGTATTTTGAGATCAGGCCGTCCCGCGCACCGGTCGATCGTTCGTAATGTTGAAGATCATGCCGTCCAGCAGTTCCTCAAGATCGGGTCGGGCTGCGGGGCCGTTTGAGATATCGACCAGCATCAAGGAGCCATCTGGACGCAGACCAAATGCGCCCGGTTCGGCGAAATTGCGGGTGGTCTCTGCCTCAGACAACGGCGCGGACACATAGAGGCCAAGCGCCCGCATCTGTGGCTCTGACAGGTCGTAGCAGAGGTCAAATGTCCAACCAAACTCAGCAAGATCGGCGGCCGCTTTATCCTTGGTGTCCGCAGAGGCGACGATCACGTCCATATGAGCGGACCATCTGTCCAATGCAGTATTCAATTTGTTGAGGAACCGTTTGCACCGCGGACAATGGCGCCCGCGATAGACAAACAGCATCGTCCAACGATCGGATGGTGCGCCGATCGTGCGCATGGTGTCCTGACCAACGACGGGCAAATCAAAGGCAGCGATCGGAGCACCAACATTTGGCTTCGCATGGGACATTTGGTTTCCAATCAAGGTGTAAGTGTCAGGCGCTTACTGAAAGTAGTCCTGATGGGTCGCGTGAATGTCTGCAATGACCGGATCGAGGCGTCCGACATGGGACCGCACAAGCGCACGGGCGCGCAGCGCGTCATGCGCCGCCAAAGCGGCGGCAATATCGAGGTGATCCGCCAAGACAACGTCGCGTTCCTCGTCATGGGTGAGGCTGAGTAGACACAGACGATCAACATGCCGCTTGCAGGTCCGGATCGTATCAAAGGCGAGAGGCAGGCCAGCTGCCTCGCAAATCACACGGTGAAACCCGTAGTCGAGATCATGAAATGTGGCCGTATCCTCCGACGCCAAGGCTGCTTTTTGCTGATCCAGACTGTCGTTCAAGGCCTCTGTGTGCTCGGGGCCCCATAGCTTACAGGCCCGATCAATCACTTCGAGTTCGACAGCCAAACGAAGGAAGCGCGTATTCTCGATCTCGGCCAGGGAAAACCGCCGGACGGTTGTGGCGCGTTGTGGCCGAATACTCAGCAGGTTGAGGTTGCCGAGACGACGGAAGGCATCGCGAATTGGCTGGCGCGAAACACCAAACCGCTTTGCGACCTCTGCCTCGGAAATCTTCGCACCGGGAAGAAGCGTGAGCGACACAATCTCTTCAAACAATTGATCGAACACAACATCGGCGGTCGATCTTGACGATGGTAACGGCTGCTGGGTGTTCATGTCCGCTCCCATTGAAACAAGGCCAGTCTGCAGATTGAGGGGTTATGTATCCCAGATCACATGGACGAACAAACAAGAACGCGCTTGACAATTCTAGGATACTAGTCTCCGTTATTTGAGCGTCCCATCGATTTCACACAGAGATCATGGGCGCAACGTGCGGCACAGGTGCATGGAGGATGCACTGCCTGCGCAACGAGTTGGTGGAGGACCTTAGTTTCAAACGGGATCAGTCAAGTGATCCCAAATTGAATAGACACGGCCCCAATTGGCCGGACCGTTCCAGCCAACCGCCTACGCACAAAACCTGTCAGGGAGAGAGACATGTACACGACATTCATCAGAACCATTCCAGCGGTCGCAACCGCTTTGGCCCTTAGCGCAACTGCCGCGATCGCCGACGACTGGCGTGCGTGGAACATCCACGTTGATGGCCACCCGAACACCGCAGCCATGGATCGCTTTGCGGAACTGGTTGCCGAGAAAACCGGCGGCGACGTCAGCATCGAAGTCTTCCACGGCGGCGTTCTGGGCAGCCAGCCCGATGCACTTGAACAGGTTCAGTTGGGCGCAATTGACGTCGGCAACTTCAACCTTGGCCCGATCGGCCCGATCGTGAAGGAAGCCAACCTTGTGTCGCTGCCCTTCATCTTCCGCGATGTGGACCACATGTTCCGCGTCATGGATGGCCCGGCAGGTGACGCAGTTTCCGCAGCCATGGGCGACGCCGGCATCCTGCCGATTGCCTGGTTTGATGCGGGCGCACGGTCCTTCTACAACAACACCGGTCCGATCAATTCGCCCGACGATGTGGCCGGCATGAAGATCCGCGTCATGAACAACGATCTGTTCACAGGCATGGTCAATGCCATGGGTGGCAACGGTACACCGATGGCCTTTGCAGAGGTCTATCAGTCGCTGAGCACCGGCGTCGTTGACGGGGCAGAGAACAACCTGCCGTCCTTTGAATCCGTTGGCCACTTCGAGGTTGCAGGGTTCTACTCGCTGTCCGAGCACCTGATCATCCCGGAATGCATCTGCGTGAACACCGCCAAGTTCAACGCGCTGTCCGCTGACATGCAGGCCGCCGTGACCGAAGCCGCTGTGGAGGCGGCCGCATTCCAGCGTGAGCTGTGGGCCGAGCAGACCCAAGCCAGCCGTGAGGCCGTGGAAGCCGCAGGCGTCCAGATCAACATGATCGCTGACAAAGGTCCGTTCCAGGCTGCCATGGCACCGGTCTATGCCGACTACCTTGCTGCCAACCCGGACATGACGGACCTGGTCGAGATGGCACAAGCCACCGAGTAATCGGTCACATCGAAAATGAGGGCGCCCAGCCATTTGGTTGGGCGCCCTTCATGTGAAAGGGTGGGGCATGAGCAGCGCAGACAACAACCAAAAAGGGCTTGGCCCGATCGACGCCTTTTTCCGTGGCGTTGTCGTGGTGTGCCGGGTCATCACGGGAACCGCGCTTGTGTCGCTGACGGTTCTGCTCGGGTATCAGGTCTTTGGCCGATACGTCATGAATGACACGCCGACTTGGGTCGATCCGCTGTCCTTGCTGCTGATCATGTTGATCGCATTTCTGGGCGCGGGGATCGGCGTCTATGAGCACACCCACCTGTCGGTGGTGATGCTCCGCCAAGCAGTTTCAAAGCGGGTCCGCGCGGTGATGGTGTTTGCCACAGATATGATCATGGCCGCGTTCGGCGGGCTGATGATGTGGTATGGCTGGTCGCTGACTCTCTTCAAATGGAAATCGGATATTCCCCTGATCGGTTTGCCCGAAGGGTTGCGTTCACTCCCGCTGACGATTTGCGGTGGAATGATCCTTTTGTTTTCACTGGGGCATTTGGTGCGGCACTTGATGGGGCGCGACCACCGCGCCGACAGCGTAGAATAAGGGACCTCTGGGATGGGACTGGCACTTCTTTTGGGGGTCTTTGCCCTTTGCGTCGCACTGGGCACACCCGTGGCCTTTGCGCTTGGCATTTCCGCGATTACCGCATTCTGGTTTGAGGGCCTGCCTCTGGTCGTGGGCTTCCAGCGGATCATCTCCGGCATCAACGTATTCTCTTTGCTGGCGATCCCGTTCTTCATCTTCGCCGGGGAGCTGATGTTCCATGGCGGCATCGCGATGCGGCTGGTAAAATTCGCGCAAGCTGCCGTTGGTGCGGTGCGCGGCGGCCTAGGCATCGTAAACGTGTTCTCGTCCATGTTGTTTGGCGGAATCTCCGGCTCTGCGATTGCCGACATCTCTGCGCTTGGGTCCATCCTGATCCCCGTGATGAAGGACAAGGGCTATGACGCGGATTACGCGGTAAACGTGACTGTGACATCGTCGATCGCCGGCATCATCATCCCACCCAGCCATAATATGATCATCTATGCGATTGCCGTGGGCGCCGGATCTGGCATGTCGATCTCGAGCCTGTTTCTCGCGGGCGTGGTGCCTGGCATCCTGATGTGCGTCTGCCTCGCCTTGGCGGCGTATCTGGTGGCGGTAAAGCGCGGTTACCGCGCCGAAAAGTTCCCCGGATGGAACGCCCTGATGTTTGCCTTCGTGGGCGCAATTCCGGGCTTGATGACGGCCGTTATCATCGTGGGCGGTGTGCTGTCGGGCGTCTTCACCGTGACAGAGTCCGGCGCGTTTGGGGTAATCTACGCCTTCCTTGTGACACTGATCGTCTACCGGTCCCTCACATGGGAAAACTTCAAGATCGCGGTCAGCCAGTCGGTCAAGACCACTGCGATGGTGATGATCCTGATCGCCTGTGCGGCAGCCTTTGCCTACATGCTGACCTACTACCGCGTACCGAGCTTGATGGTCGCCTTTATGACCGGCCTGACCGAGAACCCGATCCTCATCCTGTTGATGATCAACGCGGTCTTGCTGCTGTTGGGCATGATCATGGACATGGCCGCGCTGATCCTGATCTGCACGCCGATCTTCCTGCCAGTGGCGCAGGCCCTTGGCATGGACCCCGTACAGTTTGGCATGGTGCTGCTGGTGAACCTTGGGATTGGCCTGTGCACGCCGCCCGTGGGATCGTGCCTCTTCGTGGGCTGCGCCGTCGGCAAACTGCCCATGGAGAAAGCCGTGCGGACGATCTGGCCTTTCTATCTGGCAATCTTCATCGCGCTGATGCTGATCACCTTCGTTCCGGCCATTTCGATGACCCTGCCGAACCTGATCAACGGCTGATCCAGAACAGGCTACTGCCTGGACAAACGAAGATGCCGCGGACTGCACGTCGCAGTTCGCGGCATTCTTGTCTGAAAACGCGCCTAAATCGCAATCGACCGGAACAGATGGCGTCAGCTGAGGGCTGCGATGATCCCGCGGAGTTCGGCCAGCCCGCGCAGGCGCCCGATCAGGGTGTAGCCGGGCTGAACCTCGCGGCCGTCATCGTCAAGCAAGGCATGGCCGTGATCCGCCCGGAAAGGCAGGTCGCGACCGGAGCGGCTTTCGGCTTCCAGCAACTCATCGATGACGGCAACCATATCCACGTCACCCGCCAGATGCGCGCTTTCTGCAAAGGACCCATCGGGCGACTTCGCCACGTTGCGCAGATGTACAAAGTGGATGCGGTCGCCAAAGGTGCGGGCAATCTCAGGCAGATCATTGTCCGCATGGGCCCCGAATGAGCCCGTGCAGAGTGTCAGCCCGTTCGCAGGCGCTTCGACGGCCTGCATGATCCACGCCACATCCTCCAAGGTCGATACAATGCGAGGCAAGCCAAGTATGTCGCGCGGGGGATCATCGGGGTGGATGCAGAGGTTGATGCCCAGCTGTGTGGCTGTCGGGATCACCTCTTGCAGGAACCGCTTCAGATTGGCTCGCAGATCATCGTGGGTGAGGCCGGAATACGTCTCTAACACGGCGCGAAGACCATCCAAGTCGTAGGTGTCCACGGCCCCAGGCAGGCCCGCCATGATCGTCGTCAGGAGCGTGTCCTGATCCTCGGGCGTGCTGTCCGCGTACCAACGTGCAGCGGCGTCCAGCGCCGCGGGCGGGTAGTCATTCCGCGCGGCGTCACGGCCCAGCATGTGAACCTCAAACGCGGCCATCTGGGCCGCAGAAAAGAACAGGCCCGTCCCGCCGCCGGGCATGGGTGCGGCAAGGTCTGTGCGGGTCCAGTCAAGGATCGGCATGAAGTTGTAGCAGACGGTCTTGATACCTTCAGCGGCAAGGTTGGCCAGGCTCTGACGGTAGGTGTCGAACAAGCGGTCCAGATCACCGATGCCGCGTTTGATGTCTTCGTGTACGGGCAGGCTCTCGACCACATCCCATGTCAGGCCCGCGCCCTCAATCTCGGCCTTGCGGGCGGCGATGGCTGCGCGGGGCCAGACCTCACCGTAGGGAATGGCATGAAGGGCGCTGACGATGCCGACCGCACCGGTCTGTCGGACTTGGGGCAGGGTGATGGGGTCAAACTCCCCGAACCAACGCCACGTCTCACGCATTGTCGCCTCCGTCTTTGGCGGTTTTCCAAGCCTCGAATGCGTCCAGTGTTGCGGGGTCCGTCGGCGGGTAGAGGCCACGAATGGAGGCGCCCGCCGTGACCTGTTCCAGCACGAAGGCCTCGAAGAGCTCCATCCCCACGGTCTCAGTTGCAATTTCATCCGCAAGGTGACGGGGGATCACCATGACGCCGTCCGCATCCCCCAGCATGACATCGCCGGGATAAACGGCCACACCCCCGCAGGCGATGGGGAGGCCTATGTCGACTGCATGATGCTTGGTCAGGTTTGTGGGCGCAGAGGGTCCCGCCGCGAAGACCGGCATGTCCAACGCGGCAGCCCCTTGCGCATCACGAATGCCGCCATCGCTGACGACGCCTTCTACGCCCCGGATCTGGCAGCGGGTCAACAGGATCGACCCCGCAGACGCGGCAGAAGCATCCTGACGGCAATCCATGACCAAGACTGCGCCCACTGGGCACTCCTCGACCGCGACACGTTGCGGATGATCTGGTTCGCGGAAGGCATCGAGCGGATCGGTGTCCGGGCGCGTCGGGATGTAGCGCAAGGTGTAGGCGGGCCCGACCATGACACGCCCCTCGGAAAGGGGCAGGGCCCCTTGAACATAAGCGTTCTGATAGCCGCGCTTGAAAAGCAGCGTCGCAACACTCGCCGTGCTCGCTTGGCGCAGCTGGTCCAAAGTTTCGGGGGCCAAGTCGATCGTTTCGGCAGGGGCTGGATTGGGCATGCTGGGGCCTCGGATCAAGCGGGCAGGGGGAGCGTGGACGGATCGACCGGGACAAGGGCTCCGCGGTGGGCGATCACCTGCCGCGACAGCGCACATGCGTAGCGGATACCCTCCTCCAGTGATACGCCCGCCGCGTGACCGGCAAACAGGCCAGCGTTAAAGCTGTCTCCAGCGGCGGTGGTATCAACAACATGATCCAAGGGCGAGACAGGCACCTCTGCCATACGGTCGCTTTCGGCAAAGAGGACCGCACCTTCGCCATTCTTCACCACAACCGTCACCGCCCCTGCATCGAGGTAGCGTTGCGCGGTGGCTTTGGGGTCCGCATCATGAAACCAATCGGCCTCGTCCTCAAACGATGGCAACACTAGATCGCTGACGGCAGCGCCGGCCATAATTGCCGCCGTCATCTCTGCGCCTGACGCCCAGAGTTTTGGACGCAGGTTCGGGTCAAACGCGATGGTTTTACCCGCCGCCCGCGCATCACGAAGTGCACCAAGAAGTGCGGCACGACGTTCGGGCGCGAGGATGCCGAGCGTGATCCCAGAGAAGTAGATTACATCCACCTCCGGCACCACTGCAGCCAATGCAGCCGGATCATCCGCTATCGTGCGGGCCGCCGATTGCCCACGCCAATAGGAAAAACTGCGCTCTCCGTTATCGAGCGATATGAGGTACAAGCCGACGGTCTGCGCGGCTCTTGTCTGCACAAAGCGGTCATCAACGCCGCTCTCCCGCATGAATGCCCGCATCTCGCCCGAGATCGCGTCATCGCCCACGGCTGTAAAGTAACTGACCTGAATATCCGGCGCGCACCGCGCCAAATACCACGCTGTGTTGAACGTATCGCCTGCAAAGCCGAGCCTAAACTCCCCCGGCGTAGCCGAAGGAGCCAGCTCTGCCATACATTCACCGATGGCAAGCACCCGCATGAAAGCGCCCCCTAAGAGAAGACCATACCGCCGTTGATGTCGATATTCGTGCCGGTCATGAAAGCACTGTCATCGCAGGCGAGGAACGCGATCAGGTTTGCGGCATCATCCACATGGCCCTGACGTTTCAGCGGCGCGTTGGCCTCAAACCCGCGACGGCCCGCATCGGGGGTGTGGATGTTGTGGAAATCCGTGTCGATCATGCCCGGGCAAAGGGCGTTGACCCGCACATCGGGGCCGACTTCTTTGGCAAGACCGCGCGTCATGGTCATCACGGCACCCTTGGACGTCGCATAGGCGAGCGAGCCTGGCCCGCCACCATCACGACCCGCTTGGCTGGCGATATTCACAATCGCGCTGCCCGGTTTCATGTGTTCCAGACAGGCCTTGGTCATCATGAAGGTGCTGGTCAGGTTCAGCGTCATCACCTTGTCCCAAAAAGCGACATCCATCTCGGCAATCGTTTTGCGGGCCACAAGGCCACCTGCGTTGTTCACCAGCACGTCGACGCCGCCGAAGTTCTCCACGGCAGCGCCAACCAGCGCATCCACACCGGCTTGCGTGTTCAGGTCAGCCTGCACCGCAACGGCGCTCCCGCCCGCGGCCTCGATCTCGGCCACGACACCATCAGCCCCTTTGGAGCTTTCGAAATAGCTGATGGCGACATTGGCGCCTTCAGAGGCGAGCTTGCGCGCCGCAGCGGCCCCGATATCACGCCCGCCGCCCGTTACGATTGCTGTCTTCCCGGCAAGTTTCATCAGGTGTCCTCACGTTCAAGCGTTTTGAAATAGTCGAAAATCTCGGGCACGTTGCCGTCGCCCATGCCAGCCGCAACACCAGCCTGCAACGCGGTCGATGTGCCGTCAGCGATGGGGGAGGCGGTGTTCATGTCGGCCACCATCTGCAGGAAATAGGCGATGTCCTTGTTGGCGTTGCTGATCGAAAAACCCAGGTTGCTGACGCCATCCACGGCGTAGTTTTTGCAAAATCCCATAAAAGGTGAATTCGATGGCCCCGCCGACATGATGTCGTAAAGCTGGGCGCGGTCGATACCTGCGCGGTCGGCCACGGCAAAGGCTTGGGACATGGCCGTCACGGTTGTCATACCCATGAAGTTGTTGATCAGCTTGGTAACGTGACCCGCCCCAAGCGCACCAAGGTAGAAGACGTTCTCGCCCTGATCGTCCAGCACAGGTTTGACCTTGTCAAAGGTCGCGCGGTCGCCAGCGGCCATGATGTTGAGCAAACCGTCCTTGGCATGGGCCGGGGTGCGACCCAGCGGCGCGTCGATCATGCCCGCGCCCTTAGCGGCCAGATCTGCCCCGATTTTGCGGGTGCTTTCGGGGATCGACGTGCCAAAATCGATCACCACCGCGCCGTCTTTGATCCCGGCCAGAATGCCGTCATCGCCATAAACAAGGCTTTCAACCACCTCGGACGTCGTCACGCAGAGCATGATGATGTCGCTGGCCTCGGCCACCGCGCGCGGGCTGGCCACTTCGGTCGCATTGCCGCGCGCCAACACCGCATCAAGGGGCGCGCGTTTGCGGCCCATGACCACAACCTCATACCCACGGTTTTGCAGGTTCTCGACCATATTGCTGCCCATAAGGCCGAGGCCGATAAAGCCGATGACGGGTTTGGTCATGTTTGATCCTCCGATTGGCTCTTGCGGCTTAGACAAAGTCTTCGCGGTGCGGGGTAAACACATCGAGCAGCATGCCCGCCTCTAGGCAGGTCGCGCCGTGTTCGATGTTGGGTTCTTTATAAAGGCTGTCGCCAGCGCCGACGGTGTAGGTCTTGTCGCCAACGGTGAATTCGAATTTGCCCGACATCACATAGGTGATCTGTTCGTGACGGTGGTGATGCAGGGGAGCTGTGACGCCCTGGTCGAAATGCACTTCGACCACCATCACGTTGTCATTATAGGCACCGATCTTGCGGCGCAGGCCGGGGGCCACTTCTTCAAGGGTGCCCTCCGCCTTTGGAAAGTAGTTTTGCACGCTCATGTCGGGCTCCGTCAGGTGTTGGCTAGTTTCTTCATGACGACCTTGAACGTGTTCTCGTCTGGGTCGGTGAAATAGAGGTCCGCGTCGTAGCCCTGATCGTCCATGAAGTTGAAGATCCGCTTGGGCGCGTCCAGCCGGTAGGGGACCAGCAGGGTGGCGATGCGGTGGCGGGTCGCGGCGGGGTAGGCGGCGGTCAGACAGGTGCTGACATGCAGGCCTTCGTAATCCGCGGGGTCCACATCTGTGAACTCGGTCTTCTGAGAGATCACGGGCTTGCCCGCCTCGGACCAGACGACCTGACCATAGAACCCAGACCGCTTTTGCGTGTTGCGGAACGAGGTTTTGCCCAGCTCATAAGGTTCGTTGGCATGCAGAAGCCATTCGACCGTCACGGGGTCTGTGGCGTCCACCTTATCGACGATCACAAAGTAGGAATTGCGGACAAAGTAAATCTCGCGCTCGGCCCGCGTGACCTCGGGTGAGAGGCTTTGGTAAGCCGCTGTGGCGTCCCCACAGATATAGGTGTGATCTTCGCGTTCCTCGGCCGCCAAAATCCGACCGTTGGCGGCCAGCGCCTTGGCCTTGTCCTTTTCGGCGTATTGGCCTTTGCCGTTGATCAGGATCGCATTCTTAGACCGCGTCTGCCGCCGCCAGTTGCGGTGCATGGACGAGTTGAAGGCCACGTAATACCCCGACTGGATCGCCTGATCCTCGCCAAAGGCGGCCATGCAGAACGCGTTCTGGTCGCCGTGGCTGTGGCTGACCGATCCGAACCGGGAGGATTTGAACACGAACTGGATGTGATTGTCCGGATCGTCCATTGCGTGCTGCACGCCGACCCAGCCGATGCCCTTGAAATGGCGCAGGCCATCTTCTGGTGGGGTGGCCTCGACCACCGGGAAATCGGTCTGGAAGACCAGCTCGTCAAAGCTCGTGTCCCACCAGCCCCAATTGTAAAACGCGCCTTCCGTGCCTGGGTTCAACCGCAGGTTTTCT
>JBCBFU010000032.1:0-32681 GCA_038527375.1 Pseudomonadota bacterium | reverse complement strand
GGCGCGGTTGACGGGGCTCGAACCCGCGACCCCCGGCGTGACAGGCCGGTACTCTAACCAACTGAGCTACAACCGCGTAGCGGATCATCACCCAGACCCAGGGCCCTGATTCCTTCAGGAGGAGGGACAGCGGTGGCGCGGTTGACGGGGCTCGAACCCGCGACCCCCGGCGTGACAGGCCGGTACTCTAACCAACTGAGCTACAACCGCGCGTGAGGGGTGATCTACGGTTTGCCACCATGACCGTCAAGCGGGTTTTTGCGTGGCTCGCGGTCTTTTTCTACGATTGCCGCAAGGGCAGCCGCATCCCAGCGGACACCGACATAATCCGCAGGATATCCAAGGAGCCGCGTGTCCTGCGCCCGCCCTTCCACACCGCCAAGCCTGCCGTAGAAACGGCGCGCAGCGGTGTTGCGTGCGAGCACTTCAAGCCACAGGTTGGACGCGCCGTTCTGGGCGCCCAGCACATGCCGGGCAGCCCGGGCAAAGAGCGCCCGGCCCACGCCCTGCCCTCGGGCCAACGGGTCCATATGCAAGTTATCGAGGCACCAGCCCGGTGCGGACGTTTGCACCAAGGCGGCAAAGCCCAGAATATCCGCCCCGGCCTCCTCCGACTGGGCCACGTAGATGACCCGGTCCGCGGGCCATTGGTCCCAGCGCCGGGACATGACGGCCTGAAACGGCGCGCCAAAGGCCTCGGGCGGGACGATGTCCTTGTAGGCGTCACGCCAGCTTGCGCTGTGGATACTGCGCAGTGCCTCCCGATCGGTAGGGAGGCCGCGTCGGATGTTCACACTCATCGGTCAGGCAGCGGAATGAACTCCGCATCGTCGCCCGGCGGCAGTTTGAACCGCCCATGGGCCCAGTCGCCCGCGCGCCACGCCTCCTTGGCGGCCTCGATCCTTTCCTTGCTGGAGGCCACGAAGTTCCACCAGATGTGGCGCGACCCTTCCAGCGTGGCACCGCCCAGGAGCATCAGCCGTGCGCCTGCCTCACCTGCCGTGACGCTGAGTTGATCACCGGGTCGGAAAACCACCATGCGCCCGGCCTCGAACGTGTCGCCCGAGACCGTGATCGATCCTTCGGTGACGTAGATGCCGCGATCCTCGTGATTGTCGGGCAAGGGCAGCTTGGCGCCAGCCTCAAGCACCGCGTCGACGTAAAACATCTCGGACGCGGTTTCGACCGGGGCGCGTTCGCCATAGGCATCTCCCAGCACGAGGCGCACGCGTTTCCCCTCGCCATCTAGCTCCGGCAGGTCGGCCTTGGGTACATGGATGAAATCGGCGGCGCGGTCCTCGTGATCCTTGGGCAAGGCCACCCAGGTCTGGATACCGAAGAAGGGCATGGGATCGGTCTGGGTTGCATCATCGGTGCGTTCGGAATGGGTAATGCCGTGGCCCGCGATCATCCAGTTCACCGCCCCCGGTTCGATCCATTGATCGGTGCCCAGGCTGTCGCGGTGATGCATTCGCCCCCGGTAGAGATAGCTGATCGTCGCCAAGCCGATATGGGGGTGCGGGCGGACATCCATGCCCCGCGTCGGCAGAAACTCGGCCGGGCCCATTTGATCAAAGAAGATGAAGGGTCCGACCATCTGGCGTTTGGGCGCGGGCAAGGCGCGGCGGACCTCGAACCCGCCTAGGTCCCGCGCGCGGGGCACGATGACGGTGTCGATGGCATCCACGGCATCGCCGATGGGAATTGCGGGGTCGAGCGCTGGGTTCCAACTCATCTCTGGGTCTCCTTTGTCCCGCTTCATATAGCCGCCGCGCGGGGCGACCGGCATCCCACGGGACCACACAGACCCTGCGCAGTTTCGCGCAGGCCCGGCTTAACGCCCCGGAAAGGTATGCGGGCTACACCGACGTGGAAAAAGGAGATTCCGATGACCCCAGAACAAGTTGAACGCGTGACCCGCAGCTTTGGTCGGGTGTTCCCCTTTCGCCAAAAACTCGTGACCCAGTTCTACGACGATCTGTTCGAGGCCGCACCTGAGGCGCGCGCGCTGTTTCCCGACGACATGACCAGTCAGTTCAAGAAACTGGCGGATATGCTTCACACGGTGGTGACGTTGTTGCCCAACCCCAATTCGCTCATGCCTGCGGTCAAATCGCTGGGGGCGCGCCACGTTGGGTACGGCGCGACGGAGGCGCATTATGCGCTGGTCGGCAGCTGCCTGATCGGGGCCCTGCGCGACACGACCCCGGGGGGCCTCAGCGAGGATGAGCTTGCCGCCTGGCAAGAGGCCTATGACGTGCTGGCTACTGCGATGATCGAGGCCGCGCGCCAAGCGGCGTGATCCTTGCAACGGTCGGTGGGGAGGCTGGTGGTGGGTGGTGAGGGGCTCGAACCCCCGACATTTTCGGTGTAAACGAAACGCTCTACCAACTGAGCTAACCACCCGTTCCGGCCCGTGTCTTAGCCGCCGCAGGGCGATCTGCGCAAGGGGCGGTTGTGCAAAAAACACCTGCCTGATTCTCACGCTTTATTCACTCGCCCTCAAAGGACCTTGCGACATAAGACTTGCCCACTTTGTGTGATCGTTCAGTAGTGGAGCCCCTTGATGCGCAGTATTTCTTTGGCCTTGTTCGCAGTCGTGACCGTCGCTGCTTGTGCAAAACAACCAGATCAAATTGCAGCCGTACCGGTTGCGGGAGATCCGTATAGCCGTTTGGGGTGCAAGGCGCTCGCAAGTGAACATCTGAAAATTTCGCAAGAACTCGAAGCCGCATCGGCCGCACAAAAGGCGGCCGCCAACGGGGATGCTTGGGGTGTGGTCTTGCTGGGGCTTCCGCTGTCGTCGATGACCGGTGGGGACAAAGAAACCCTCATCGCGATCGCAAAAGGACGGCTGAACGAGATCCGACGTGTCCAAGTCGAAAAGGGTTGTGTAGTTGTGCAACCGACAGCCGGATGACGTCTCTCGGAAAGGGCTGACGCTGTTGCCGCTGAGCGCGGTCGCTTGGCATGGCAAAGCCTTGCCTTAGCGGCCCTCATCCGTCAGGCGGTCGTGCCGGTCGCCGCTGAGGAAATAGACCACGCCCTGCCCGCCCGGCAGATCGTGCAGACCCTCAGGTCCCAACCCGAGGTAAAGCGCGCGCAGCATCCGGCTGGTGATGCCGTGCGTCACGAGGATGCTGGGACCCTGCAATGCGTCGAGCACGCCTTCGCACCGCTGGGCCAGGCCGTCGAACCCTTCGCCGCCGGGTGCCTCCTGATAGAGCGCGAGCACGCCGTCTTCGGTTACTTGCATGGCCTTGGTATCAAGGCTCAGTTCATCGCGCCTGCACCCCGCCCAGTCGCCCACGCCGATCTCGCGCAGCGCGGGATCTGTGGTCAGGCTGCGCACGAGGGGTGCGACCGCAATCCCCGCCGTTTCGATCGCGCGGCCAAGCGGGCTGACCCGAACCTCGAACCCGGTCAAATCGCGCCGTTCCAGGATGCGGCGTTGGGCGCGTGCGTGTTCTATGCCACGCACCGTGAGGGGCGAATTCAAGTCGCCCTGCATGCGTCCTTCGGCGTTCCATTCGGTTTCACCGTGGCGCAGGACGTAGATGTCTGGATACCGTTTCACGTGTCCGGACCTTTAGTGTCGGTAGTGTGTTGGGCCTTGGCCGCGCGGTTTGGGCAAAGGGCAAACCAGCCGCCGCACGCGCACTAACGGCCCGTGCTCAGCGATCGTCGAAGAGGGAAAGTGGTGGGTGATAAGAGATTTGAACTCCTGACATCTTCGATGTGAACGAAGCGCTCTACCACTGAGCTAATCACCCGCCGTGGCGCGTCTGATATCGCTACTCCGCCGCCTTCGCAAGGGGGGTTTTCACCACAGGTGCGCCCGTTTTCCGGCGCACGCGGCAGGTAATGACCTTTGCCGTCGGCAGCTCTTTCTCGCGCTGGATTTTGACCTTGCCCAATGGCTCGAGGTTCAGATCCTCGCCCGCGTCAAGCGCGTCGCCCATGACGGACAGAACGGCGTCGACGATCGGTTTGACCTGCTGCTTCTTGACGCCGCTGAGTGTCGCGACGCGGTCGTACAGTTCGCGCTTTTTGACCTCGCTTGCCACGACGGGGGCCGCGGCTGCCGATTTGGTGGCTGCCGTCTCGGATTTACTTGGGACGGCGGCGAGTTTCGGCGCAGACACCCCTGCGGCCGTTTTGGCGGGTGCCGTCGTTTTCGCAGTGGTTTTCGCTGTGGCTTTCTGGGCCGTGGTCGTCTTGGTGCTGCTGGATTTGGTGGTCGTCGATTTTTTGGTCGTTGCTCGTGCCATGGGGCCCCCTCTTTGGTGTCAGGTTACCCCAAGCCTGTGTCGGATTCATCAAGAAATCACGAAAATTGGACCGATCAGGCGCTGCCAAGGCGGAATTGCCTATCCTGCCAGCGCGGCCAGCCCAGCATCTGCGACACGCTGACGGTTCTAAGGCCCCGCGCCTCCAACCCGTCGAGGACAGCAGGCACCGCGCGAATGGTGGAGGGGTGGATGTCGTGGGCCAAGACGATGCCACCGGGCCGGACACCCCGCAGGATGCGGTCTGACACCACGTGATGCGCCGGGCGGCGCCAGTCGCGGGGATCGACCGACCACAGGATCGTCGGCAACTTGCGGCTGTCCTGTACCATCTGACGCTGGCGCCGGGTGAGCGCGCCATAGGGAGGACGCATCGTGACGGGGACCTTGCCCGTGACGCCGTAGACGATGCGCGTTGTGTCATCCAGTTCCTGCAGGACCCGCGCGTCCCCGTGGTTCGACAGGACCGGATGCGACCATGAATGGTTCCCGACCTCGTGCCCTTCGGCCAGCATCCGGCGCACCAACTCCGGGTGCCGCTGAACCCGGTCGCCCAGCACGTAAAAAGTGGCGATCATGCCGCGCGCTTTCAGCAGGTCCAGTAGGATCGGCGTGAGGCGCGGATGCGGGCCGTCGTCAAAGGTCAGGGCCACCACAGGCGACGGCGTATTGACGGCCAGAACAGTCGCGGCCTCGCCCGTGGCCACATCACTGGGCAATTGAATGACGGGTGGTGCGGCCAGTGCCGCGGGCGCCCATGCGGACGCCGCAATCCCCCCCAGACCCGCCAAGACCGCGCGTCGCTCCATGCCCCAACCTCCCCAGGTGGCTTTCGGCGAGGCTGCCACAGGACAATGGCGCGACCCAAGCAAGGCATCCACATGCGCATCGATGTTTTTGTGGATAAGCGGGAAAAAGCGTCAGGATGTCAGGCTGCAGCGCCGTGTTCTTCACGAACCCGCATTTCGGGGCCGTCCCCCCAAATCGCTGTTCCATCGGCTTGCACCCATTGAGGTCGCGATGGCGTGCTGAGCACGATGTCCTTGCCCTGCCACAAATATCGGTGGTCGCGGCCATAGCAAAGTGTCCAACGCCGCCCCGGCACCGGGTTCAAACCGGGCAGGATCCTGCTTTTGGCGACCTTCTTGAAATGGGCGATATCCCAATCCTGCACCCGGCCCGAATGGCGCGTGCGCACCCAACAATGCATGCCCGGCTCGATTTGGCCCGGTTCATCAGCTTGATAGAGGCACGTCAGGTAGGCCGTTTCCACATCGCAAGCGCGCAGCGCCGCGACGAGGAACAGGTTGATGTCAATGCAATTTCCTGCCGCGCAAGCGACCAAGGGCACGGACGCTTCGCCCGCGTGATAGAGCATCTCTGGCGGCAGGTTGGCATACTCAAATCGGTCGGCGACATCCTGAACAATAGCAGCGATGCCATTTTCTCCTCCGCCGACCGCGTCAAAATGGCTGCGCATATCCTGTGCGAGGTCTGCCGCCGCATGGACCCGAGGGCTGTTCTCCGGAACGAAAATGTCGACGGGTGCAGGGCCCGATGAGGCGTCGTCGTCATAATCATAGGAGATCACCGCCTCGGCCCGGGGCGATGGCGGCGTAAAGACTGTGGCGCCTTGCCCTGTGTCAGCGTCCTTCACGGGTTCGCTCGTCCATCCTGCCGGACCCCGTATCCCCCGGAACCGGTGAAACTCCATATCCATGCCATGAGGAACGATGAGCGATACCGCGCCGTGGTCCGCAGCCGTGTCCGGAAAGCTGAGGGTGATGTTCGTCATGGCATCCTCATTTCGACAATTATCGAAATATAGGATGACGTCTGTAACAGACTGGTGACGGCCCAGCGCCGTGCAAGCTCCCTGCGCAAAAAAAAGGCCCCGCGCGATGCGGGGCCTTTCGGTGTCTATTGGCGCGGATCAGTGCGCCACGGCCCCTTCGGCACCGGTGGCACTGGCTGCCATTGCGGCAGCGGCTGCGGCCTCCTCGGCTGCTTCGTCCCATTCGATGGCCTCGGGCACATCGGTCAGCGCGTGTTTGAGAACTTCGGACACGTGGGTGACGGGGATGATCGTCAGCCCCTCCTTCACGTTATCCGGGATCTCGGGCAGGTCCTTTTCGTTCTCCTGCGGGATCAGCACCGTTTTGATGCCCCCACGCAGCGCGGCGAGAAGCTTTTCCTTCAGGCCGCCGATCGGCATGGCGTTCCCGCGCAGGCTGACCTCGCCCGTCATGGCGATGTCCTTCTTCACCGGGATGCCCGTCAGGACCGACACGATGGACGTCACCATGGCCAGACCCGCAGACGGGCCGTCCTTGGGTGTCGCGCCATCGGGCACGTGCACGTGGATGTCCATCTTGTCGAAGGCCGGGGGTTTGACCCCGATCTCGGGCGCGATGGACCGCACATAGCTTGCTGCCGCGTCGATGCTTTCCTTCATCACATCGCCCAGCTTGCCGGTGGTCTTCATGCGACCTTTGCCCGGCAGTTTGAGAGCCTCGATGTGCAAAAGGTCACCGCCCACGCTGGTCCAGGCCAGCCCGGTCACGACACCCACCTGATCGTCCTTCTCGGCAAGGCCGTAGCGGAACTTGGGCACACCCAAGAAATCATCGAGGTTGTCTGCGGTCACCGTTACGGTGTCCGTCTCTTTCTTGATGATCTTGGTCACCGCTTTCCGCGCCGTCTTGCCGATTTCCCGTTCCAGGTTCCGCACGCCCGCCTCGCGGGTATAGGTGCGGATCACCTCTTGCAGGGCCTCGGGCTCCAGCACGTATTCATCCTTCTTCAGGCCGTGGTTCTTGACCTGTTTGGGGATGAGGTGGCGATGGGCGATCTCGGCCTTCTCGTCCTCGGTGTAGCCAGCCAGCGGGATGATCTCCATCCGGTCCAGAAGCGGCCCCGGCATGTTATAAGAGTTCGACGTCGTCAGGAACATCACGTCGCTCAGGTCATATTCAACCTCGAGGTAGTGATCGACGAAGGTCCCATTCTGTTCGGGATCAAGCACTTCGAGCATGGCTGACGCCGGGTCGCCCCGGAAGTCCTGCCCCATCTTGTCGATCTCATCGAGCAGGATCAGCGGGTTTGTCGTCTTGGCCTTCTTCAGCGCCTGGATGATCTTGCCGGGCATGGAGCCGATATAGGTCCGGCGGTGGCCGCGAATCTCGGATTCGTCACGCACCCCACCCAGCGAGATGCGAATGAACTCGCGCCCCGTGGCCTTGGCGACCGATTTACCCAGCGAGGTCTTGCCCACGCCCGGAGGACCGACGAGGCACAGGATCGGCCCCTTCAGCTTCTTCGAGCGTTGTTGGACCGCCAGATATTCCACGATCCGCTCTTTGACCTTCTCCAGACCATAGTGGTCGTCATCGAGGATTTTCTGCGCGCGGCCGAGGTCCTTTTTCACGCGCGAGCGCGTGTTCCACGGGATCGACAGCATCCAGTCGAGGTAATTGCGCACCACTGTGGCCTCGGCGCTCATCGGGCTCATGTTCTTGAGCTTTTTGAGTTCGGCATCCGCCTTCTCGCGCGCTTCCTTGGACAGCTTGGTGCCTTCGATGCGCGCCTCAAGCTCGGCAATTTCGCCTTCGCCCTCTTCGCCGTCGCCCAGCTCCTTCTGAATGGCCTTCATTTGCTCATTCAGGTAGTACTCGCGCTGGGTGCGCTCCATCTGCGATTTCACGCGGGTCTTGATCTTTTTCTCGACCTGCAGAACCGACATTTCGCCCTGCATCAGGCCGAACACCTTCTCCAGCCGCTCGCTCACGCTCAGCGTCTCGAGCAGATCCTGCTTTTGGTGAACCTCGATCCCCAGATGGCCTGACACGAGGTCGGCCAGCTTGGCAGCCTCGCGGGTGTCGGCGACGGCGCTCAGCGCCTCGTCGGGGATGTTCTTCTTCACCTTGGCATAGCGTTCGAATTCCTTGCCGACGGATCGGATCAAGGCTCCGGTCGCGGCCTCGTCGCCCGGCATCTCTGTCAGGTATTCGGCGGAGGCTTCAAAGTAATTTTCGTTCTCATGGTATTCGGTGATCCGCACACGCGCGCGGCCCTCAACCAACACCTTCACGGTGCCGTCGGGCAGCTTGAGCAGTTGCAGGACATTGGCCAGAACACCGGCCTTGTAGATACCGGCGGTGTCGGGCTCGTCCTCGGAGGGATCGACCTGGGACGACAGCAGGATTTGCTTGTCATCGCGCATGACCTCTTCCAGTGCGCGAACGGATTTCTCGCGTCCGACGAACAGGGGCACGATCATGTGCGGGAAAACCACGATATCGCGCAACGGCAATACGGGGTAGGAAGGCGCCAAAGGCTCTTGCATCATGCTATCCTTTTCTGCGGCAGGGGATCAGGGTCCCGAAAGGCAACCCGCCAGACCCCCTCCTGGGTGCATTGGATACTGCACCTATGGGGGCGCTGGCCCTGTTTCAACCGCATCTTGTTGCTCACACGCACCGTGCCCCCATTTACAGACCCGTGCAAGCACAAGCCTGCGGGCCCCACGTATGGAGAACTGCCCAAAATCGCCGGGTGCCTCACGATGCATCACAAACGCAAACCCACACGCGTCTGAATAGATTTTCAATATATATGGCGCGTCTGCATGGGCGGCCAACCGCCCATCGGTGGCGGGCTCCGTACGCGGGACCTGCACCGACCATGCTCCCCTGCTAGGGACAAACGGTTACCGAAAGGCAAACGCATGACTAGTCTCACTCGACATCGCGGCACGCTGACACGCGCGGGCGCCATCCTCGCGCTTATCACTTTGGCGGGCTGCGTGGCGCCGTCAGGCCCTGCCGTCACCCCGGATATCCGTGCATCAGACAGGCCGGTGGCCCGGCTCGACACGGTCGAGCTGCGCACCTTTGTGCAACGTGGCCTTGGGCGCACGGAACTGGCGGGTCTGACATGCCGCGTGTCGGGGCCGACGTTTCAGGCCGCCGTCACAACACCCGGGCGGCTGCGTGTGCCGGTCTATCGCGGCGCGTCGCCCGATCTGGACGTGGTGTGCACCCGGCCCTTGCCCACCGGCGGAAGCCAGACAGCCGTGACGGTCATCGAAGCCACCAACACGACAGCCGAGGCCGCTGATGAAGGGTTGCGGGTCTCGGTCGGATCGTCCGGCACGGCCGTCAGGCTGGGCGTGTCAATCCGCGACCGCAGCCAGGATCGGTTCGATTATCCCGCTCGCATTCGCGTGGATTTCCCGGGCTGACGTCCTAGGTGCCGCCGCAGATAATTGCGGAGCGTGTGATGTTTGTAACCTTGGCCTTGCTGTCGACGGCCATCCTTTTGGGCGGGATGGTTCTGTATTCCTTTGGCTTTGCGGCCTTGATGTTCAAACTCTTTGACGAGGGCGAGGCCCGGCGCGCGCTCCGCCATGCCTTTCCGCCCTACTACCTCTTTGTGGTTGTGGCCGCGGCGGTGGCGGCGCTGCTGGCGGTCGTGGATACCCGGTTGCCTGCGATCCTGCTCTTCGTGATATGCGTGACCACGATCTATGCGCGTCAGGTGCTGATGATTTCGATCAACGCGGCCACGGATCGCGGCGACAAGGGCCGGTTCAAATTGCTCCACGGGGCATCGGTCGTCTTGCAGCTTGTCCAGATCGGGCTGTGCGGTTGGGCGCTGGTGCTGCTCGCCGCGCTCTGACTAACTAGAGCGGTTCGATATCGCCTTCGGCCCGCTGCGCATGGAAATCAGCCTCCCACGCGCCAAAGCGGCCTTGGGCAATCGCGTCCCGCATCCCCTGCATGATCTCTTGGAAGTAATGCAGGTTGTGCCACGTCAGCAGCATGCCCGAAATCATCTCCTGCGACCGGAAGACGTGGTGCAGGTACGCGCGGGAATAATTGCTGCAGGCCGGGCATGTGCAGGCCTCGTCCAAGGGGCGCGGATCATCGGCGTGGCGCGCGTTCTTGATGTTGACCACACCGCGGCGCGTAAACGCCTGCCCCGTCCGGCCAGAGCGTGAGGGCAACACGCAATCCATCATGTCGATGCCGCGCTTGACGGCGCCGACGATATCGTCGGGCTTGCCCACGCCCATCAGGTAACGCGGCTTGTCGCGCGGCAGCTGTTCAGGCGCGTAGTCCAGACAGCCGAACATCGCCTCCTGCCCTTCGCCGACGGCCAGACCGCCCACGGCATAGCCGTCAAATTCAATCGCGCGCAGCGCCTCGGCGCTTTCACCGCGCAGATCTTCTTCCAACCCGCCTTGCTGGATGCCAAAGAGCGCGTGTCCGGGCCGGTCGCCAAAGGCATCCCGCGACCGCTGCGCCCACCGCATCGACAGGCGCATGCTGTCGGCGATCCGATCCCGATCCGCAGGCAGCGCGGGGCATTCGTCAAAACACATCACGATGTCTGAGCCGAGGAGCTTTTGGATTTCCATGGACCGTTCGGGCGTCAGCGCGTGTTTCGACCCGTCGATATGGCTTTTGAAGGTCACGCCCTCCTCGGTCAGCTTGCGCAAACCGGCAAGGCTCATCACCTGAAAACCGCCTGAATCCGTCAGGATCGGGCGATCCCAATTCATGAACTTATGAAGCCCACCCAGCCGGTCGATCCGCTCTGCCGTGGGGCGCAGCATCAGGTGATATGTGTTGCCCAGCAGGATATCGGCGCCCGTGGCGCGGACGCTTTCGGGCATCATCGCCTTGACGGTCGCCGCCGTGCCGACGGGCATAAAGGCGGGTGTGCGCACCTCGCCCCGCGGGGTGGAGATCACGCCGGTTCGCGCGCGGCCGTCGGTGGCCTTCAGATCAAAGGAAAATCGGTCCATCGCGCCCCTCTACACCCAAACCTGCGCGCATGGCCAGCAGAGCCCCGACTAACGTGCATTGGCGCGGCGCGCGACCTTTACCTTGGCTGCCGCCTTGCCTATATCCCGACTAACCCAGTCAGACTTTGAGCAGGCCAAACCCCATGTCCGACACAGCCGATACCCCCATGGAAGGCGCGCCGCTGATCGCGCCCTCGACCACCGATCATCCGTTGCACGAGCCGATCGTCGATGCGATCCGTACCGTCTATGACCCTGAAATCCCGGTGAATATCTACGATCTGGGTCTGGTCTACACCGTCGATATCACGCCCGAGAACGAGGTGAACGTCATCATGACCCTCACCGCACCGGGCTGTCCCGTGGCCGGCGAAATGCCGGGTTGGGTGGCGGACGCGGTCGAACCCCTTCCTGGGGTAAAGCAGGTGAATGTCGAACTGACGTGGGAGCCGCCCTGGGGTATGGACATGATGTCGGACGAGGCGCGGCTGGAACTCGGGTTCATGTAATGGGCGTCTCGGACGAAGACATCGCTTTCGTCTATGACCTTTACAGCGCGCTGCCCGATCTCAGCCACCGCAAGATGATGGGCGGGCTGAGCATCTATTCCCAAGGCACGATCTTTGCGATCCTGTCCTCGGAAGGACAGCACTACATCAAGGCGACGGGCCAACTGGCCGAAGATCTGGCTGCCGAAGGGTCGGTCATCTTCGAGATGACCCGCAAGGATGGCAAGGTCGCCTCGATGGGCTATTGGACGCTTCCCGACAGTGCCATCGAAGACCCCGATGAGGCCTGCGCGTGGGCGCGGCGGTCCTTGACGGAAAACTGACCGCACGTCTGGCCCGCGCCTTCCGCCCCTGCCCCAATTCGCTGGGATCCCACACAAGTGCGGGAGGGCAACATGGCGGACACACTACGAACCGAATGGGACAAGATGGTCGCGGGGGAGCTGTATGACCCCGGTGATCCCGCGCTGATAAAGGCGCGCGAGACCGCGCAAACGCTCATGGAGCGCTACAACACCACGACCCTTGCGGACCGCGTCGCGCGCGATGCGATCTTGGCCGAGCTGTTGGGGTCCTGCGGACCAAAATGTGCCATCCGCGCGCCGTTCTACGTGGATTACGGCACCAACATCCATCTGGGTGCGGAAGTGTTCTTCAACTACGGCTGCACCGTCCTCGATATCTGTCCCGTGACCATCGGGGACCGCACGGCCATTGGCCCCTTGACACAAATCCTCGCCGCCGATCACCCGCGTGACGCGGAAAGCCGCGCGACGATGCTGGAACTCGGTCAGCCCATCACCATCGGCTCGGACGTTTGGATCGGCGGCGGGGCTTTGATCCTACCGGGCGTGTCGGTGGGCGACGGGGCCATCATCGGCGCAGGCGCAGTGGTCACCCGCGACGTCGCCGCTGGCGTGACGGTGGCCGGCAATCCAGCCCGCCCATTGCCCCATGCGTCCAGGCAATAGACGCGCCAACTTGCGGGCGCGTTCGGCCCGCCGCGCCTCTGTCACCATTTCTGCAAAGCGCCGCCGCTCCTCCTGCGCGGATGTTTGTGCTTCAAGCGGATGATCATACCAGTCGTTGAGCCAATGTTTCATCGTTAAATCCTCCTGCGCTACAGGATCAGATTTAAACGCCGTGAAATCTGTTGCATCTGGCCAAGACAGCAAGCACATTTGCAGATATGCAAATCTCTTGGGATGATCTGGCCCTCTTTTCCGCCGTAGCGCGTCAGGGTGCGTTGGCGCGAGCCGCTACGGAAACGGGCGTCAGCACCGCCACCTTGTCGCGGCGCATGACCGCGCTCGAGGCCAAGTTGGGTCGTAGGCTCTTTCTCCATGGTGCGCAGGGCTACACGCCCACGGCCGAAGGTCGCGCGCTCCTCGCTCGGACCGAGCGGATGGAGGCCGCAGCCGCCGATGTGGCCCACTGGCAAGCCGCACAATCGGGTCCCACACGCGTGCGGATCTCAGCCGGGACGTGGACGGCGCTTGATCTGACGGCGAACCTTCCGCGGTTCTGGTCGCCTGCCGCGACATGGGTGCCAGAGTTCCTGCACTGCAATCTGGAAATGGACATCGCCCGCCGCGAGATCGACATCGGGTTGCGCGCGCGCCGCCCCGAACAGCCGTGGCTGGCTGGCCGCGCGGTTGGGGAGGTGCACTTCGCCGCCTATGCGCGCCCCGGCGTGACCGACTGGATCGGCGCGACGCACGACGCCGCCGCCACACGATCCGCCGCCTGGATCAAGGACAACCACGCCGACCAGATCATCACCACGGCCAACGATCCGCAACTGGCCTTGTGCATGGCCGAGGCCGGGATCGGCACCATCGTGTTGCCCACATTTGTTGGCGAAAACCGTCCCGCGCTTGAACGGCGCGGCGACATCATTGCAGAGCTGTCGCAGACCCAATGGCTCGTCTCGCACCACGAGGGACGGTTTGAGCCGGGTGTGCGCGCCGCACTCGACGCCATCGCGGGCTATCTCGTCGCGCGTCCGTGACGTCTGCGCCGACTACTTCAAAGCGCGCGCCAAAAAGGTCTGCGTTTCCGGCTGTTGGGGGGCATCAAACAGCGTCGCGGGCGGCCCCTCTTCGATGATTGCGCCGTCGGACAGGAAACACACCTTGTCGGCGGCCTGACGTGCGAAGCCCATTTCATGGGTGGCCAGAACCATGGTCATCCCGTCGGCCTTGAGCGCCAGAAGCACATCCAGAACCTCCCCCACCAACTGCGGGTCTAGCGCCGATGTGATCTCATCAAAGAGCATGACCTCCGGCGTCATGGCGAGCGCCCGGATAATCGCCACGCGCTGCTGTTGCCCGCCCGACAACTGATCCGGGTAATGCCCCATCCGATCCGCCAGCCCGAACCGGGCAAAGAGCGCCTCGACCTCGGGCATCAGCGCCGCGCGAGTGGCCCCCCGAACCCGGCGCGGGGCCAGCATCACATTCTCAGCCGCCGTCATATGCGGAAAGAGGTTGTAGCTCTGAAACACCATCCCGATGCGCCGCCGCACGGGTTCGGGATCAAGGCCGGGCTCCGCGATATCCGCGCCATCAAGCAGGATTTCCCCATCATCAATGGGCTCCAGCAGATTGATACAGCGCAACAATGTCGACTTTCCGGATCCGGACGCCCCGATCAAACACACCATCTCGCCCGCAGCGACATCCAGCGAAATCCCCCGACACACGTGGTTGTCGCCAAAGGATTTCTGCACCGCGCGCAGCGACAGCTTCATGACCGCTGCCGCCGCTGCTTGGCCATCAGGTGATCGGCATAACGTGTGGCCGGAATGGTGATCGCGAGGAAGATCACAGCCGCCCCCACATAGGGCGTGAAATTGGCCAGAAGCGATTTGTAGACGCCCGCCTGCCGGAAGATCTCCACCGGTCCGATAAAGCTCAGGAGTGCGACGTCCTTTTGCAGCGCGATCAGCATGTTCATGTTGGCGGGCACCACACGCCGGATCGCCTGCGGCAGGATCACGTCGCGCATAATGGCAGCCCGGCTCATCCCAAGACTCTCGGCAGCTGCCCGCTGCGACGGATGAATGCTCTCGATGCCAGACCGGATGATCTCGGCCACATAGGCCGAATAGGTCAGGATCAACGCAAGCGAGCCCCAGATATAAGGGCTGTTCCACGGGCGCGGCAGGCCCAGCCCCGGAATGCCAAACCCGATCAGATAGACCGTCAGCACCACGGGAACGCCTCGGAAGATATCCGTGTAAGCCGCCCCGAAAATGCGCAGAGGAAAGAGCGCCGGCGACCGCGCATCTCGCGCCAGCGCAATCGCCAGCCCCGTGATCGCGATGAGCGGCGCGCACCACGCAAAAATCATCACATCTAGGACAAACGCCTCCAGCAATCCGGGAAACGTGCGCTGGAACACCTCCCAATTGAAGAAACTGCGCTGCACCTTCTCCCAACCCGGTGCCATTGGCACGAGGATGATGATCGCCGCAAAGACCGCGACGGTGGACAGGCCCGCGATCATCAGCGACCGCTTGCGCACGCCCTCCTCGTAGATTTGCCTACGTGTCTTGCGTGCCCCGGCAGTCCCACTGCCGGGGGCTTTGTCGAGCATGGTCAACGGCTTACTCGATCAGCGGAACGCCTGTGCCCTCTTGCAGCCACTCGGCCTCGATCGCGGCCAGCGTCCCGTTTTCGACCATGGCGGCCAACGCGTCGTCCACACAGGCCTTCAGCTCGGACCCGTCTTCCATCAGCATGCCGAATTGATCGGGGTTCTCGGACCGATCCGCCGGGAACTGACCCAGGATGGTGCCACCATCCAGAACCACCGCCGACAGATAAAGCGCCGTCGGCAGATCAAAGAGCGCGGCATCCACTTGGCCTGCCTGCATGGCCGCCACCACGTCGGCGTTGTCGTTATAGAACAGCGGATCAGACGACGGCTGGATCGTGTCGGTCAGCATCGGCACGGCGGTTGTGGTCCCTACAGCGCCCCATTTCAGGCCTTTGATCCCCTCCATGGTCTTGGGCGTGTCCGCCACGGCCCCGGTCGCGAGAACCGCCATGGGGGCCGAGTAGTAGGGCGCAGAGAAATCGACGACCTCGTCCCGTTCCGGCGTGATCGAGTACTGCTGCATGTTCAGGTCGAAATTCTTCGCGCCGGGCTGGATCGCTTCGTCAAAGGACGACCGCACCCAGACAACATCCTCTGCGGCCACGCCCATCTCTTCGGCAAGCGCGTAGGCCACGGCGGCCTCGAACCCCTGCCCGCTTTCGGGTGCGTCGTCGATGACCCATGGGTAGTAGGCTGGGTTGCCCGTTGCGATGGTCAGCTTGCCCTCGGTCAGGGTCTTGCCCTCCCAGCACAAGTGCCCACCCGCCAACGCGCTTGTCCCGGCCAGCATCATGGCAACCGTCAGTGAAATCCGTGTCATAGCAGTCTCCCCATATGTGATTGGGGATCAGATTATGGCGCGTCCCGCAAACGTCCAGCCAATTCGCGCCCCCAACCCCTCTTGAGCCGGGCCGCCCCCCGCCTTATCTTTGCAGTGCTCAACGGAGACGCACACATGTTCGGCATTCCCGGCCAATCCCCTGTCACGATCACGCCCGCCGCCGCGAAACACATCACGCGGCTGATGGAAAAGGACGCGAAATTCGCGCTCAAGATCGGGGTCAAGAAGGGCGGCTGTGCGGGCATGGAATACACGATGGAATACGTGGATGCCGCGGGTGCCACCGACGAAGTCGTCGAACAGGACGGCGCGCGCGTGATCATCGCGCCCATGGCGCAGATGTTTCTCTTCGGGACCGAGATCGACTATGAAACCTCGCTTCTGGAAAGCGGGTTCAAGTTCCGCAACCCGAATGTCGTCGACGCCTGCGGCTGTGGTGAGAGCATCAAGTTCGACGAAACCCTGCCTGCGAAAGCCTGATCCACGGCTTGACGTCGAAAGGCGGCTAGGCTTGGTGGGGGCATAGCTGTCAAAGGGTGCACCCATGCGCAAACTCGCCGCCGGAAACTGGAAAATGAACGGAACGCCCGAGGCCTTGGGTGAATTGCGGACCCTCGCGGTCGCGCACCCGTCGCCTGCCGTGGACGTCGTGATCTGCCCACCTGCAACCCTGCTGGCCACGGCAGCCCAGACCTTGGCCAATATGTCGGTGGAACTGGGCGCACAGGATTGCCACGCCAACGCAAGCGGCGCCCATACCGGCGATCTGGGGGCAGAAATGCTCGGTGCCGTGGGCGCGCGCTACGTGATCGTGGGCCATTCCGAGCGGCGCAGCGATCACGGCGAAACCGACGCCGATATCCGCGCCAAGGCCGAGGCCGCCCACCGGGCTGGCCTGATCGCGATCATCTGTCTGGGCGAAACGCTTGATCAACGCGAAACGGGCGCGACACTGGATGTCGTCAGGACCCAACTGGCAGGCTCCCTGCCCGGCGGTGCCACGGCCGACAACACCGTCATCGCCTACGAACCGGTCTGGGCCATCGGCACCGGCAAGGTCGCCACGCCCGAACAAGTGGCAGAGGTCCACGCCGCCCTGCGCGCCGCGCTCAAAGGGCACATGCCCGACGCAGATGCGACGCGCCTGCTCTATGGCGGTTCGGTCAAGGCCTCCAACGCGGCCGAAATCTTTGCCCAGCCCCATGTGGACGGCGCGCTTGTCGGGGGCGCCAGCCTCACGGCCACGGATTTCTCTCCCATCGTCACGGCCCTCGAAGAGGCGGGATAGACGGCGACGCGCCTCCCCTTTCGATGGTCCCCAAATACTCAAACGGCGCGGCACCCAACACGGGCACCGCGCCAAATCTTGTGTCAGATCGCCTGCCCCGCCTCCCGTAAAGGGCGCGCGCCGCAGGCGCTCCGCTGGATCACCTGACGATCAATTCCGGTCCCATCACCGCATTGGGCAACACGGTCGAAATCCAGGGCACATAGGTGATCAGGATCAGGAACACGAAGAGCACGGCAAGGAACGGCAACGCCGCGCGCACAACTGCCATCATCGGCATCTGCGCCACGCCAGACGTGACAAAGAGGTTCAGACCCACCGGAGGCGTGATCATCCCGATCTCCATGTTCACCACCATGATGATGCCCAGATGGATGGGGTCGATCCCCAATTCGATCGCAATGGGAAAGACCAGCGGCGCCACGATGACCAACAGACCCGAAGGCTCCATGAACTGACCGCCGATCAGCAGGATCACGTTCACGATGATCAGGAACATCACAGGGCCGAACCCCGCATCCAGCATCGCACCCGCGATCTGCTGCGGGATCTGCTCGTCCGTCAGCACGTGCTTCAGGATCAGCGCGTTCGCGATAACGAAAAGCAACGTCACCGTCAGCTTGCCCGCATCAAAGAGCGTCTGTTGCGTGTCCCGGTGCACCATCGCCGTGACCAGAGCCCATGGTTTGCGCAAGAGTGACCCACCATCGGCCAAAGGTCCCATGTCCCGGTAGACAAAGCTCGCGATGACAAAGGAATAGACGGCGGCCACGGCGGCGGCCTCGGTCGGCGTGAAGACTCCGCCATAGATCCCGCCCAGGATGATGACGATTAGGAACAGCCCCCAGCCAGCGGCACGGCCCGACGCGAGGATTTCCCCCCAGCCCTGCCATTCTCCTTTGGGCAGGTTACGCACCTTGGCCATGATGTAGATCGTGACCATCAGCATCAGTCCGGCCATAAGCCCCGGGATCACGCCTGCCAGGAACATGCGCCCCACCGACACTTCGACCGCGGCAGCATAGACCACCATGACGATCGATGGCGGGATCAGAATGCCCAGCGTGCCCGCGTTACAGATCACGCCTGCAGCGAACTCCTTGGAATAGCCGACCTGCCGCATCCCCGCGATCACGATCGACCCAATGGCCACGACGGTGGCCGGCGACGACCCCGACAGGGCCGCAAAGAGCATACAGGCAAACACCCCCGCAATGGCGAGGCCGCCCGGCAAATGCCCCACACAGGCGATGGAGAAACGGATGATCCGCTTGGCCACGCCCCCCGTCGACATGAATGACGAGGCCAGAATGAAGAACGGGATCGCGAGCAGCGTGAAGTGCCCTTCAAAGGCCTCGAACAAGGTCTGGGCAATCGACGCCAGCGATGTGTCCGAATGCATCAGCAGGAACAGGATCGATGACAGACCAAGACTGACCGCGATGGGCACGCCCACCAGCAAAAGCCCGATCACGCCCGCAAAGAGAAGTGCGACATCCATTATTTCTGTCCCTCGATATGGGCCGCAGCCGCTTCGATGTCTTCGTCTTCAACCTCGTGGCTCGCCACGACCCGGTCGATCTGGCCGCGCCACATGGCGACCCCAGCCTGCAGGAAGCGGAAGAGCAGCAGCGCCATGGAAATCGGCAACACGAGATACGGCAGGAGGCGCGGGATTTTCTCGTATTCCTCGCCCTCGTTGAACACGTCCTCCATCCAGCGCAGGACGCCCGGCATCGGAATGTCATCGACCTCGTACCAGCCCTGTCCGCGGAAGCGGTCCTCGAACCCCGTGGGGAACCAGCGCCCGGTGGTTTTGGGCAGGTTTGCAAAGTTGGCCCAGTAATCCCACGCGCCTTTGAGCAGCAGGAAGGCAAACGCGATGCAGCACGCGACCGAAAACAGCCCCAGCCAGCGGCGCGCGGGCGGCGCAAGCAGGTTGATGATCGCATCGACGCCCAGATGCAGCGATTTCTTGACCGCGTAAGATGCGCCCAACAGGACCAGCCAGCCAAACATGAAGACCGTAATCTCCAGCGCCCACAGGATATTGCCGTTGAACACGTAACGCGCGACCACATTGGCAAAGGTCACAAGTGTCATCAGACCCAAGAGCGCCGCGATCAGCGTCTCTTCGATCCGGTCGGTGAGTGAACTCACGTCCCCGTCTCCCCTCTTATTTTTCTTGGAGCGTGCCCCGCCGGGTTGGCAGCCCCCGCTTGCTGCAGGGGCTGCCACAAGACATCAGAGCCCCGCGTTGATGGCTTGCGCCGCGTCCACCAGCTCGGCCGGCACATCGCTTTCGAACTGCGTCCACACGGGCTTCATCGCGTCGACCCATGCCTGACGCTGGGTTGCGTCCAACTGGCGGATTTCGCCGCCGGCATCGAGGATCGCCTGCTTGGCCTGCTCGTTCACGGCAAAGGCTTCGCCGTTCCGCGTTGCGGTCACTTCCGACAGGATGGTCAGGAACTGATCGCGGGTGTCGGCCTCAAGGCTGTCGAGCCAGTCCACGGAGGTCACAACGAGGTAGTCGATGATACCGTGGTTGGTTTCGGTCACGCCGTCCTGCACTTCAAAGAACTTGCGGCCAAAGATGTTGGACCAAGTGTTTTCCTGACCGTCCACAACGCCCTGTTGCAGCGCGCCGTAGACTTCCGAGAAGGCCATCTTCTGCGGGTTCGCACCGATGGCTTCGAACTGCGCCTGCAGCACGTCAGATGGCTGAATACGGAACTTCAGCCCGGCCGCATCGCTGGGGTCCATCAGCGGCACGTTGGCCGACATCTGCTTCATGCCATTGTGCCAGAATTCCAGACCTTGCAGGCCGCGGCGCTGCATGCTGTCTTTCATAGCCTGACCGGCATCCGAAGCCTGGAACGCGTCGACCGCTTCGATGTTTTTGAACATGAACGGCAGATCGAACAGGCGGAACTGCTTGGTGAAGGTCTCGAACTTGGACAGCGACGGGGCCGCCAGCTGGACGTCGCCTTGCAGCAGCGCCTCAAGCACCTTGTCGTCGTTGTAAAGCGTGGAGTTCGGGAAGACCTCCATGCACATGGTGCCGTCCATCTCGGCATTCACACGCTCGGCCAGCAGGGTGGCGGCGATGCCTTTGGGGTGGCGGTCGGTGTTGGTGACGTGGCTGAACTTGACGACGATTTCGCCGTCCGAACAGGCGCTCGCGTGGCTTTCGGCAAAAGCGGCCGTGGACGCGAAAGACAGGGCGACGGCGGCTGCCGCGCTTGCAAGATATTTCATGGTTATCCTCCCAATTGGGCCATTTGTGGCCTCGGGGCACATCAGACGGGATGCCGCCACAGCCTGACAAGGCTCTGGGGGCTGTTTTCGCTAACGGACGCAATTTCAGGGGCTTAGACAGGGTGCGCAGCGAATACGCTCCCGCTGCGCAGCGGCATTGTGCGAAATTCCGCACACAGCCAGTGGGGCCTGCGCGAAATCCCGCACACCGTGCACACCGGGGCTTTAGCTGCGGAAATCCTCGGGCCGCACCCCGTGTTTGGCCAGCCGGTCGTAGAAGGTCTTGCGCGGAAGTTTCAGCGCCTCGGCGGCCTGCGCCGCCCGTCCCCGAAACCGGCGCAGCGCATCTTCGAGCAGGGATTTCTCCACCTGCGCAAGCTTTTCAGCCAGCCCCAACCCCGCCGCTTCCTCAGGCCCGCCTTGCACGGCAAAGCGCATGGCCTCGGACATCAGGGCACGCGCGTTGCCGGGCCACGGGTTGGCCATCAACTGCGCGAGGTGTTCGGGCGTGATTTCAGGCGGCTGCAACCCGCCCTGTTCACAGGCCATCGCAACGTAATGGCGAAAAAGCACGGGGATATCTTCGGGCCGTTCCTGCAGTGCGGGAATGCGGACCGACTGCGACGACAGCCGCCAATAGAGGTCGGAATTCAGCGTTCCGTCCTCGGCCAATTGCCGCAAGTCGCGGTAGGTGCCTGCCAGAACGACGGGCCGCGCGGTGCGCTCCAGCGCGTCGGCCAGATCAATCTGCGACTGCGCAGGCAGGTCCGCAATCTCGTCGATGAAAAGCGTGCCATCGGCCTCGGCCAACGCAGTGTGGAGCGCGGCAGGATCAAGAGCGATGGCCGCGCGTTTGCGGAAGGCCGCCGCCTGACGGGCCGACAGCAGGTGAACCACCTCGGCCACCTTGGATGTGCCGGTCCCCGGCGCGCCCTCGATCAGCGCGTCCCGGTCTGAGGCCGCGATGGCGCGGACGCCGTTGCGCAGGGCCTTTGCGCGATCAGACGTGCCGCGCAAGATCCGGCTGGCGGCGTCGCCCGCTTCGGCCTTTGCGGCCTGCGCCCGGGCGGCCACGACCTGCGCGCGTTGCGCCACGGCGCGCGTGACCGTCGCGATCAGGTCCTGCGGCGCGCAGGGCTTTTCCAGAAAATCGAAGGCACCGGCCCCAACCGCGCGCACGGCCATGGGGATGTCGCCCTCCCCTGTCAAAAGGATTACCGGCAGGTCCCGGTCCACCGTCTGCGCATGACCCAGCAAGTGGAACCCATCGCGGCCGGGCATCCGCACATCGCTGATCACCGCCCCGCTCCACTCCGGGGTCAGGTGATCCTTGGCCTCGACAAAGGACCCGGCGGTCGTGGCCCGAAACCCGGCCAACTCCAACGTCTGCCCCAGCGCGTCGCGCACGGCGCGGTCGTCATCGACCAACAAAACGCGCCCCGTCATTCCGCCGCCTCCGCCACGCGATCGGCGCGCGGCAAGATCACTTCGACCGCCGCACCGCCGCCCTGGCGGTTGCGGCCCCGGATCTGGCCCCCAAAGCTCTGCACGATGCCGTAGGAAATCGACAGGCCCAGACCCATCCCCTCGGTGGCTTTGGTGGAATAGAACGGATCAAAGATCTTGTCGGGGTCATCCAGCCCGGGCCCCCGGTCGCGGACCTCGATCGACACGGCCTTTGGCCCCGCACTGGTGACAACCTCCAGCACCGGCGCCGCCTGCCCCGCCATCGCATCGAGCGCATTGCCGATCAGGTTCACCAGCACCTGCTGCAATCGCACCTCGCCCGCCATCACGTGCAGGCCGGGCGTTTGCGGCCATGTGAGGTCCGTGTCCTCCAATCGCGACCCCATCAGTTCCAACACCGCGGCGCGCACATCATCCAGCGCGATCACACCGGCCGGCACATCCTCGGCCCGGGCAAAGGCGCGCAGGTTCTGGATGATGCGCCCCATGCGCCGCGCCATGTCGGAAATGCTCAGCAGGTTGCGCCCCGCCACATCGGCCTGCCCGCGATCCAGAAACGCCTCGGCGTTTTCCGCATAGGACCGGATCGCCATCAGCGGTTGGTTCAATTCGTGCGCGATACCCGCCGACATCTGACCCAGCGCGCTGAGTTTACCGGCCTGCACAAGATCGGCCTGGGCCTGGCGCAGGGCTGCCTCAGCCTCCTTGCGCTCGGTCACCTCCCGCTCCAGCCGCGCCGTCCGCTGCGCCACGCGCGCCTCCAGCTTGGCATTGGCCTCGGCCAGAACGCGCCGGCGTTGGGTCAAAAGGTAGAGGACGGCCCCGAACACGAGGAAAAGCGCGAGCACGGCCACGGCCTGTAGGCGCGCGGCCTGGAACGCGGGTGCTGCGTCGATCAAGCCATGCGCGGTCAGGCCCACGACAGGCATATCCTGCACCAATCCCAGCGCACGCGCGGGGATATAGGGCCCCTCCTCCAGTCTGAGCCCCGAAACGCCCCCGATCTGCCAAGTATCCGCACCGAGCAGCGGGCCGGGCGCCGTCTGGCGCAACAAAAGCTCGGACCGGTTGGTGACAAAGATCACGCCATCTTCATCCGTGAAGTAAACCGCTGTCCCCCCACCGCGCCATTCGTCTTCCACGAGGCCCATGTCGATTGTGACCATGACCGCGCCCATGGCGGGGCCGCTTTCGGCAAAGATCGGGGCCGCGAAATGAAAGACCCGCACGCCCCCGGCAACCTCGCGATCGCGCCCCAGCGCGCCGGTCATCGCGCGCTGAAAGGACGGCAGACCGCGCGCATCGAGCGGCGCACCCGTGGCCGAGGCCACGGTCAGCCCTTTGGCGTCGAGGACGGCCAGATCGAGCGCGCCAGTCTTGTCCGCCACCTGCCGGAGCAGGCGTTCGGCCCGCGCGGCGTCGGCCTGATCCGACAGCGCCGCAATCAGATGCGGGTGATCTGCCAGCAAAACGGCAGCCTCTCGAAAGCGGCGCAACTGCCCCGACAACCGGTCGGCGGCCAGTGTCAGGGCCACGCGCCCCTCGCGGGTCTGTTGCTCCACCCCCTGCCGCACGGCGGCCGCCCACACTCCGGCAGTGACCACAAGGGCCAGCGCCACGAAGGCCGCAATCGCCGTGGCGACAGGTCGGAACATGTTGGTGCGGTCGGTTGCCATGGCGGGTGTCTTAGCGCGCGGGGGCTTGTCTTGGGAAGATGGATGCGCCAGCGATGGGGCATGAAACGCGTCTCGCAATCCCTCTCTGATCCGCAGTTCGTCCAGAACCCCTATCCGTTCTACGCCCGCGCGCAGGCAGCGGGGGACATCGTGGATTGGCCAGAATTTGGGATGCCCTGCGCAGTGTCGCACCGCGCCGTGCAGGCCGTCCTGCGCGACCGCCGGATGGGTCGCGAACCGGTCGCGCCGCCCGAGCCTGCGGAGCATACGCGCGCCTTCTACGCAGTTGAGGCGCATTCCATGCTAGAGCTGGAGCCACCCCGCCATACCCGTCTGCGGGGGCTGGTCCTTCGCGCCTTCACCTCGCGCCGGATCGCGGAACTTGCGCCTGAAATCAGCGCCTTGGCCGATGAACTTGCATCCGCGATGACGGGAGAGGTCGATGTGCTCGACGCCTTTGCCCGCCCTTTGCCCGTCCGCATCATCGCGCGGCTTCTGGGGGTGCCCGAAACCCTCGCCCCGCAACTGCTGGCGTGGTCGAACGCGATGGTCGCGATGTATCAGGTCGGTCGCACGCGCGCAGTCGAGGACGCCGCAAACACCGCCGCCGCTGAGTTCAGCGAATTCCTGCGCGGCTATGTCGAAGAGCGTCGAACGCGCCCCGCCGATGACCTGATCACCCATCTGATCGCCGCGGAAGAGGACGGCGCGCGCTTGTCCACGGACGAGCTGATCACGACCTGTATCCTGCTGCTCAACGCGGGCCACGAGGCCACCGTTCACACTCTGGGCAACGGCCTGGCCGCCCTTCTCACACATGACCATCGGCACATTGACGAGGCCGTGGTTGAGGAGATTCTGCGCTACGACCCGCCGCTCCATATCTTCACGCGCTGGGTTTACGAGGACGTCGAAGTGCTCGGCACACCCCTTGCCGCGGGCAGTCAGGTCGCGTGCATTCTGGGTGCGGCGGGGCGCGACCCGCAGGTCTATGACCACCCGAACACCTTCGACCCTGCACGCTACACGGCCAAAGTCGCGCCCCATGCGGCCTTCGGGTCAGGGCTGCACTTTTGCGTCGGGGCCCCTTTGGCGCGGCTGGAGTTGAGGATCGGTTTGGAGCGGCTGTTGCACCACCATCCGCACTTGCGTCTGGTGGAACCGCCGCACTACGGCGACACGTACCATTTCCACGGGCTCGAACGGCTGCTCGTGGCGACGTAGGGTCGGCGCCGTGCGCACAATCGTAGGCCGGGTTCTGCCCGCCGCTCTCCCCGTTGGCGCGCAGTGCAAACCCTACAGGGGCAATGCCCGCGTCGATTTCAGCTCTTCCATGCTCAGAAGCGCCGTCACGTTGTAGACCCGCACCTCGGAAATCAGCGCCTGATAGAACACGTCATAGGCCCGCGCGTTTTGCACCCTAACCTTGAGGATATAGTCGATGTCGCCCGCCAGCCGGTGCGCCTCCTGCACCTCGGGGCGGTCTTGGAGCGCTTTCAGGAACTTGGCCTGCCATTCGGCCTCATGCTCGGACGTGCGGATCAGGACAAAGAAACAGGCCTCGAACCCCAGCTTCTCGGCATCGAGGGCGGCCGTCTGCGCGCCGATCACGCCTGCCTCGCGCAGTTTCTTGATCCGGTTCCAGACCGGCGTCTTGGAAGACCCCACCGCACGGGCCAAATCCTCGAGCGATCGTGAGGCGTCGACCTGCAGCTCGCCAAGGATTTTCCGATCCAGATCATCAATGCGGACTGACATTCCAATTTCTCCCGATATGGAAAACATGCGGCCTATTGCGCCAGTCATGCAGGACAAACATCCTTAATCGCAAGCCCATATAGCCCCCATACGGGAAAACATCCTACATTCTGCAATAGCGAAAGGATGCGAGATGAAGCATTTTCCAATCTTCATGGCCCTCGAAGGGCGGCGGGTGGTTTTGTCGGGCGGTGGTGATGCCGCACTGGCCAAGCTGCGGCTGCTCTTGAAGACCGAGGCGCACATCACGGTCGTCGCCGCAGACGCCGCGGGCGAAATCCACGCTTGGGCCGCCCAAGGCCGTCTGACCCTCCTCCCGCGCGCGATGGAGCCGGGCGACGCCATGTGCGCGGCGCTCTTTTATGCGGCCAATGACGACGACGCCGAGGATGCCCGCGTGGCCGCCCTTGCCCACCGGGATGGCGCGTTGGTGAATATGGTCGACAACCTGCACGGGTCGCAATTCATCACACCGGCCATCGTGGACCGGGACCCTGTGACCGTGGCCATCGGAACCGAAGGCGCGGCCCCCGTCCTTGCCCGCGCGATCAAGAAAGACCTTGAGGAACGCCTGCCTGCGCGGCTGGGCACCCTCGCGCGCATCGGCAAGGCCTTCCGCCACGCGGTCGACGCGCTGCCGTTTGGCGTCAAGCGACGCGATTTCTGGTCCGACTACTACTTTAACGCCGGTCCCCGCGCTTTGGAGGCGGGTGAAGAGGCCGTGCAACCGACGCTCGAAGCGCTGCTGGAGGACCACCTCCACCGCGATGAAAAACCGGGGCACATCGATTTCGTGGGCGCAGGCCCCGGCGATCCTGACCTTCTGACCATGAAGGCGCGTCGCGCGCTCGATACCGCTGACGTGGTGCTCTATGACCGCCTGATCGCGCCTGAGATCCTCGAACTTGCCCGCCGCGAGGCCGTGATGATCGAATGCGGCAAGACCGGCTTTGGGCCGTCCATGTCCCAAGACGACATCACCGCGCTGATCGTGGAACATGGGCTGAAAGGCGACCACGTCGTGCGCCTGAAATCCGGTGACGCCGCCGTCTTTGGCCGTCTGGAAGAAGAGATCGACGCGGTCGAGGACGCCAATTTGTCCTACACCATCGTCCCCGGGATCACCGCGGCCACCGGGGCCGTCGCCGCATTGGGCCGGTCCTTCACCCGCCGCGGGCGCAATGACGCGCTGCGCTTGCTCACCGGTCACGACATGGACGGGTTCGCCGAACAGGATTGGAAATCGCTGGCCCGCCCGGGCGAGGTCGCCGCGATCTACATGGGAAAACGCGCGGCACGCTTTGTGCAGGGTCGCCTGACGATGTTCGGCGCGGACCCTGCGACACCTGTCAGCATTGTGACCAACGTCTCGCGCCCCGACCAACAGATCCTACCCACTACGCTGGCCGCGCTGTCCGACACCGTGACCGACGCGGATGGTCCTGCCGTCATCCTCTACGGCCTCGCCCCCCGCGACTCCGCCCGCGTCGCCGCAGACCTCTCCCAACAGCTGGAGGCCCAAGCCTGATGCCCAAAGCGTTCCAACCTTCTGTCGTGACCGCCAACGATCTGATGATCGGGGATGTGGTCTATTTGACCTCTGATGACCGCTGGACGCGGGAGCTGTCGGAGGCCGAGCTGATCGCGGACGAAGCCCACGCCCAAATCCGTCTGATCGAGGCGCAGTCACAGCCCGACGTCGTGGTCGGCGCGTATCTGGCCGAGATGACGGGCGATCTTCAGCCCACCCATTTCCGCGAGGAGTTCCGTCGCACCGGCCCCTCGAACTATGCCCATGGCAAACAAGCCGCCGCCCTCCCCGGCGCGCTGCAGCCCGGAGAAGAACATGTATAAATACAACGACTTCGACGACGCTTTTGTCCGCGAACGGACCGAGCAATTCCGCGCCCAGGTCGCCCGCCGCATCGACGGATCCCTGACCGAGGACGAATTCAAGCCCCTGCGCCTGATGAACGGTCTCTACCTGCAACTGCACGCCTATATGCTGCGCGTGGCGATCCCTTATGGCACGCTGAACAGCCGTCAAATGCGCCAGCTCGCCATGATCGCCGAGACCTATGACAAGGGCTACGGCCACTTCACTACGCGCCAGAACATCCAGTTCAACTGGCCCAAGCTGGCCGATGTGCCTGACATCCTCGATCACCTTGCCGATGTGGAGATGCACGCGATCCAGACCTCCGGCAACACGATCCGGAATGTGACCGCAGACCACTTTGCGGGCGCTGCGGCTGACGAAATTGCCGACCCTCGCCCAGTGGCCGAACTGCTGCGCCAGTGGTCCACGGATCACCCGGAATTCCAGTTCCTGCCCCGCAAATTCAAGATCGCCATCACCGGATCGCCCAATGACCGCGCCGTGACCAAGGCCCACGATATCGGCCTGCGCATGGTCGAACGTGACGGCCAGAACGGGTTCGAGGTTGTCGTCGGCGGGGGCCTTGGCCGTACGCCCATGATCGGCAAGGTCATCCGCGACTTCCTGCCCGCCGAGGACCTGCTGCCCTATGTCGAGGCTGTCGTGAGCGTCTGGAACATCCTTGGCCGCCGGGACAACAAGTACAAAGCGCGCATCAAGATCACGGTGCACGAACACGGCATCGACGACATCCGCGCGCGTGTCGAGGAACGTTTCGCCGCCATCCGCCCGCAATTCGGCGGCGTAGACCAGCAAATCCTCGGTCAGATCGCCAGCCACTTTGCCGAACCGACCTACAGGCAGGCCGAAACGGCCCCCTATGACGCCCTGCGCGACGCCAACCCCGCGTTCCGGTCGTGGACGGACACGAACCTGACCGATCACCGCAACCCGGACTACGCAATCGTCTCGATCTCTCTGAAATCGCACGGAAAAACGCCCGGCGATGCGTCTGCAGATCAGATGCGCGTGATGGCGGACCTGGCTGAGGAGTATGCGCACGACGAGCTGCGGATCAGCCATGAGCAGAACGTGATCCTGCCCCATGTGCATCGCGGTGATCTGCCCGCGATCTACCTCGCCCTGCGCGAGGCGGGTTTGGCGACGGCGAATATCGGCCTGATCTCGGACATCATCGCCTGCCCCGGTATGGACTATTGCGCGTTGGCGACGGCCCGCTCGATCCCGATCGCGCAACAAATCGCCACACGCTTTGACGAGTTGAAGATCGAACACGATATCGGCGCGCTCAAGATCAAGATCTCGGGCTGCATCAACGCCTGCGGGCACCACCATGTGGGCCATATCGGGATCCTTGGCCTAGACCGGGCGGGCGTCGAAAACTACCAGATCACGCTGGGTGGTGACGGGTCCGAAGAGGCCGCCGTCGGCGAACGCGCTGGCCCCGGCTTTTCGGCGGAAGAGATCATCCCGGCGATCGAGCGGTTGATCTACGCCTATCTCGACGTGCGCGAGGGCGCGGACGAGACCTTTATCGAGACCTACCGCCGCCTGGGAATGGCGCCGTTCAAAGCGGCCCTCTATCCCGCGACCGAGAAGGCCGCGTGATGGATATCCAAACGCTCAATCGCGACTTGGCTGACGCCCCCGCGCAGAACATCCTGCAGGCGGGGCTGGCACAGCTGGATAAGGTGGCGCTCGTGTCGTCCTTCGGGGCGGATTCGGTCGTCCTGCTCCACATGGTGGCTCAGATTGACCCCGATCTGCCGGTGCTCTTTCTAGATACCGAGATGCTTTTTCCCGAAACGCTCCGCTATCAGCGCGAGGTTGCAGAGCAGCTTGGTTTGACCAACGTGCAGGTCATCCGTCCCGACAGGGCCGAGATTTTCGCGAAGGATCCCGACGGACTGCTCCACCGTGCCGACACCAACGCCTGCTGCCATCTGCGGAAGACCAGACCGCTGCAGAAGGCGCTTGCCGGTTATGACGGCTGGATCACGGGCCGCAAACGCCACCAATCGGACACGCGCGCCGAGATGGCAGTGTTCGAAACCGAAGGCGGCAAGCGCATCAAGATCAACCCGCTGGCCGCGTGGTCGCGGGAGGATATCGCGGCCTATATGGACGCACACGACCTGCCCCGGCATCCGCTGGTCGAACGCGGCTACCTTTCCATCGGTTGCAGCCCCTGCACCCATCCGGTGGCCCCCGGTCAGGACCCGCGCTCGGGCCGCTGGCAAGGTGCGGCCAAGGTCGAATGCGGCATCCATTTTGTGAACGGCGCCTTCACCCGCGGCGCCCCCAAACCCCAAACAGAGGACGCGTAACATGTCCGTCATCATCACCGACGCGGGCTTCAGCCGCGACACCCTTGCGCTGCCGTTCCAACCGCTTAGCGCCAATGATCCCCTGCCCCACGGCCTTGATCTGGGCAGCGACACCGACCTGACCCAACTGGACGGGCGGCTGGACGGCGTCTGGGCGATCCGCATCGATTTCCCCTCTTTCGCAGATGGGCGCGGCTTCACGCTCGCCCGCGAATTGCGGCGGATGGGGTTCGCGGGGCACCTGCGCGCACGGGGCCACGTAATCGCGGACCAATACGCCATGGCGCGCCGGTCGGGCTTTGACGATGTCGAGATTTCTGACGACCTCGCTGCCCGCCAGCCCGAGGATCAGTGGAAAGCCCGCGCGAATTGGAAGGCCCATGACTACCAGGCCCGCCTGCGCGGCGCGGCTTGACCGCAACCCGAGGCCGGGCCAGCCCGGCATGGCCCACCCAGACAGATTGACACAGATCAGGGCAAGCGGCGCTTGCCTTGACTATGTTGCCCGTAACAGCCACACCGGAAACCACTGGTGTAAACCAAAGTTGACAGACACATGACCGAGCCGAAACCCGTGAACACCGCCGCTGCAACCCCCGTCCTGCCCGATGCGCAAACCGTGACCGAGGTTCAGCACTACACCGACCGCCTCTTCCGCTTCCGCACGACGCGCCCCGCATCCCTGCGCTTCCGGTCGGGCGAATTCGTGATGATCGGCCTCATGGGCGATCCGCACCCGGAGACCGGCAAGCAAAAGCCGATCCTGCGCGCCTATTCCATCGCCTCACCGTCCTGGGATGAGGAACTGGAGTTCTACTCGATCAAGGTGCAGGACGGCCCGCTGACGTCGAAACTGCAGAGCATTCAGGCAGGCGATCAGATCATTCTGCGCCCCAAGCCCGTGGGCACGCTGGTCCACGATGCGCTTTTGCCCGGCAAACGGCTGTGGCTCTTTTCGACGGGCACGGGCTTTGCACCCTTCTCGTCGCTGCTGCGCGATCCCGAAACGTTTGAGAATTATGACCAGATCATCGTCACGCACACCTGCCGTGACGTGGCCGAGTTGACCTATTCGGCCGAGATCATCGAAAGCATTAAGCAGGACGAGATGTTGATGGAGCTGCTGGGCGAGGAAAACCTGTCCAAGCTGCACTATTACCCGACCACCACGCGCGAAGAGAGTGCGCGCATGGGACGGATCACCGACCTGCTCAAGGACGGGACCGTGTTTGCCGATCTGGGCATCGACGGCGGGCTGAGCGCCGAAACTGACCGCGCCATGATCTGCGGGTCCATGGGCCTGAACCTCGACCTCAAGGAGATCCTCGAAGGGCACGGGTTGGAGGAAGGCGCGAATTCCGATCCCAAGCACTTTGTGGTCGAAAAGGCCTTCGTCGGCTGATCATTCCATGAAAGAGGCCCCCCCGCAGATGCGGAGGGACCTTTAGATTTTGCTCGCGTCGCGCTTACGACTGAAGCGCCTCTTCAAGCTGTGCCAGCACGCGCGTCAGGGCTTCGGGGTCGTCCTGTGCCGCGTCGATGCCCGAAATCAGTGTGATTTTCTGCGTTTCGGGCAGATCGCTGTTTTCGATCGAGGTGATCACGCGTTCAGCGTCGAAAGTGCCGCTTTCTAGCACCTCGGCCACGCCTTCCAGATCCAAGAGCCGCGCTTCGCCCTCATTGGACGCCACGGCGGTCGAGTTGTCGCCAATCGTTTCCGTCAGGTCCGACGGCTGACCCTCGGTCGCGGTGTCCGCAGCTGCCATCGTGTCCTGCACCTGCTGGTTCAGCTCGTTAATCGTTTCATCGGCGCGGTCGTCGGTGCCGGTTGCCACGACAATGTCCGCCACATCACCCGCGACAGAGGACGTGCCGACACCGCCAGCTGTCTGCATCTGGTCCGCAGCCATCGGGTTGTCTTGCTGTTCAACAGCAGCCGCGCTTTCCGGCTGGATCATGTTGGCATCCTGAACCTCACCCGGGTTCATGTTGTCCACGGTGGCATAGATAACGCCGGCTGCAATCACTGCACCGGCAGCGAATGCATTAGTACGCATCTAACTGCTCCTAATCATTTGTGTCTGTTCGACATATCAACGGGCATTGGGCGCACGGGTTCCGGATTTTTCTACGAAAAAGGCCGCGTGACACATGGTTCACGCGGCCTCACAGAGCCGTTGTTACCGGGCTCGGACGTGTTTTACAGGTTCAAGGCCGACTTGATCTGATCAATGACGTCGCCCACCAGTTCCGGGTTGTTCTGCGCTTGTTCAAGCGCCGCGCCCAAGGTGGCCTTTTGGATCGTGCTGAGCTGATCGGAGCCTTCGATCATTTCGCCCACGGCGGCAAAGTCCAGCGTATCCGCGTTGAGCATATCGACGAGCGACCCGGCACCTTCGCTCGTGGCCTCCTGCGTCGCCTCGGCAGTATCCGTCGCAGCGTCAGCGGTCGCGTCAGCCGCGCCCTCGGTCGCCTCAACAGCCTCCGTCGCGGCTTCTTCCGTGGCTTCCACAGCCTCCGTCGCGGCTTCTTCTGTGGCTTCCACAGCCTCGGTTGCGGCCTCTTCGGTGGCCTCTGCGGCCTCGGTGGCGGCTTCTTGCGTGGCTTCCGCCGCCTCGGATGCCGTTTCCGTCGCCGTCTCAACAGCGCCCGCTGCGGCGTCTTCGGTGGCCTCGACCGCCTCTGCGGCGGCTTCACCTGCGGCCTCGGTCGTTTCCTCGGCCAGACCCAGCGCGTCGTTGACCGCGCCTTCAACGGCTTCGGCAGCGTCATCGACCACGGCCTGCGCGTCGTCCACAGCCTCGTCCACGGCCTCTTGCGCACCGGCCAGCGCCTCTTCCGCGGCTTCGGTCGCCTCTTCAACGGCCTCTTCAACGGCGGTTTGGGTGTCTTCAGCCACGTCTGCGGCGGCCTCGACCCCCTCCTCAACGGTCTCTGTCACGGCTTCTTCG
>JBCBFU010000031.1:0-32723 GCA_038527375.1 Pseudomonadota bacterium | reverse complement strand
CTTGCCCAACCGATATGTGACGCCCGAGACTTAGCAGCTAACACTGAAGCTGGCGACGTTGGGTATCTGGCGCTTAGGCTGGTGGTACAACCATGCCATCCGCTCGGTCGTGTGGCGGCGCCGGCACTTTCCGGCGATGCGGCGTACCGCGCAGGCCCTGTGGGACACCGGCTGGCGGCCCCGGCGGCTCCACATCCAGATGACCACCTACTACGAGGAGCCCGCGATCACCAAACGCGTCATCGGCTCCATCATCGCGCAGATCCGCCGTCACCGCATCCCGACCACGCTCTATATCGGGACGGGCTCGACCTATGACGAAGAGATCATCACGTCCTTTGTCCGCGCGCACGCCCAGGACCTGCCCGCCGATCTGGCAGAGCTGGTGTTCCTGCGGCAGAACCAGCCGGGCAAGCGCATGGCCATCGGGATGATCCTGCGCGCCATCAACCGCGCGGGCGTGCACAAGGACGACCTCGTTATCTTCATGGATGGCGATGCGCTCTATGGCGATGACGTGCTGGAAAAGACACTGCCCATGTTTGGCGCGGATCCCGAGCTGCAGGCGCTCACCACGGACGAAGAGGTTATCTGCTACGGCCCGGCCTGGATCCAATCCTGGCTGAACATGCGGTTCGCGCAGCGCAGGCTTGCGATGATGTCCCACGCGCTGTCGGGTAAGGTCCTGACACTGACCGGGCGGATGAGCGTCTTTCGCGCCGAACACATGCTGAGCGAAAAGTTCATCCGCACCATCGAGGCCGATCATCTGGATCACTGGCTCTGGGGGCGCTTCCGGTTCCTGTCGGGCGACGACAAAAGCACGTGGTATCACATGCTGACCTGCGGGGCGAAGATGACCTACGTGCCCGATGCCACTGTCTACACGATCGAGGTAATCAAGGAGAACGGGCTGGAGCGGATGGTCCAGAACTTCCGCCGTTGGTCGGGCAATATGCTGCGCAACGGGTCGCGCGCGATCGCGTTGGGCCCGCGCCGCGTGCATCCTTTCATCTGGTGGTGCCTCGTGGATCAGCGGATCGCGATGTGGACGATGATGGTGTCGCCCGTCTTGGCCGTCCTCGCGACCATGGTCGAACCGGGTTACCTATGGTCGGTCTTGATCTGGGTCCTGTTTTCCCGGATCGCGCTGTGCATCGTGCTCTATCGTTACGCGCGCAAGGCCGATCTCAGCTGGCCGTTCATCCTGTATCTCAATCAGGTGATCAACGCGTCGGTAAAGATCTTCATGATCTTCCACCTGTCGAAGCAGAAATGGTCGAACCGCGGCAACCAGTCGGCGGGTGGTGGGGACGGCTGGTTTGCCCGCGCCCAAAACGGCGTGGCCAAGTTTCAGCTTGTCACCACCGTCGCAGGCTTCGTGACCTTGCTCGCGCTCTATGTGGGCCTGATCGACATGCCCGTGGGCTGGGCCTACCCGTAAGGATAGGTTGCTAGGCCAAAGGGCTGAAAACCTATCCCTCCGCGAGGAAACACAGCATAAACAGAGCGTTACAAGAGGCTATCGACACATAGAGGAGCCTCGACATGGCCGCCAACGCACTCAAACTCGCCCCGCAACACGACACCCTGCCGACCGTGGGCGGCTACCACGAACGGCCTTGGGGCCATTATGAAACCGTCGCCCTGGGCGCGCGGTATCAGCTCAAGCGCATCGTCGTGAAACCCGGCGCGAAACTGTCGCTGCAGTCCCACCACCACCGCCAGGAATACTGGACGGTCGTCGAAGGCACCGCCACGGTCGAGGTCGACGGGACCCAGACGATGGTGCCTGAAGGTCGCGCGGCCCACATTCCGCTGGGCGCCGTGCACCGCCTGTCCAACCCGGGCAAGATCGACATGGTCATGATCGAGGTCCAGATCGGCTCCTACCTCGGGGAGGACGACATCCTCCGCTACGAAGACATCTACGGACGCGACAGCGCCTGATCCCACCGCCTCACTCACACGCGCTGTCCAGCCCGCGATGCCAGTCCCGCATCGCGGGCTTTTTCGTGCGCGCTGACCCGTCGATCCGGGCGGCCTCCGGTCGGGATAGGGGTCCTATCCTTCGGTATACGCCCGGTGCCCAATTGGCCGCGCGCCTATCCGTTCTGGAGGAAGATCAAGGAAAAACAGCGGTTTAGACAGGTCTCAATCGAACTCTCTGCCAAACCTGAGGACCTGAACCATGATGGATATGTCTCCGCTCGCCACCCAGATCGCAACCGCCGCACCGCTTCAAGTTGCGCGCCCCAAATCGGCCGTTTCGGTGGTTGGACTGGGCTATGTCGGGGCAGTCTCGACCGCCTGCCTGTCGTCACTGGGCCACCGCGTCGTCGGCGTTGACGTGGACCCAACGAAGATCGCAGCCATCGCGACCGGCGTCTCGCCAATCCACGAACGCGACCTTGGAACGTACCTCGCCCGTGGGGTGGATGCGGGTCTGGTCAGCGCGACAGACGACCTTGCCGGCGCTGTGCGCGACACCGATGTGACCTTTGTCAGCGTCGGCACGCCCACCGCCCCCGACGGTGGATGTGATTACCGCTATATCGAGGCTGCCGCACGCTCGATGGCCGAAGGTCTGGCCGCCAAGGACGACTTCCACGTCTTTGTCATGCGCTGTTCGATCCCGCCGGGCACGACCCTGAACGTGATGGCCCGGATGCTGGCGGACCTCAGCGGCAAGACCCTGGGCGAAGATTTCGGCGTCTGCTTCAACCCCGAATTCCTGCGCGAAGGCGTGGCGATCGAAGACTTCTTTGCCCCGCCGAAAACCGTGATCGGTGCGACCTGCGACCGCTCGGCTCAGGCGCTGCGCGACATCTACGCGCCCGTCGATGCCGATCCCATCATCACCTCGATTGAGACCGCCGAGATGGTCAAATACGTCGACAATGTCTGGCACGCGGCCAAGGTGACCTTCGGCAACGAGATCGGCCGCCTGTGCAAGCCCCTGGGCGTGGACAGCCACGCTGTGATGGACATCTTTTGCCAGGACACCAAGCTGAACCTCAGCCCCTATTACCTGAAACCCGGCTTTGCCTATGGCGGCTCGTGCCTGCCCAAAGAGGTGCGCGCGGTCTCCCACATCGCCCAAGGTCTTGGTGTCGATCTGCCCATGATCGGGGCGCTCGATACCTCGAACGCGGTCCATATTGACCGCGCGGTCGAAATGGCGTGCGCAACGGGGGCCAAGCGTGTGGGCATCATGGGGCTGGCCTTCAAACCCGGCACCGATGACCTGCGCGAAAGCCCGATCCTCGAGGTCGCGGCGCGGCTCCACGCCGAAGGCATCGAGCTGGTCCTGCACGATCCCTGCATCACGCCCAACACGCCGCTCGAGGGTCAGTTGGCCTATGTCGCCCACGGCTCCGCTGGTTTGGCGCAGATGGCCGAATGCCTGCCCGAAATGCTGACGGATGACTTGGGCGATCTGGCCTCGGTCGACGCGCTGATCGTGGCGCAGGCCAACGAGGATTACCGCGACTTCGTGTCCGCCGCAGGCACCACCCCGGTGATCGATGTGGTCCGGCTCTTTGCCGAACTGCCCGCGGCAGACGCCTACCAAGGCATTGGCTGGTAACGAGTTTTTTCAAGGAGAATGGCGATGACCCAACAATCTGGAACAGACCTCAACGATGTCCTCGATGGGACACAAGGGGCCGATACCATCCTGGGACAAGGTGGCGATGACACCATCTCGGGGGCGGGGGGCGACGACCTCCTGATTGGGGACTACGATCCCAACCTTCTGCAGGATGGCGATGCGGCGATGACCCTGTCGGGCTATGGCGACAGCAGCGCGTGGACCGTGACGCAAGGGCCCGACGGCCATACCGCGATGTCCCAGACCGTGGATACGGTCATGGGCGCCACCTACGCGTTGACCTTTGACATTGCGGCCAACCTCGGCGGGGGCAGCCCACAAGGCGCCATCGAAATCGTCTGGAACGGCGAGGTGATCGGCACCTATCAGGCCAACAGCGGCGTGTTCGACAACATCGACGTGTCCTTCACGGGCACCGGGGAACCCGGCACCCTGACGTTCCGGTCCGTTGATCCCACCGGCGACGGCCCGGCCATCGACACCGCTGGCCCGATCTGGAGCTACGATCAGTCCGTGACCATCAACGGGACGGACGTGACCGTCGCAGCCTTCGCCGAAGGGCAACCGAACCTCTATCAGGTGCTCAACGGCACGCTGATGGTCTTTGACCCTGAGACGAGCAGCTACACGCAGGCCGGTGCCGACGCGACGGTCGTCGTGAACGCCATCGGCTTCAACACCGAAGACAACCTGATCTACGGCATCGCGGTCAGCAACGGCGTCGACGCCCTGGGCAACGCGGTTTCGCAAAAGGACCTCGTGATGCTGGATGCGGATGGCAACAGCTACCGCATCGGCGAGACGTCCTACCGATCGTGGACCGGCGATTTCGACGACAAGGGCAACCTCTGGGCATTCGAAGCTGACATGGACTATTTCATGGCGGTCGACGTCTCGGAACGTGACGCAGACGGCAATCCTGTCGTGACCAAGTTCAACCTGCCGGACGAGATGATCACCGACCGCGTCTGGGATGTGGCCTTTGCCCCCAGCACCCAGACCTTCCGCGGTGTGATCCGCCCGTCGGGCGAAGGGCAGGCGGGCAAGCTGATCACCATCGACGTCTCCGGCCCCGAGCCGATCTTTGACTTCGTCGAGGTGACGGGCACCGTGATCAATGGCGTTCTGGTCGACGGGCTGCCCGCCGTAACCTTTGGCGCAGCGATCTGCGATGCGGACGGCACGCTGTATGTGGGTGGCAATAGCGGCGATCACGATATGGACGACGCCACGGGATCATCGGGCGGGTTCTACCGTGTGGACACCGACCCGGAAACCGGCGAGGTGACCCTCGTCCTCGTGGCCGATGCGCCCAAGGCGGCGTCCAACGACGGCGCTTCGGACCCGCGCGCGATCGACCCGTTCTCGCCCATGGACGTCAGCGCGGCGATCCTGATCCGGGACATTGTGATGACGCAAGATCCCTCCGGCGGCGCGAGCTTTGACGACACCCTCGATGGCAATGCGGGCGACGACACGCTGCACGGAAATCAGGGTGAGGATACCCTGCTCGGCAGCTCGGGCGGCGACACGCTCCATGGCGGCACCGACGATGACGCGCTCTACGGCGGGGCGGGTCCCGGCTGGACAGGGAACGGTCTGATCTCGGTCTATGACGAGGATGGCAACCGGTTCGACCAGTTCGGCAATCCGCTGCCGGCAGATGACGACTTCCTGTTTGGCGGCGCGGGCGAGGATTTGCTCAGCGGCTCTGCAGGCCACGACGTCCTGGACGGCGGTACGGGGAATGACACGCTGTCGGGCGGGTCGGGCTTTGACACGCTCTTTGGCGGGCAAGGCGACGACACGCTGCGCGGTGGCCGCAACGAGGACGCGCTCTTTGGTGGCGACGGTAACGACACGCTCCTCGCCGGTTCCGGCGATGACACGCTCCAAGGTGGCGCGGGCAATGACGTCCTGCGCGGTCAATCCGGCGATGATGTCGTCGCGGGCGGCGACGGTGCCGATACCCTGCGCGGCGACCGTGGCGATGACCAGTTGGACGGCGGCGCGGGCAACGATCGGCTCAACGGCGGATCGGGCAACGACACCTTGGTCGGCGGTGACGGCAAGGACCTGTTGAACGGGTCCAAGGGCGACGACACGCTGGATGGCGGGGCAGGGAACGACCGGCTCTACCTCGGGCAGGGGGATGATGTGGCCACCGGCGGGGCGGGATCAGACCGCTTCATCTTCCGGAGCCAAGACCTCGATGGGAGCGTCGATATCATCACCGACTTCACCTTTACCGGTGCACAGGCAGATCAATTGGACCTGCGCCAATTGAACCTCGGCCAAGATGCAGGGGACTGGATCGCGGACAACGTGACGTTCGAACAGGGCGTCGGGCTTGTCATCGATCTGGGTGGCAGCTCGCTGATCCTGGAGGATACGGGGCATGGCGCGTCGATGGCCATGCTTTTGGAAGACACGCTGTTGATGTGACCACCGGGCGGGGCCGGGCGGTTCAATACAGCCCGGCCTCCTTGGCAATCATCGCAGCCTGGGTGCGGTTCTTGGCATCCAGTTTGCGGCACAGCGTTTTGACGTGAAGCTTGATCGTCACTTCCTGCAAATCCAGATCGCGCGCGATTTCCTTGTTGGACTGGCCTTGGCAGAGACCGGCCAACACCTGCATCTCCCGCTGGCTGAGCCCCTTGGCCAGCGGGTTCAATTCTTCCGCCGGCTCTTCGGCGGTCATGAAGTCCACAGGCACAAAGGTTTCGCCCATCGCCATGAACTTCACAGCGTTCACCAGCGATTTGGCCCCCATCGTCTTGGGAAGGAACCCCACCGCGCCCAGATCGAGCGCCTCTTGCGCAATGGCCTTTGGCGCGATCCCCGACATGATCGCCACAGGCCGCCCGTCGCGCCGCGCGATGGCGCGTTTAAGCCCGTTCAACCCGTCCATTCCGGGCATGGAATAATCCAGCAGCACCAAATCAAAGAGCGGACCGGTCTCGATCTCGCTGCAGGCCGCGTCCAGATCGGCCACTTGCGTGACCGTGACGTTGCCTTCGCGTTCCAGAAACGCGGCAAGCGTGTCGCGGACCATCTCGTGATCATCGGCCAAGAGGAGTTTCATGGGCTCTCGTCCCTCAGAGTTGGTTGGTCTGGGTGCGCAGTGTCTGGCGCGAGGTGTCCAGCCAGTGTCGCGGCAAAGGATTTGAGATCAAGTGGTTTCTCCCACACGCCCTGCACGGCACCGCCGATCAGGCGCCGATCATCAAGCCTGCGCGCCAAAGCGGTCACGACAAACATCGGCAAATCCGGGGCAAAGCGGCGCACCGCACCCACCAGATCGCCGCCCGACATGTCCGGCATATCGTAGTCGGTCACGACCGCATCCCATTCTGCGTGATCTTCTTCCAGAATTTCGAGCGCAAGCGCGGGCAACGTCAGAACCGATGGCTCGGCGCCCAGGCGCGACAGGTAACTGGCCAGAACCTGCGCGGGCTCTTCTTCGTCGTCCACGATCAGCACGGTCTTGTGGGCCAGGACCGACAGATCGCCCATGTTCTGCGCGTCGGGCGTCTGCACGCGGGGGAACCAAATGTCAAAGCGTGTCCCATCCCCCAATTTGGACGTCACTTTCAGCACCGCATCCAGCTTTTTGATCAGGGTCACGACCATCGACAGCCCGATGCCTTTGCCCTTGGCCCCCTTGGTTGTGAAGTAAGGCTCGAATATCTGGCTCAGCGTCAAGTCCGACATTCCGGTGCCCGTATCGCGCAGGGTCAGCTGGACATAGTCGCGCCCGGCGTCAAAGGCCCCAATGTTGGCCACCTTGGGCAGGTCGCCTGCGGACCCCAGCGCAATGGCGATCTGACCCTTTGCATCGGGCAGGGCGTCACGGGCGTTCAGCAACAGGTTGACCAGAATCTGCGTGATCTCGGTGGTCGAGCCATGCACGCGGCAATCCGCCGGATCGAGATTGATCGACAGCGTGATCCCATCGCCCAGCGAACTGCGCGACAAATCAATCGCCTCGCGGATCGGCTCCTTGATCTCGAAATCGTGGTAGTCCCCGCCGCGCGAGCCCAGATCCAGCATCCGTGACACCAGTTTGGCCGCGCGGCCCCCGGCCTGCGATATTCGGGCTGCGTGGGTTTCGATCTCGTCCGTGACATCCGGCGCGGTCGATATCAGCAGGGCCGAGCCATTGATCGCAGACAGCAGGTTGTTGAAGTCATGCGCGATGCCGGCGGCAAGCTGGGCCATCGCCTCCTGCTCCTTGACGCGCTCGCGTTCCTCGCGGTCGCGGATACGGTCGCTTGCATCCGTCTGCGTCGCCACGAGGAATTCGGTGTCGCCCGCATCATTACGGACAGGAAACAGGTTCAGGTCGTTCCAGAACTCGCGACCCGATTTGTGCCGGTTACGCAAAAGGAACCGCCCGGACCCGTTTTCGGCCACCGCCTTGCGCAGACGGGTCCGCTCCTCGCTGTCGGGGTCTTCGGCGGATAGCAGGCGGCAGTTGGATCCCAGCACCTCGTCCGAGGAATAGCCGGTCAACTGCTCGAAGGCTTTGTTCACAAAGATCAGCGGCTTGTCGGGCCGGTGCGCATCGGCAATCGCAAAGCCCGAGCTTGATCCGTCGATCACAGCGCCCAGCAGCTGGGTCTGGCTGGTCAGGGCCAGCTTGGTCAGGGTTTGCGAGGCGAATTTTGATATGCGGCGCAGCAGCGCGGCATCCACGCGGCGAAACCGCGCTTTGTCCGGGTGGGCGCACAGGATCGCGGCGCGGTGGTCCTGATCAATCTCCAGCGGCGCAATCAGCAGGCTGCGCCACCCGCGGGCCGCCACGATTTCCGACCATGGTCCCAGCGCAGCGAGGTCTAGGAAATTGCGCGGCTTTCGTGTCGGGTCGATCGGCAAGGCCAGAACGTTGCCTGTCTCCGTCCCCGTGCCGGCCGCGGACGCGCAGACCATAAAGCCGCCCGCGACCGGTTCGACGACAAGGACCTCTGCACCTTCGATAAAGCTTGCGGTTTCCTGCACCAGAAGGGACAGCGCCGCGGATCGGTTGGCAGCCCCCGCCAAGGCCTCGGACAGATGCAAAAGCGCCTCAGCCTGGGTCGAGGCCGCGACCGCGCGGTCGCGGTCGGTCCTGAGTTCAAGAAGCGCCTCGCGGAGGCGTTCGTCGTTGGCCATGGGGCGGCATCACTTTCAGCGTTCGAATGCGATGCACGATATCATCAGATTCCCATGTCGGCTGCCGGAATTTTGAATTGGTCCCTGTTCGCCAAAGGTGAACGTGCCCAGCATCGGCACATCGGGCAAGGCGGCCTGCACGCCTTCGACGACGCGGTCCATGTAGTCTTGGACCGCGAGCATGCAGCCCCCGCAATAGACCATCAGCGCGCCCGCGATCTGCGGCGCCCCGCCATCACGGGTTGCGGCCATGGCCGCCACGCGGCCCGCGCGATCGGCCAGCGCGCCGGGATCGCCCGTCATCTGGGTCAGCACCTCGCCCTCGGCAACATCGGCAAAGAGCGACAGCGATCCGTCCGGGTGCGCGCCCGCGGGATGGGCCAGCAGATATTGCGTGATGCCTTGCACCGCCCCGATCTCGCGACCCAGCGGCCAGAGCGTCGACTGTGCGAGGATATTTTCATCCTGCGCAGGTGTTCCGGCCACCGCCGCCTGTCCGGTCCACCGCGCATAGACTTCTGCCGCTGGCCGCCCGTCGATTTCGAGGATGCGGCGACCATCGGCTTTGGTCACGGTTCCGGCCTGCGCCGTTGGCGCATAGCCGTTTTGATAGGCGAACGAGAGGCGGGTTGAGGGGAACATGACGGTGACAAGCACACCGTCCGATGTGGTTGCCTGTTCGTCGAACATCGCCCATCCGCCGGAGATATCGTTGTCGGCGGCGCTGCCACCGATGATTGGCACATCCGCGCCCAAGATGTCGCGAATACCCTCCAGCACACTTTCCTCCTGCCCCGGTGAGGTCGATAGCCAGACGAGGTCGGGCGCTTCGCCCGCGCGGTCGGCCGCCGCGACCGCCGCCGTCACGACAGACTGCGCGGTCTCGCGCGCGTCGCCGTCAAACGCCGCACATGCGGTGCCGTAGTCGCCGTCGGGGTCATAGATCAGGAAGGCCGCGCCGCCACCGTTCTGGGCGGTTGTGTGGCCCAGATGGCTCATCGCGCCCAGGCACGAGGTCGCCCCGTGCACGTGGCGTGCTACGCCCGAAAGCCCGCTCTGCAGGTCGTCTGCATCAATGGTGCAGTCGTAGTGGATCAAGGCCACATCCGGCACGGCCCCCGCCACCTTGTGGCGGATGTCTTGGGCAAAGCCTGCGCCGGTGGCTTGGCGCGACAGGATGACTTCGATCTTCATTGGGAAAACCCCTTTGATGCAGTGCGTTACGCGCAGGTATACATACCATTTTGGCGGGCGTCGGGGGTCATAAGGACAGGGAACCTATCCTAAAGTATAGAAAGCCCATCTCGCCGCGCCCTTTTGCGCATTGCTGCGTATCCGCCCGGATGTTTAAGGTTGCGCTAACAGATGCGATCCGAACGCGGGGGAGGCGTGGGGATGATCAACACAAAGGTGGCGCTGACCTGCGCTGCAACGCTCGCCGCGCTGCCCGCTTTGGCCTTTGACATCAGTGATTTGGGTCCACGTCCCGCCTTCACGGACCGCGATCCGGCGCGGGTCAAGCTGGGCCAATTGCTGTTCTACGATCCCATCCTGTCAGGCAATCGCAACATCAGCTGCGGGACCTGCCACCATCCGACGCTGGGCACGGGCGATGGCGTTTCCCTGTCGCTGGGCGAGGGCGGCACGGGCCTCGGCACCGAGCGTATGATCGCGGCAGACAACGTCCCCGAACAACGTCTGCCCCGCAATGCGCCCGCCCTCTGGAACCTCGGCGCGGCGGAGTTCACGGTGTTCTTCCATGACGGGCGGCTCGAAGATGACCCGGATCAGCCCTTTGGCATCCGCACGCCGCTCGGCGCGGACATGGCCCAAGGGTTTCAGAGCGCTCTGGCCGCGCAGGCCATGTTCCCGGTCCTGTCGCCGGATGAAATGGCCGGGCACTATTCCGAAAACGAAATCAGCCAGTCCGTGCGCCTTGGTATGCTCAGCCAACCGGGCGGCGCGTGGGACAAGATCGCCGCGCGCGTGGCGGATATCCCCGACTATACCGAGGCCTTTGACCGCGTCGCCCCGGGAGAGGAGATCACCTTTGCCCTGATCGCCAATGTCATCGCGGATTTCATTGCCGTGGAATGGCGCGCCGACAATGCCCCCTTCGACCGCGCGATGCGGGGCGAGGCGACGCTCGGCGCCACCGCCACCCAAGGCATGGAGTTGTTCTATGGCGCCGCCGGATGCAGCAGCTGCCACGCTGGCTGGCTTCAGACCGATCACGATTTCCACGCCATCGCACTGCCCCAGATCGGTCCGGGCAAGGCCGCACGCTTTGAAAACCACGCCCGCGACGAAGGCCGCTTGCGTGTCACCGGCGCGGCCTCGGACGCTTATGCGTTTCGCACGCCGTCCCTGCGCAACGTGACGCTGACCGCGCCCTATGGACATAACGGCGCCTATGCAGAGCTCGAGGATATGGTGCGCCACCACCTCGATCCCGCGGCCTCCCTTGCGGCTTACACAATCAACAAGGCCGTGTTGCCGGATTTGCCGGGCGCGCAGGATTGGGTTGTGATGGGGGACGCGGACCAGCGCGCGCAGATCGCGCAGGCCAACAGCCTTGCACCCATGGCGCTTGCGGATGCAGAGGTCGCGGCGATCCTCGCGTTTCTCGAAACGCTGGAGGACCCGGCAGAGCGTTTGGGCGTCCCGGACATGGTGCCGAGCGGCTTGCCGGTGGACCGTTAGCGTTTGATTGTGACCGGGGCATTGGTTGGCACTGTCTGCCAGTCCAACGTCGCGCCATCTGGCCATATCACGCGGACCTCAGCCTCTTTTGCCGCTGCCATGCCAAAATGCTCGGGCACGTCCTGTCCCCCAGCATGACCACCGCCGATGGTCACTTCGCGCAGATGGGCGACACCTACGCCGCGCACCTCGATAAACGCGCCCACGGCGTCCACATTCGGGGCCGGTTGCTGCAAATCCACCGACAGCCAGCGCCCCGGATTGGTTGTGGTGTTGCGGTAGACCTCCATCGCTGCGCGGCGGTTGATCACCACCAGATCCAGCAGCCCGTCGCCATCCAAATCGGCCAGCGCCGCCCCGCGCCCTCGCGCCATGGATGCAATCCCGGCCTCGCCTGCGGCCTCGGTAAACTGCCCGTCGGCCCCTTGGATCAACAGCGTGTTGGGGTCTTCCATGGCGGCCACGGGCATCTGTTCCACATTGCCCTTGGCCACAAAGATATCGTCGCGCCCGTCATTGGTGACGTCGCCGAACTGCGCGTGCCAACCCGTTGATGGCCGCCCGTCCGATCCCACATGGGGGCGGTGCGCGGTGGTGCCGAAGTCATAGGTTGCGTCCCGCCACGTGGGGCGCGCGGGGTCGCCTTCGGAAATCTGGTATTTCTGGTCGCCCATAGAGGTCAGGTAGACCTCCGGCGCGCCGTCCCCCGTCAAATCGCGCGAGGCGATGCCCATGCCCCAGATCGACAGCGGCGCCCACCCCTCATCAGCGGTGTATTCGCGTGGGGTTTCCTCCATTGCCCAAAGCTGCTCGCGCCCGCCGCGCACATAGTAGTGGCGGTCATTGCTGACCCGCAGGTCCGCGCGGCCCGTCCGCGCCCAATCCGAGAACAGGATCGATAGCGCGCAGAAGCCGGGCTCGAGCAGGGTCGCGGACGCGTATTCCGCGCTCTCGAGGCGATAAAGGCGCGGCGCATCGCAGGCCTCGAACGGGCCGTCGGGGTCTGTGCGGTCGATATAGGTTCCAAAGGCGAGCGTCGGCAGGGCGTTGTCGCCCTCCCACGTTGCCGAAAAGGCGGTGGTCCACGCGTCGTCATCTGCCAGCCCCGGAACCTCCATGGCCTCAAACGCGCAATTCCCCAGACCGCGCAACACCTGGTCTGGACCCAACCGCAGTACTACCAGATCCGTATGGGCATCCCCGTCGATATTGATGGGATAGGCCCCGGTCACACCGGTCAGGGCGAGCGGCGCGGGCGTATCGGCGACAAATGACAGTGGCCCGCCTGCCGAGTTCACAAACAGTTGGGCCGGGTTCGTGCCTCCCGCGGCGTAGAGTTCGGGCCGACCGTCGCCAGTGCAGTCAAAGACGGCCACGCCGCCGCCCACGAAATGCTCCCACCCACCGGCGTAGATGTGGTCTGCTACTTCCACGCGCTCGAAGCTCGGAACAGCGTCAAACGCCTGCGCGGCCGACAACGGCAGGCAGGCCGCGCCCACAGCGAGGGCTGCAAATCGCATCTCAGGCCAGCTCCTTGATCTTGAGCGCGGACACCTGCTCGATCCCCAGTGCGGCGGCCCCGCGCGCCCACATCAGATCGCCCCAACTGTGGCTGCGGATCGCGGGCAGGGGGGCGTCCACGCTGACAACACCCTGCCGGATGCGCGCGCGCACGGCGTCGGTCTGAAGGTGGTCAAGCGGATCACGTGCCCCCGCGATGATGATACATTCCGGGTCAAAGAGGTTGATGAGGTTCGACAGCCCCATCCCGAACATGTGTCCCGCGCGCTCCAGAATATCGGCCACGTCGCCATGGCCAGCGCGCCCGGCGGCGATCAGGTCCGCGACAGTTGCTGCAGCCAAGGCCGGATCACTCTGCACCGCCTGCGCCTGAAGCGCGTAGCCGCCCACATAGGCCTCAAGGCAGCCCTTTTGCCCGCATTGGCAATCGGCCCCGTCCAGCGCGACCTTGGTGTGCCCGAACTCCGCTCCGCAGCCGCGTTCCCCACGGTAGAGCTTGCCGTCCAGCACGATACCAAGGCCCACGCCGTGTTCCACCGTGACCACGAGGAAATTGCTTAACCCCTTGGCTTGCCCAAACAAATGCTCGGCCTTGGCCACGAGGTTCGCGTCATTTTCCACAAAGGCCGCGCAGGGCAGATGTTCATGCAACAGCGGCGCGAGATCGACGTTGCGCCCCACGAGGGATGACGACCAGTGCACGAACCGCGCGCCCGCATCGATCTGCCCGGCCATCCCGATGGACACCCCGGCCAGCGTGTCGATCCCGCCTGAAATGTCTGCACAGGTCTGTTCCAGCGCCGCGCGGATCGCGAGGACGAGAGCGCGTGGTTCCATCCGGGCCTCGGGCAACGGCACTTCACGCTGGGCCAGCTCCGTACCGTCGAAATCCAGTACGAGCACCGACATCACTTCGCGCGCGACCTTGATCCCCGCAACAGACAGGCGTCCACGCGTCAGGCGTAGCGCGACGCGGGGACGGCCCCGGCGGCTGGTGTCGGGGGCATCCTTTTCAGGCACCTCTTCGATCAGGCCACCGGCCATCAGACCCGATGTAACGAAGGTCACGGTCGCGGGGCTGAGTTTGAGGGCCGCGGCGAGATCCGTGCGCGATGCGCGACCCGCCTCGCGGATGGCATTGAGCACCCGCAAACGCGTTACCGCGCGCGCGTCCAAGTCGCCCACCTCCATGCTGCGGCGCAGCGTTCTTGCGCCCGATTCCTGTTTCATTTCATCACCATACCGGGTTTCGCCCCGACGTGCATAAACTTTTTTTGACGACTGAATTAATTGTGCTACCAAAAGTTACGGCCTCCGACGAATCAGATCTGGGGCCTCATTTTGGGAGGAAAAAATGAAACGTATTCTTGGTCTGTCCGCAGCGGCAGCACTCTTGGGTTCCGTCGCGTTCGCCGATGGTCATGGCGTCACAGTCGGCGTGAGCTGGTCCAATTTCCAGGAAGAGCGCTGGAAAACCGACGAAGCCGCCATCGTTGGCGCGCTGGATGCCGCAGGGGCCACCTACGTGTCGGCTGACGCGCAATCCTCGGCGTCGAAACAGCTGTCTGACATCGAAAGCCTGATCGCGCAGGGCGTCGACGCCCTGATCATTCTGGCCCAAGACGCCCAAGCCATCGGGCCGGCCGTTCAGGCTGCCGCGGATGAAGGCATCCCCGTTGTCGCCTATGACCGCCTGATCGAAGACGATCGCGCGTTCTACCTGACTTTCGACAACGTCGAAGTGGGCCGGATGCAGGCGCGTGCCGTGTTCGAAGCACAGCCCGAAGGCAACTACGTCATGATCAAGGGTTCGCCCACCGATCCCAACGCGGACTTCCTGCGCGGCGGTCAGCAAGAGATCATTCAGGCGGCCATCGACAGCGGCGCGATCACCATCGTGGGCGAAGCCTACACCGATGGCTGGCTGCCCGCGAACGCGCAGCGCAACATGGAACAGATCCTGACCGCGCAAGACAACGACGTGGACGCCGTTGTGGCCTCCAACGACGGCACCGCCGGTGGCGTTGTGGCGGCGCTGACCGCACAGGGCATGGAAGGTATCCCCGTGTCGGGTCAGGACGGTGACCACGCCGCACTGAACCGTGTGGCCAAAGGCACGCAAACCGTGTCGGTCTGGAAAGACGCGCGGGAACTGGGCAAGGCCGCTGGCGAAATCGCCGTGAACCTCGCCAAGGAAATGGACGCAGGCGACAGCGTTCAGTGGACGTCGCCCGGTGGCACGACCATGACCGCGCGCTTCCTGGCTCCGGTTCCGATCACCGCCGACAACCTCAGCGTTGTGGTCGATGCGGGCTGGATCAGCCAAGAGGCCCTGTGCCAGGGCGTCCAAGGCGGCCCCGCACCCTGTAACTAAGTGACGGCGTGGCCCCGGGATTTTTGCCCGGGGCCATTCCCCTAACGCGCTGGCAAGAGAGGGTCTGATGACAGACGCGACTGCTCAGCCGATCCCCGAAAAAGACAAGGGCAACCTCCTCCAGAAGCTGGAGCTGGACACCCGTCTGCTGGGTATGATCGGCGCATTGATAATCCTGTGTATCGGGTTCAACATCTTCACGGATGGCCGTTTCCTGACACCCCGCAACATCTTTAACCTCACCATCCAAACGGTGTCGGTGGCCATCATGGCCTGTGGCATGGTCTTCGTGATCGTGAACCGCCATATCGACCTGTCGGTCGGCGCGCTTTTGGCAACGACCTCGGCCGTTATGGCGATGATGCAGACCCAAATCCTGCCCAACATGATGGGCCTTGGCCTCGGTCACCCGATGATCTGGGTGCTGGCGGTGATCACGGGCCTGCTGGTCGGCACAGCAATCGGCGCCTTCCAGGGCTGGATGATCGGCTATCTTACGATCCCGGCCTTCATCGTGACACTCGGCGGCTTCCTCGTGTGGCGCAACGTGGCGTGGTATCTGACGAACGGGCAGACCATCGGCCCGCTGGACCAGACCTTCCTGATCTTTGGCGGCACCAACGGCACCTTGGGCACCACGTGGTCCTGGGTCTTTGCGGCCATCGCCTGTGCCGGTGCGCTTTATGCGCTTTGGTCCGCGCGCCGCGCCAAGGCCGCGCATAACTTCCCCGTCAAACCGATGTGGGCCGAACTGACCATGTCGGGTGTCATCGTGGCCGCGATCATTGGCTTTATTGCTGTCCTGAACGCCTACACGATCCCCACCCGCCGGCTGGAACGGATGTTCGAGGCCCGCGGCGAAGTCATGCCAGAAGGGCTGACCGTGGGCTATGGCCTGCCGGTGTCCGTGCTCATCCTGATCGTTGTGGTCGTCGTGATGACCATCGTGGCCAAACGCACCCGGTTCGGACGCTACATCTTTGCCACCGGCGGCAACCCGGACGCGGCCGAGCTGTCGGGCATCAACACACGGCGCCTGACGGTCAAGATCTTTGCGCTCATGGGCTTTCTCTGCGCGCTCTCGGCGGTCGTTGCCTCGGCGCGTTTGGCGAACCATTCCAACGATATCGGCACGCTCGACGAACTCCGCGTCATTGCTGCCGCCGTCATCGGGGGCACCGCGCTCGCCGGTGGGTTCGGGACGATCTATGGGGCCATCATCGGCGCGCTCATCATGCAGTCGCTGCAATCGGGCATGGCGATGGTGGGGGTCGATGCACCCTTCCAGAACATCGTCGTGGGCACCGTCCTCGTGCTCGCCGTCTTTATCGACATCGTCTACCGCAAACGCGTGGGGGCCAAGTAAATGCCAACAGCACAAGAACTGCGCGCCTCGGGCGCGGCCCCCCTGGTCGAGATGAAGGATATCTCCATCGCGTTCGGGGGCATCAAGGCGGTCGATAGTGTGTCAGTCGACCTCTATCCCGGCGAAGTCGTGGGCCTTCTGGGTCACAATGGGGCAGGGAAATCCACGCTGATCAAGGTCCTGTCCGGGGCCTATCAAAAGGACGAGGGCGAGATCTTTATCGACGGCAAGAAGGTCGAGATCGCGAACCCCCGCGATGCGCGCGCCAACAATATCGAGACGATCTACCAGACGCTCGCGCTGGCCGATAACCTCGATGCCGCCTCGAACCTCTTTCTGGGGCGCGAGATGGTGACCTCGCTCGGCCTTGTAGATGACGCCGCGATGGAGGCGGAATGTCGCGAGATCATGGGCCGCCTCAACCCGAACTTCCAGAAGTTCAAGGAGCCGGTTTCGGCCCTGTCGGGCGGTCAGCGTCAATCGGTGGCCATCGCGCGCGCGGTCTATTTCAACGCGCGCATCCTGATCATGGACGAACCCACCGCGGCCCTTGGCCCGCATGAGACGCAGATGGTGGCCGAGCTGATCCAACAGCTCAAAGCGCAAGGGATCGGCATCTTCCTGATCGACCATGATGTGCATTCCGTCATGGAATTGTGCGACCGCGCGTCGGTGATGAAAAACGGCAAACTGGTCGGCACCGTGGATATTCCGGACGTCACCGATGACGACCTTCTGTCGATGATCATCCTCGGCAAGAACCCGACTGCAAAGGAGCATGTCTGATGGCCACCGGTTTCTTCGACGGCGTCGAACCCGCACAGTTTGCCCATTACAACCCCGACGAGGTCGTCGCGGGCATGCGGATGGAAGATCACCTGCGCTTTGCGGTCGCCTACTGGCACTCCTTCGCGTGGGAGGGGCAGGACCCCTTTGGCGGGCAGACCTTCATCCGGCCCTGGCACCCGCAGGATGATATGGGCCGCGCCAAGATGAAGGCGGATGTGGCGTTCGAGATGTTCGAATTGCTGAACGTTCGGTTCTTCTGCTGGCATGACGCCGATATTCGCCCCGAACAGGGCAACTTCGCCGACAACCTCAGCACTCTGAACGAGATCACCGATTACATCGGCGAAAAGATGGACGGCTCAAAAACGGGCCTCCTCTGGGGGACGGCCAATATGTTCAGCCACCGCCGCTGGATGTCGGGTGCCGCCACCAACCCGGACCCGGACGTCTTTGCCTTTGCCGCCGCAACGGTGAAATCCTGTATGGACGCCACGCACAAGTTGGGTGGTCACAACTACGTCCTGTGGGGCGGGCGCGAGGGGTACGAGACGCTCCTCAACACCGACATGGGGGCCGAGCTGGATCACATGGGCCGCTTCCTGTCCATGGTGGTCGACTACAAGCACAAGATTGGTTTCAAAGGCCAAATCCTCGTGGAACCCAAGCCGCAGGAGCCGTCCAAGCATCAGTATGACTTCGACGCCGCGACCTGTATCGGCTTCCTGCGCAAATACGGGCTGGAGGACGAGGTCAAACTCAACCTCGAACAGGGGCACGCGATCCTTGCGGGCCACAGTTTCGAACACGAGATCGCCGTGGCCACGTCCGAAGGCATGCTGGGGTCCATCGACATGAACCGCAACGATTATCAGTCGGGCTGGGACACCGATCAGTTCCCCAACAACGTGCCCGAAGTGGCGCTGGCCTATTACCACATCCTCAAGGCGGGTGGCTTCACGCAGGGCGGCACGAATTTCGACGCGAAACTGCGCCGTCAGTCGCTCGATCCGCAGGATCTGATCGCGGCCCATGCGGGCGGGATGGATGTCTGCGCGCGCGGCCTCAAGGCGGCGGCAGCCATGCTGGAAGACGGCGGGCTGGAGGATGCTTTGGCCGATCGCTATGCGGGTTGGGACAGGGCCGAGGCCAAGGCGATGCTGGGCAGCGATTTGGCGTCAATCACCGATCGTGTGCTCGCTGAAGGTATCAATCCTGAACCCCTCTCCGGGCGTCAGGAAATCCTCGAAAACTACGTCAATCGCTTCGTCTAGATGTCGTATGTCGGAAGGCGGTCCAGCGCCGCCTTCAACGCATCGCCCCAACCTGCCGAGATTGATTGGTAGGTTGGGTCATCCACCTCGATCCGGATCTGCGTGCCCGTGGCCAGCGCGTCCGTCGGATACAGATGCACATCAAAGGGCAGGCCCACGGACAGGTTCGATTTGACAGTGGAATCGAACGACACCAGCAGCAGTTTGACCGCGTCTTGAAAGCTCATCTCCGGGTCATAGGCGCGTACCAGAATGGGTTTGCCATACTTGGTCTCGCCGATCTGGAAGAAAGGCGTTTCCTCGGACACTTCGATGAAATTGCCCTCCGGATAGACCAGAAAGACGGTGGGTTTGCCGCCCTTGATCTGCCCACCCACGATGACGGATGCGCTGAACTGATCGGCGGCGTCGGGACCCGCGGGAGCAGAATAGGCGATCACTTCCTTCAGGGTCGCACCCACCAGGCGCGCCACCTGAAACATTGATGGCTGATGCAGGATACCCGGATCGCGATCTTCGGCGGCCTCTGAACGTTCTTGCAGAAGAGAGATCATGGCCTGGGTCGTGGCCAGATTTCCGGCTGTCATGATGGTGATCGACCGCTCGCCCGGGATGTCCCACGAGAACATCTTGCGGGTGGAGGCAAAGTTGTCGACGCCCGCGTTGGTGCGCGTGTCCGACATGAATACCAGCCCCGCGTTGAGGCGCATTCCCACGCAATAGGTCACCGAATCTGCTCCGCCGTTTTTTGGTTATCGCGCTACGCTATTGCTGCACTTGCAGCGTGACAACCATTTGCGCGTCGGCCCCGCCTTGGCGCATCCCGCTCAGCGGTGTGGCGTCGGCCGCGTCGCGGCCCGTGGCGATGCGGATGTATTTGTCATCGGGGCTGATGCCGTTGGACACGTCAAAACCGACCCACCCGATATCGTTCACATGCACTTCGGCCCACGCGTGGGAGGCATCCTGATCCTCGCGGTCGGGCATATAGAGATAGCCCGACACGTATCGCGCCGGCAGTCCGCCCGCGCGCGCGGCGGCGATGAAGATATGCGCGTGGTCCTGACACACGCCCGCGCCGCCTGCCATGGCCTGCGCTGCCGTTGTTCCGGGATCGGTGTGCCCTGTCTCGTAAGGCACGGCCTTGAGGATCGCGGCGGCGGTTTCGTGCAGAGCGGCCAACGTGTCCGTGGCCGTGGAGAGATCACGCGACAGCGCAGTGATCGCCTCATCCGGCGTTGTCAGGGCGGTGGGCTGTGCAAAGTGCCACAGCGGCGCGCGGCCATAGACGGCACCCGTAATCCCAGACATGTCCAATACATCACAGGCACCCTTGGCCGTGATCGCGACCTCGGTCGCGCCAGGATCGGTGCTGATCAGGTCCACCAGATTGCCATAATGATCGCGATAGGACGTCTCGATCCGGCCGCCTTCGACCTCGAGCGTCCAGTCCAGAACGGACTGACCGGGGCCGTCCTGCGGCCTCAGCCGCGCCTTTTGCAAGGCGTAAGACACCGGCGCGTCATAGGTGTAGCGGGTGGTGTGCGTGATCGTGCGACGGGTCATGCGTTGAACCGATAGTCTGTTTCGATCTGACCGCCCAGTTCCGCCGTCGACCGGATCGCATGGAGCAGGAACTCATGCAGGCCCTCGTCGAATATGGACTGGATATCGCGATCCTTGAGCGTCGCCTGCATCTTGCGCGCCATCTCGAGGCTGGGCGTGTCCTGGTCGTATTGGCTGGCAAGGTATTCCAGATTGGACACGATCTCATGCACGCAATAGGACAGCGATCGCGGCATCCGTCTGTCCAGGATCAGGAAATTCGCGATATTGATGGCGTTGTAATCCCCGTCCTCTGCCCAGCGGAACGACCGGTGCGCTGACACCGACCGCAAGACCATCTCCCACTGCACATTGTCCATCCGGCTGCCGACGAAAGACGGCGACGGCAATAGGGTGTGATACTTCACGTCGATGATGCGCGCGGTGCTGTCGGCGCGTTCCACAAAGGTGCCCAGCCGACAGAAATCGAAAATGTCGTTGCGCAGCATCGTGCCGTAAAGCGCCCCGCGCACCAGCGCAGATTGTCGGCGAATGATGTCGAGCACGTCGGGCAATTCCGTCTCGGGCACCGGATGCGCCAGCCGATCGTTCAGGACCAGCCACGCCTCGTTCACGGCGGCCCACACTTCGGTCGTCAGCGCTGTGCGCGTCAGGCGCGCATTGTCGCGCGCGGTTTTGATCGTTGCGCGGACCGATGACGGATTGTCCATATCCCGCAGCAGGTAATCGACCACAGGCGTGCTCGCGTAGTGGTCGTATTTGGCATCATAGCCCGCCTGCTGGGCTGCCGTGACGATCACGGACTGCCATTCACCTTCGGGATCGCTCGACCGGGTCAGTGCGATCCGGAACCCCGCCTCAATCAGACGCGCAGTGTTTTCGGCCCGCTCCAGCCCGCGAAACATCCAGAACAGCCCACCTGCGGTTTTGCCCAGCATGCTCATTCCTCCGCCAGGACCCAGGTGTCCTTGGTTCCGCCGCCTTGGGACGAGTTCACGACCAGCGATCCTTCGGTCAGCGCCACCCGCGTCAGGCCGCCCGGCGCGATGGAGATGTCGCCCGGCGACACCAGCGCGAAGGGGCGCAAATCCACGTGGCGCGGGGCCAGCCCCGCATCGGTAAAGATCGGCACGGTCGACAGCGATAGCGTGGGCTGCGCGATATAGCCGTGGGGCTTGGCACGCAGCTTGGCCGCGAAATCCTCCAGCTCCTGCTTGCTGGCCGCAGGTCCCACAAGCATCCCATAGCCGCCCGAGCCATGGACCTCCTTCACCACCAGATCGGCAAGGTTATCAAGCACATAGGCAAGGCTATCGGGTTCTGAGCAGCGGAAGGTTTCGACGTTGCGCAACAACGGCCGTTCACCTGTGTAGAACTTCACGATCTCGGGCATGTAGCTGTAGATTGCCTTGTCATCGGCCACGCCTGTGCCCGGCGCATTGGCAATCGTGATGCCGCCCGCGCGGTAGATATCCATGATCCCCGGCACGCCCAGCATCGAGTCCGGGTTGAACGTCAGCGGGTCGAGGAAATCGTCATCCACCCGGCGGTAGAGCACGTCGATGGCTTTGTATCCCCGGGTCGTGCGCATGGCGATGCGCCCGTCGATCACGCGCAGGTCGTGGCCTTCGACCAGCTCGACCCCCATCTGATCGGCAAGGAAGGAATGTTCGTAATAGGCCGAATTGTGGATGCCCGGCGTCAGAACTGCCACACAGGGCTTGCCCGTACAGGCCGGCGGCGCGCAGCCCTCGAGCGACGCGCGCAGGTTCTTGGGGTAATCTGAGACACGCTGAATCTTGATCCGCGAAAACAGCTCCGGGAACATCTGCAGCATCGTTTCCCGGTTTTCGAGCATGTAGGACACGCCCGACGGGGTGCGCGCGTTGTCTTCAAGGACAAAGAAATCGTCGGGTCCCGTGCGCACGATATCTGTGCCCACAATATGGGTGTAGATGCTGCCGGGCGGGGTGAAATCCATCATCTGTGGGATGAACGCCTCGTTCTCCGCGATCAGATGTTTGGGAATGATGCCTGCACGCAGGATTTCCTGCCGGTTGTAGATGTCGTGGAGAAACGCGTTGATCGCGCGCACGCGCTGGTCGACCCCGCGCGCCAGTTTGTTCCATTCCTTTGCCGACAGGATGCGGGGGACAAGGTCAAAGGGGATCAGCCGTTCTTCGGCATCGGCCTGCCCGTAGACGTTGAAGGTGATGCCTGTCCTGCGAAAGAACGCCTCGGCCTCGGCGGATTTACGGTGCAGGTGGTCATAGTCCTGCGCGTCGAACCATGTGCCGTAATGCGCGTATACCTCGCGCACGCCGGCCTCATCGGACATTTCGTTAAAGTGCATTCACTTTCCCCCACTGTCGAGGGGACCAAATTGGACTCGAAAACACAAGGCGATGGATATTTCGACCGCGGCAGTGGCCGTCGCGGGCAATGCGGTGCCCAAAATTGGGGCGGTTTCGGGGGGTTGGCTTAGCCTGCTGTCAGCGGCATCCGCTCGATCAACTCGAACCGCCCATCCACGGTGCGTTCGCCGCACAGGCTCAGCGCGTCGATAACAAACGGGGCGGGCGGGCTCAGGTGGCGGGCCAACGCGGCCTCGGCGGCGGCCAGCGTGGGTTTGTCCAAGCGCCCGGTCAGGGTGATGTGAAAGCGGAATTGATCCAGAACGTAAGGGTATCCCCAGCGATCCAAATGCGCCTCTTGCGCCGGAGAAAGCTGCGCCGCGCGCCTTTTGGCCAACTCCGCCTCGCTTGGTGCAGCCCGCATCGGATCAAGCTCCATCACCACGCGCGCCGCAAGATCCGCCAAACCCGTGACATCGCCGGTTGGAACCAGGGCGAGGAACCGCCCAAGCGGCGCAATCTCAAGCCGTTCGACAGTGACGGGGGCGAGGCTCGCCGCAAGGCGCGCCGTTGCCGCGCGCAGATCTTCTGCGCTGTGCCCATCTGCCAACCGCATCGGCGGTTTCAGCGTCCCATGCGCCCCGTATTTTCGCGGGGTCTCGGTGATTGCGGTCACGTCGACACTGTCGATATCCGGGTTCGCGACCGGGGCGCCGCGCGCACCGTCCCACCCTAACCAAGCGGCCAATTGATCAGCAAAGGCCCCCTCTGGCGGCGTGTAGTAGACGGCGTAGCGGCTATAGCGTTCCATGGTGTCTCTGACCTCAAGCAGCTTGCGCCGGACCAAGGGTCGCAAGCGCCAATTCAAAGAAATCGGGGCCGCCGAAATTGCCGGATTTAAGCGCAAGCGTAAGCGGGCGATCCGTGGCCTGCAGCGCCGGGACACCCGCCGCGATGCGCGGCCCGATCTCAAATCCGGTCAGGCCCAAACCTTCCACCACCGCGCCCGACGTTTCGCCGCCCGCGACCACGATGCGTCGCACGCCACGCTCGGACAGCGCCCGCGCGGTGGCTGCGTGAAACCCTTCGACCGCTGCGGCCACAGTCTCGCGCCCGAACCGGTCCTGATCAGCTGTGACCTGCGCGGGGTCCGAGGATGTCGTCACCAGACCCGGGCGATCCTGTGCCATCACCCAAGTCGCGGCGTCCACGGGCGTGCACGTCTCGGACAGGATGTCCTCGGCGCTGACGGTCATCGTGGGGCCGCCAAAGGCCGCGACTTGCCCGCGGGTCGCGCGCGAACAGGACCCCGACAGGATCGCGCCCGGCCCGTCTTGTCCAGTCCATGTTGAGGTCGCTGCGCTGTGGCCGAAGAGTTCGGGCATCCCGATAGCGATCCCCGAACCACCAACCATGAACGCACGGCCCTCGGTGGCGCGCGCGATGTCGCGCAGGTCCTGATCGCGGATCGCATCGACGATGACGTGGCAGCGGTCATGGGGCAGGGCGGCAAGGTCCGTGCGCAACGCCTCGGCCCCCGCCCAGACATGTGGAGCGGACAGGTGCGCCACCGGTAGCTCCGATTGCGCAGCCATCACGCGACGCAAATCCGGGTCCGTCATGGGCGTTAGCGGGTGATCCTGCATCCCGCTTTCGTTCAATGGTACATCGCCCACAAAGAGGTGGCCCATATAGACCGATCGCCCGTTTTCTGGAAACGCCGGACATACGATGACGCGGTCCTCGCCCAAATCGGCACTCAGCGCATCGGCCACCGGGCCGATATTGCCATCCGCCGTGGAATCGAAGGTCGAACAGACCTTGTAGATGATCGTCTGCGCCCCTTGCGCCCTGAGCCACCGACACGCTGCACGCGTCTGTTCCACCGCCTCGGCGGCAGGAATGGTTCGGCATTTGAGAGATACAACGCCAGCCTCGCAAGCCGCATCGCCTTGCGGGACGCCCACGAATTGCCGCGTAGGCATCCCCCCTTCGGCCAGCATCAGCGCAATGTCCGATGCGCCGGTAAAATCGTCCGCGATCACACCCAGTTTCACAGCATCTCCTCCCATCCCGCGACCGGCCCGCGATCGAGCCTGTGAATACCGGGCGCAACCGTCGGGAAGACCGACCCGACAAGCGGGTCATGCCCTGGCACGATCAGCCCCCGGTGGCTGGCCAATGCGTTGATCCGATCAAAGCCGTTCAACATATCCTCCACATCCACAACGATGGGGAAGGGTTTCCGCGCAAAGGCGTTCTCATAGAAATGCGCGGCGTCCGAGGCCAGACACAGCCACCCGGCCTCGGTCAGCACGCGCACGGCCTGAAGCCCGCGGGAATGCCCCCCGATCCGGTGCACCGTCACGCCTTCCGCTATTTCTCCATCCCCATCGTGAAACACGACGCGCCCGGAATAGAGCCGCCGGATCGCCTCGCACACATGATCGGCGGTGTAGGGCATCTGAAGCGTGCCGTGGCACATGCACGGACCTGTCGCAAAGGCCATCTCGGCCGCCTGCAGGTGAAGCTTCGCGTTGGGAAACAGGTGCAGACCCCCCGCATGGTCGTAATGCAGATGGGTCACGATGACCTCGTCAATCGCGGCGGCCTCGACCCCCAGTGGCTTCAGCGCCTGGGCCGGGTCGATCACGATGGGACGGTCGCGGCTGGCGGCCTCTGCCGCGTCATAGCCCGTATCGACCAAGATGCGCCGCCCGTCTTTTTCCAAAAGCCAGATGAAATAATCCATCGGGTGCGGCGCGTCGTGGTTGTCGTCGAACACAAAGCTGTCGGCCCGCGTGCGCGCATTGCGGTCGGCGTATTTGATCGCGTGAACCGTCCAGGTCATTGGTGAACCTCCGCGTAGGTTTTGACGGACTTTGCCGCGATCATCGCCCCGACCTCTGCATTAAAGCTCTGGAAATGCGCGGATGCCAGATGCGCGTCAAAGGCCGCGGCGTCGGTGTAGAGTTCATACAGAAATACCTCATCCGGGCGGGCAGGGTCCGTTGCGATGTCGAATTGATGGCATTCCGGCTCTGCCGCAAGGGATGTGCGCGCGTTCGCCTGCATCAGTGGCATGAACGCGGCCATCTGGCCCGGTTTGATCTGAAAGGTGACGGTCACCGCGTACATTTCTGGAAGCCTCCCCATTGCGCACGAATAACGTATCGCCTAACGTATACATTAACGCAAGGAGCCGCGCAGTCATGCCAGATAGCTATCACATTGCCGTCTTTGATGGGGACGGAATCGGACCCGAAATTTCGGCCCCGACACTGGGCCTGTTGCAGCGCCTGACTGCCGGGCAAGGCTACACGCTGCGCTTTGACACGCTGCCCGCGGGCGCGCAGTGCTATGCTGATACCGGTGTGGCCTTGCCAGAGCCTTCGATGGACGTCGCTCGGCAGGCTGACGCGATCCTGCTGTCGGCTATGGGTCTGCCCCACATCCGATATGCCGACGGAACCGAGATCACGCCGCAGATCGACATTCGAATGCTCTTAAACCTCTATGCAGGGGTGCGGCCGGTGCGGATCGTCCCGGGTCAACCCAGCCCCCTGAAATGCGCCGCCGACACGGCGATTGACTTTGTCCTGATCCGCGAAAGCACCGAGGGCCTGTTTTACACCAAGGGCCGGGGCGAGGTGGAAGACAACGAGGCGCGCGAGACGCTGCGCATCACGAGGGGCGTCACCGAAAAGGTCAGCGCCTTCGCCTTCCGGCTGGCCCAGGCGCGCAAGGCATCCGGGCAGGGGCCGGGGCGCGTCACATGCGTCGACAAGGCCAACGTCTTTCGCGCGTTCGCCTTCATGCGGCAGGTCTTCGACGGCGTGGCAAAGGACTTCCCCGAGATCGAGGCCAACCACGCCTATGTGGACGCCGCCGCGCTCTGGATGGTGGATCAGCCCACGCGCTTTGACGTGATGGTCACGGAGAACATGTTTGGCGATATCCTCAGCGATCTTGGCGCGGGCCTGATGGGCGGCCTCGGGATGGCGCCGTCGGCGGATATCGGGGACGATCACGCGGTGTTTCAGCCCTGCCACGGCACGGCCCCTGACATCGCGGGCAAAGGGCTGGCCAATCCCATCGCCATGATCCTGTCGGGTGCGATGATGCTCGATTGGTTGGGACAGACGCACGAGGATCCGCGACTGATCCGCGATGCCGGACGTTTGCAAGATGCGGTTGACGCCGTCGTCGCCTCGGGCGCGGTGCTGACCCGTGACTTGGGCGGCACATCGGGGACACAGGACGTGGTCGACGCGGTCGCGGCGCTCCTGTGACGGCGGGCGCGTCCCTGTCCGTTGCCTGTGTGGGCGCAGGGTATTTCGCGCGCTTCCACCATGCAGCCTGGGCGCGGATCGCGGGTGCAAGGCTCACCGCGATTGCCGACCGCGACTGGCCCCGCGCGCAGGAGGCCGCGGATGCCGTCGGCGGGCGAGCTTATGACGACCCCGCCCGGATGCTTGCGGACGCCGAGGCAGACATCATCGACCTGATCGTGCCCCCGCCGGCCCAGCCAGAGCTTCTGGACATCGCGCTTGCCGCGCAGCCCCGCGCGATCATCTGTCAGAAGCCCTTTGGCCCCTCGATCGAGGTGGCAAAACAGATGTGCGCCCGCGCCGAAGCGGCAGGCATCCCCCTGATCGTGCACGAGAATTTCCGCTTCCAACCGTGGTATCGCCGCGCAAAGGCCGAGATCGCGGCAGGCACATTGGGGGATCTGCATCAGGTGACGTTCCGTCTGCGCACCGGCGACGGTCAGGGGCCGGGTGCGTACCTCGACCGCCAACCCTATTTCCAGACCATGCCGCGCCTGTTGATCCACGAGACGGCGGTGCACTGGGTCGATACCTTCCGCTATCTCATGGGGCCAATCCGCGCCGTTCAGGCCGATTTGCGCCGCATGAACCCTGCTATCGCGGGCGAGGATGCGGGCTATGTGATCTTTCATTTCGATGATGGTCGCCGCGCCCTGTTTGACGGGAACCGGCATCTCGATCACGCTGCAGACAATCACAGGCTGACACTGGGCGAGGCGATGATCGAAGGCACAAACGGCACGCTGACACTGGACGGGCAGGGCGCCCTGTCGCGGCGCGCCTTTGGCACGCAGGAGGCTGAGGTCATCTTGTCCGCGCAGGCCTATGACGGGTTTGCGGGCGACTGTGTCCACGCGCTGCAAAGCCACGTGATCGATGCGCTGGCAGGTCGCGCGCCGTTCGAAAACCTCGCCTCCGACTACATGGTCGTGCGCCGCGTCGAGGCCGCCATTTACGAGGCCGCTGAAACGGGCGCGAAGGTCGAGGTGCCCGATGGCTGACTCCGCCACACTCCGCGCGGTGGAGGCGCTGCGCGAACAGATATTCTCGGGCGCGCTGCCACCGGGGTCGGACCACCTCGAGGCGGAACTGGCCGAACATCTCGGCATGTCGCGCACCCCTGTGCGCGAGGCGCTGACCCGGCTCGAAGCCCAAGGTCTGGTCGTGCTGCGCCCGCGCCGGGGCGCGCGGATCGTGGGCCTTAGCCCCACCGATATGGACGAGATCTATGAGGTGCTGACCGCGCTCGAGGCAACAGCGGCGCGCCGTGCTGCCGGGCGTGGTTTGGCGCCCGAGGATCTGGCGCCGATGCAGACGGCAATTGATGCCATGGACGCCGCCCTGCGCGCAAACGATCTGCCCGCCTGGGCAGATGCCGATGACGATTTCCACCGCGCCCTTGTCGTGGCCTCGGGCAATCAGCGCCTGATCGAGGCCGTCGCGCGCTATTCCGATCAGGTGCGCCGGGCGCGCATGGTGACACTGAGGCTCAGACCGATGCCCCATGCCTCGAACGAGGATCACCGCGCCGTTCTGGCCGCCATTGCCGCAGGCGATGCCGAGGCTGCATGGCGCAGGCACGAAGCCCATCGCAGTGCCGCGCGGGTTTTGCTAATTGATCTCTTGGATCAACATCGGCTGGCATGGATTTAACCACATGAGCTTCCCTGACCGCGAGGCCCGCGCCGCCATGGCGCGCGCGATTTTTGACGCAGGCGTGGCGGCAGCAGACCCGGGGCGCGGGGTCACAGATGAACTGACCGCGCGTCCGGCACCGGATGGCCAGCCCCTGATTTGTGTGGGCAAGGCCGCTACGCGCATGGCCAAGGCAGCCCTCGCCACGGGGTTGAAGCCCTCCCAGACCATCATCGTCACGAACCCGGAAAACGCCCAAGAGGTTGAAGGGGCCCAGGTTTTCGCCGCCGCCCACCCCGTCCCCGACGCAGTGGGAGAGGACGCGGGCCGCGCCGTGATCGCGGCGGTTGAGGCCGCAACCGATGGCGTGCTGTGCCTGATCTCGGGCGGTGGATCGGCCTTGCTGCCAGCCCCCGTCGAAGGCGTCACGCTGGACGACAAGGCACAGGTCAATGCGATGCTTCTGGCGTCGGGGGCCGAGATTACCGAGATGAACTGCGTGCGGCAGGCGCTCTCGCGGCTCAAGGGTGGGGGACTGGTGCGGCTCGCCGCGCCTGCCAAGGTGCGCGCGCTCATCCTGTCGGATGTCGTGGGCGATGACCTTCGAGCGATTGCCTCTGGCCCTACTGTTGCGCCTTTGGGGCCACGCTCGCAGGCGCGCGAGATCGTCCGGGAACGTGGCCTTTGGGACGCGCTTCCAGCCTCCGTCCAGACGGCCCTGTCGCGGCCCGATGATGCGCCGCCGCCCGAGGCCGACAACACGCTGATCGGATCAAACACACAATCGGTGATGGCGATGATGACCAAGGTGCGCGAGGTGGCAGACGGTTTGCCTGTCTTCCTGCATTCTCCCGCGCTCGAGGGTGATGTGGCGGATGCGGCAACGCGCGTGGCGGGCTGCACGGATCGCGGTATCCACCTCTTTGGCGGTGAAACGACCGTCACGCTGGTCGGATCGGGGCGGGGTGGCCGCAATCAGGACCTCGCTTTGCGGGTGGCCTTGATGCTGTCCGACAAGCGTGGGGATTACACCTATCTGCAAGGCGGCACAGATGGGCGCGATGGCCCCACCGATGCGGCTGGCGGGGTGGTGGATGAGGCGACGCTCGCCACCTTGGCAGATCGCGGTGTGGACGCGGCGGCCCGGCTATTGGACAACGACGCCTATCCCGCGCTCAAGGCTGCGGACGCCCTGTTGATGACAGGCGGGACCGGTACGAACGTTGCGGATTTGGGTGTGTTTATAAGGGCTTGATCCCTTAACCGACGTGTTAATCTACGGGCAGTCCGCTTGGCACCGTGTCGGGGCGCCCCATCGGGCGCTCCCACGCTGTTTCACCTGTAAGCGCGTGCAAGAACGCCTCGAGATCCGTGAGGTCCGCGTCGGATAACTGCATCTCGGGCAGGTCCATCACAGCGGCCTGACGGGCCATTTCACGCGCGTCGGACTGGATCACAAAGTCGATTGCGGCGAGCCACGGAACCTCTGGCAGGTTGGCCATGTCGCGGGTCCAGGCGGCGCGTTTTCCCACCGGGTCGCGCTTGTGTTCGAGCATGTCGCGCAGGGTCGGATAGGCCCCGTTATGGCCGTAGGGCGCTGTCAACGCGACGTTGCGCAGGGACGGCGTGCGGAAGCGGTAGGCATCGGCCAGATCGTCGCTTTCCCCCATGCGGCCTACGTCGCGGGCCATGGGATCAAAGCGGCGGGTACGGCCCGGGCCAAAGGCGGGCAGGCCGATGGCGTGGAAGGATTGGTCGCTGAACAGCGGGCCGCGGTGACAGCTGCTGCATTGCCCCTCGCCAAAGAAGATCTGGCGCCCGCGTTCGGCTGCGTCTGGCAACGGTGTGCCCGTCAGATACGCGTCCCACGGGCTGTCATAGCTTTGCCATTCGCGGCCCATGAACGCGCCCAAGGCATTGGCAACATGGGAGATTGTGACATCCTCTGACGTGTCGACATCGTCGAACGCTGCCACGAACATCTCGCCATATTCCGGGATCACGCGCACGCGTTTGGCGATGATCGGCCAGGCGGCGTCGATGCGGTCATGGACCGCGCCCGCGACCTCGTTTTCCTTGGGGTTTCCGGCCATCTCGAACTGGGCGGTCATGGGGAAGATGGCCTGCGCGGCGAGGATGTTGTCGAGGCCCTCTGGCAGCCATTCCTCGGCCGGGGAATTGAAGCCGTTCTCGTAGTCGTCCGAGATCGACAGGCGGCCATCGTGGAACATCACGTCGATGGATTTATGCCCCAGATTCCAGAGGGTTGGCGCGGATCGGGGGATGCGTTTGCGGATCTGGTTGTCGCCAAGCACCGCCTTGCGGTCCGGCCCCACGCCAACGCCGCCTTCCCCGATCCCGAGGCTGAGCCCGTCGCCGCCCGCATGGTTGTGGTGGTGGCAGGTCCCGCAGCTGATATTCTGATTGCCCGACAGGATCTTGTCGTAGAACAAAAGTTGTCCAATCCGGGCTTGGCTTTCGTCGAATTCAAGGAAATCATCAGGGCCGAGCACATAGCCGTCCATCGCCACGGCAGGCGCGGCCACGAGGATAAAGCCCAGATGAAGCAGACCGTATTTTCCGTTGTTCTTCTTATGCTTACGGCCACCGCGCCGCAGGCCGAGATCGAGGCCGCGCGCGACATGATGGAGGCCGGACAGTTCGAGGAAGCGCGCGAAGCTTTGTGGCCTGCCGCGCGATCCGGAAACGCGGATGCGGAGGAGTTGATCGGCGTGATGTACGCGCTGGGGCTGGGTGTCGAGGTCGACTATATCCGCGCCTTCGACTGGTACCTGCGCAGCGCCATGAAGGGCCATCCCGGCGCGCAGAGCGGGGTCGGATGGTATTACGAGGTTGGTCTGGGCATGCCCGAGCCCGATCTGATCCGCGCCTATATGTGGTACGTGCTGAGCGCCATCGGAGGCGATCCCGACGCGGCGATCAGTCAGGAAGAAGTCATCAAGAAGATGACGGCGGAAGAGATCGAAAAGGCGCATGAGTTAATCGATGATTACCGTGTCTGGATGTACCCGTTCCGCTGAGTGTAGCCCCGAAATTGGGGGGCACAACCCGTACACCAAGCGTACACATTGCGTACACCAAGCGTACATACGCGCGCTGCCTGTGACGAAAGTGCGCAGGTTGTGTAGGAAGGGTTAAGGGCGGGAGTAACCCACCGTTTCCAAGATATTTTTGTTAAGGATTTTGCGATGGCGAATTTTGACTTTGCGCCCGAGCCGGGCACCCGGAGGCAGCGTGCCCGGACGACCGTTGACCCCGCGCTGTTGGGCGATTGGGATCACGCGGGCTACGGGTTTTCGCGCTTCACCCCTGACGGTTGGTACTGGTCGGTGGGCGAGCCTGCGACCTATGTGATCGCGACCGACAACCAGAGCTTCGTCCAGACAGCCAGCAATGGGCACCAGACGACCTATAGCCGCGTCTACGGGAGCGGGCCGACGCTGGTCGGTGTGTGGGAATTGATTGAAGAGGATGACGGCGAAATCTGGCGCGAGGAATGGACCATCCGCGCGGATGGATCCTATTCGGGGGCGTGGTTCGTCGACGGTGTCTTTGACAGCATCTATGTCGGAACGATGGAGATTGGTCCGACCAGTTTCGTGTCCGCGGCCCGCAACGCGATTGTGTCGGCCTCGGGCGGGGCGGTCACGCTCGACGTGGTTTTTGGCCCGACCTTCACCGGCACCTACACGGTGATCGACGCGGACACGTTCGAATGGACTATCGCGGGCGGCACGCAGCAATTCACGCGCCGACCCTGAAAGCCGGGCCTAGGCTGCGGCCTTTTGTTTGGCTGATTGGGCCGCGTCGATGACGGCGTTTGCGACCGCCTCGACCTCTTCCAATGTCAGGCGCACGGGCAGGCGCACGTCGCAAGCGCGCATCAGCATCGCGCGGGTCTGAGGCAGGGGACCCGGATCGGGAATGAAGTGCCAGTTCCAGAAGGCGCGGGCATTGTCCGCCGACAGGCCAAAGACCTGCGCGCCCAAATGGCGCGCCTTGAGTTCGGCCACCAGCGCGCGCGC
>JBCBFU010000030.1:0-34599 GCA_038527375.1 Pseudomonadota bacterium | reverse complement strand
ATTTCACGCGGGCGTCGGCGTAGCGGCCCGCTGGCGCCACGATGTCGCATTTGGTGACGATCTCGATCTTGTCCTTGAGGTGCGGGGCGGCCTTGAGCGCGTTGCCCAGAACCTCCTCGGCCTCGTAGCCGCCATAGATGTCGGCCTGATCCATGGTGGTGATGCCTTGTTCGAGGCATGCCTCGATCTTCGCCTGCACATGGGCGGGCGAGGTGTCGGTGTCATCGCCCAGACGCCACATGCCGTAGACGATGCGGGACATGGACAGGGTCGGGGATAGCTCGATCCGGTTCATTTACGCTCTCCTGCGCCGAGCGGCGTCTGGGGTGTTTGGTTGGGCACACGGCCATAGGCGTGGGGCAGGCTGAGCGTCTCAAGCTCCGGCATCACGAGGCGGCCAAAGTGCTGGCATTCCTCGATATGCGGATAGCCCGAGAAGATGAAGGCGCGGATGCCCATCTTCTTGTACTCTTCGATCTTGGTCAGGATCTGATCGGCGGAGCCCACGAGGGCCGCGCCACAGCCCGACCGCGCGCGTCCAACACCGGTCCAGAGGCCGGGTTCGACATAGCCGTATTTGTCGGCCAATTCGCGCGCCTTGGCCTGATGGGCGACGCCCAGGCTGATGCTGTCGTGGGCGCGGTCGCGGATCAGTTGGCCATATTCGTCATCGAGTTTGGAGACGATGTAGTCGGCGTATTCGCGGGCCTCCTGTTCGGTGTCGCGGACGATCATGTGGACGCGCAGGCCGTAATCGAGCGTGCGGTCGTATTTCTCTGCCACCGCGTTCACGTCCTTCATGCGCTGGGCGATGTTTTCCTTGGGCTCGGGCCACATGAGGTAGACATCGCAGTGCTGACCGCAGAGGTCGAGCGCGGCGGGCGAATAGCCCCCGAAATAAAGGAGCGGGCCGCCGGTCTGGTAGGGCTTTGCGGGGTCGGTGGTGAGGCCTTGGAAGTTGTAGACCTGACCTTCGTAATTGATCTCGTCCCGGGTCCACGCCTGTTTCAGGATCTCGACCACCTCGCGCGAGCGCTGGTAGCGGAAGCCGCTTTCGGCCACTTCGCCGGGGAAGTCGGAGGAGATGATGTTCACCGTCAGCCGCCCTTCGAGCATGTGATCGAGCGTGGCGATGGTGCGGGCCAGCATGATGGGCTGCATCTCGCCGCAGCGGACAGCTGCGAGGAAGTTCATCTTGGATGTCAGCGGCGCCATGCCCGCCACAAAAGACAACGTGTCCTGACCGACCTGGTAGGAGGACGGGCACAGGATGTTGCGGAAGCCCTGCGTCTCGGCCTCGAGCGCGATGTCGCGGCAGTGGGCCCACGAGGAGCGCAGGTCGCCATCGGGCACGCCGAGGAATTGGTAGTCGTCCGAGCACAGCGCCGAGAACCACGACACCTCTGCGCCAGTCAGATCGGGGGATGTGATGGGGACCAGTGTCATCGATTCCGTCTTTGCGAGCCTTGATTTGACCCTTGCGTAACATGGGAATTTGAGTGCATCAATCCTGTATCAATCTGGAATGGCCCCAATGGACGACCGCGGCACCTTGCCCAAACACCTTCAGATCGGAGAGATGCTCGTGCGCGAAATCGCGTCCGGCAGGCTCGCCGATGGCGCGCGTTTGCCCAGCGAACGGCAGATGGCGTCGGAGTTGAACGTGGCTGTGGGCACGTTGCGCCGCGCGCTCGATGATCTGACCGAGCGGGGCCTGTTGGAGCGGGTTCAGGGGTCAGGCAATTACGTGCGCCAGCAAGGGGATGCGCGGGCGGTCTATTCGCTCTTTCGGCTGGAGCGTCCGGGCGGCGGGGGTGTTCCCACGGCGCTGGTTCTGGCGGCGGATGCTCTGGCGCGGCCCGACGATCTGGGGACCGAGCCGGGCTGCGGGCAGGTCTTGCGGGTGCGGAGGCTGCGCTATCTCGATGACATTCCAGCCGCGCTTGAAGAGGTCTGGGTGGATTTGCCGGGGGCCGCGGAGCTGAGCGAGGGGGACCTGTCGGGGTCGCTTTATCTGAGTTTCCAGCGCGAACTTGGCGTCACGATTGATCGCACCGAGGATCGGGTGCACATCGGCAAAATTCCCGATTGGGGCGGCCCGCAATTGGGTCTGCCCGTCGGGTCGGCCTGCGGGTACGTGACGCGCACCGGCTGGGGGCAATGGGATAAAGGCGTGCGGGGGATCGTCGAGGTCTCGCGCACATGGTTTGACGGAAACCGCGCGCATTTCGTGTCGCGCAACAAGTGAAGACGGCGATGGACAAGGTTAGATACGGTGTCGTGGGATGCGGCATGATGGGGCAGGAACACATCCGCAATATCGCGCTTTTGGAGCGCGGGGAGGTTGCGGCGGTCTTTGACCCGGTGCCCGAAATTGCGACCACTGCGGCAGACATGGCCGGGGGTGCGCGGATTGCGCCGACGATGGCGGATATGGTGCGCGATATGTCGATCGACGCGCTGGTGATCGTGTCTCCGAACCACCTGCATGTGGATCAGCTGTTCGAGATTTCGACCATCCGGCACCTGCCGATCCTGTGCGAAAAACCCCTTTATACCCATGCTGATCAGGCGGAGCGGCTGCGCATTTTTGGCGAACGCTACCAGGCCCCCGTCTGGGTCGCGATGGAATATCGGTACATGCCGCCCATTCAGGCCTTCTTGGCCGAGGTTCAGAACGCCACCGGCGGGATGGAGATGCTGTCGATCCGCGAACACCGCTTCCCGTTCCTGCCCAAGATCGGCCATTGGAACCGCTTCAACCGCAACACGGGCGGCACGCTGGTCGAAAAATGCTGCCACTTCTTTGATCTGATGCGGCTGGCGATGCAGTCGGAACCGGTCCGTGTGATGGCGAGCGCGGGTCAGGCGGTGAACCACACCGGCGAAAGCTATGCGGGGGAGGTCCCTGATATCTGGGACAGCGGTTTTGTTCTGGTGGATTTCGCTAACGGCAAGCGGGCCATGCTGGAGCTGTGCATGTTTGCCGAAGGGTCCGAATATCAGGAGGAACTGTCTGCCGTGGGCCGGTCGGGCAAGATCGAGGCCAAGGTGCCGGGTCCCGGCCGGTTCTGGCCCGAGCATTTGGGTGCGGCACCCGTGCCACAACTGGTGATATCGCCACGCTCGCCCATGGGCCCACGGACGCAGGACATCCCCGTTGATCCGACGCTGCTCGATGCCGGCGATCACAATGGGTCGACCTTCTACCAGCATGAACGCTTCAACGCGGTTGTCCGCGGTGAAGGCCGGGTCGAGGTCACGTTGCAGGACGGGGCGCGGGCGGTCGAAATGGGATTGGCCGCGCAGGAGAGCGCGCGCACGGGCCGGTCGATCGCGCTACACTGGGCGGATGAGGCCGACGTCGCCTGACAGGTTTGCGCCAAGTGCACCGGTTGAGCGGTGCCTTGGCGCGTTGCTGCACCCGCAGTCAGCAGCGTTTGGCGTAAATCGTCACACGGCGCTGGGCGCGATTGGCAGGATCAAGGGACGGCAAGGGCGTGGTTTCGCCCTGGGCCGCAACCTCGGTCACGGGTTGATTGGCGGATGGGACGGCGGCGGCGGCCCAGCGGGCGGCCAGCGCATCCTCCACGGCCTGCGCGCGGTTGCGTGACACGGTCATATTGCGTGCCTCGGACCCGCTGCTGTCGGAATGCCCCACCAGCTTGAAACAGCTGCCAGCAAGCTGGGGCGAGGCCATAACAGAGGCCAGACGCGCCACCTGCGCACGGGCATCGGCGTCGAGATTGGTGCCACCGGCCGGGAAAAACACATGATTTTGCAACGTCTCCGCGGGCAGTCCCGCCACCGCCGCATCCGTCGGGCAAGGCATGCCGCCTGATCCGCAATGACCCGCAGCCGATGTTGCGCCCGGCAAAAACGTCGCGCCCGGCAACAGGGCCAGTCCTAAAATCCCGATGATCCCGCGCATGCGCACACTCCTTTTCGCGTCACCCACCGCTACAGCGCAGGCGTCAAGAAAGGGTGAAGAGGTCTCGACAATCTTTTTCAATTTTCGCGGCTTGGCCGCCCTCGGATTAGGCATTTGTTGGGGAGTTGTTGCGACACCGGTTCCCGGACAAGGGGACAGACCATGGGCGCACAACGACTGGTGTGGATGGATGCTTTGCGGCTTTCGGCGGGTGTGTCGATGGTGGCGCTGCATGCGACGGCGGATGCCAACGGACAGCCCTTTCCGGACTGGCCGGTGGAGGATCGCCTGATCCCGCTGTTGATCCGCGCGGTCGTCTATATCGCGCGCACGGAACTGTTCATCATCATCTCGATCTTTCTGCTGTTGATGGCGCTCGAGGCGCGTCCGCGCGGGTATGGGCCGACCATTCGGCAACAGGTGCGGCGTCTGTTGGTGCCCTTCGCGTTCTGGACGGTGTTTTACGCCTTCTACAGCCTGATCAAAGCGACGCAGTTCGGCTATGCGCCGGCCTTATGGGATGCGCTGGGCCAGCCGATGACATGGGTCGAATACTTTGTCTTGGGCACATCCAAGTACCACATGCATTTCCTGCCAACGCTCTTCGGGCTGGTGTTGATGTTCCCGCTTTATCGGATTGCGCGCGATCATGTTTGGCTGGGCCTGCTGGTTGTGGCCTGCCTGATGATCAAGCGCGAGATGGACGTGTTTTTGTGGTCATCCATGGCGGATATGCCGGGGTTCGATTTCGTGCTGCGCGCGGTCAAGATTGTGACCTATGCGGGGTACGGGTTTGTGGCCGCAGCCCTACTAGGCCTGTGGCAGCGCCATGGTCCGGTTGGCCGTGAAGCGGATGATCCCAGTGTCCCCCGTGAGGACCGCCTTGCCCCATGGGTGCCGGTGGTGGCCTTTGCCGGGGGACTGCTCTTTTTGCTGAAACTCGCCGCCGTCTGGCAGACGCTGGCGCTGGGCCGGTGGCCCCATAACTTCACGCCGGGCTATTGGGCCGATTTCCTGATGCCGGTGGCGTTGTTTGCGCTGTGCATGTGTCTGGCCGGGCGACATTGGCCGCCGGTGATCGGGCGCGTGGCGAAGTATTCGTTCGGCATATACCTGTGCCATCCAATCTTCCTTGATCTGATCGAGATTTCGATTGCCCACGCGCTTCTAACGCCGACGGCGCAGGTCCTGATCAAGATCGGGCTGGCCGTGCCGTTGACCACGGCGCTGGTCATCGGCCTCTCGCGGATACCGGCGCTCGCATGGACCGTGGGGCTGGGCCCGATCCGCCTGCCATGGCTTGCTGCGCGCGCCGTCGGGTGGCCGCCGGCGACGACCTCAACACCCGGCCCTGAAACCCTGGGTGAAACCCTATCGGAGAAGGCAAAATGATGATCCAACATCCTGATACGGGTGCGATTTCCAATGTCCGTGTGGACCATCGCCGCCTGCGGGCACGTGACATGGCGACCTTGATCGACCTCGTCGGGGCGGCGCGGGCTGCGGGACAGCGTGGGATGCTGATCGACGTCGCAAGGCTCACCCATGTGACGGCAGAGACACTTGTGCGGTTGGTCGACGTGGCTGCCCACGGCATGCCCGATCTGCGGGTCGGGCTGGTCGGCGCGGGGCCGCGCCTGTTCGAGGTACTGCGCGATGCGGGGTTGGAGCCTGTGCTGCCCGTTTTCACGACCCGCGCCCGCGCCTTGGCGCATCCCATATTTCGCGCGCTGCAACTGGCGGGCTGTGATGCGGTCGTCCTGTGCGCGGGGCAGGGATCGCGCGTGGCACCGCTGACGACGATGCAGCCCAAACCGATGCTCGATCTCCTCGGGCGGCCCGTTCTGGAGCATATCCTGCGCCATCTGGCAGGGTTCGGGGTGTCGCGTGTGGTTTTGAACCCCGGGCATCTGGGCCCACAAATCCCGGCCCATTTCAGCGCGGGTCTGAACGGGACACCGGATATCTTTTACGTGAATGAGGGCTGCGTGACGCCGCAGGGCTGGCACGCGTCCCCGGTCGGCTCCGCCTCGACGCTGGCCACGCTGGCGCATTCTCACAACCTGCTGGACCGCGACACCATTGTCATGTGCGGTGACGCGGTGGTCGATATTGATCTGGCCGACATGATGGCCACTCACCGGGCGAGCGGTGCGGCGGTGACGATTGCGGCACAGACCGTGGCCCCGGACGCGGTCGAGAAATACGGGATCATGGTCACCGATCCCGAGGGGCGCATCACGCAGTTTCAGGAGAAGCCGGCCCGTGCGGAGGCGCAGTCGCGGCTGGCCAATGCGGGCATCTACATCCTGTCGCCTGCCATCCGCCCCCTGTTGGAGGATCGCGCGGGTCTGGACATCGCGGGCGATCTGTTGCCGCGCGTGGCGGCAGCGGGTCTGACGATGGCCGCGTATTCGGCCACCTTTGCGTGGACCGATATCGGCTGCGGCCGCGACTATGCGCGCGCGGTCTTTGCGGGCCTTTCGGACGGTGTGCCCGGGCTGGAGCCGGGGGTCGAGCTGCGCGGCGACGGTTTGTGGGCGCACCCATCAGCGCGTGTGGCGCGGGGCGCCGATATCAGCGGGCCGGTCTACATTGCCGCGGGCGCGAGCGTGGCGGCTGGCGCGCGCGTGGTGGGACCTTGCGCGATTTTGGCAGGCAGCGAGGTCGCAGCCGGTGCGTTTGTGTCCCGGTCAATCCTCATGCCCGGGACCCAAGCAGGGTCCGATGCCTGGGTCGACGGCATGATCGCCGCACCCGACTGGGCCGTGGCCCATGCCCATGCGGATGGATCGGCACAACCCACAGCGCCGATCAACGGCGTTGGCCCCGTGCGGGCCGCCCCGTCCGAGCGGCCGGGCATCCGCGTAGCCCCAATGGGCCGCGCAACGGGTGAGGTGGCCGCGTGAGCGATCCCCGCATGGCGGGCTATTTCCGCCGCTATGACGGGCGACGGCCGCCTGTCCTTGCACCGATGTCGGCCCGCGCCACGCTGATGTGGCAGGGCCTGATGGCGTTCACGCTGGGGCTGGGCGTCTGGTATTTGTGGTGGCGCTGGACCGCGTCCCTGAACAGCGAGGCGTTGGGCTTTGCCATCCTCGTGGCCCTTGCCGAGACGGCCATGTTGGTGGGCTCCGCGCTCTATGCCTTTGACACATGGCAAGAGGGCGACACGCCGACCGGGCCCCCTCCGCGCACCCGGGCCGAGGCGGGCCTGACACCGCAGCCCACCTGGACCGGTCGGGGGACCGCGTCTGACGCGATCCACATCGATCTGATGATCGCCACCTATGACGAGGATGCCGAGATCCTGCGCGCTACGTTGGAAGACGCGCGCGCGGTGCATGTCCCCGATGGATGCGAGGTGCTGATCCACGTGCTCGACGATGGCTGCCGCGATTGGGTGCGCGATCTCGCGGCGGCCTGCGGTGCGCGCTACCACACGCGCCCCGATAATCTGGGGTTCAAGGCGGGCAATCTGCGCGCAGGCCTGCAACGCACCGATGGGGATTTCATCGTAATCCTGGACGCCGATACCCGCCTTTTCCCCGGATTTTTGGAGAACACGCTGGGCTATTTCCGCGATCCGTCCGTGGCGTGGGTCCAGACACCGCATTGGTTCTACGACGTACCCGAAGGCCGGCCTTGGGCCACAGTGCTGCCGCCGTGGGCCGCGCGGATCATGGGGATGCTCGGCGGACGCAGCCATGTGGGCGGCGATCCGTTCCTGTCTGGCTCGATGGTCTTTTTTGATGTGATCCAGCGCCGCCGCAACCGCCATGGCGCGTCGTTTTGCTGTGGCGCGGGCTCGATCCACAGACGCGCGCCCCTATATGCCGACGCCGCCCGGCTCAATCGCGCGGACCGCGCGGTGTTTGGCGCGCGTAGCCAGGCGGCTTTTGGGGCAGCGCTTGCCCCCACACAGCCGTTTCGGTTTCACGTGTCCGAGGATATCCTGACCTCGATCCACCTGCACCGCGACCCGGCCTGGCGGTCGGTCTATCATCCGCAGGTCGAATGCCGAATGCTGTCACCGCTGAGCATCGAGGCTTGGGCGACCCAAAAGCTGAAATACGCAGGCGGGACACTTGATATCGCGCGGCAGGCGGGCACGCTTTTGGCGGGGCCCATGCCATGGGTGCGGCGGCTCCATTACCTCGCAACGTTCTGGAGTTATCTGTCGGGTCTCGCGCTGCTGGTGTTGCTGGCCGCGCCGGTCGTGACGCTGTTCACCGGCGTGGCCCCGGTCGACGCCTATTCGCTGGCCTTCTTCTTTCATCTCATTCCTTTGCTGTTGGCCAATGAGGCCGCGCTGGCGGTGGGTGCAAAGGGCCATGATGGTCATCAGGGCCGGGTGCTAAGCGTCGCGGGCCTGCCCATGGTGCTGCAGGCGGGTTGGTCGGTGTTGCGCGGGCGGCGCGTGCGATTTCGCCCCACGCCCAAGACACCCCTTGTGGGCCCGCGTTTGCGGTTCGTGCTGCCCCATATCGCGGCGCTCGCTGTCATGACGCTGGCGGCCCTATGGGGTGTGGCCGCGCATTTTGCGGGGTCCGAGGCGCACACCGCGTCCCTCGTGATCGTCAATCTGTTCTGGTTGTCTTGGAACGGCCTTGCCTTTGCGACCGTGATCCGCGCGGCGATGTGGCGCGATCCGGTTGAATACGGCGCACGGAGTGTCGCCGAGGACGCTCGGACATCCCGTCAAACAGGCCCCAGCGCCGCCCCCCAAATTGGAGAGTTGTCATGACCCGTTCTTCCGGCCCGTCGGTCCAGTCCACGTCTTGGCCACGCGCGCCCTTTGTCTTTGCCGGGGGGCTGATCCTTGCGGCCGGGGTCGCCAGTTGGACCGACAGCGCATTGGTGCGGTTGTCGCTCGGACAAGGTCAGATCGATCTTGCTTCGACAACCATCGTGGTCCCGGACAAGGCCCCGTTGACGGATCGCGAAATCGCGGCGGCGCGGGCCGCCTGGCGCTATATCGAGGGCAACACGCAGGCGGGGACCGGGCTGGTCAATTCGGTCGATGGCTTTGCCTCGACCACGTTGTGGGATCAGGGATCGTATATCCTGTCCCTGGTCGCGGCGGCGCGGCTGGGGCTGGTGGACACCGCAGAGTTGGACCGGCGCGCAGTGGCGTTCATCGACGGGCTCACGCGGCTCGAGCTCTATGATGGGCGGCTGCCCAACAAGGTGTATGACACCCAAACCCTGCGCATGGTGGATTATGCCAATACCGAGGTCGTCGGCGGCATCGGGTGGTCGGCGCTGGATATTGCGCGCCTCTTGATGGGGCTGCGCGTGCTTGAAAAGCACTATCCGCAGCACGGACCAGCCATACGGACCGCGCTGGGCGATTGGGACCTGGCCGCCATGGCGGACCGGGGCGAATTGATGGGGGCCGAGGCCCACGCGGATGGCCCCCGCATGGTGCAGGAGGGGCGTATCGGCTACGAGCAATATGGCGCACGGGCAGCGGCCCTCTGGGGCCTTGATGTGCTGCGCGCGATGTCGGCGGACCGCATCATAGAATGGGCGCGCGTGGACGGCGTGGACGTCCCCCGCGATGCCCGGCGCGCGGCGGGGTTCGGGGCGATCACGCCCACGGTGAGTGAACCCTACATGCTCCTTGCGCTCGAGTTGGGATTTGACGCCGAAAGCGCGACCTTGGCGCAGGCGGTCCTGCAGGCGCAGGAGCGGCGATTCGAAGAGACCGGGCACATCACCATGGTGTCCGAGGACCATCTGGATGAGGCCCCCCATTTTGCCTATGCGGGCGTGATCGCCAATGGCAGGCCATGGGGTGTCGTGACCGAGGCCGGAACGTTCCACGACGACATGCGCACGCAAAGCGTGAAGGCGAGCTTTGCGTGGGACGCGATCGCAGGCAGCGCCTACACGCGACAGGCGCGCGAGGCGGTCATCGATCTGGCTGATCCAGAACGCGGATTCCCGGCCGGAATTTACGAAAGCGATGGGCGGGTGAACGAGATCTATACGCTCAACACCAACGCCATCATCCTCGAGGCGCTGCATTTTCAGGTCTTTGGGCCGCTCTGGTCCGTCCGCTAGGCTCTGCTTGGGCTGTCAACGCGCGGCGCCAATGCGCCGTTCAGGAGCCATACGGCAGCTAAGCGCCTCGGCCCCCTCTGGCCGCCGGTTGACGCTGCTCAGGCCTCTTGCGCTTGGGACACACTACCCGTGGCGCGGACCAGCAATGCCTGCCGTTGGTATGAGGAATTCTTATCAGCATGCACTCAGCCGCCAATGTCGGATGAGTTGATCCGGGCGCGCGGTGGTTAAAGAGCCTCAGAGCCCCAGTTCGACCGCGCGCCGTGTCCGCCACCACCCAACCTTCTGGTGCCCGATGCAGCTCCGGTTTGGTGTTTGAAGCCCTTTCAAGATCTGTTGGGACCGTGATCGGGCCGTGCCGCTCGAAACCCCAAGGTGCCGGGGTCCCTTGTGCATCGCGCCCACGCCCTGGACCTAGCTGCAGACGGCATGGCCGCCTGCTACATCTAAGGGCGCGTCGAACCCACTGACACGCGGACGCGGCTCAGCCACAGCTGGGCGCGAGGACGGGGCAGGGGCGCATCTGCCGGCCCGCACTTGGTGACCACACCCCGCACGACGGCGGGGCGGGATCCGGTGCGGTTGGCGGCTACGGGCATACGTCAATTCTGCATCGCAGGCATGATCTCGGACCGGAAGTAGTCGGTCAGCAACTGGTACTCGCTGGCTGGCTCAGCCGGCTGTGCCATTTGCGCGGCGGGCATCGCGCTATCCATTTGCAAGGCCGGCGTCGCCGTCATTGGCACGGACGTTGTCGCCGCGGCCAGTTCGGCCAGCAATTGCTCGGGCAAGATCGTGCTGCCGCCAGGCCACGAGGGGGATGTGGCTGCCCCATGGGCCGGGTCGGCCATGGCGTCATGGCCTGCGGTTTGGTGAGCCAGTTGCAGGATCATGATCGCCGTGCGCCCGTCAAATCCCATCTCGGATGTGAGGTATTGCAGGTGGGCCACTTCGGCCGCTGCGGCCATGCGCCGATCAAGGGCGCCCGATGTGCCGCCCATGTCCAGGCCAGCACCGGACCCACCAGCACCATATTCGGACATGCTCTGTCCGGAGGCTGCAAGAGTGGCGGTGCCGGGCGGCGTTGAGGGTGATGCCATGCCCATCGTCCCCGTCATGGCACCGCCATTCATGGGGGTTTCCCCGGCGAGTTCCGCGCGAAGCGCCTCAAGCTCGGCCAGGATCGTGTCCGCGGGGCCGGCTGCCGCACCGGCGGCAGTGTGGGTCATCGTCTGCGCGCCGGTCATGGTTGCGCCGGGCATCGCTGCCGCCATTTGTGTCAATTGGGACGGGGTGCCTGAGGTTTGCGGTGTTGCCGACAGCCCATTGGCTAGGGTTGCGGGCGTCACCGGTGTGGGTGGCAGCGCCGACGGCGTGCCGGCACCCGGGTTGCCCCCGAAATTGCCCGCCACGAGAAGATCGCGCAGGAGGGCGACCTCGGCCTTGAGGGTGGCGAGTTCGTCGGTCCCTGTTGCAGGCATTTCCGGGGTCGGGGGGGCGGCGTTGGCGGCCGCGGCCTGTGCCGACAGTTGCCGTTCGGCCGGAGCGGCCCAGCCTTGGACAGCCGTGACCGCGCCATTTGCGGGCGCGGAGGGTCCATTGGGCACTGGCCAGTCGCGGGGCAGCACGGTGTAGTCCTGACGCGCCGCGATCCAGCGCAGGTAGGCGGCGACCGCGCTGAACCCGGTGAGTGAGCCGCGGGCCACAACGTCGCCATTGCGGCGCGCCATGAGCGTGGTGCCGCTGGCAAGGAGGGCCTCCATCTGGGTGTCGAGCTCGCCATTGACGCGCGCGGGCACCTCGAGTTCGGTCAGCCCGTCGGACAGCACGTAGATATCCGTGGGTTCGGCGTTTTCGACCCTGAGCGTCAGGCGTCCGGTGTCGGACAAGAGCATTGTCAAAGGCCCCTTGCGGGCGTGACAGCTGTAGGTGCGGGGGCGGCACAGAACCTCGAACACGTCGGTATCGAGACGCGGCGAGGGCGAAAAGCGCGCGTATCCGTCCGGGTCAAACCGGAAATAGACCCCTTGCGCGAGCCCCTCTTGAAAGGTGGCCCACCCGAAGGCGCCGCGAAGGCTCTGCTGGGCCTCCCGGGCACCCACCGCAAAGGGTATGGCGGTGTTGAGGATCGCGTTTTCGGGGGCGAAGGCCTCCGCACCCGCGGGGCGGTCGCCCGGGGTGGGCGGTGTGTCGGTCTGGGCTGACAGTGGCCCGGCGAGGGCCGCAAGAACAGCGGTGGTGGCGAGAAGATGTTTCATCAGTAGTCAGCCTCGGTCTGGACAGAGTGGCGCAGGGCGGGAAGCCAGTCCTGCTCGATCGGGGGATCGGGCAGATTGCGCCGTTCCCGCACGTCCTGATCGCGAAAGGCGGTGTACCAAACCTCGGTCTCGCCGGTGTAGGCGGTCAGGATGGTGCCTTGCACCTTGTGCAAGAGGGACGTGAGAATGATGCCGTTATTGTTGGCGGTGAAGATTTCGACGCGGCCCTGACCCTTTTCGTAGAGGCCCTCGTACATCCCGTTTTCGGGATCGTAGAGTTCGATGATCGCGTCATAGAGCGCGTCGGTGTATTCGGTATCCCAGAGCGCCCAGAGGCCGAGCGCCGCTTTTGCCGAAACCGCGGCGTGGTCGGGCACATAGTCGCCCCGAGGCGTCACCGTGTTCCACGGATAGCCGTCCGAGAAGATCGTATCGTATGTGAAGTAGGGTGGACCTTTGACGTTGTGTTCGGAGCGAGCGGTCATGAAGCCCGTGCGACGCCAGCGGTTTTCCTGAACCTGATAGATGCGATCGGCAAATTCCGCACGCCAGCCATCTGAATGCAGCCATTCAGGGCTGCTGTCATCGTAGGGCATGTCGAAGCCGAGCTCGAGCCCGTCTTGCAGATAGCTTTCTGTCACCACGTAGTTCTGGGAGTGGAAAATCCGTGGGTCGCGCCCGTCATAGGGCACCTGCACCCCATAGATCGAAGCCGTCAGGAAGGGTTCCGCCCGGTGGGCCAAAACGGGGTCAAACCCCCAAAGCGCGAATCCTTTGGCCGCATATTCCTCGTACCCCAGGCGGCCTTCCTGGGCATAGACGGTTTCCCCGCTTTCCTTGTCGACGTACGCACCCCAAAGGACGCCTTCGCTATCGACCGCGTTGGAGTAGTCCCATTTCAGAAGGACGGAATCGATTGTGTTGCCCAAATAGGGATAGCGATTCTTGAGAATGCGCATCCAGACAAGGAACCGTCCGATGTCGAGAGCAGAGAACCCAATCTCACCGGGCTTGTTGGTGTAATCGACCTTCGCTCCCGTCTGCGTGTGATACACTTTGTTTGGCAATTCGCGCCGGAACAGTTCCAGCCCCTTGATCGTTGTCAAAAGGCGGATCACCCGAGAATCGAATTCGGGCTTCTCGATCAAACACAACTCATAAGCGGCGACGAGGCCCGCGATGTAAGAGGCCGTGTCCCACAAGGTTGTGGACGGATAGTTGCCCACCGAGTTGGCGAGACCGGTATCTTCCTGCGTGAATTTTTCGAAATAGTGCCAAGCCACCTTTGCGGCGCGTAGTTCGCGTTCGTTCAGGAATCCGCGGCGGGGTTGAAAGGGGCGAACATACCCGTTGCGCTGTGTATAGCCCGCGGGCAACGTCGCAGTGGACAGCCCGTCAAAATAGTCCGTGGGCATTTCGCACATACGGGGCGGTTTCAGGCGGGCGGGTTCGCCCATGGTGTTGCTGGTTGTATCGGCGGGACGGTTTCCGCGCATGAGCGCCGGCAGCCTGTCCAGATCACCCCCAGCAATGACCGGAATGACCTCCTCCTCCTGCATCAGAAAGACGCCGCGTGCGGCGGAGGCAATGGACCACGCCCCGCCCGACACCACGACAGCGGCGGCCGCAAAGAGCCCGAGAGCCGTCGCGAACGACGATCGTTTCCGTTCGGTCCTATCCGTCATCGAAGCATCCTTTTTGTCTGCCTGTTCCAATCGGGATACGCCAAGATGGGTTAACAAACCGAGAAGCCGGATTAGGTGCAGGAAACCGGGCCGCGGCAAAGGGCTTGTTAACCTACATGGCGCTAAGAGGGGGGCGAACACTTCGTCCCGGGGGCGCATGATGAATTCTGAAAATAACCTGAAATCAGGGGGCTACGCCCACGAAGGTGGCGCTGTCGCGGCCGTGCCGGTGGAGGCGTCGACGACCTCGGGATTTGAACCCGGCCCTACACTTGGGCCTGCCCAGGATGACGCGGAGCGTGTCTTGATGGCCGATCGCGGAACGCCGCGTTGGGCGCGTCCGGTGGCTCTCTTTTTCGCCCTGGGGACCGAGGCCTGTCTGGTCGCTATCGCCGTGATCGCGGTACTCTTTCAAGCGCTTGTCGCCGAACAGGGGGAGCGTCTTGCAGCACCTCTTTTGCTCGCCGTGGCCTTCGCACCGATCGTTGGGCTTCTTGTTCTGGAATATGCCTACGCGCGGGCGTTGGCGGGATTTCGGGCGGCGCGCGGTCGGGCGCAGACGCTCGCACGGGCCGGGGTTGCTGCGTTTCTGACGCTGGCGCTCGCCGTGCTTCACCCGCTTCTTGCGGTGCCGATTTTGGCCGTTGCCGCTCTGGGATGGGGCGCGATCCATGTGGCCGGTCGCTGGGGACGTCGTGAACCGCTTTGGGATTTCCGCCCGAGCGAGGCCGCCGCCATTTTGTCGGGACGTGACAAGCTGGGCCTGACGCTGGCCGCGCGGGGAGAGCCGCCCCACGCGCTCTTGCCACAGGTTCGGCGCGCCTTTGGGTGGTTGGCCTTGATGGCGGGTTTCGCGATGGCGACCTATCTGTCCTCGACCGAGGTGATCGCGGTCGCTGCGGCCCCGTCGCTGGCGATCATGAGCTATTGGCTCGTCTCGGCCGCGCTGGACTACGCGATTTTGCGCAGCACGCATGACAGTCTGGATGGCACGGCAGAGGCGACGGTGCGGTATCTACCCCAAAGCGAGGCCGAGTGGGACGAGGCGGGCGCGTCCGTTGCGGGTCTTCAGGTTGTGGGGCTTTCCGTCTCGGACGGTCGGGGCCGGGCGCTCATTTCGGACATCTCTTTCGAGGTGGCACCGGGTGAAATCATTGGGGTTCTGGGCGAGGCGGCGGCGGGCAAGTCGTTGTTGATGGAGGCGCTCGTCAACCCGTTCGACCTTGGCCCCGTTGCGGTTGAGGGGCGCGTCAGTTTTCACGGGACCGACCTTTGGGATCGGTCGGTTGACTTGCGCGCGCCCGAGGTGGTGCACGTCCCCGCAGTTCCGCGGGTCTTGCCTGCCTCCGGGCTCGACAATCTGACATGTTTCCACGGCGCGGATCTGGGCGAACGGGGGCGTAGGTGCCTCGAATCGCTCGTCTTTTCGGACGACACGGTGGAGCGGATCACAGCCGCGCCTGATGCCACGACGCTGTCGTCGCGTGATCAAAAGGCGTTGTCGCTGGCGCGCGCTATCCTGCTGGCGCCTGCCTGCTATCTGTTGGATCGGCCCGAGGATTGCGCGTCGGACAAGCTGATCGCGGCGCTGATCGACCGCATCAAGATGGAGGCGCGGGCCGGGCGCAGCTTTGTCATCGTCACGGACAATCGCGCCGTTCTGGAGACCTGCGACAAGCTCTTGCAGATGCGCGGTGGTCGTCTGGTCGACTTCGCCCCTGCCGGAGAGATGCGCGGGCGGATGTCGTCGGGTTGGCTGCGCTTTGTCGCGGCCCGACGGCTCGAGAGTGAAGACACGCTCACCAATTGGCTCCGGTCGCATTTCAAACGCAACGGGGACGAGGCGAACCGGCGCAAGCTGTGCATGGTGGGCGCCGAGCTTTTGGCGGTGTCGTGCCACGGGGTGCGTCCCATGTCGAACGAACGGATCTGTTTTGATTTCAAGCATTTCGAGGGGCATGCGATCCTCAAGCTTACGGACGACGCGCCCTTGCTCAGCTCTGGCCAGATGCAGATCGCGCACCGGGAGGCGGAAAACCCGTCCAACGCCCGGCGCAGCGCATTGGCCAAGGTCATCGCCATGGCAGATACGGTGGAACAAACGCTGGTGGAAAACCGCCGTGTCCTGACGATCAAGGTCGCCACATATGATCCGCGCAAATCCGGCGGCATGGCCCCGCCCGAGGCTATTGCCGAGATTGATCAACGCCAAGGCCATGCTGGCGCTGGGGACGCGGCCCAGGATGCGGGTGATGGGGCGGATGCGGTCGCAATGGCAGTGCCATCCCCTGGGGCGCCAAGGCAGGGCGGCCAGGTCCGGGTTCTCAAGGGCGCGAAGGCGGCAAAGGACGGCGCGGCCAAACGGCGCGCGGCCCGGATGCAAGGCCGCGTTGCGTCGGCTGCGCGGGATGCAACGCCGGGCGCGGAAACGAAGAACCGCTCTGGCGCTGGTTCGGCCTCAGCAACGGGTCGCGGCACCGATGCGGGCGCTGACCCGCGCAACGACCCGGGCACAAACCCGGGCGCGGACGCATAGGGGCGGCTGGAATGGCGCGTTGGTTCAAGTTTTGGAATAGGTGGCGCTCGCGCGGTGGTCCGCCTGGGCCAATGGCTGAGTCGGTGGCTGGCTCAGCGTTACGTTCCGGTTTGGGGCAGGGGCACGCGGCTCGCGGCCCCGCGCCGCTGCTGACACGCTCGGCCGATGGGGCCTTTTCCACGCAAACGGATCAATCGGTGCCCGGTCCATCCGGCTCGCGCGTCGGACCTGCGGGTCTGAGGCCCGCTCAAACCTTGCGAGACCGCAAAGCGGAGACCCCCATTTCGAGATCTAAGCGTGCGCGACCGAAAACCGCAGGTGGCGGCAACGAGGTCTCACAGAGACATCCCCGACCTAGGGCGCGTTTTGGGCTGCCGCGGCTCATCTGGCTGATCGCTGCACCCTTTGCGGCGTTGAGCGTGGGCGCGCTCGCGGCGTTGGGTCTGTCTTGGGTCACATATACGCCGGAGCGCATTTACGAAGGGCGGCTCCAACCGCGTGTCACCCCCTTGCGCGTGGCCCTGCCGCAAGGCGGCGTGTTGCAAAGTCTTTCCGTATCTGAGGGGCAGTTCGTGCAGGCTGGCGAGACGCTGGCCCTGCTCGATCGCGGCGAGATGGAGGCGCGCCGGTCCGAGGCCGAACGTCAGGCGATCCTTGCCCATTTCACCCAGCAATGCCTCAGCCAAGGCGATGCGCCCGGCTATGTGAACGGTCTGGCGCAGTGGGTGTCTGACACCTATCCCGCGTTTGCCGGGGATGTATCGGTTCGCCAGATGGAGTGTCGGGGCCGTCTGGACGAAATGGCAGCTATCGCCGACGGGTTTGACGCGCGCCTGGCCGTGCTTGACGCCCGCGTGGCGCTCCTGCGGCAGCAGCTGGCGCTGACGCTCGGCCCGCAAGCGACCGCCGAGATGTTGCGCAGTGGTGCGGTCGGTGGCAGCGCGGGCCGCGCGGACGGTACTTTGGCGACCGGGGCTTCTTCGGCGGCGGGCGTCCTTGATGCCGATCCGGTTGCGCCTGAGATTGGTGAGCGCATGCAAAGTGCCCAGATGGCGCAACAGGCCTTGGCCACGCTTCTGGAGAGAAACGCCGTTCAGGCAGACAGGCAGTCCTTGCAAGAGGCGCGCGCGGTCTGGCAGGCCCGCGCGACACAGGCGCTTGCAGAGGCGGCCGACGCGGCAGGTGCCGAACACCGCACGGCCGAGGCTGCGGTGGCGCGGTTCGACCGGTTGATCGCAGTGCCACGCGTGACCGCGCCCGCCGGCGGGGTCATCGTGCGGGTGCGCGATCCCGGGCGTGGATATGTGTCAAGCGGGGACGGCGCGCTGGTTGAGGTGTTGCGCGTGGGCGAGCAGAGTTTTGCGCTGAGTTTCGAGGTGGACGACCGCGATGCGCGGGCGCTGACGGATGGAACGCCGGTTCTGGTCACATTGGGTCGCGGTCCGGGCGGGACGCCAGCGGATCCGGCGGGATCCGCGCTCTTTGGTGCGCGACCTTGGTCGCCGGACGCTGTGGGCCCCAATGCGCGTCAGCAGCCCGGCAGCGGTGCGCCCGGTGGCGGCGCGTCATCGCCCGATCAGGGCGGGCATTCCCGAGGCGATCACCCGACATTGCGCGGTGAAATCCGGCAACAGCCACCCGACGGATTGGGTTCTGGCGCAGCCGGGGTGTTCTGGGTCGATCTGGATGCGGCATCAGACCGTCTATTGGCGAACGATGCCCAACTCGCTCAGTCAGGGCCGAACACGGTCGCGGGCGTGACGGTGTCACTGCCGCAACAATCGTTGGCGACGGCAGCGCAGGCCTGGTGGGACTTGCACGGTCTTGCGATCTGGCCGGGATGGGCCGCCGCACGGCCCGTGGGCACGCTGCCCGCTCGCTAAGTTCGGGAGGGGCGCGTGTATCCCATATGTGGGTCCTGATCGCGGCCCGTAGGGCGCGTCTAGGTTGTCGAAGGCGCTTATTTGCATTGAGGTTACAATGCGTTGGCGTGACGGTTTGAGGGCCGGCGTTCGCGTCTTTGGGGCAGAATTGGCGGTCGTTACGGTTAGGCTCACAGGGGCTTGTGATTGGAGCTGGCCTGAGAGGGCTGGACACGGGCACCTAGACGGACCTTCGCCAGTTTGGCCCTGGGCGGCGGCAAGTCTCGACAGACATTGCCAAAACCGGACCACGCAGAGCGCGCAGCTGATCCGTACGCTTCGCGCCGTTTCGCAAATCATCGCGCGCGGATGATCCCGCTGGGCGCGGCGTGTGGTTGACTTGGAGCCCGCGTCTGTGCGTGCTACCTCGCTCTGTGCCCATCCAACCCGGATAGGAACCCGACACCGTCGCAAAGAAGGTTTCCATTGCAATGCGTCCCGCCGATGACCGGACACCGGATCACCCCCACGCAAATCCTGCGGCACAGCCCGCAGGCTGGAGCGCTGCGGCGTTGGACGACGCGGCGCGGCTGAGTGTGGCGCCGATGATGGCGTGGACGGATCGGCATTGCCGGATGTTTCATCGGGCGCTGTCGGCGCGAGCGTTGCTTTATACCGAGATGGTCACATCTGCGGCCCTTGTGCGCGGTGGGGCGCTGCGGCTTTTGGATTTTGACGCCCGCGAACACCCTGTGGCCTTGCAATTGGGCGGCTCTGATCCGGTTGAATTGGCCGAGGCCGCCCGGCTGGGGCAAGAGGCCGGGTATGCAGAGATCAACCTGAATTGCGGCTGCCCGTCCGACCGCGTGCAGGCGGGGACGTTCGGCGCGGTGCTTATGAAATCGCCCGCGCTTGTGGCAGACTGCGTGGCCGCGATGCAGGCGGCGGTTGAGGTGCCGGTGACGGTGAAATGCCGGATCGGGGTCGACGATCAGGATCCGGAGGTCGTTCTGCCCGCGTTTTTGGCCCATATGCGCGATGCAGGTGTCCGGCGGGTGACGGTCCATGCGCGCAAGGCGTGGCTCAAGGGGCTGAGCCCCAAGGAAAACAGGGACATACCGCCGCTGGATTACGATCTGGCGCGCCGGATGAAGGACCGATTTCCAGAGTTGCACCTGAGCCTAAATGGGGGGCTGGTTGACTTGGCGGCCGCCAAGGGCGCGCTCGACGCGGGCTTTGACGGGGCGATGGTGGGGAGGGCGGCATACCACGACCCGGTGGCCGTTTTGGCGCGTGCGGATGAGGTCGTGTGGGGCTGCGCGCCGCGGGACGGCGACGCCCGTGCGGCGGCGCTCGACGTGATGGAGGCGCATATCGCGGCGCATCTCGATGGTGGCGGCGCGCTGCATCAGGTGACGCGGCACATGCTGGGTCTCTATGCGGGTCAGCCCGGTGCGCGGGCCTATCGGCGGATCCTGTCAGAGGGTGCGGCGCGGCCCGATGCGGGGCTCGAGGTCTTGCGCGAGGCGCGGGAGGCCGTGGCGCGCGCGCGGGCCGCAGCGGCGGCATGAGCCTTGCAACACGCGGGTGGCAAGTTTTCGACTGGGACGCGGAGGTTGCGGCCTGGGCCGCGGCGGCGCATCGCGTCGCGTGTGAGGTGACGCGCGATCCCGCCATGCAGGACGCGTGGCTGCGTCATGGCAAGACGTGGTTTGTGGGCGTCGATGTGATGCCCAATGCGGGCGATGGGTCCGTGGATGGCGTCCCCTTGCGCGGGCCGTGGAGCAATCATGTGAGCCTGCCAGCCACCTGGCATTCGGCGCAGATCTCGGTCGTCTATCCCGGCTATCCCCAGCAGGACCTTGATGAAAGCGACGCGAACCACCGGTTCCGCAAGGTGCGCTTTGCGGCCCATGTTGATGGCATTTTGCCGGTTGGGCCCGAGAGGCGGCGCATCCCGCAGGAGCCGCATGCGTGGATTTTGGGACTGCCGCTGAACGCGTCGGATGCCGCGCCCTTGGTGGTGTGGGAGGGGTCGGCGCCGATCATGCGCCGGGGCTTGCGAGAGGCCATTGGCGAGCGTGATCCGCGCGCGGTGGATGTGACAGAGGCCTATCAGGCAGCCCGCCGAGAGGTGTTCGAAACCTGCGTGCCACACCGGATCGACATGGGTCCGGGGCAGGCGGTGTTGGTGCATCGGCTGGCGCTGCATGGGGTTGCGCCATTTGCGGAGGGTGAGAGCGCGCCGCCGGAAGGGCGAATGGTGGCGTATTTTCGGCCGGAGTTGGCGGATGCGATGGAGTGGTTGGCTGAGAATTAGCCGGCCCTCTTAGCCAAGGCGTTACCTGATGGACTGAGGGCATCGCCCGGGCCGAGGGGTGGGCGAGAAGCGCCCTCCCGTTTTGCCAGAGGCAAACCTTTGGTTTGACGGGGTCGGTCCGGGCGCTGCCCGGCGGTTCCCACCGTGCGGGTCTAGATTTCGAGTAGAGTGCTTTTGCGCCTAAGCGATCCGCGCCCGACGTCCGCCCCGGCGAACCTTGACCTTTGACGCGCGGCTGGGAAGCTCCTCCATGATCTGGCGGCGCACCTCGGGCGTCATGCGGCCCCAAGCGGTGATTTCGTCAATTGAGCGCAAGCAGCCGATGCAAATGCGCGCCTCGGGGTGGATCGTGCACAGCTTGACGCAAGGGCTTTCGACCTCGTCGCGTTTCCAGACCTCGTCACTCATGGCTGTTCCTTATGTGGCGCATGCGATCCAGCGCTCCTTGCAGGATATACCCGGCGGCGACGTGGTCGATGACCTCTGCGCGACGTTTGCGTGTCGTATCCGCCTCAAGGAGCGCGCGTTCGGCCGCGACGGTCGACAAACGTTCGTCCCAGAAGGTGATCGGGAGGGGCGTCAAGCGTTCGAGGTTGCGCGCAAAGGCGCGCGTGGATTGGCAGCGCGGCCCCTCGGTTCCGTCCATGTTGCGCGGCAGGCCCAGCACGATGCCCGTGACCTCGCGTTCGGTCAGCAGGTTCAGCAGGCGCGCGGCATCGACGCCGAACTTCTTGCGCTTGATGGTCTCGGTCGGGGTCGCCACCGAGAGGAGCCGGTCCGAGAGAGCCACGCCAATCGTCACGGTGCCGAGGTCGAGGCCCGCGATCGCAGCACCGGGGCGCAGGGCCGCCGCGAAGTCGGAGATGTCTTCGATAATCATGCCACGCCTCTATTCCAGCCCCCTATTCCAGACCGGCATTCTGCGCTGTGGAGGTCAAAAGAACCAGCGCCTCGCGGCTGTCGGCAAAGACGGTGCGCCCTTCGGCGAGGATCGCGCGCGCCTGATCCACGCGGCCCAAAACCGCAAGCGACTGGATCAGCTGTGCCCATTCGCGGGGCGTGCCGCCATCGGTGGCCAGCCGTTCAGAGAGGCCTTCGACCATCCCTTCGATCATGGTCAGCCGGTCTTCGGGCGACAGATCGGCGGCGGCGTCCACATCCGCCTGGCTCGGTCCGGCAAAGGTGCCGCCACGGGCCGGGGGCACATAGTTCACACCCGCAACGGCAGCGATATCTTCGATCTGGTCGCGGATGGGGTCGGACCACGGTGCGCCGACGGGGTATTCGGCAAGAAGCGGCGCCCAGAGGCGGAACGCCAGATCGGCGCGGCCCGATTGGGAGTGCATGAGGCCCAGGTAGTAGCGCGCCGTGCCGTTTGCCGGATCGCGGGCGCGCAGGTCGGTCAGCACCGCCTCGGCCTCGGGCGAGACAAAGCCGCCCGCCGCGAGGATCAGAAGATCGGCGAGCGCCGCGCGATCCTGAAGCGTGGCAGCGTCGCCCTTGACCGAAAGAAGCTGCCGTTGGGCAGCGACCGCGTCCTGATAATTGCCGAGGATCGCTTCGTTGCGGGCCAAAAGCGCGAGGCCTTCCACATCCTCGGGCCGCGACTGCATGGCTGTGCGCAGTTGCGCCACCATCTGGGACAGGCGGCTGTCGGCCTCTGCCCCCGGGGCGGCGCGGGTGGCGTTAAAGGCGGCCTCGGCCTCGGCTTGGGAGGGGCGGGTGTCCGCGCGGGCGTCAAGCGCTGCTTTGCGCGCCTCAAGCGGCAGGTCCCCACGGCCCGGCGCGCCAATAAGGGCGTAGGTTCCAAGGGCAATCACAGCTGTGAGGGCCAGACCGATCACAAGCGGGGTTGTGGATGTAGGGGCGGATACCGCAGGGGTCACATCGGCGTGGTCAAGCAGGCGGCGCGCGACCTCGGCCCGCATGCGTTCGGCGTCCGCGGGGTCCAGCACGCCGCGCGCCAGATCGCGGTCGATCTCTTTGAGCTGCGCGGCATAGATCGCACGGCTACCATCGTCGCGTGCGGGGTCGGGCTGCGTTCCCGGCGCAACGCGGGCGGCCCGCGCGAGCGTGACGAGCACGGCCAGTGTGGCCAGCACTACGATGGTCAGAAAAATGATCACCTGTATCCCCGAATTACTGCGCTTACCTATGCCCGGGCGCGGGGCAACAACAAGGGATGCGCGGGAACATGTCGCATTAAATCGCGGTCGTGACGCTTCCCGGCGTGGGCTAGGCTACGGGCGCGGTAAGACAGATCGGAGCAGGCGCGGCCCGTCCGTCGGACTGCGTGTCCGGGCCCGCCGTTGAGAGCTCGCTAGTGAGGGGATGTCAGGCTGATGAAACGATATTCCGCATTTGCCGTCGCGCGCGAGGCGCTGCGCCAGCACACGGGGTGGGAGCGCGCGTGGCGCAGCCCGGAACCCAAGGCGCGCTATGACGTGATCATTATCGGCGCGGGCGGGCACGGCCTCGCCACGGCATATTACCTTGGCAAGAATTTCGGGATCACCAATGTGGCGGTGCTGGAAAAGGGCTGGCTGGGGGGCGGCAACACGGGCCGCAACACGACGATCATCCGTTCGAACTACCTGCAGGACCCGTCGGCGGCGATCTACGAGAAGGCGCGCAGCCTTTATGAAGATCTGAGCCAGGATTTGAACTACAACGTCATGTTCAGCCCCCGAGGCGTGATCATGCTGGCCCAGACGGAACATGAGATCCGCGGGTATCAGCGGACCGCGCACGCGAACGCGCTGCAGGGTGTCGCGACCGAGTTCATCAGCCCCCAGCGGGTGAAAGAACTGTGCCCGATCATCGAACTCAGCGGTCCGCGCTACCCGGTTCTGGGGGGGCTGTGGCAGCCGCGCGGGGGTACGGCGCGCCACGACGCCGTGGCCTGGGGATACGCCCGGGCGTGTTCGGACATGGGGATGGACATCATCCAGAAATGTGAGGTCACGGGCATCCGGTCCGAGGGTGGCAAGGTCACGGGCGTCACGACCAACCGTGGCGATATTGCCTGCGACAAGCTGGGTATCGTCGTGGCGGGCCATTCGGGGCATGTGGCGGATATGGCGGGCTTCCGTCTGCCCATTGAATCGGTGCCGCTTCAGGCGCTGGTGAGCGAGCCGATCAAGCCCTGCATGGACGTGGTCGTGATGGCCAACACCGTGCATGGCTACATGAGCCAGTCCGACAAGGGCGAGATGGTCATCGGCGGCGGCACAGATGCGCATAATGGCTATACCCAGCGCGGATCGTTCCACCATATCGAGGAAACGGTGCGCGCCCTGATCGAGACCTTCCCCATGATCTCGCGCCTCAAGATGCTGCGCCAATGGGGCGGGATCGTGGATGTCACAGGCGACCGGTCGCCCATTCTGTCCAAGACGCCTTTGGACGGCTGTTTCATCAATTGCGGCTGGGGCACGGGCGGGTTCAAGGCCATCCCGGGGTCCGGCTGGGGCATGGCCGAACTGATCGCCAAGGGGCATTCGCCGCTGACCGCCGAATTCGGACTCGACCGGTTCCGCGAGGGGCGGTTCATCGATGAAAGCGTGGCCGCGGGGGTGGCGCATTGATGTTGAACCCGATCAATCTGCGCCTACCTGTGATCCAACAAGGAGCACACACATGGTCGCACGTCTTCAACGCAATCTGCCCGCTTTGGCCGGCCTCGCTGTCGGCGCGTTTGCGGGCATTGTCTTCATGCTTTTGGGCAGCGTCATCTACACCGGTGAAGGCTGGGGTACCGTGTCCGAGCCGCCCGAGCAGGTCTACTTCTTCTAAAGGCGCAGGATCCGCGCCCCGTTCGGGAGGCGCGCCATGCTGACCTTTACCTGCCCCAATTGCGGGGAAGCCAAGGATGAAACCGAACTGTCGGCGGGGGGCGAGGCGCATCTGACGCGCTTTGGTCCCGGGTCCTCGGACGCCGAGTTCGAGGCCTATCTGTTCGAGCGTAAGAACCCCAAGGGCGTGCATTTCGAACGCTGGCGCTGTGCGTCGGGTTGTGGGAAGTGGTTCCATGCGGCGCGGTGTACGACGACAAACGAGGTGTTTGGCACTTATCCGGCGCAAACGACCGAGCCGCCCAAGGACATCATCGACCATATCGTGACCCGGCGCCCGGGCTGGGCCTTTTCTGACTGGACGGGAGAGGGCGCATGAGCACGCGTTTGGCAACCGGCGGGCGGCTGATCGACCGCGGCACGCAGGCTGAGTTCACGTTCAACGGCAAGCGGTTCAAAGGGCATGGGGGCGATACGCTGGCCTCGGCCATGTTGGCCAATGACCAGATGCTGATGGGGCGGTCGTTCAAGTATCACCGCCCGCGCGGGGTCGTGACCGCAGACGGGTCCGAGCCCAACGCGCTGATGAACCTTGGCGAAGAGGGCAAGTTCGAGCCCAACGCGCGGGCGACGCAGACCGAGCTGTTTGATGGGCTGAAGGCCGCGTCGCAGAACCACTTCCCATCGCTGGAATTCGACGTGGGCGCGGTGAATGCAAAGCTGTCACGGTTCCTGCCGGCGGGCTTCTACTACAAGATGTTCATCCACCCGCGGCCCTTTTGGGCGCACATCTACGAGCCGTTCATTCGGCAATCGGCGGGTCTGGGGAAGGCGCCCAAGGCGCGGGATGCGGATCGGTATGAGCATTTCTATGCCTACGTGGATGTGCTGATCGCGGGCGGCGGTATCGCTGGATTGCAGGCGGCGCTGACGGCGGGGGCGTCGGGTCTCGATGTGCTGGTGGTCGAGCAGACGGCCCATTGGGGCGGTCGCGCCGTCGTGGACGGGGGCGAGATCGACGGCAAGGATGCCGAGGTCTGGGTAACGGATACCTTGGCCGCGCTGGAGGCGATGCCCAACGTGACCCTGCGCAACCGGTGTCAGGCGTCGGGTGTTTACGACCACGGCTATATCACCTGCTATGAGCGCCTGCGGGATCACACGCCGCAGGAGCCCGGTCCGCGGCACCGCCTGTGGCGGGTCCGCGCGCGGCAGACGGTGGCCGCAACAGGTGCGATTGAGCGACCCATCAGCTTTGCGGGCAACGACATTCCCGGCGTGATGCTGGCCTCTGCCGTGCGCGACTACGTGGTGAACTGGGCGGTGTCGCCCGGGGATCGCACGGTCGTGGTGACGAACAATGACGACGCGTACCGCACCGCGATTGCGCTCAAAGGCGCGGGGCTGGAGGTTCCGGTGATCCTCGATGCGCGGGCCGGTGGCGGTGGCGCGCTGGCGGAAGAGGCCAAGGCGCTGGGCATCCGGGTCGAGACCGGGCGCGGGATTTCAACGGTCAAAGGCGGAAAGCGCGTCACGGGCGTCGAAATCTGTGCGCAAGCGGGCGAAGGATCGGTTCTGGAGACCATTCCCTGCGACGTCGTCGCGATGTCGGGCGGCTGGTCCCCGGTCGTGCATCTGTGGTCGCATTGCGGTGGTAAGCTGATCTGGGACGACGCGCAGGCGATGTTCAAGCCGAACCCGGAGACGGCGCCGATTGGTGCGGATGGTCAGGGCTTTGTCGTGACGGCGGGGTCGGCGAGCGGGCCGATGGGTCTGGGCGAGGTGTTGGTCGATGCACATGACGCGACGGTTGCGGCGCTGGGTCGGATTGGGGCGAAGTCGAAAGCGCAGGCCGCGCAGGCCGCGACACCTGCCGAGGCCGCGATGGAGGCCGTCTGGATGATGCCGCAAGGGGCGGGGCACAAGCTCCGCTCGAAAGCGTGGTTGGATTTCCAGAATGACGTGAAGGTCTCCGACGTGCAGCTGGCGGCCCAGGAAGGATTCGAGAGCGTTGAGCACGCCAAGCGCTATACCACGCTGGGCATGGCGACCGATCAGGGGAAGTTGAGCAATATCAACGGGCTGGCAGTGTTGGCTAAGGAGTTGGGAACGGACATCCCAAATGTCGGTACGACGACATTCCGGCCGCCCTACACTCCGATTTCCATGGGGTCCATCGCGGGTGAGGCGCGGGGCGAATTGTTCCAGCCGGTGCGCAAAACGCCGATGCACGATTGGCACGATGCCAATGGCGCGCATTGGGAGCCGGTGGGTCAGTGGCGGCGGCCCTATACCTTCCTGCGGGGCGATGAGACCGTGGAAGAAGCGGTGACTCGAGAGGTGAAAAACACCCGCCAAGCCCTTGGTTTGCTGGACGCATCCACGCTGGGCAAGATCATCGTCAAAGGGCCGGATGCGGGCAAATTTCTCGACATGATGTACACCAACATGATGTCGAACCTGAAGGTGGGACGCTGCCGGTACGGGCTGATGTGCTCCGAGAATGGGTTCCTCAGCGATGATGGCGTCGTGGCCCGGATCGATGAGGACACGTGGCTGTGCCACACGACCTCGGGCGGGGCGGATCACGTCCATGCGCATATGGAAGAGTGGCTGCAGACCGAGTGGTGGGACTGGAAGGTTTATACCGCGAACGTCACCGAGCAATACGCGCAGGTCGCGGTTGTGGGTCCCAATGCCCGCAGGGTGCTGGAAAAGCTGGGCGGCATGGATGTGAGCGCCGAGGCACTGAGCTTCATGGGCTGGGCCGATGGGGAGATCGGCGGTTTTAAAGTGCGGGCGTATCGCATCAGCTTCTCGGGCGAGTTGTCCTATGAGATTGCCGTGCCCGCCCATCAGGGGCGCGCGTTCTGGGACACATTGCTGGACGCGGGTGAGGAATTCGGCGTCATGCCTTACGGGACCGAGGCGCTGCACATCATGCGGGCCGAGAAGGGGTTCATCATGATCGGGGACGAGACCGACGGCACCGTCATCCCGCAGGATCTGGGGCTGAACTGGGCGATCTCAAAGAAGAAGGATGACTTCATCGGCAAGCGCGCGCAGGAGCGGACGCATATGACCGATCCCAAGCGGTGGAAGCTGGTGGGGCTGGAAACGGTGGATGGGTCCGTGATCCCGGATGGGGCTTACGCCATTAGCGAAGGAACGAATGCCAACGGCCAGAAGAACGTGCAGGGGCGCGTGACCTCGACCTACCATTCACCGACGCTGGAACGTGGGATCGCGATGGGGTTGGTGCTGAATGGGCCCGACCGGATGGGAGAGGTGATTACCTTCCCCAAGGTCGGTGGTGGCAGCGTGGACGCCAAGATCGTGGATCCGGTCTTCTATGACCCCGAGGGGGAGAAGCAGAATGTCTGAACGCGTGTTTGAAGGGCTGGCCACTATAACCGAGACCGCGCCACGGGGCATGATTGCGGTGCGGGGGGATTTGGCCTCCAAACAGATGGCCAAGGCCGTGGGCAAGGTGCCCGCGCGCGGCACCTGCACGGGCGAGGTCGCGTGGATGTCGCCGGACGAAGTGCTGGTGATGTGCCCCCGGGATAAGGCCGAGGCGCGGATTGCCACGCTGACCAAGGCGCTCGCGGGGACGCATCACATGGTGACGGACGTCTCGGACGCGCGGGCGGTGTTCACGATTTCGGGCAAAGGGGCGCGCGATGTTATGGCCAAGGTCTGTCCGGTGGATTTCCGGCCTGCCGCCTTTGGCCCGGGTCAGTTTCGCCGCACACGGATCGCGCAGGTGGCTTGTGCGTTCTGGCTGGATGATGCCGGGGCGTTTCACCTGATCTGCTTCCGGTCGGTGGCTGACTATGTCTGGGCCGTGTTGGAAGACGCCGCGCAAAAGGACGCAGCCGTGGGTTATTTCGCGGGCTGACCGGAAAACGCTAAACAAATAGCAGGAATTGCGCGTATTGTTGCCAAAACGGGGAGAACCCCGATGGAGGCGCAGATGGGCATGCAAGCCCCGTTCAAGGCACAAAAGCGATACGCCGGCATGACGTCGGACGAGACGACCGCGACGCAGGTCGGGTTCTACGTGCGGGATTTCGTGGATTGGTTCCATGACAGCCTGCGCGGGGCCGATACGGTCAGCGGCAAGACATGGATGACTGCGTTCAGCGAACTGCCCCACGCGCAGTTTAGGCGCACCATTCAGCGGGGTGTGGGCGGATATCTGCGGGCGCGCGACACCTTCCCGAATTTTCGCGAAGCCAATGACTTCACGCAGATGACGCTGATGAATTCGATCCTGATGCCGCTCCAGAAGAAGAACCCCGCCGACAAGCTGATGACGGGCAGCTACATCCCGACCAAGCTGCGCAAGGATGTCCGCACGGCCAAGGTGATGGCGACCTTCGACAGCGCCGAGGATCTGACGTTCGAGGGGCTGAAGCCCGGGTCCTATTTCCTGAAGTCGAACCATGGCAGTCAGCAGAACCGCCATATCGACCTGCGGGACGGCGCGGACCCGATCGATCTGGACGCGCTGCGCAAGGAGGCTGCGATCTGGCTGAGTGAGCCCTATGGGCAGAATTCGAGCCAATGGTGGTATCAGTTCATCGACCGCAAGCTGATCGTGGAAGAGGACCTCAGGCAGGACAATCTGGACGAACCGCTCGAGGATTTGCGGTTCCACTGCATCAACGGGCGCGTGGCGCTGTTGCAGTTGGATATCGGGTTGGGCACCGATCATCGGGACAACCCGGTCTATGACGGCGACCTGAATTACATGCCCTACAATTTCTTGCGCTCGAACAACGCCGAGGCCCCGTTGCCTGCGTTGGCGGGCAAGGCGCGCGATATCGCGGCAGAGCTGTGCAAGCCGCACCAATATGTGCGGGTGGACCTTTATGCCCGGGGGGAGGAGCTGTTTCTGGGTGAACTGACCTATCTGCCGAACTCGGGGCGTCGCAAAATCCGGTCGCGCAAGTTGAACGAGTATCTCTGCGATTTCTGGGATCCGATGCCGCAGGTTGTGGGTGTGAAGTAACGACGATGGCCGACTTTCCAGAGCTGGACTTTTACCTGGCGCGCAACCGGCATCGGGGCAAACCGCTATTCGCGCCGCTCTACGCGTTTGATCTGACCAACTGGGTCGAGGCGCAACTGGCGGCTGCACCTACCGTCGACAAGGCCACGCAGATGACACTGTGGTCCGAGATGGGTCGCGAGGGGTTCTTTGCCTCGGCCAAGCGCGGGCTGGCGGGGTATTATCGCCAGAACGAGGCGTTTCCGAATTTTCGCGAACCGACGCAGCACACGGAAATGACCCTGCTGAATTCGCTGCTGGCACCGCTGCCGCGGGTGAACGTGGCCGACAAGCTGAACGTGGGCACCCATATCCCCGCAGCGTTTGAGGGGAAGGTACAGTCCGTCCCTGTGGCCCGCGCGTTTGAGACCCCTGATGATCTTGATCTGACCGGGCTGGCGGCGGGGGCCTATTACCTGAAGAGCAACCATGGCTCCTCCCAAGGGCGCAAGTTGATGGTGCCCGATGATCTGGACGCGGCCAAGCAAGGCGAATTGCAGGATCTGGCGCGGACGTGGCTCGACACCGATTACGGCAAGTGGTCGTCGCAATGGTGGTACGGGTTCATCAATCGCAAAGTGTTTCTCGAGGCTGACCTGACCGGCGGCGTGGTCGAGAAGGTGGCCGATTACAAATTCCACGTGATCAACGGGCGCGTCGGGGTCTTGCAGGTGGACGGCGTTGGCGGGCGCAACAACCCGATCTACGACCGTGATCTGAATTACCTGCCGCACAACTTCCTGCGCCGAAACGGGCAGGAGTTGCCCCTTGCGCCCGGGGCCGACATCGCGCGGGACTGTGCAGAGGCCATCGGGGCAGGGCACCGATACTTGCGGGTCGATTTCTATCTGGAGAACGGCAATGTCTATCTGGGCGAGATCACGGTTCTGCCCAATGCCGGACGCCGCAATGTGGAGTCGGGCGAGTTGAACGAGATGCTGTGCGCCATGTGGGACCCGATGCCGGGCGTCGTGCGCCCGGCTTAGGAGGTCTTACGCCCCGATGGTCAGCCCGCCTTCGGGTTCCTTGCAGGCCTCGACCCATTTGTTGGTCTTCTCGTATTTCAGGGCCTTGAGGTCCGCGCCATGCTGTTTGAGGTAATCCTCGGCCACGTCGCGGGGCAGCTTGTCGACCCACTGCGCGGGTTGGCCCGAGGCGACATGCAGGTTTTGCCGCTCGTCTCGGTCTTCGGCCTTGGCCAGCCCGCCAAAGAGCGACAGGTCCCAATAGGCCTGCACGGCGGCGTCGATATCAACACCCGGGGCTGCGATGCCTTCAAGGATGCCGCGGAAGATCGCGCAATCGGTATCCTCGATCAGATCCTCGTAGGCGATTTCATAGGAATGGGGGTGTTTGTAATCCCAGCGCAGCATCTCGGACAGGGTGGCGGCGTGTTTGTGCTCCATCTCGAAGCGGAGCTTTTCACCTTGGGTTTTCAGGGCCTTGATGTGGTCCTGATAATTCTTGCCGCCCCATTCCTCGCGCTTTTCGCGCAGGAATTTCTCGTTCCCGAGGCCCGCGACCTGATGGTAGCGCGTGCCAGACAACAGCACGTCGCGCGGGTCCCGGATGATGTGGATGAACCGCGCGTCGGGGTGGTCGAGCAAGGGTTGCGGGAAAGACGAATTCCAGTTGACCACGATGGCGGGGCCGTCTTCAGGCAGGTCCGCCATCCGTTTGGGGCGGTACATCTGCATGAAGGGGATGTTTTGTTCGGCGGCGATGCGGCGGAACACCTTGCGCATCCAGATCGTGCCGGTCTTGTGGTGCGTGCCCACGCAAATGATACGCCCGGGGACGCGTTTCTTAGCAACGTAACGCGGACGGGTGGTTCCAGGCTGAGTGGTCATTCTGCGGCCTCCGATTTTGCGATTTTTGCGGCGGGTGGGATGGGGGCGGGCGCGGGGGCCGCCTTGCGTTTGGGCTGTTTCTTGGGTTTGTCGACGGCGCCTTCGGGGAAGCTGCCGTCTTCGACGAATTTGGCCCAGACGGGATCGGTTTTCTGATCGGCCAGCGTCCGGCGCGCGCTGTCGAGGGATGCCCGATAAAGCACGGCGAGGTCCGGGTCCGCCAGAAGGCGCTGCATCTCATCGCGCACGCCCGCGCTGGGGATCGTGGCATCATGGGTCGCGTTCAGATCGTATTTGCGCCAGTAGCTGGGGTTGATGCGATCCTTGTTCTTGGAATTCGCGGTTCCGCGAAGGCGTTTGAGGAGGAAATCCTCCCGGCTTTTGATCGCGTAGTGGTTCACTTGGGCGAGCGCATAGCCGACCGTTTCGGGGTTCGAGCGCCAGCCTTTTTCATAGTACCGGCTGCCCACATCGTGGCCCGACCCGTTGTACCAGCGCACGGTGCCGGGGTCGGGGATGGGTTTGTGTTTATAGAACCGGGGCCGGTGGACGCCCATGTATTCAAAGGCTTCCGGACGGAAGAGCGTCTTGAACCCCCAGACCAGCCCGTTTTCGGGTGTGTCGTCCGTTGATCCTTGGCGGAACCGTTCGATGACAAGCTGATCGGGATCGAAATCACGTTGCCCGTCTGATCCGAACATCTTCCAATTCACGGAAATCGCATCGGCGCGTGGGCAGGCGGCGATCAAGGCATCGACCGTCTGGTCGCCGCATTTCACAGCAAGAAATTCGTCGGCGTCGATCACCAGAGCCCACTCTGCAGTGTCGAGCGCGCCTGAGTTCTTGACCTTGCCATAGGCCGACCGCTGCGGGTCCATGTTCGGCCCTTGGGGATTGTCGAAATGGCGCACGATGCCCAGCGTATCGAGGCGGTTGAGCATCAGGTTGGTGCCGTCCGAGCAATCGTTGGAGGCGATGAGAAAGCCGTCAAAGCCGATCACACGGTGATAGGCGATCCATTCCAGAAGGTAGGGACCTTCGTTTTTCATCGTGCAGACGATGACTTTATTCCACGCGGCACTCACCGGATCAGGCCTTTACCGCTGATTGGTTGTTGGCGGCTTTCTTGGCCTCGGTCTCGGACCTCGTGTTGGAAATGTCGATGCTGTCCGCGTCGATATCCGAGTTCTCGAGCGCCTTGGCCATCGCCTCGCGCCGGTCGGCCTTGCGGGCCAGTTTCGATCCCGCGACGACCTTGGCGATTTCCTTGTTGGGGATGCCTGCGGCCTGCATTTCCTTGATCTTTTCCTGCCATGCCTTGGGCAGGTGGTGGGTAAAGAGTACCTCGTTGAGGTTATCGACGGTGTGTTTGCCCGCCTCGCGCAGCTGCTGCACCCATTCCTCGTACTCGCCACTGTCGCGCAGCATCTGCACGCGACCTGCGTGGTATTCGAGCGCCTTTTCCTCGAGCTTGCGCAGCTTGTCGTCCTTGCGCAGTTCGGCCATGGCCGCGCGGGTGCGATCGGCCATGTTGTGCACGTTCAATTCGGCCTGTTCGTTGCGGTCGAAGATCGCGAAATATTCGGCGTTATACTTGCCGACCTTGTTGTTCACGTTGCCACGCACCCGGCGCAGCAGGTAGGCCTCGTAGGATTTGACGGCGTAGTGGTTCAGTTCGACCAACTCGCGCCCGATAGTGGGGCGGGTGGATCGCCAGCCGGAGAGGTTGAACTCCTTGGGCATTTCCGCCCCCGACCCGTTCACCCATTTCCGCTCCAGCATGGCCGCGATCGCCTCGGGGTTGCTGTCGCCGCCTTTGACCTTGGGGCGGTGGATGCCGAATTTGATATCGCCTGCGGGGCGGAACATCGTCTTGACGCCCCAACCTTTGCGGAACGCGGGGGGCGCAGACATGGTGTAGGTCTCGGACACCAGCCCGGGGTTCCAGTCGAGCACGTCGTTGGAGCCGAAGAACAGCCACGTCATCGCGACGGCCCAGGTGTCTTCGGGGATTTCCTTCATCAGGGCGTCGACGGTGTTGTCGCCGCATTTGATGGACACGAATTCATCCGCGTCCATGATCATGATCCATTCGCTGTCCTGAATTTCGGGGTTCTTGAACCCCAGTTTCAGCGCGTTGGGCTGCGGTTTGCCGCCTTCGGGCACGTTGTTTTCAAAGTGCTGGCAATAGCCCATCTCCTGCAACCTGATCAGCATCTCATCCGTGCCGTCGTTGCAGTTGTTGGTGTAGACCGCGATGTTGTCGAAGCCGATCATGTGATGGTACGCGACCCATTCGATCAGCGAATGGCCTTCGTCCTTCATCATCGAAAAGAGCGTATACTTGTGTTTCGGGCTGCCTTTGGGGGCCATACCGCTACCTGCCTATGTTGCCTGTGTTACCGCCAGACTAGCGCGTGCATGTGAACAGAGGATTGTCCCCTGCCGTCCTGATGCCCGATACACTGCCCGCGTATTGTTGTTTTGTTGGGAACAACCATACCAGCATTCGCGTCATTGTCGAGAATCCATGGAATGTCGGGCCTGCCCTTGACCTTGGCGGAACGGCGGCGACATATCCATCAGGTAACACGACCCGAAAGGAGCCAGTCAGATGGCATTCGAACTCCCCGATCTTCCTTACGCACATGACGCGCTGGCCGACAAAGGCATGAGCGCCGAGACGCTGGAATACCACCACGACCTGCACCACAACGCCTATGTCACCAACGGCAACAAGGCGATTGAAGGTACCGAATGGGCCGACAAGTCGATGGAAGAGATCATCAAGGGCACCTACGACGCCAATGCCGTCGCCCAGAACGGGATCTTCAACAACATCAGCCAGTTGTGGAACCACAACCAGTTCTGGGAGATGATGGGGCCGGGCGACAGCAAGATGCCGGGCGAGCTGGAAAGCGCGCTGGTTGAAAACTTTGGGTCGGTCGATGACTTCAAATCGAAATTCGCCGCCGCCGGTGCGGGCCAATTCGGGTCTGGCTGGGCGTGGCTGGTCAAGAACGCCGACGGATCGCTGGCCGTCACCAAGACCGAAAACGGCGTGAACCCGGTCTGCTTTGATCAGACGGCCCTGTTGGGCTGCGACGTGTGGGAGCATTCCTACTACATCGATTTCCGCAACAAGCGTCCCGCTTACCTGGATAACTTCCTGAACAATCTGGTGATTTGGTTCCAGATGTGCATCACATGCGCGATGCAACATTCTCCCAATTCACCA
>JBCBFU010000029.1:0-36399 GCA_038527375.1 Pseudomonadota bacterium | reverse complement strand
CCGGATGAGGTCATCCCCGGCAACGCGGGCGAGCTGTTTTTGAACATCGTTGCCGGACTGATCGCCTTTGTCTTCCATGCCTTGCTTGGTCTGGTCTTCGGCAACGATGTTCAAAAACAGCTCGCCCGCGTTGCCGGGGATGACCTCATCCGGTGCGACCTCGGGAAATCCGCCCTGAACGAAGGCAAAATCAAAGCGCGCGCGCATCGGTGGAAGGGGTTTACCCACCAGCCTTTCCGCCTGCCTCAGCCGCAGGCGGGTTGTTTCGATCATCGGGTAAAAGGGGGGCTGGTCCGCGCCTTCTAGGATCGGGTCCTTTTTGAAATTCGTGAGCCCGAGTTTTTTTGCGGAGGGTGCATTTTCGGGCTGGGGCGCATCTTCGATGGTCGCGAACCGACCCGACGCGGCCAGGGTCCAGTGGTCGGTCTCGATGCTGGTCGATCCCGCTGCGCGTTCGGGCGCGTACCGCCGTTTGCCCCCGCCCAACCTGACCGTGCGCAGATGTACGACCGGGTCGACCGCGCCCTGACCGGCATCGGCGTCCGGTGACGGCACACCGCGTTGGCGAACCTCTGGGGTCGTCTCCGTCGCTGCGATGGGCGCGCGGGTGTCGTTGTAGTAGTCCTGAAGCTCCTGCAGGCTCTGTGGGTCATTGGCGGCGACGTTGTCGACAAAAAGCAACGGCAACTCGGTCTTCGTGCCGTCGATTTCCATCTCGAAACGCACACTCGCTTCGGGCAGGGGGGATGTCCGGGGCCAGAATGCCAGAGCATTGGCTTTGCTCAGTGTGACGCGTCCTTGGGCGTTGAGGTCGCCCACCCTCTCAGCGGCGCTGCTGCCGACGGGATCAACGATGTCGGGCGTCTGCGCCGTGAGTATGCGCAGCAACTCGACCGGGAAGAGACGGCCCTCGAAGGGTTGGTAGATTGCGGGGTAGCGTTTGTCCGGCTTGCCCAGACGGATGAATTTCCGCTGTCGCAGGTAGGCGCGGACGCTGCCGTCAGGGGCGCGGAGGAATTCCCGTTGCGTGACCTTCACGAGCGAGGCGCGGTGGCCAAGCGGGTAGAGAAATCCCTTGTAGGTGACTTCGCTGAATACGTCCCGCGAGAGCACCGTCCATTGCTGCCAGCGCTCGATGGACAGCGCATCAAAGAGGCCTTGTCCATCGCGGGTGCTCAGGGCCGCCGCCGGCGGCTCGAAGCTGCTGTCATGGCGCAAGGTGCCTCCCAAAGCGCTCAGCGACAATTCCGTGACCTCGAGCGGGCGCGGGTCATAGAGCGCAGAGCCCGGCTCCACATCCCAAAGTCGGTGACGGGGTTCAGGTTCGACTTGCGAGGATTGATCGACCCGAGCGCCCGACGCCCGCCTGCGGCCCAGAACCGGCAGACCCCAGCCTGACGACAGCAAGACAAGCTCGTGCCGGTCAAAGGCGTCGAGGGCCGTCAAGAAACGCGCGTCCCGCTCTTTACCCGGAACGTCCTGCCCATTGCGCAGCAGCGTCGCGCAGGCCGCTGCAAGTTTGTGCCGCATACCGCCAGATGCCGCAGGCTGTGCAACAAGCGCGAAGGAGGGCAACGCCGCATCAATCGGCGTCACCGGAAGTTTGCTTGGCGCGTATCCCGGCCCCAACAGGGTGGCGTCACTTGCGCCGATGGGTGTGCTGCCCTTGCCGTAGAACCACGGCGGTTGCGGGCCTCGGGTTGGGGCTGCGGCCGCCGCGACCTTGCGCCCGTTGTGCAGCTCTCGCATCTTGTTTCCGTAGATCCGACCCCAGAGCGCCTCGCTGCGCAGATCGGGCGAATGCACGGCGCGGATACCGGGATCGTCATCGGCGATCATAAACTCCGCGCTCCATAGCGGCTGTGCCGTGCCGGGCGCAGGCGTGTCCCCTGCAAAAATGCCCTTGGGTGGGGCACCCGTCCCGCGCGCAATCACAAGCGCGTCCTGATGGGGCGAGAGCACAAGCCGCGCCGGTATCTCAATCGCGGTTTCAAACGCGCCGGGCGGGGACTGCAGCGCGCTTTGGATGTCGGCAAGCCGCGTCGCCGCCGTCACGAAGGGGCCGGAGTGGAAGCCCAGATGATCGAGCATGGCGCCCGGGCTGACATTCAGCGTGCGACGGCTGAGCCGCCCGCGGCGTCCCGCTTCGTCGGGGCTGTAGACCCGCGCGGCGCGGCGTGTGACGGCAAGCTCGAAATCAGCGAAATTCGTCAGCGCCGAAAGCGAAAAGGGGAGGCGCCCGCGTGGGATGCTGGCCCCCGTATCCTCCGGCTGATCTAGGTGGGTGCGTTCGGCGCGCGCGATCTCGGCCCAGTCGGCGCAGGACACCCGAAAGGCCAGCCGCGAGAGGTTCGCCAGACGCCCTTCCACAAGCCCGCCTTGGGTTTGACGGCGCACCTGAGCGTCTTCGTCGAAGGCAAGGATTTCCGCCGCGAAAGCGCCCCCAATGGCCGCAAGCCGCTGTCTGAGCTTCGTTGCCTGATCGCTGCCCCCGGTCCAGCCCGGAACCGGCTGGCCGGCATTGTCCACGCGCCAGATGGCAAAGACAAATTCGATCTCTTCCGCGACGGCCTCGGACGGCCAGAATGCGGCGTCTCGGTTGGGAATGTCCGTGCCATCCGTGGCCGCCGCGATGGCCACGTCGCGGTAGTAGCTGCGGAACAACTGGTAGGCGGGCACGGCCTGTTCCAAGAGCCCTTCGAGCACCAGCGCGCTGGAAAACACGCTGTCTACATTTTCCAGCGCCTTTGCCTCGGGCGTTCCGGGGGCCGCTGTCAGAATACGGTCATAGGCCTCGTTTACCCGGCCAAACATGCTGTCGAGGAAGCCATTGGCTTTGGCCTTGGCAATGTCGCGCTGCACGCGGTGGGCGAGGGCGCGGGCATCAACATCGAGCCCGACCGGCCCCATGTAGACGCGTTGGTCTTGCGGAAAGCGGTAACCCTTTAACAGGTTGCTTGCTGTCCAAAAGCGGGCCTGGAAGGTGTCAAAATCCCCGTCTAGCGCGCGTTTTCTGTCGCGGAGCGCGGTGCGGAACCGTGTGCGTTCCTTGGATCCCGGCAGGCGGCGGAGAACCTCGTCGAGTTGCGCGGCTTTGCCCGGATCGATCCTTGCGTAACCTTTGGGTGCCTCGTCTTCCTGGTCCGCCTCGAAATCGATCTCTCCACGCTTGAGATCGACCAAGACGTTCTTTGTTTCCAGATCGACATCCGGCAGGGGTTCGGGGCGCGGCAGATACAGCGCCTCTTCAAACAAGTGCTGGCCCGGGAAGTCGATGGCAATCAGCGGTCGGGGATCGTCCTGAGGGCCGCCATTGGTCCCGGGGGCCGTGCAGGTGTTGGTGTCCTTGACCAGCTCTGGCGGGCCATCTTCAGGGTAGGCCAGCCACAGGCCATCAAAGCGGAACGCAAGCGATACGAGATCGCGCCCGCGCGAGGCGCGCAAAGTGGCCCGCGACAGGTCGATGCGGGTGCTGGGTGCCGATCCCGGCGGACCCAGGCGCAAGGTGCTGACAAGGCTCGCGGCATCTGGCTGCACCCTGTCCGGTGCCCAGAGGATGCGCAGGTCTGTAGGCGCGAAGGTCAGCCGCGAAAAGTCTGCATCCGGCAGGGCGGCCGCATGTTCCAGCAGCAGCATGTTGATCTCGAGCCAATCGAGGCTGCGGTCTTTCCGATCGCCCGCGTTTGACCAAATTGCGCTGACGGTCTGGCTCCACCGGGGGGCGAAAGGATCGGTATAGGCCGCAGGAAGCCGCCCAGCCGTGTCGTCATCTCCTTCGCCATCAAGCGATGGGGACAACGTGCGCCCGCGCAGCACAAGAGGGCCGATCGGGGTTTCGACGCGTTGCGCCTTGGTCTTGTCGAAGTCGCCATCGAAACTGAGCGACAGCGTGGACGTTCCCCGGGCAGACTTACGGTCGGACCGGATCAGCAGTCGCGCCGCCAGATGTTCAAAAGGGCCTGCTGTCGCATCAGATGCACCCACAACCGAAAGGGCAAAGCTGCCGGGGAGTGTCGCCTCGGCGCGGGACTGGCCATCGCCCCGCTCGGCGTTGCGACGCATCAAAAAGACCCCGTGGTTCGCGGCGGCGGATTTTAGGTTTGGACTCGGCGCCTTTTGCGTCAGGACAAGCTCTGGCCCCCGTCGGGTATCGAGGTCGAATGGGTCAGTGTTGGCGCGTTCCGCGCGGGCCATGAGTTCGAACGTGTCCGGGTCATATCCCGGACGCTCGGGTTGATTTATGAACCTGTCCGAGAACGCGGCGGCCTCGCGCGGCAGCATCTCGGCCTCGCGCGGCATCATCCAGCCGAACGTCACGCTCGACAGCGACAAAAGCGGTGACGCGATATAGAGCCCGGTATCCACAGTTGTGGGCCTGCGAGGCTCGATGGAGAAGGCGAGGTGCCGGTGAAACACGACCCGAACCTTCTGCCCCTCCGCACCGTCTAGGTGTCTGAGGAGGTCGTTGAACAACCGCCCAAAGGTCGTCTGGATACGGCCCAGAAGCAGCACCTGTGACAGTTCGACCAGACCCGTGGCGAATTCCCGAAAGACCCCGAGGCGTGAGTTGGCAGGCCCAAGCTGAAGAGGCGCGGTCGGGTTTTCAAAATGAAAGGCTGAGCTCGGAAAGAGCGAAACCTCAGGCGCTATGCCGAACCGGAGCCGACCGTTCCTGCTGTCGCGCCGCTGAATGAACGTGAATTTCAGCCCGGCGTTTTCGACCTCGCCAAAGCGACCGCCCGCTATGCGCAACTCGTATTCCTTTGCGCCTTGGGTGGTGGACTTTGTTGCAAAGAAAAAGCGCGCGTCGGGTCCAAACCGGTTGGCGTCAACGGTCCAGCGAATGGGTTGATTGGTAGGTGTCAGGCCCGCGCCGTCGCCGCGATCAAACAGCGCCGTGACGGTCACGGTCTTGCGTGCGGCATCGAAGGCGAAATCCAGGTCAAGTTCGTCCGCGTCGGTGTCGGCGGCGAGGGCCGTCGTGGCAGACAGCGCCAAAGGCGTTGCGGCGCCCACTTGCAGAAGGCGTCTGCGAGAAAGCTGAATACCAGCGTCAGTACCGGCGTCCGTTTCATCGGACCCCTGCGTGGTTTCGTGGGACTCTGTTACGCCTTTACTACTGAAGTCATGTTCCAAGGCCATTCCCCAAAAATGCGGTCGTCAGATGGCTGCCAAAACCATCTTTAAATTGCCGCAGCTTTCAGTTTCCGAGACCTTGGCCTCTTAAATATGAGGGCCTGTCGTTTCGGAACAGCTGCAATATGTATTCCGCTCTGCCTCTCCGATCTTTTCGTTCAACGGCTTTCTGCGAAACTGTTTCTGTCTTTGGCGTACAAACACGAATGGAAGATCGTGTTGGCGAGAGTGTCTTTCCTTCAAATATCTTTGCGGTGGGGCCTTTCCTCCGCTGGCGTGAGCCGTCCGGCAAATGGCGCAATTGCCATTGCTTGGGCTTGCTTCAAAATATGGAAGCTGCGGCGATCAAAATGGCACCCGGGTCGAGAACACAAACCGTCCTCCGGGATTGCGGTCCTTGTATTGGGTTTCGATGTTGTTGAGCATGCGCTGCCAGACGGCGTCGCCTTGTGAGAAGACAAGCTCGTGGGCAGGTCCGGGAAGGGCCGCATAGAGCCCCTCATTCACGACCCTGTCGGCGGCCATGACATAGATGCCCAAGGTCCCGTCACCGTGATCGTGCACACCGAACGCGCGGCTGCCTGCCACCGGATGGACGCCGTAGTCGTCCATGTCCAAGGTGGAAAATACAAAATCCGTCGCGCTCGCGCAGGCGACAAAAACGCCCCCGCGTTCCAATGGCATGACGCCCGGGATTTCGGCCAGAGTGAAGACCATGACAGCATTGGAAGGAGCGCCTGACTGCCAGATGGCCGCGTTGGCGGCGTCAAATGGCGCCACGCTGTAGCTTGTACCGTCGAACATCAGCCCATTCAGGTTGGCGCGGATTTCCGCAAGAAGCGTGGCCGCGTTCTGGCCATTTGCGTCGATGCTTATGGAGTAAAAATCCAGGTTCAGCGCGCCCTGGCCGTTCGCCGCGATATCCTGACGCTTGATGATGCCAGAGCCTGCGGGCGGTGACGTTTTGAGCGCTTCCAGCTCGCTCCATGCGGGGCGCACGAAGTCAAGCGGGGGGTAGACCGGGGTCACGCAGCGCGCCTCGGCCGCCGCCCCGATCCAGCACGCCAACATGGCCGCGCCAAAGGCGCGCCAGCCGGTTGAGGGTTTGGATAAACGTCTTATGAGAAGGCCGGTAAAGGCCCGTGAGTATGCTATCAGTTCCACTTGCGCCTCGTCTCCAAGGTGAAGGAATTTGGTTCAAAAAAATTTTTGCTAATCAGCGAGTCTGTTGGGAAAAGGCTACCTACGAAACGGCATCGGTCAAGAAAATATTTGTCTCTGGTGGAGCGACCGTGCAGAACGCGCAGCGGATTGAGCCTGCGATCCAGCATCATTCCAGACGTGCAGGGCGTGCAATCTGCGCTCGGGTTTTGGTGGCAGCTGAAAGGCCTCAAATCGCCCAAATGGGCCGACTTGCATGTGTGTTTTCTGCGCGGATTTTGTGTGTTGTGGCCGCGCTTTAGATCGATCCTCTTTTGGCGGGTATTCACAAATGGAACGCTCGAATTCGGAATTCGGGGAGCTCTTTTGGACGCCCATTTGGGCATCTAATCATGTCGCGACATGACAAGGCTTTGAGTGCCCGCTATCGCGAGCAGGTATTCGGCAGGTCCTTGAAAGGTCATTGATCCAGCTGGGGCCATAGATCATTTCAGCGCAGATGCAGGGCGTTACGCCCTTTGCCGTCTCAGCAGCCACACGAAGAACACGCCGCCGACAAGGCCGGTGACGATGCCGATGGGAAGGTCCTCGGGCGCCAAAATCGTGCGGGCGGTGATGTCGGCCCAGAGCAGGAAGATCGCGCCGACAAGGGCCGATGCGGGCAGGACGCGGACATAGTCGCCGCCAACGATCATGCGCACTACGTGGGGGACCATGAGGCCCACAAAGCCGATGATGCCCGAGAAGGCGACCATGACGCCTGTGATCATCGCCCCGACCACAAACACGACGATGCGGAAGCGCGCGACGGGGATCCCGAGCGTCGAGGCCGTTTCATCGCCCACGGTCATCGCATTCAAGGCGTGCGATTTGCTGATGAGCCACGCGCCAGAGCCGATAAGGATAACAAGCGGATAGACCAGTTCGGACCATTGCGCGCGCCCGAGCCCACCCAGCATCCAGAAGACGACCGTGTGGGCGGCCTGTGGTTCGCCCAGAAAGATCAGGACGTTTGCCGCGGCCATGATGATGAAGGACACGGCAACGCCTGCAAGGACCAGCCGGTCGGCGCTGGTCGCATCGGCGAAACGGGACACGGCCAGAACGATGGCGGTGGCGCCCAAGGCGCCGGCAAAGGCCAGAAGGGGCACCGTCATCAGCCCGATGAACAGCCCTGTATGGAGAAGGGCGAGGATGGCCCCAAAGGCCCCGCCCGAGGAGATTCCCAAGAGGTGCGGGTCAGCCAACTGGTTGCGCGTGACGGCCTGAAGGCTGGCCCCCACCATAGCAAGGCCTGCGCCCACCATCATGGACAGGATCGCGCGGGGGAACCGGATGTCCCAGACGATGGCCTCACGCCCCTTGGACCACGTCTGTTCGATCAGATCCGGCGAGAGCTTGTTGAGGAAGACGCCCCAAACGGTGCTCAGCGGCACCCCGACCGCGCCCACCGAGATCGCGACCGAGAGCGAGGCCAACAGCACGACCATCCCGCCCGCCAAGAAAAGCGGGAGCGTGCGAGCGCGCCGCACGGTGGGAAGGGGGCTGGTGGCCTCTCCCATTAGATCATTGCCCCCAGAACGCGTCGGCCAGCGTTTTCACGGCCTTGATGTTGCGCGGTCCGGGCGTCGCCTCGACATATTCCAGCGTGACGAACCGGTCATTCTTGACCGCGTCCAGATCGGCGAAGGCGGGGTTCGACATCATGAAAGCGCGCTTTTGCTCGGCGGTCACATTGCCGTAGTTCACGATGATGATGACCTCTGGGTTGCGCTCCACCACTTCTTCCCAGGTGACGGTGGCCCAGCTTTTCTCGAAGTCATCCATGATGTTGACGCCGCCCGCGGCCTCGATGAGCGCGGTGGGCATCGCGTAGCGGCCTGCGGTGAAGGGCGTGTCCTCGCCGCTGTCATAGACAAAGACGCGCAACGGTTCGCCCGTTTCGAGGTTGCCGGTGAAATCCGCGAGGTCGGCCTCGTAGCCCGCGACGAGCGCTTCAGCCGTGTCTTCGACATCGAAGATGCGGCCGAGGTTCAGCAGGTCGTTATACATGTCGCCCAGGCTGGCTTTGTCTTTGTCCATGATGTGGGTGCAGGACTCCGTCAACTCGTAGACGTCGATGCCGAAGGGGGCGAGGGTGTCGGGCGTGACCTCACCGCCGACCTTCATGCCGTAGTTCCAACCGGCAAAGAAGAAGTCGGCATCCGCGCCGACGATCACCTCTTTGGAGGGGTATTTGGCGGACAGTTCGGGGAGTTCTTCGACGCCTGCGCGCATCTCTTCATCGAGCGTCTTCCAGCCAGAGATGCCGGTATAGCCGACCATGCGATCTGCCAGCCCGAGGACGAGCATCATTTCGGTCAGGTTCACGTCGTTCGAGATCGCGCGCTCGGGCGGCGCGTCGAACGTGACGGTGCGGTCGCAGCTTTGCACAGTTGTTTCGGCCGAGGCGGCTCCGGCGGCGATCATGAGCGAGGCTGAGGTGAGGATAAGGTTCTTCATGGGTGCGTTCCTTTGGACTGAAGATGGAATGTCAGGTGATTGGCGTTGCTGCGCGAGAGTTGTTCGCGCTGGGCAATGATTTGAAACGCGTCAGAGACGGCGGCCTCGGACAACACGTCCTCAGGCGGGCCGAAGCCAACGGTTTGGCCCGATTGGATCAGCAGGACGTCGTCACACACGCCTGCGGCGAGGTTCAGGTCGTGCAGGGATGTCACGATCGTCAGTGGTAGGGTGCGGATCAGGTCCAGCACCTCCAACTGATGGCGAATGTCGAGGTGGTTCGTGGGCTCGTCCAAGATCAGAAGCTGGGGTTCCTGCGCCAAGGCGCGGGCCACCATCACCCTCTGGCGTTCCCCGCCTGACAGTGTACCCAGATGCCGATGGCTTAGACCGTGGAGATCAAGGCGATCCAGCGCTTCATGGATCACCTCGTGGTCGTGGGAGCCCATGGTCCCGCCGAACCCGCGTTTGTGGGGTGTGCGACCCAGCGCCACGATCTCGCCCACGGTCAGGGCAAAATCACCCGGTTGCTCCTGCAGGACGGCGGCCACGCGTTGGGCCACGGTGCGCGCGGGAAGCGCCCAGATGTCGTCCCCGTCCACGCGCACGGTGCCCGTTGTTGGACGGTGAAAGCGGTAGAGCAATCGCAGCAGCGTGGTCTTGCCGGCCCCGTTCGGGCCCACGATCCCAAGGACCCGTTGGGCGCCCAACGAAAAGCTGGTCGGCATCAACAGCGGTGTTGCGTCGCGTCCGGGCGACCACGACAGGTCTTGCACGGTGAGGCTGGCCGCGGTCACGACGCGCGCTCTGCGATGTCTTCTATGGCCGTCATGGCGGCGGGCACACGCGCGAGCGTGGATTTCCGCAGCTTGCCGGGACGATCCACCGACGAACACCAGCCGTCGTGCAGATAGGCATATTGCTGTGCGAAGGCCACGAGATCGTCGATGTCCGTCGCAGGATCGATATCGCCGAAGAGATAGGTCGCCTTTTTGGTGCCGTGATAGGCGACCGTGCAGGGCCGATCACAGCCCGCCATGCAGGCGACGCCTGAGATTTCAAAGTCTTCGGGAACGGTATCTCCGGCGGCGATAATCGCGCGGCGCAGACGTTCGATCAGCTCATATCCCGGGCGGCACTCGGTCCCTTTGTGCCGACAGGATGTGCAGATTGTGATGCGATGATTCATAAGGCCCTCCGCCTCCCAGACGGGCGAGGGAAGAACCATGTCTTGGGCGGTAAAACCGCTTTGCCATCATATGCTCCTGACCAGGCGCCCCGCCTGCATCGTGTTGAAACGCCGGCGCACAAACGCGCACCGGTGATGGCAGGTCTCCTGACTCGCGGGTCTCGGCTTCCCCGAACCTTCCCGGATGATCTCCAGTGGTTCGCGTCGGGGTCACTCTCCGCTCACAGTTGCGGGGGCAGTCACGGATTTGGTGCCTACAAGGCTACGCCGCACCGTGTTCCCTTTTCATCTCATCAGCAATTTGGGCGTCCGAGAACCATCGCAGCAAGGAGTGCAGGATTACCAATGGTCCGTCAAGCCGCGCAGACGCGCTGGAACGGTTGCCCCTACGTTGCTGCCCGGGCGTTGCTGTTCCGCCGTCAGATGACGGCCTTTTCGACATAGCGTGCGCCTTCGAGAATGCGGGTGATCGCAAAGGGCGACATGTCGAGGCTGCGGTATTCGCCGTGGATCAGCCATTCGGCGGTGGCGCGGCCCATGGCGGGCGATTGCTGCAGGCCGTGGCCGGAAAAGCCGTTGAGGAAGACGAAGTTCGACACATCCGGGTGGCAGCCCATGATCGCGTTCTGGTCGAAGGCGTTGAACGCATAGTGTCCGGCCCATTCGGTCACGATCTTGATCCGCTCGAAGGCCGGGATGCGGGTTGCGATGGCTGGCCATGCCTTGTCCATCCACGTGTTGTCGGTCATCGAAAAATCCGTGGGGTCGACAGCCGGGTCGTGGTCGGGCGTGGCGCCGGCCAAATAGGTTGTCGGGCCGTCCTGGCGGACATGCACGCCCGAGGGGTCGATTGTCAGGGGAAGGTCGCGGTCGAGCGGTTCCTCGGCCGAGAAGATCCACGTGTAGCGTTTGCGCGGCTCCACCGGCAAAGACAGGCCCGCCATCTGCGCGGTCGCGTCGGCGCGGGGGCCGGACGCGTTCACCACCTGACCGCAGGCAACCCGGTCGCCCGAGGCAAGTGTCACGCCCGTGATGCGCGCGCCGTCGCGGTCGAGGCCCGTCACCTTGTTCTGGCAATATTCGATCCCGCGTTCCCGGGCGAGGCGGCGCATCCATTCAAAGACGGTGCCGCCGTCCCAATAACCTTCGTCCTTGGTGTTGATGGAGCCTGCGGTGATGCCATCGAGATTATAGAACGGATAGCGTTCCGCGATCTGGGCGGGTGAGAGGATTTCCGTCTCAGCACCCAGCGACCGTTGCAGGGCGGCCAGCGACTGCAGTGTTTCAGTAAACGCCGCATCGTCGGACAAATACATGTATCCGTAGGTCTGGAAATGGATAGGTGGGACGCGGTCGTCGCCTGTGTGGTCATTGATGTTGCGGATGAAGTCTGCGGTGAACTGGCTGATCTGGATGTTGAGCGCGTTCGAGAACTGTTGACGCACGCAGCTGTTGGTGTGTGCGGTCGAACACGCTTGATAGCTGGGGTCCATTTCGACCACGAGAACGCGGCCCTGAAAGCCCATTTGCGTCAGCCAGAAGGCGGTCGATGACCCCATCATTGCGCCGCCGATGACGACGATGTCGTAACTGTCGTGCTTCGGAGAGTGCCACTGACCCATGGACGTGCCTTTCGACTGTAGATTTGGGGGCCGCGACACGCCGCAACTCCGGGCTGATGTGAGTTAGGCACAGGACGTGCGGGTTGGCGATAGATTCGCGTATGACACCCACATTCTGGGCCATACAGGGCGGCACCCTCTGCATTTTGTGTCGTGGAGGGCGCAATCATGCCGCGCGGGGCCATCCGCAGGGCTGTCTGCGCGCGAATCTGTTGGGCGGGGCACCCATTCCAAGGCGATGCAGCGCCGTTTGACGCCAACCTGCCCCAAGGGCAGTTGTTTTGCGGCCCGGGAGGGCAAAACTTTTTGCCGTGTAAAGCCAAGCATTTGCGGGGACGGGGCCAAAAAAGTTGGGTGCTTTTACAAAACTGTTACAAAACTCTTACATTTGCGACATGCGGCATCTTTAGGCGGTCGCGCAAGGCCACGCTGCGTGGTCCCTGCTATTGCTAAAACTCTGGGAGCAATCATGTCCTACTTCAAACTGACCGCCTCGGTCGTCGCGATGACGGCTGTCTCGGCCACTGCTGCATTTGCACGTGACAACGTGCAGGTTGCGGGTTCGTCGACCGTCCTTCCCTACGCTTCAATCGTTGCAGAAGCGTTCGGTGAGAACACCGACTTCCCGACGCCGGTGGTTGAATCGGGCGGCTCGTCCGCTGGCCTCAAGCGCTTCTGCGAAGGCGTTGGCACCAACACCATCGACGTTGCCAACGCATCGCGCAAAATCCGCGACCGCGAGATCGCAGCATGTGCCGAAGCTGGCGTGACCGACATCATCGAAGTCCGCATCGGCTATGACGGTATCGTCTTTGCCTCGCAGCTGGACGGCCCGGCCTACACCGCCTTCACCCCGTCGGACATCTTCAACGCGCTGGCCCCCAAGGTCATGGTTGACGGTGAACTGGTCGACAACCCGCACCAGCAGTGGGCCGACTTCAACGCCGACCTGCCCGCCGAAGACATCCTGGCCTTCATCCCCGGCACCAAGCACGGCACCCGTGAAGTGTTCGAGGAAAAAGTTGTGGCCGCAGGCTGTGAAGCGACAGGCGCAATGGAAGCCATGATCGCAGGCGGCATGTCGGAAGACGACGCAGAAGATGCCTGCCTTGAAGTCCGCACCGACGGTAAATCGGTCGACATCGACGGCGACTACACCGAAACGCTGGCGCGCATCGACGCAAACGCCAACGGCATCGGCGTGTTCGGTCTGGCCTTCTACGAAAACAACACCGACAAGCTGAAAGTGGCAACGATGTCGGGCGTTTCGCCGTCGACCGAAACCATCTCGACCGGCGAATACCCCGTCTCGCGCCCGCTGTACTTCTACATCAAGAAGGCACACATTGGCGTCATCCCAGGCCTGAAAGAGTACGCTCAGTTCTTTATGGCTGACGAAGTTGCCGGTGGTAACGGTCCGCTGGCCGCCTACGGCCTCGTGGCTGACCCGGAGCTGGCCGACACCCAGAAAATGATTGCTGACGAGCAAACCATGGACGCATCCATGTAAGCGCAAGCTTATCGGGGCGGCGCAGCCACTGCGCCGCCCCAATCTACCCTTTGTAAAGGTCCGCACACTGTATTTGGACCGCACCACCCAATTTCTTCTGTTTTACGCCCTTTTCGAATTCGCGGAGCTCGGCCATGCCGGTATCTTGGCTTGTTGCCATTCTCGCCATTTTGGCCATCGCGGGGTACTTTGTCGCCCGATCGCGCGCCTTGTCCTCGGCGGGCGGTGACTCGCGGGGTCTGCATTCTCTCCCCAGCTACTATGGAAGCTATGCGGGCCTTTGCGTCCTCGTGCCGTCGCTTTTGGTGCTGGCTGTTTGGCTGGTCCTACAACCCCTTTTGATCAGCGCATCGGTTGCCGGGGATATTGACCCCGCCATGATCGACGAGGGATCCAACATGTCGCTGATTATGAGCGATGTGCGTCGTCTGGCAAACGGGCTGGACGATGCGGTTGCCGCTGGCGTTATGACCAATGACATGGCGTCGGGTCTGCGCACGGACTTCAACGATGTGCGCGCGCGGCTCGGCGAAGTTGGCGTGGCGCTGGGATCGGATGTGGATCAGGCAACCTTGCGTGCGGCGCAGCAGTATCGCGCCGCCGACGGCCTGGGCGACCTCTTGCGCACGGCGATCGTGCTGGCGCTTGGGCTTGGCGGTTTCGCCCTTGCGGTTTCGTCGACCAACAAAGAATTCCGCGCGCGGAATTCGGTTGAACGGGCTATCCTTTGGCTGTTGATCGCCGCGGCCTCCATCGCGATCCTGACGACCATCGGGATCGTGTTGTCGCTGATCTTCAACACCATCGAATTCTTTGGCCTGTACCCGGCGACTGAGTTCTTCTTCCTGCTGGAATGGGCGCCGAGCTTCTCGGGCCGCGGCGGCGGGTCCTCCCTCGGCATGCTGCCGCTTCTGTGGGGGACGCTTTATATCTCGCTGGTGGCACTGCTGGTCGCGGTTCCCATCGGGCTGTTGTCGGCGATCTATCTGTCTGAATACGCGTCGCCCACGGTGCGCGCCTTTGCCAAGCCGCTTCTGGAGGTGCTGGCCGGTATTCCCACCATTGTTTACGGCCTCTTCGCGCTGCTGACCGTGGGTCCGTTCCTTGTCTCGTTCTTTGGTGACGGCGGCTATCTGGGCGTGGACTGGATGGGGGGCGGCACGGCCGTGATGACCGCGGGGCTGGTCATGGGCATCATGCTGATCCCGTTTGTGTCGTCGCTGTCGGACGACATCATCAACGCAGTGCCGCAGGCGATGCGCGACGGCTCTCTGGGCCTGGGTGCCACGCAGTCCGAGACGATCAAGCAGGTCGTGTTGCCCGCCGCCTTGCCCGGGATCGTGGGTGCGATCCTGCTGGCCGCATCGCGCGCCATCGGCGAGACGATGATCGTGGTGCTGGGTGCCGGGGCCGCGGCCCGTCTGAGCCTGAACCCGTTTGAAGCCATGACCACCGTGACCGCCAAGATCGTGTCGCAGCTGACTGGGGACAGCGATTTCGCGAGCCCCGAGGCGCTCGTCGCGTTTGCGCTGGGCATGACGCTCTTTGTTCTGACGCTGGGGCTCAACGTCCTCGCACTTTATATCGTCCGCAAGTATCGGGAGCAGTACGAATGACCGACGCGACCTCTGGCGGGGTGCCTGCGAGCCCGTCGAATTCTCTTCTCGAACAGGACACACGCACCCGCAAGCGCAACGCGGCCGAGGCGCGGTTCAAGATCTACGGGATCGTGGCGATTGCCGTGGGTCTTGCGTTCCTCGTGATCCTGCTGACGACGATCATCTCGAACGGGACGCGGGCCTTTACCCAGACGTTCCTGACGATGGATATCGTGCTGGAGCAGGAGGCCGTGGACGCCGCCGAGGCGTCTTTCGTCAAGACCTCGAAGTACCGCGAAATCATCACCTCGCAGCTTGAGGCCAAGATCGCCGAGGGCGGGTTCGACACGCCGCTGACCGGCGCCGCTGATCTGCAACAATTGCTATCCGCCGGGGCGGCAGGGCAATTGCGCGAGTTCGTCTTGGCCAATCCCGACCGCGTGGGGGAGACGGTGACCTTTTCCTTCCTGACCGCCTCGCGCGTTGATGGATACGTCAAGGGCCGCGTTACACGCGAGAGCCTTGCGCGGGACAAGAACCTGTCGCCGGTCGCGCTGGATCTGGTGGACCAACTGGAGGATGCGGGCATCGTTGAACGCACGTTCAACTGGGCGTTCATTCTGGGTGCCGACGCGTCCGAAAGCCGGCCCGAACAGGCCGGGATCGGCGTATCGATGATCGGGTCGTTCTTCATGATGCTGGTGGTGTTGTTTCTGGCGCTGCCCATCGGGGTCGCGGCCTCGATCTATCTGGAGGAATTCGCGCCGCAAAACCGGATCACGGACATTATCGAGGTCAATATTTCCAACCTCGCCGCCGTGCCGTCCATCGTCTTTGGTATCCTGGGTCTGGCCGCGTTCATCCAATTCGCGCATCTTCCGCAATCGGCCCCGCTGGTCGGTGGTCTGGTGCTGACGCTGATGACGTTGCCCACGATCATCATCTCGACGCGCGCCTCGCTCAAGGCGGTGCCGCCGTCGATCCGCGATGCGGCCTTGGGGCTGGGCGCTTCCAAGATGCAATCGGTGTTCCACCATGTGCTGCCGCTGGCGATGCCGGGTATCCTGACGGGCACGATCATCGGGCTGGCGCAGGCGCTGGGTGAAACGGCACCGCTGCTGTTGATCGGGATGGTGGGCTTTATTGCCTCGAACTACCCCGAAGGCGTGGCTTCGGGCTTCCTCGATCCCAATTCGGCCATGCCCGCCCAGATCTTTGAATGGGCCAAACGCGCCGACCCTGCCTATTACGAACGGGCGTGGGGCGGGATCATTATCCTTCTTCTCTTCCTCATGACGATGAACATCATCGCGATCATTCTGCGCCGCCGTTTCGAGCGTCGGTGGTAGGAAAGGACATTTGACGATGTATGACGACCTTCACTTGGCCGATGCCGCAACCCAGGTTACCCGCGCAAAGATTTCCGCGCGCGATGTGAACGTGCATTACGGCGACACGCACGCGATCAAGGACGTGAATGTCCAGATCGATGATAAGACCGTGACCGCGTTCATTGGCCCGTCCGGCTGCGGCAAGTCGACGTTCCTGCGTTGCATTAACCGGATGAACGACACGATCGACATTTGCCGGGTGACCGGCGACATCCGCATCGATGGCGAGGATATCAACGCCAAGGAAGTCGACCCCGTGCAGTTGCGCGCCAAGGTCGGCATGGTGTTTCAAAAGCCAAACCCGTTCCCCAAGTCGATCTATGACAATATCGCCTATGGCCCCCGCATCCACGGGCTGGCGCGCAGCAAGGCGGACTTGGACGAGATCGTCGAACGTTCCCTGCGGCGCGGCGCGATCTGGGACGAGGTCAAGGATCGTCTCCACGCGCCGGGCACCGGTCTGTCGGGTGGGCAGCAGCAGCGCCTGTGCATCGCGCGCGCCGTCGCGACCGAGCCTGAGGTTTTGTTGATGGACGAACCCTGTTCGGCGCTCGACCCTATCGCCACCAGCCAGGTCGAGGAATTGATCGACGAGCTGCGCCAGAACTATGCGGTCGTGATCGTCACGCACTCGATGCAGCAGGCCGCGCGGGTCAGCCAGAAGACGGCCTTCTTCCACTTGGGCAACCTCGTAGAATACGATGACACGGGCGCGATCTTTACCAACCCCAAGGATAGCCGGACCGAAAGCTATATCACCGGTCGGATTGGATAAAACATGAACTCCCCCCATATCGTCAGCTCATTCGACAGCGATCTCGAAGCCATTCAGGCCCATGTCGTGCGCATGGCGGGCCTCGTTGAGGACGCGGTGCGCAAATCGGTCCGGGCACTGTCGGACCGCGACGTGGCGCTGGCCAAACAGGTGCGCGAAGGCGACCGCGCCATCGACGAGCTGGAAGAGCTGATCAAGGTCGAGACGGCGCAAGTCATCGCGCTGCGCGCTCCCGCGGCGATTGACCTGCGGGTCGTTCTCGCCACCCTCGCGATTTCCAACAATCTGGAACGCTGCGGCGATTACGCCAAGAACATCGCCAAGCGGACGCCGACCCTCGTCGATCTGCCGCAAATCCGCGAAACCCAAGGCGCGCTGAACCGGATGGAGGCGATGGTGCGCGAGATGCTGTCGGACGCCACCGACAGCTACATCCACCGCGACGTGGAACGCGCGACCCAAGTGATCGCCCGCGACGTCGATGCCGACGAGATGTACAACAACCTCTTCCGGTCGCTGCTGACGCACATGATGGAAGACCCCCGCAATATCGCCGCGGGCATGCATCTGCATTTCATTGCAAAGAACATCGAACGGATGGGCGATCTGGCCACGGCGATTGCCGAACAGACCATATACCTCGTGACGGGCGAGTTGCCGGACGAGGATCGCCCCAAGAGCGACGTGACCGCGACCGAAAGCTAAAGCGATGAACAGTGTTCAACCCAACGTCCTTGTCGTGGAAGACGAACCCGCCCAGCGCGAAGTTCTGGGCTACAACCTCGAGGCTGAGGGGTTCGCGGTGGCCAAGGCCGCCGACGGGGACGAGGCGCTGCTGCTCATTGCGGAGAACGCGCCGGACGTGATCGTTCTGGACTGGATGCTGCCGGGGGTGTCGGGGATCGAAATCTGTCGCCGCCTCAAGATGAAGGCAGAGACACAGGCCATCCCGATCATCATGCTGTCGGCCCGGTCCGAAGAGGTCGACAAGATCCGCGGGTTGGAAACAGGAGCGGATGACTACGTCGTCAAACCCTATTCCGTCGTGGAGCTGATGGCCCGCGTGAAATCGCAGTTGCGGCGTGTGCGCCCGTCGACCGTGGGCGCGCAGTTGCGGTTTGGCGACATCGTTCTCGATAGCGAGACCTACAAGGTGTCGCGCGGGGATCAGGCCCTGAAACTGGGCCCCACCGAATTCCGCCTGTTGTCGACCTTCATGGAAAAGCCCGGACGTGTCTGGAGCCGGGAGCAATTGCTGGACCGGGTGTGGGGACGTGACATATATGTCGATACCCGGACCGTGGATGTGCATGTGGGCCGGTTGCGCAAGGCGCTCTGCGCCCATGGTGGCAGCGATCCGGTACGCACCGTGCGCGGCGCGGGCTACGCGCTGGGCTGAGCCCGTAGGTTAGCGATCCTCACCCTCTTCGGGTGTGCCGCCCAAGGGCATCGCAATCGACGAGCGGCTGTTGCGGCGACGTTCCGTGCGGGCGGTGACCGTCTGTGCATCCCGGATCATCACAAAGGTGCCGTGGACCCATGGGGCCGACGGGATGTGCCAACGCCCTTCAATTCGCGTGAGTTGCGGATTGCTCTTACCCTCGTAGGCGATGCGCGGAGCGTCGAAATCCGAATAGGTCTTGGTGAAATGCAGATGCCCGTCCTCATGGACGCCGATCACCCCGGCGATGAGCATATCCGGGGCGTCGTCTGCAAAAGTATTGGGCTCATGCGTTTCGCCCCCGATGGCGCCCGCGTCATCGCTGAGCGTGGCGTTGAAGGCGACGGGCGGCACCGCGCGCGACACGTAATTGTAGCGCCCCATCCACGGACCCGAGAGGCCCTTGATGCTTGGTTCCGGGGATTGCGTCATCTGCCGTATCACCTTTGTCTTGCGCGGCCTTCGGGGCCATCCAACCGGTCCCCGGCAGCGCGCGCTTGCGCCAACAGCATAGCCCAAGATCGTGCCCAGGGCAGGTCTTTTGACGGGTTTAGCCACCGGACATTTTTGCGCCGACACAGGCGGTTGCGTCTGTCGGGGGGGCACCGGACCTGATAGACATGCCGTATGGCAGCGCACGCATTGCAGATCGAAGGTTTGACGGTGACCGCGCGCAAGGGCGGGCGGATCCTGTTGGAGGTGCCGTCGCTTGAAGTTGCGCCCGGAACCTCGCTGGGTGTGCGGGGACCATCTGGTGCCGGGAAGTCCACGTTGCTGTACGCTCTGGCCGGGCTGGCACCCAAGATGTCGGGGCATGTGCGATGGGGCGCAGAGGACCTGTGCCAGATGTCGGCATCCCAGCGCACAGCCTTCAGGGCGCAGAACATCGGCATGATCTTTCAGGACTTTCTGCTGTTCGAAGAGTTGTCGGCGGGTGCCAATGCGGCGCTGACCGCAGCCTTTGCGCCGCGGCAGACCCGCGCGGCGCTGCGTGACCGCGCGGCGGCGCACTTGACGGACCTCGGGATCGCAGAGCCTGCCCGCCACGTCGACGGGTTTTCCGGCGGTGAGCGTCAGCGCGTCGCCGTGGCCCGCGCCATAGCCGCGGGGGCGCCAATCCTGTTGGCGGATGAACCGACCGCCAGCCTGCAACGCGCGGCGGCTGACATGCTGTCGGCTGATCTGGTGCGCCACGCCGGGCAACACGGTCAGACTTTGATCGTCGTCAGCCATGATGACGGGCTTTTGGACCGCATGGACCGTGTGATTGACCTGCGCGACGGGAGGGTGGCATGACGCCGGCCTTGGCTGCACTTGCGACCGGGCCTGCGGCGCCCTGGGTTTTTCTGGCGCTTCTTGTGCCGATCTTCGGCTTGGGCGTGGTGCTAATGAGGGGCTTTGCGCCGGGCGCGCTGATCGTCGCGATCCTGCGCCGATACCTGTGGATCAATCTGGCCTATGTGGGCTTGATCGCCGTTGCGATCGGGATCGGCTTGGCCCTGATCGCACAGGAACGGGGGCTGCGCGTCGGCGCGGCTGCGGCGGCGGACAAGTTCGACATGGTGGTTACCGCACCCGGCAGCGACGTGACCGCCATGCTGGCGGCTGTGTATCTGCAACCTGCCGATATCAATCTGGTGGATGGGGCAATCCTCGATCAACTGGAACGCGACCCCCGCGTCCGGATCGCGGCCCCCTTGGGCTTTGGTGATAGCCACCGGGGCGCGCCCATCGTGGGCACTACGTGGGAGTTCGTGGCGCATCTGGCTGGCCCGGACTTCGAGGTCGCCCCGTGGAGCGATCCGTTTTCGGTCATCGCGGGGGCCGATGCCCCTGCCGAGATCGGGGATCAATTCGAGCCTGCCCACGGCGTCGGTACAACCGCCGAAGAGGGCGTGCACGGGGACATTCTGACCGTCACCGCGCGCCTTCCCCGCACGGGCAGCCCATGGGATCGCGCCCTTTTGACCCCGATCGAGGGCGTGTGGCTGGTGCACGGTCTGGCGGACGGGCACGCGCCCGAGCGTGCAGGCCAGTTGGGTCCGCCCTTTGATCCGGCTTTCACGCCGGGCACGCCCGCGATCATCGTGACCGCCGACAGCTTGGGATCGGCTTATGGGCTGCAATCGCAGTGGGACAGCCGCAGCGACACGATGGCGTTCTTTCCCGGTGCGGTCCTGTCGCGGCTCTACGGCGTTTTGGGCGATATCCGGCAGGTGATGTCGATCCTTGCGCTGGTGACGCAGGTCCTCGTCGCGGCTTCGGTCCTGTTGGGGCTGTTCATCCTGACGCGGCTGTTCCGGCGGCAGCTTGCGATGCTGGGGGCGCTCGGGGCGCCGGGGCGGTTCGTGACAGCGGTTGTTTGGGGCTACGCCATGGCCTTGCTCACCGCCGGTGCTGTTCTGGGCTGCGCCTTGGCACTGGTGGCGGTAGGCGCAATTTCAGACGTAATCGCGGCGCGCACGCAACTGATTGTGCCCGCGACGCTCGGCTGGGCCGAGGCGCATGCTGTGGCGACCTTCCTTCTGGTGGCGAGCCTCGTGGCGCTGGTTCCGGCGCGCCTGTTGGGCGGTGCGGACGTGCTGTCGGGATTGCGGTCTTAACGGTTTAACCTCGTCTTTACCTCGTCTTCGCATCTTGACGCCGCCAGACACGAGATGGAGGCGCCGGGATGCCGACCCATGACATTGCAGAAGCGACCGTTTCAGACAGCCGGGTCGTGCCCCTGCCGCAGACACGTAAAGACCCGCGCAGGCCGACACCCTCCGCTTCGTCGGGTGCAGCGACCCTGGGGCAGGTGCCCGGAACACCCGCGCAAGTCATCCCCGTGCCGCTGCCTGCCGTGCCCCATGACGGGCCAAGCACGCTGGCAGGCACCTATGTCCACAAAGGCGGCATGTCCCTGGCAGACCTCGCTGCCGTGCCCCATGCGGCGCATCTGGCAGCCCTCGTCGCGCTGACCGAACACCGCACGGTGACGGCGGCGGCCGAGGCATTGGGGCTGACGCAATCGGCCGTGTCAAAACAGTTGGCCGCGCTGGAGCGAAGCGTGGGCGCGTGCCTCGTGGACCGCACCGGGCGCGAAATGCGGGTCACGGCGTCCGGTCGGGCCATCGCGCGCGCCTCTGGCGCGTACTTGTCGGCGCTGGGAACCTTGATCGAGTCTGTCGCGCGCAACGAGCCGGTGTTGAGCGTTCATATCCCTCTGCGCCTCCAGCCGATCTTTGTGCCGAGCCTTGCGCGGTTCGCCAAGGCACGCCCCGGTCCCACAAAGTGGGTTCCGCGCGCGCAGGCCGACCTTGTCGTCACCACCGATCCCGATGACGTGCCGCATGCGGAAAAAATCCTGCTATGTGCCGAGGAATGGGTTGCGGTGACGGGCCCGGGCGGGCCGCAAGACGTCGCATTGAAAGACCTCGGGCAGCATGTGCTGCTGTCGTCGGGTTCGACAGACGTCGCGCGCTGGACCCGGTTCCTGTCCTCTGTCCGGCAGGCAAAGGTCACGCAGGTGTCCGCGGCGGCAAAGGCCGATCACCTCGCCACAGGGCGGGGCATCGCGATCGTGTCGCTGGCGGATGTGGCCCCACAGATCCGCGCAGGCACGCGCCGGATCGTCTGTGACCACCGGATTTGGCCGGGTGGCGGGCTTTATGCCATGGTCCGTGACCGGAGCGCGGCATGGGACCGGGCGTGGCATCTGGCGCAGGCTTTCCGCGCCTCGGTCAACGTGGTCTGACACGCGGCCTGCCGGATGCGGCAGTGCGTCATCGGTGACCCCGACCCGCCGCATTGACCCCGCGGGGCTGCGGCAAGGGAGCCCTAAGGGCCAAACCGGGGGCCAAAATGCTTGCCCAATTTCCCATCCGTCGGCAGTGTCACGCCATGCTGATCGATGCCTTGCAGTTCATCAAACCCTCCCGCGTGATCTTTGAGGATATGCGCGCCAGCGGTGTGGATGCCGTGCACATGACCGTCAGCTATCACGAGGGCCTGCGGGACACGATTGCAGCACTTGCCGAATGGAACCGCCTGTTCGCGCTCCATGGTGATCTGATCCTGCGCGCCACGAGTGCCGAGGACATCGACCGCGCCCATGCGACAGGGCGCACGGCGATCCTGTTCGGGACGCAAAACCCCGCGCCCATCGAGGACGATATCGGCCTTGTGGAAATCTGCCATCAGCTGGGCCTGCGGTTCATGCAGTTGAGCTACAACAACCAATCCCTTCTGTGCGGGGGGCATGCGGAACCCGTAGACAGCGGTCTGACGAATTTCGGGCACGAGGTCATCGCCGAGATGAACCGCGTGGGCCTTGTCATCGACATGAGCCATTCGGGCGATCTGTCACGGCGTCAGGCCATCGATGCCTCGGCCCGGCCCATTGCGATCACCCATGCCAACCCGGCCACGTGGCACGATGTGACGCGCAATGTGCAGCCGGGCACGCTGGCCGCGCTTGCCGCAAGCGGCGGGATGCTCGGGTTCTCGCTTTATCCGCTGCACCTTGCCGGGGGCAGCGCCTGCACGTTGGACGACTTTGCCCAGATGGTTGCGCGTACGGCGGATGCGGTCGGGGTGGCCTGCCTCGGGATCGGGTCGGACCTGTGTCAGGACCAACCCGATAGCGCGGTCGCATGGATGCGGGACGGGCGGTGGCGCAAGACGCGGGATGCGGGCGCGGCCTTCCCGGATCAACCCAACTGGTTCCGCACCAACCGGGATTTTCCCGGCATTGCCGCCGCGCTGGGCGCGGTCGGCTTTGACGCGGACGAGGTCGCGGGCATTATGGGCGACAACTGGATGCGGTTCCTCCGCGAAGCTCTGGGGCCCGCAACATGATGGATGGTGCTGCCCCACCCAGACTGCGGCCCTTGCGCCCGCCATCGCAGGTCATGCGCTTGGCCCGCATGGGTCAGATGATGCCCAATCGGCTGTCTTTCCTCCGGGTCCTCATGCGCAATCTGGCCGAGATCGGAACGCCGCCCGAACGGCGGGTCTGGGATATCGACGCGGACGGATACGGGCAGGCGGTCTATACGCTCACGCTGGGCGGCTACTCCTATTCGCTTGTGGTCTTCACGCGCCCGCTTGCCGATGCAAACCGGTCAGATCGCGTGATCGCGACGGCCTGGGACGCGGCGTTTGTCCTCTATGACGGGGTGCCTGACGCCGGCGAACTGGCCCGTCTGGCCGAAAACGTGCCGCGACAGGAGGCGGGCACTTTCACCGCGCGGGAACTGGTCCTCAGCCGGGCCAACAAATCGGTGCGGCTGTTTGCGGATGTGGTCGCATCCTTGCGCGCGGGCCGCGCGCCTGATGCCGATCTTTTAGCCGCAACGGGGTATCTGATGCGCACGACCGCGGTCTACGGCAATGGCAAGTTCGGGATCGCGGACCGCGCCGACATCTCGGCGCGCCCGGGCCTGGGCGGGCCGTTCATGGCCGAGATGTTGGCCGTGTGGCTGATGCGCGGCTTTACCCATGATCTGGTCGAACATGTGGGCGGTGCACCGCTCGACCGGGGTCTCAAGCGGCAATTGGGGGTGGGCAATGCCACGGGGCTGGGCATGGCGCCGTTCCTTGTCTCCCATCCCTTGCTGCTGGATGCGTGGTTTCAGGTGCGTGAGACCGCGCTGGCCCGTGTGTTGTCTCAGACCTCTATTTCCGAGGCTGAGGCCACGGCCCTGATCGCCGCCGCAGAACAGGCGCGGCTCCATCTGGTCAGTTGGCACGTACAAGACACCGAGGCAAACGCCGTCATTCGCCAAACCGAGCGGCAGTGGACCGCGTTTTGTGCGGAGTTGACGGTTGGGGACCTCCGCGCGGAGGGCGGACTTGCCCGCGCCTTTGATGGCCTTTCGGGTCAGGGTGAAACGCTGGAGGAGTTGGCCGCCGCATGGGTGATCGAGCCGTTTGGCGATCTGGTCGACGGCTTGGCAGAGTGCCTCGCGACGCCATTCCGTCCCGTTCTCGACCCGACGATGACCTGCGCCGCGCTCCGCCGCGTGTTGGAGGCGCATGGGGACTGGGCCATCACTCTGGACTTCTCCCAGCCGGGTGCCGTGGCGCAGTTCTGGTACGTGTCCGAGGACAAGCTGGAGCCGCGATTGGGGCAACGCGCGACCGAGCCGGGGGCCGAGCGGGAAACACCGCTCGACACTGCACGGCAGTTCGCGGCGCTTTATGCCGCCTGCCCGGACGATGAAACGCCCCTGTGGCAGTTCCTCGCTGCGGCACCTGAGCATCGTTCCGCTGCTCGACGGGCGCAGACGCTGGTGCGCCACCCCTATGCCGAGGTGCGCGATAACCTTCTGGATGCGGCCACCGCCCCGGTCGATCTGCTCAGGGCTAAGCTGTCGATGTTCGGGGCGACCCGGTTCGATCCGAAATCCCGGCTGTGGACGCGGGTGACCTTGGCGCAGGGCCTGCCTCTCTTTGACGAGCTGGACCGGCCCGCGGATTGGTTGCCATGCCCCGTCCATACCCCCGTGCATACCCCCGTGCATGCTGCGCCCTGATCGACGCGTCCGATGAGTGCGACCTTGCCCATGGCCCGTGCCCAGATCGAGGGGCTGATCCTGCGCGCTGCGCGGGGCGCCGGGGTCGATTTGGCCCATGCCGAGGACGTGGCCCACGCCGTCGCGTGGTGGGGGGATGCCGACACGCTGCGCGATCTTGCCGCTTCGCTGACGGAGGATGTCGATCGCTCGACCTGCAGATTGGGGCCAGGGCTGATCGACCAGGTGCAAGCGACGGGTGAGGTGGTCGAAGTTCCCGCCTGCTGTTCGCTTAATGTCATGCGCGCCCTTTGTGCAGCACACCACGCGCAAGGGGGGCGTGCGGTGATCTGTGTCGCGGATGCAGGGCTGTGGCAGCTTTCCTGCGCGGAGCCGGACGCGCCGCCGGTGCCGCCAAAGGGGCGACCCGACGTGCCTCAGGATGTCGTCGCTGCCCTGACCGCGTTGGCGGCCAATACCTACGTCCCCTCCACGGCGGAAAGCCACGCGGCGGGTGCGGGTGCGGGCACGACCGACAACGATTAGGCGAAGGGGTCTACGGGATAGCGCACCGCCGCAAGCGCGAGGCCGTGGGGCGGACAGACCGGCCCACAGGCCGCGCGGTCGCGGGCGGCGAGCGCCTCGGCCACGCGGTCGGGCGACCACGCACCGGCACCGACACGCTCAAGCGTGCCGACAAAGCTGCGCACCTGATTGTGCAGGAAGGACCGCGCGCGAACGTGAAACCGCGTCTCGCGCCCGCCGGGATACTCGTGGGTCTCAATGGTGATGGCGTCCACCGTTTTCACCGGGCTGGCCGCCTGACAGATCGAGGATCGGAAGGTTGTGAAATCGTGCTGGCCTATCAGATGCGCGGCACCCGCGCGCATGGCGTCCGCGTCGAGGTCATGGTTCACGCGCCATGCCTTGCCTGCGTCCATCGCCAACGGCGCGCGGCGTGACACCAAGCGAAACACATACGCCCGTTCCACGGCTGAAAACCGGGCGTGCCAATCCTCGGTCGGGGCCAAAGCGCAGGCCGTGATCGCGACGGGGTGGGGTTTGAGGTGGTAATTCAGCGCCTCGGACAGGCGAAACGGGTCCCAATCGCGGGCCATGTCGCACTGTGCGACCTGACCCCATCCATGCACGCCCGTATCCGTGCGCCCGGCGGCGGCAATGGACGGCACATCGGGTTCCAGGCGGGCCAAAGCGGCCTCGATCGCACCCTGAACAGAGGGCTGATCCGCCTGACGTTGCCACCCGGAAAATGGGGCACCGTCATATTCGACCTTGAGCGCGTAACGGGGCATGGGGTGCGAGTTACCGCGCCCTCGCGCGGCTTTCAACGGCGCGTTGGGGGCAAGCCCAAGATGGGTTCCCCGTTGCACCCTGCCGGGCGGTCCTTATCTTGATCCCCATGCAAGACCGGGCGCAAGGCGGGGAACCAGAGTGGTATTAGGCACAATCGCCGAGGGCGTGACCCGGTCGGTAGAGGCAATCACCGCGCCGGTCACCGGGCTCTTTACGGACCCCACGATCCGTCTGGGTGTGACGGGGCTCAGCCGGGCGGGCAAGACGGTCTTCATCACGTCCTTGGTCGCGAACCTATTGGATCGCGGGCGGATGCCGCAGCTGTTGGGGGCGGCGAACGGCTCCATTCAGGCGGCCTACCTGCAGCCGCAGCCCGACGACACGGTGCCCCGGTTCGAATACGAGCGGCATCTGGCGACCATGACCGGGACCGAACCGCGTTGGCCCGACGGCACCCGCGCGGTGAGCGAGCTGCGTCTGTCGCTCAAGGTGCAGCCGCAAGGGTTGATGGGCGCGCTGGGCGGGCCGCGCACGGTGCATCTGGACATCATTGACTACCCTGGGGAATGGCTGCTGGATCTGGGTCTGCTCGACAAGGATTATGCCACGTGGTCGCGCGAGGTACTGGCGCGCCTGCCCGGGCGTCCGGGCGGGGACGCGTATCTGCAGATCGCCGCCACCGTCACGGCGGACGAGACGCATGACGAACCCCGTGCGCAAGCACTCTCGGGAGCGTTTACGGATTACCTGAATGCCGCACGGGCGGCTGGGTTTTCCGACTGCACGCCCGGTCGTTTCCTATTGCCGGGAGAGATGGAGGGCTCGCCCGTGTTGACCTTTGCACCGCTCGACATCGACGGCGGGCAACGCCGGTCCCTTCGGCGCGAGATGGAACGCCGGTACGAGGCCTACAAGGCCAAGGTCGTCAAACCGTTCTTCCGCGATCACTTTGCCCGGATCGACCGTCAGGTGGTGCTGGTCGATGCTTTGGGCGCGATCCATGACGGCCCCCGCGCGGTCGAAGATTTGCGTCAGGCGCTGGCCGATATCCTCGGTGCGTTCCGCGCGGGTCGCAATGCATTCCTTTCGCAAATCCTGCTGGGCAAGCGCGTGGACCGCATCCTCTTTGCCGCGACCAAGGCCGATCATCTGCATCATACGCAGCACCCGCGCCTGACGGCGATCATGGCGGCGCTGACCCGGGATGCACGTGACCGTGCGCAATTCGCCGGTGCCGAGACGCAAGCGATGTCCATCGCGGCCTTGCGCACCACGACTGAAGACACCGTGTCCCACGCGGGCGAGGACCTGCCAGCCGTGACCGGGGTTGCGACGGATGGCCAGCGCGTCGCCTTCTACCCGGGCGAGCTGCCGACCGATCCCGCGCGCATCCTGTCACCGGCGCGCAACGGGGCCGAGGATTGGCCCTTTGGCGATGTGGAGGTGCAGAGCTTCCGCCCGCCTGTCCAATCGCTCGCCCCCGGCGACGGGCCGCCGCATATCCGGCTCGACAAGGCGCTGGAGTTCCTGATCGGAGACCGCCTGAGATGACCGAGGAGACGACCCGCAAGACGCGCGGCCCTGTCCGCATCGATCTGGACGCCGCGCCCAAGGCCGCTGCACCGACACCGGCGGACGTGGCCCCCGTCCCGGACACGGACTGGCCCGATGGCGACGGCATGGCCCCCACGGGGCAGGCGATGCAGACTGCGGCGGCTTTGGCTGCGCGCCGACCGTCGCGCCTCGCGCGCTGGTTCTGGTCGCTTCTGGTGGCGGTGATCGGGTTCTTCGTGTCCCTGGCGACATGGAATGCCATCGCGGGGCTCTTGGCCGCCAATCCGATTCTGGGTCTGATCGCGACGGCGCTGGTCATCGCGCTGGGATTGGTCGCGCTTGCGATCATTGCGCGAGAGATTGCAGGCTTTGCGCGTCTGGGTCGGCTGGACCGGCTACATCACGATGCCGAGGCCGCGATTGTCACAGGTGACCTGGCATTGGCCCGCAAGGTCACCGGGGGTTTGACGGCGCTTTATGCCAATCGGGACGACACGCGCATGGGGCGCGAGCGTGTGGCCGCGAGGCGCGATGATGTGCTGGATGCAGACGGGCTGTTGGCGCTAGCCGAGCGCGAGTTGCTGGAACCGCTCGATCAATTGGCCCTGCGCGAGGTCGAGGCGGCGGCGCGTCAGGTCGCGACCGTGACGGCGCTGGTCCCGCTGGCTCTGGCCGATGTGGTCGCGGCGCTTACATCAAATGTGCGGATGATCCGCCGCGTGGCCGAGGTTTATGGCGGGCGATCTGGGACTTTGGGATCTTGGCGGTTGGCCCGGTCGGTTCTGGCCCATTTGGTCGCCACCGGCGCGGTGGCTGCGGGGGATGATCTGTTGGGGTCTGTGGCGGGAGGCTCTATCCTTGCCAAGGTGTCGCGACGCTTTGGCGAGGGGATCGTGAATGGCGCCTTGACGGCCCGCGTGGGTGTCGCCGCCATGGAGGTCTGCCGCCCGCTGCCGTTTCGCGCCACGCCGCGCCCGCGGGTTTCAGGCGTTGTCACACGCGCGCTGACAGGCCTCTTTGAGGGGCGCGAAAAACAGGGTGGGGATGGATAATGGAAAGTCTTGCAATTGATCTGGCCACCTATCAGCGCCAGCCTCTGGATGATGCCCATGTCGCGCGCATGCGCGAGATCGGCGATGAACGCGTGCTGGAGGCCGGCACCAAGCTGGTCCATATCGGCGACCCGATCGAGTATTTCTATTATCTCGAAGAGGGAGAGATCGAAGCCGTCGACCCCATAACCGGGGGGCGGTATGGCAATGCGAGCCTTGGCCCGACCCAGTGGTTCGGGGAGATCAGCTTCCTCAATGGCGGCAATGCCATGCTGGGCGCGCGGACGGTCAAACGCTCGCGCGTGCTCTTTATCGAACGCGCCAAGATGCTAGCGTTGATGAGCGATATTCCCGAGATGAGCGATCTGATCATCACGGTCATGGCGGCGCGGCGGCGTCGCCTGCTGGAGAGCGGGGATGCGGGCCTGATGCTGATCGGGGCCGATGTGGACCGCAACATCCGCCAGATCGCCGCCTTTGCCGGGCGCAACAAGATCCCCTATCGCAGCATCGAGATTGGGTCTGGCGAGGCGGTCGAACTGTCGGAGACGTGCACCTTTGGCCCCAAGGAGCCTGCGGTGATCTTTGGCAAGAACCGCGTGATCGAAGACCCGACACCGCAAAAGATCGCGGCGCTGCTGGGCTATGACCTGAGCCTTGGCGAAGGCGAGCTCCACGATGTCCTGATCGTCGGCGGCGGCCCGGCTGGCACTGCGGCGGGCGTCTATGCGGGGGCCGAGGGCCTGAGCGCGCTGGTGATCGAAGATCTGACCATCGGCGGGCAGGCGGGCACGTCGAGCCGGATCGAGAATTACATGGGCTTCCCCACGGGCATCAGCGGCGCCGATCTGGTCTGGCGGGGCGAAGTGCAGGCGATGAAGTTCGGCACCCGCTTTGCAGTCCCGCGCCGGGCCGAGGCGGTCGTGCAGCGTGAGGATGGGATTTTTGACGTTACTCTGTCGGATGGGGCCGTGACCTGCGCGCGGTCGATCATCGTGGCCACGGGCGTACAGTACCGCCGATTGCCGATTGAGCGTCTGGAAGATCTGGAAGGGGCAGGGGTCTATTACGCCGCGACCGAGGTCGAGGCGCGCTATTGCCGGGACACCGATGCGGTTATCATCGGCGGCGGCAATTCCGCCGGGCAGGCGGCCATGTATCTGAGCCGGACGGCAGGCCATGTGCATCTTTTGGTGCGTGGTCCGTCGCTAGCTGCCTCAATGTCTGATTATTTGCTCACACGGCTCGAGGCCGATCCGGCCATCACCATCCACTATGAGACCGAGATGACGGCGCTCCACGGGGAGGGCAAGCTGCATGCGATCACCGTTCGGAACAAGGCCGATGGCACCGAGCGGCGCTTGGACACCTGCGGCTGCTTCATCATGGTGGGCGCCGCGCCCAACACCGCGTGGCTAGACGGTCTGGTCGAACTCGACCCAAAGGGTTTTGTGAAGACCGGGACCGAGGTCGGCGCGTCCTCCTATTCGACGTCGCATCCCGGCATCTTTGCCGTGGGCGACGTGCGCGCAGGATCGGTCAAACGGGTGGCCTCTTCGGTGGGTGAAGGGTCGGTTGTGATCTCGAAAGTGTGGGAATACCTCAACCCGCCGCCGGCGGGCTAATCGCAGGCTTGGGGTTCCGCTTGTGAAGGGGCAGACCGCTTCCTATAAGACCCCCGTTATGAAACGGGTTTTCGCAGCGATACGAATTACGAACCCGGCGCTTTGATTGCACCCGCGATCAGGGCCGCCGGGCGAAGGTGTTGAGATCACTCGCACCGCCCTTTCACCCGTATTTCCCCCTCAGAGATGAGTGACCGATGTCCGACGCGACGACTGCCCCCGATTACAAAGACACCCTCGCCCTGCCGCAAACCGACTTTCCCATGCGCGCGGGCCTGCCCAAACGCGAACCCGACTGGCTGAAACGCTGGGAGGCGTTGGCGGTCTACGACACCCTGCGCAAGGCCGAGGGCCGCGCGCCCTTTACGCTCCATGACGGCCCGCCCTATGCCAACGGGCACCTGCATATCGGGCACGCGCTGAACAAGACGATCAAGGACATGATCGTGAGGTCCCATCAGATGATGGGCTATGACAGCCGCTACATCCCCGGTTGGGACTGTCACGGTCTGCCGATCGAATGGAAGATCGAAGAGCAGTACCGCAAGAAGGGCCGCAACAAGGACGCGGTGCCGATCAACGAATTCCGCGCCGAATGCCGCAAGTTCGCCGAAGGGTGGGTCGATATCCAGCGAGACGAGTTCAAGCGACTGGGCATCACCGGCAACTGGGCCGATCCCTACCTGACGATGAACTTCCACGCCGAGCGTGTCATCGCGGAAGAGTTCATGAAGTTCCTGATGAACGGCACGCTCTATCAGGGGTCCAAACCCGTGATGTGGTCGCCCATGGAGCAGACCGCGCTGGCCGAGGCCGAGGTCGAATATCACGACAAGGACAGCTTCACTGTTTGGGTGAAGTTCAAGGTCGCCTACGTGGACGCACAGGTGTCCGCGCATCCGATGCCGGCGGATGGGGATCTGGCGGGTGCACTGGACGCCATCATCGAAAAACAGACCGATCTTGAAGGCGCCTATGTCGTCATCTGGACGACGACGCCCTGGACCATGCCGTCCAACAAGGCGGTCGTGTATGGCGAGGGTATCTCCTACGGCCTTTACGAGGTGACGGGCACGCCGGACGAATGCTGGGCCTCGGTCGGGGATCGCTACCTGTTGGCGGACAATCTGGCCGAAGACGTCTTCGGGCGCGCGCGGCTGGAGGAGGGGCAGTATACGCGCCTCCGCGACGTCTCGACCGAAGAATTGAAGGACATTCGCCTGCAACACCCGCTTGCCGGGGCCGAAGGTGCCAATGGCGAATGGGACGACCTGCGCGATTTCCGCGCCGCAGAGTTCGTGACCGACACCGAAGGCACCGGGTTCGTCCATTGCGCCCCGTCCCATGGGATGGAGGAATACGAGCTTTACCGCGATCTGGGCATGCTCGAGCAGGTCATCACCTACAACGTCATGGATGACGGCTCCTTCCGGGAGAGCCTTCCGTTCTTTGGCGGCAAGTATATCCTGTCCCGCAAGGGCGGTGAGGGTGATGCGAACAAAGCCATCATCGACAAGCTGGTCGAGGTCGGCGGGCTGTTGGCGCGCGGCAAGATCAAGCACAGCTATCCGCATTCGTGGCGGTCGAAGGCGCCAGTGATCTACCGCAACACGCCGCAATGGTTTGCTGCGATCGACAAGCCCGTGGGCGACGGTCAGGACATGCACGGCACCACGATCCGTGAGCGCGCGTTGACCGAGATCGACAACGTCAACTGGACGCCGCAGGCGGGCCGCAACCGGCTCTATTCCATGATGGAAAGCCGCCCCGATTGGGTGCTGTCGCGCCAGCGTGCGTGGGGCGTGCCGCTGACCTGCTTCACCAAGAAGGGCGCGCTGCCCACAGATGCGGACTTCCTGCTGCGCAACGCGGATGTGAACGCCCGCATCGCCGAGGCGTTTGAGGCCGAAGGCGCGGATGCGTGGTACGAGGACGGCGCGAAGGCGCGGTTCCTGGGCGGGATCGTGAACCCCGACGACTACGATCAGGTCATGGACATCCTCGACGTCTGGTTCGACTCAGGCTCCACCCACGCCTTCACCTTGCGCGACCGCGAAGACGGGACCGATGACGGCATCGCGGATGTCTACATGGAAGGCACCGATCAGCACCGTGGGTGGTTCCACTCCTCGCTGTTGCAATCGGTCGGCACCACGGGTCGCGCACCCTACCGCAACGTGGTCACGCACGGGTTCACGCTGGATGAGAAGGGCATGAAGATGTCCAAATCCATCGGCAACACCATCGTTCCTGACGAGGTCGTCAAACAATACGGCGCAGATATCCTGCGCCTGTGGGTGGCCCAGACCGACTATACCGCCGATCAACGGATCGGGCCGGAAATCCTGAAAGGTGTCGCTGACAGCTATCGCCGGCTGCGCAACACCTTCCGCTATCTGCTGGGCAACGTGGCCGATGGCGGTGGTGACATGGCCGTGGCCGACATGCCGGAGCTGGAACGCTGGGTCCTGCACCGTCTGGCCGAACTCGACATCCATGTGCGCGATGGCTACGCCAAGTTCGACTTCCAGGGTGTGTTCCAGGCCGTGTTCAACTTTGCGACCGTCGACTTGTCGGCCTTCTATTTCGACATCCGCAAGGACGCGCTGTACTGCGACGGGGACACGGATCGCCGGCGCGCGGCGCGCAAGGTCTTGTCGCTCGTGCTGGAACGGCTGAACGCGTGGCTCGCACCCATCCTCGTCTTCACGATGGAGGAGGTTTGGCTGGAACGGTCGGGCGGCGAAGGCTCTATCCACCTGACGGACATCCCCGAGACCCCCGCCGATTGGCGCGACGATGCGCTGGCTGCCAAGTGGGCGACCATCCGCAAGGTGCGCCGCGTCGTGACCGGCGCGCTGGAGGTCGAGCGTCGGGAGAAAACCATCGGTGCCAGCCTTGAGGCCGCGCCAGAGGTCTATGTGGACGCCGACACCGCCGCCACGCTGCAAGATGTCCCCTTCGAGGATATGTGCATCACCTCTGACATCGCGGTCCATGCGGGTGAGGCGCCCAAGGGGGCATTCACGCTGGAGGATTCAGCCGGGATCGGCGTCGTCTTCCGCCATGCGACGGGCGAGAAATGCCAGCGATGCTGGAAGATCCTGCCTGATGTGGGCACGCATGCCCATCCCGGTGTCTGCGGTCGCTGCGACACGGCGCTGAGCTAAGGGCTTGGCGTTTGCGCCGATCAACCGGGCCTATGGCGAGGTCTTTCGCCCGGGCCGTTTGAGCATTGGTTTGGTCGCTCCGTTGGAGGCCGTGCCTCCGATGGAGCTGCCGACGCTCGATCAGCATCTGGCGCGCATTCAATTGGCCGACCGGCTGGGCTTTGCCGCGATCTGGCTGCGCGACATCCCGTTCAACGTGCCGAGCTTTGGGGATGTGGGTCAGACCTTTGACCCCTTTACCTATCTGGGTGCGCTGGCTGTGGGGACCGAGCGGATTGCGTTGGGCGTGGCCAGCATCATCCTGCCCCTGCGCCATCCGGCCCATGTGGCAAAATCGGTGGCGACGGTGGATCAATTGTCCGGTGGGCGCATGCTCTTGGGTGTGGCCTCGGGCGACCGCCCCGAAGAGTACCCGGCGCTGGCCGCAGACTACGAGACCCGCGGCGAACGGTTCCGCGATGCGATGGCCTATATCCGCGCCAGCCATTCAGATTGGCCCGACTATACAGGGCAACATGGCCGCCTGAACGGACGTATGGACATGCTGCCCAAACCAACCGCCGGGCGTGTGCCGATGTTGATCACCGGCGGCGCCCGGCAAAGCCCTGATTGGGGCGCGGCCCACGGCGATGGCTGGATCACCTATCCGCGCAACGCGGCCATGCAGGCCAAGGTTGTGACCGACTACCGCGCGCGCGTGGCTGCGGCGGGACAGGGCGACAAGCCTGTGATGCAATCGCTTTACGTCGATCTGATGCCCCGCGCTGCGATGCCGCCGCGCCCGATCCATCTGGGCTTTGCCTGCGGGACCGACTTTCTGCTGCGCTATCTCAAGGAGATCGAGGCGTTGGGCGTGAACCACGTGGCGATCAATCTGGGTCTGAACAACGCGGATATGGACGAAACGCTGCACCGTCTGGCGGAAGAGGTCTTGCCGGAGTTCGCTGCGCCCTGACGGTTTCGCCAGTTGCCCGGCTGGACGTGCTGGTCCAAGGTTGGGCATGGCTGACACATCCCATCGCGATCAAGCGGGCATCCAGTCCCCGGTCGGGCCGCTCTGCCTGACGGCAGAGGATGGCATGTTGACGGGTATCAGTTGGGGAACGGGGCCAGCGTTGGCCGCGGCCTCCCCCGCCGTCTTGCACGAGGCCGCCAGCCAGCTTGCTGATTACTTTGCCGGGGTGCTCACCGTCTTTGATCTGCCCCTGCGGCTGGGACCGGGGGAGTTTCAGGCGGTTTTCCAGAATGTGTTGATCAACATTCCCTTGGGCGACACGCGGACATATGGCGATCTGGCTCAGGAACTCGGGGTGTCCGCGCAGGCCATCGGTCAGGCCTGCGGCGCGAACCGGTTGCCGATCATCGTGCCCTGCCACCGGGTCTTGGGTGCGCAGGGGCTGGGCGGGTTTTCGGGCGCAGGCGGCGTCGAAAGCAAAGTGGCGCTGTTGCGGCACGAAGGCGCGGCCGGTCTATTGATCTGAGCCCTTGAGGTCGAACTCGATCACGACCGGATTGTGATCGCTATGAGCAAAGCCAAGGTCGAGCGTGCGAATTGCGGTGACAGCGATACCGGGGCCACTGGTGAAGCCGTCGATCACGGTCTGATGCGATGTGCCCGCCTGAAACGGCGCGTCGAGCGATCGGTTGGTCGGCACGGTGGGGTCCACATGCAGCACCATGTCACCCGGCAACCCGTCGGGTCCAAAGGGCACCGCCCACGCGATCTCGGATGCCGGGCGGGTGTGCTCCCAGATCGTGGGCGCCAACAGCATGTTGAAATCGCCGCCGCACAGCACGTGTTTGGCGGCTCGGTCGCGCGCCGCATTCAAGGCGGCCCGGGCACCGGCCAGCTTGGCCTCTGCATCGGCGCCGTAGGGATCAAGGTGGACATTCGCCACGACCAGATCGGGTGTATCGAGCTTCACCGTCAGACTGCCGTGGTGTTTGGTCAAAACGCCGTAGTACCGCGTGTCGGCTGGGCCGTTTGCCCCTGGTGCGCACAGGCTGTGGGGGTCCTTTGTCAGTGTCGCTTTGCCGTGGGACAGGGGCCAGTTCAGCCCCAGCACCCCGAGGCTGGCGTCATGTTGAAAGCTTGCGCAATGGCCCGGAAACGCCTCGGTGAGCGCGGCCATGATATCCACCCCCCGGCTGAGAAGCCCACCGCGCGAGACCTCTTGCAGAAGCAGGATGTCGGCATCAACCGCGCGCAGCGTGGCGATGATGCCAGCCACGTTTCCCGAAACCTCGGCCCGGGATGACGGCCGGCCAAAGGCCCCGCCATCGGGCCAGAACGATGCCGCGCGCCCCAACCCGCCAAAGCCGATGTTCCACGCCAGCGCCTTCATGTGTCTGGGTCAGACGGTTTCTTGGCCTCACCCGTGCCCATCAGGCTGGGCAGCATCTTTTGCAGGATCAGGGCCAGCACCAGAACAAGCCCACCTTGCTGCAACAGCGCGCTGAGCAACCCTGAGATGCCTTGTTGTGACAGCCCGGTCTGGACGAGCGCCGACAGGGTGACGGCCTGTTCGATGCTCGATGTCTCAATGCCGCTGACCGCCAACAGCGTCGTGACATAGCCGTCCACCAGTTGCTGAAACTGGGTGAAGAAGATCAGGGCGAAGGCCGCGCACAGGATCACCGAAAAACATAAGGTCAGCATGTTGCTGGTGGCCAGCGCGCCCTCTTGGAACGCGCGTTTAAGGGGGGTGCTGATCAGCAGCAGATTGACCGCATAGGCGATGAAGGTCAGCAGGATGAACGGTTCAAGCTGCGCAAAGAGGTCCGAGCGGATCGCAGCCAGATCGACCTCGAGCGCGACCACCTCCTGAATGACTTCGTCGGTCAACGGCGTGGGCGCTTGCG
>JBCBFU010000028.1:0-36522 GCA_038527375.1 Pseudomonadota bacterium | reverse complement strand
CGGTTTTTGAATGACCGCTTCAAGGTCATGCTACGCGCGCAAGGTATTCAGATTGACGTTCTCGAAGCGGTTACCGAGGATCTCCAAAGTGATTTTTCATCGGTTGCGAAACGGGCCAAGGCGTTGCAAGCCTTCCTTAATACCGAGGATGGCGAAAACCTCGTCCAGGGGTTCAAACGCGCCAACAACATCCTGACCCAGGCCGAGGAGAAGGACGGCGTCGAATACTCCTACGGCGCAGATGTGAAATTTGCCGACAGCGACGTGGAACGCGCGCTCTTTGCAGCACTCGATCAGGCCGAGGCCGAGATCACGCCAGCCATGAAGGCCGAGGACTTTGCGCGCGCGATGGCGGCCATGGCCGGGTTGCGGGGGCCGATTGATGCGTTCTTCGAGGCAGTCAAAATCAACGCTGACGCCGAGATCGTGCGCCGCAACCGTCTGAACCTTCTCAGCCGTATCCGCTCGACCATTGGTCAGGTGGCTGATCTGACCCGCGTAGAAGGCTAAGGTTTCACCACGCTTGCGCCGAATCGATTAAATCGTAAGCTGCGCGCAGCGGAGGGACGCCGCAGTGCAGCAAGAACCTAAGATTACAGATATAATTCCGATCAACCCCACCGCGCGGATGCGCGCGGATTGGCATGGTGGGCGGGCCAAATGCCTGCAACGGCTGATCCGGCTGGACATGCCGGTGCCGACGACGGTGGCTCTTGGCTTTGACACCGTGCGCGGAATCGCCGAGGGCACCATGCCCGATCTTGCCGCGATCCTGTCGGTGTTCGACGGCGCGCCGCTGTTGTCCGTGCGCCCTTCGTCCGAGCATGCGGATTGGGGCGGTCCGGGTGCGATCCTCAATATCGGGATGTCGGATGCGCGGGTCGACGCGATGGCCCCCACCGTGGGCGAAGAGGCCGCGATCGCGCTTTATCTGCGGTTCATTCAGGCTTACGCGATCCACGTCGCACGGCTTGATGCAGATGCGTTTCCCCTGCCTGACGTTATGGACCGCGCCGCGATGGCGCGCGCGCTCGAAGCCTATGAGGCCGAGGCAGAAGAGCCGTTCCCGCAAGATCAGGCCGATCAGTTGCAGGCGGTGCTACGCGCCATGGCCCGCGCGTGGGAGGGGACGACCGCCCGTCTGTTGCGGCAGGCGCAAGGAGCCCCCGCCGATGCGGGCCTTGGCCTCGTGGTGCAGGCGATGGCGCTGGGCGTGGGGCACGGCGAAAGCGGGTCGGGCGTGATCCAGTTCGTCGATGCCGACACCGGTGCACCCCAGATCACGGGGCGGTATCTGGCCCAGAGCCAAGGGCGCGAGGCGCTGACCGCCAAGGGTGGGGCGCTCTACCTGACCAAGGATGCGCGGGGCGCGTCGCTCGAAGACTGCGCGCCGGAGGTGTTCTCGGCGTTGCTGGGCTTTGGCGACCTTGCCCGCAAGCGTCTGCGCGAAGAGATGCAGATTGAATTCACGATCGAGGACGGCGAATTGGCGATCCTCGACGCCGTGCGCCTGTCGCGGTCCGCGCGCGCGTCTGTCCGGATCGCCGTTGATTTGGCCGAGGACGGCGTCATCGAACGCGCCGAGGCCGTGCAGCGGATCGAACCGCGCGCGCTGTCCGAGCTTCTGCACCGTCAGATCGCGCCGGGTGTTTCGCGCGATGTCATCACCCGGGGCATCGGCGCGAGCCCGGGTGCTGCGGCGGGGCGCATCGTGTTTTCGTCGCAAGACGCGCAGGCCAGCCACGCGCGGGGGGAGCCCTGCATCCTCGTGCGGCGGGAAACGGGACCCGAAGACATTCGCGGTATGCACGCGGCCTCAGGCGTGTTGACGGAACGCGGCGGCATCACCAGCCACGCGGCGGTGATCGGGCGCGGTCTGGGCCTGCCATGCGTGGTGGGCGCCTCGGAATTGAGCGTTGACGACACGCGCCGCCGGATGACCGCGGATGGACGCACGTTCCAAGAAGGCGACTGGATCACGCTGGACGGGACGTTGGGCGATGTGATCGCAGGCGCCGTTGCGCTGAAGGAAGCGGGCCTTGGGGAGGCGGTCACCACGCTGCTGGACTGGGCCGATACCTTCCGCGATATCGGGGTCCGCGCCAATGCCGACACCCCCGAAGAGACGCAGCGCGCGGCGGGCTTTTCAGCCGACGGGATCGGCCTGTGCCGGACCGAGCACATGTTCTTCGAGGCAGAGCGTCTGACCGTCATGCGCGAGATGATCTTTGCCGACACGTCCGAGGATCGCGCCGCGGTTCTGGAGCGGCTTTTGCCGATGCAACGCGCGGATTTCGAAAAGGTCTACCGAATCATGGTGGGCCGCCCGGTCTGCGTGCGCCTTCTCGATCCGCCGCTTCACGAATTCCTACCATCCGACAAGGCCGGGCTTCGCGATCTCGCCGCGGCGCTGAACCTGCCCGTGAGCGAAGTGACCGAACGCGTGCGCGCCATGTCCGAATACAATCCCATGCTTGGGATGCGGGGCGTGCGGTTGGGCATCACAGTGCCAGAGATCTACGACATGCAGGTGCGCGCCCTGCTGGAGGCCGCGATTGCCGTGGGCGATGTGGCCCCCGAAATCATGATCCCGCTCGTGACGGCACGCCGCGAGGTTGAGTTGGTGCGCAAACGCATCGATGCGGTGGCCGCCGCCGTCCGTGCAGAGAGCGGACAGGCCGTCAGCTATTCCATCGGTGTGATGGTCGAGACACCGCGCGCGGCCTTGCGCGCCGGTGATATCGCGCCGCACACGTCTTTTTTAAGCTTTGGAACCAATGACTTGACGCAGATGACCTATGGTCTGAGCCGTGACGACGCGGGCCGGTTTATGTCGGCCTATGTCCAGCAGGGCGTCTACCCCGAAGATCCGTTCAACACTCTCGACACTGATGGTGTGGGCGAGCTGCTCACTATGGGGGCTGAGCGCGGCAAGGCAGCGCGCCCAGAAATCGTGCTGTCGATCTGCGGGGAGCATGGCGGCGACCCCGAGGCGATCCGCATGTGCCGGGCTGCAGGCTTTACCTATGTGTCGTGCTCTCCGTTCCGGGTGCCCGGCGCGCGTCTTGCGGCGGCCCAAATCGCGCTGTCCGACGCCCGCGCATCCGGCGCCTGACGCCCGAACACCGCCCCGCTGCACCCCGTAAATGCACCCTGACTTCCAGCGGTTTCCTGCCGCCGGGGGCGGGTGGGTGGACGATGTGTCTTTGATGCCATATGCCGCGCGCTGAAACGGAGGTTGGGATCGCCTGACCCCTTGTGATGGATGGAGTTAGAATGACTCGACGTTTTATTTCTGCCGTTGCGGCGGCCGTGCTGGCTGCAACCGGCGTCTTCGCGCAAACCGGGGCCGATGTTCTGGGCCAGGCGGTGCAGTTTGAAACCGAACAGCTGGCGCTGCTGGATGACCGCTCTGTTGAAGAGCTGTTGGCGAAATCCAAGGCGCGCCGCACGTCCTCGGAAATTCAATTCGACCGGGCGTGGTTGGCGGCCCAGCCGTCGATCCAAGGGGGCGATGAGTGGCGCTGCCTGAGCGAGGCTCTGTATTTCGAGGCCCGTGGTGAGACCATCAAAGGCCAGTTCGCCGTGGCCGAAGTGATCCTGAACCGTGTTCGATCGCGCAGCTTCCCGAATTCGATCTGTTCCGTGGTCAATCAGGGCACCGGCAAGAAGTACCAGTGTCAGTTCACATACACCTGCGACGGCATTGCCGAGGTGATCGCGGAGCCCCGCGCCTACGAGGCGGTGGGCAAGGTCGCGCGGCTGGCGATGGCCGAGGGGTCGACCGGTTTGACCAATGGGGCGCTGTTCTACCACACAACCGCGGTCAACCCGCGTTGGGCTCGGGTGTTCAAGCACACGGCAACCATTGGTGTACACCGCTTCTACCGCAAAAGCTGATCCGGCGCTGCAGTGTCGGAAACGCGGCACGGCGCGGCGGTTTGTGCCGTCGTGTTCCCGGGTCAATCGTGCCATCACCAAGGGGCTTCTTTGATCTCGGGACCTGATCATGTCTGACGAAATCCGCCTTGCCTTTGCCCACCCGGCAGAGCGCTCCCAAGCGACCGAGCCGGATCCACGGGACAGGATTTCCGTGCGCGATCACGTCGTGGATGTCGAAATCGGAGCATTTCAGGCCGAACGCGGTGTCACCCAGCGCGTGCGTTTCAACATCGTTGTCGAAATCGCGCCTCTGCCCGATGACCTTGATGACGATGTGGACCGTATCCTGTCCTATGACCGCGTGACCGAGGCCATTGAGGAGGGTTTGGCGGCCGAGCGGCTAAACCTGTTGGAAACGCTGGCCGAACGCATTGCGGAACGGATTTTGGCCGAACCGCAGGCGATGCGCGTCTTCGTGCGAATTGAAAAGCTTGATCGCGGCCCCGGCACGCTGGGTGTCGAGATCGTGCGCAGCCGCCGCCACCGGGCCTTGCACGCCGTGGATGCCACCCCGCAGCCCCGGGTGGTGCACCTGACCAATGCCGCGATTGCCCATGACAATCTCACGGGCTGGGTCGATCAACTGGCGCAGTCGGACCGCCCTGTGATCTTGACGGTGGATGCCCCGTCTGAGCCCGCGCCGCAGGTGGCCGCTGCGATGGCGCAACGGCGTATCGACCTCTTGGCCATTGAGCAGAACGCATGGCGGCTCGCCGCCCGGGACCGCCGATGCGTGGTCGTGGGCACCCGGACCGAGTTGGATTGGGGCATGCGCCACGGTCAGATCAGCGTCTGGGCGCCCTCGAAGGTCGTGCTCGACGCTGTCGAAGGGCCACAAGCCGGTGAAATGGATGCGCTCGCGCTGTCCGTCTGGTTCGCCGAAGAGATGGGGGCAGATGCCCATTGGTTGATCGGTGATGCCGGCCCGGGCGGGGACCAAAAGGCGCAGGTCAACGGCCTGCGCATCATCCCCACCGATCAGAACAGTCTATGACACGGGTCTACCGACCCATCCTCCTGGATCGCCCTGCGTCGATGGCCGCGCCCCTCGCCGGGGGCTGGGCGCGGTTCACGGAGGTCGAAGAGATCACCCGCCATGGTCGCCGCCGGATCGCGGCAGACGCGATCCCGTCCGAGGCCTTTGACCGGCTCACGCGTCCTCGCTCGGATTTGGCGGGGCTGTCATGGGACGCGCCGCGCGTGATGGGCATCCTCAATGTGACGCCCGACAGCTTTTCCGATGGAGGTGCGTTTCTGGGCCGGGACGCCGCGATTGATCAGGCCACCCGTATGCGGGACGAAGGGGCCGAAATCCTCGATATCGGGGGGGAGAGCACGCGACCCGGCGCCGATTTTGTCCCCGCAGAGGAAGAGATCGCGCGCACGCGGCCCGTGCTTGAGGCGTTGAAGGCAGTGGCGGTGCCCAAATCCATCGACACCCGCAAGGCCCCCGTGGCGACCGCGGCCCTGAACGCGGGTGCGGCCATCGTCAACGACGTCTCAGGGCTGACCTTCGATGCCGATATGGCGCGTGTGGTGGCAGAAAGCGCAGCACCCGTCTGCATCATGCACGCCCAAGGCGACCCCAAGACCATGCAGGCCGACCCGCATTACGACGATGTCGTCCTTGATGTGTATGACTGGCTTGAGGATGCGGTGACCCGGGCCGAGGCCGCGGGCATCCCCCGCGACCGGATCATCGTCGACCCGGGTATCGGCTTTGGCAAAACGCTCGATCACAACCTTGCGCTACTGCGCGATTTGGCCGTGTTTCACGGGTTGGGCTGTGTCTTGCTGCTGGGGGCCTCGCGCAAGCGGTTTATCGGCACCCTCACCGGAGAGGATCGGGCGGACGCGCGCGGTGCGGGATCGGTCGGGGTGGCGTTGATTGCCGCCCAGAAAGGTGCACAAATCCTGCGTGTTCACGATGTGCGCGATACGGTGCACGCGCTGACGATGGCGCGGGAGACGCTTTAACCGCGCCGGATCAGGCCCAGAAGAGCGCGCGATTGCGACAGGGCGACCCCTGCAAGGATAAGCACAACAGCAACGCCCATGGTGCCGGGCACAGGTTCGTTCAATATCCATGCGCCCATGGCGACGGACCAGACCGGCACGATGTAGTTCGTGATGGACATGAAGACCGGCCCCGCCGTGCGAATGACAAAGACGCGCAAGAAATTGGCCGCGGCCGTGGGGATCAGGCCCAGCCCCACCAAGGCGAGCAAGGCAGGACCTTCGGGCATTTCAGGCCAGCCTTCGATGACAAAGGCCACCACTGTCGCAACGCTTGCGCCCACGACGATCAGCACGCTGGCCATGGCGACCGGGTCGATTGGGGGACAGCGGCGCAACAGGACCGATGACACCGCGTAACACGTGGCCGCACCCAGACAGGCCATGCGACCCCAGCCCTCCATCGCCGCGCCAGAGCTGTCAAAGGCCCGCGCCCCGAGCAGGACGCAGACGCCGATGAAGCCGATCACGAAACCCGCCACGCGCCGGGGGCCTGCGCGTTCGCCGGGTACGAAGACATGGGCCAAGGGCAACACGATCAGGGCGACCGCGGCCATGGACACGCCCGCAAAACCCGATGTCACAAATTGCTGGCCCCAGGCCAAAAGGGCAAAGGGCAGCGCGCTCGATGTGATGCCCGCCACCAAGAGGAAGGGCCACCGGGCCAGACCGTCATCGGCTTTGCGTATCTTGCCGCCGATGACCGCCCAGACTGAACACATCACCACCGCGCCGATAATCTGGCGCCCGGCGGCCAGCCAAAAGGGCGTCATCCCCGCAAGGGCGATTTCGGTGACCAGAAAGGTCGATCCCCAGGTGATGCCCAGGATCAGGACCATCACGGCGGAGTGAGCGTTGGCTTGGGAACCCATGCTATGCCCCTTCGTTGGTCCGGTGACGTCCGCAATTGAAACACTGCAAGGAGACGAACAAATGGAATATCCCCTCGTGTGGATCCTCCCGCTCGCGACCTTTTTTCTGGTGATCGGCTGGGCCCAATGGTCCAAGCGCGCCACCGAAGAGCGCAAAGAAGACAACAGCATCCCCAAAAGCTCTCTGGCTGTGGATGCGCCGAGTGACCGTCAGGCGCCCTAAGGCCTGATGATCTCAAAGAAAAACGGCGCCGCATATCGCGGCGCCGTTTGTGTGTGTGGCACTTAGTTCTTGGTCTTGTCGACCATCTTGCCCGCCGAAATCCACGGCATCATCGCGCGCAGTTTCTCGCCGGTCTCTTCGATCATGTGCTCGTCGTTTGCGCGACGTGCGGCCTTGATCGTGGGCTGACCCACGGCGTTTTCCAGCATGAAGTCACGCACGAACTTGCCTTGTTGGATGTCGGACAGAACGTCTTTCATCCGGGCTTTGGTTTCGTCGTAGTTCAGGATGCGCGGGCCGGTCACGTACTGGCCGTATTCCGCCGTGTTCGAGATCGAGTAGTCCATGTTCGCGATGCCGCCTTCGTAGATCAGGTCCACGATCAGCTTTACTTCGTGCAGACACTCGAAATAGGCCATCTCGGGCGCATAGCCCGCTTCGACCAGCGTCTCGAACCCGCAACGGATCAGTTCGACCAGACCACCACACAGAACGGCCTGTTCGCCGAACAGGTCGGTTTCACACTCTTCGCGGAAGTTCGTCTCGATGATGCCCGAACGACCGCCACCGATGGCCGAGCAGTAGGACAGACCGATTTCCAGCGCTTTGCCCGACGCGTCGTTGTCGACGGCTACAAGGCAGGGCACGCCGCCGCCTTTGACGTATTCACCGCGCACCGTGTGGCCGGGGCCTTTGGGGGCCATCATGATGACGTCGACGCCTTCCTTGGGCTCAATCAGGCCGAAGTGCACGTTCAGGCCGTGGGCGAACGCGATCGCGGCACCGGGCTTGATGTTGTCGTGGACGTATTTCTTGTAGGTTTCGGCCTGCAGTTCGTCGGGCATGGTGAACATCATCACGTCACACCAAGCCGCAGCTTCCGCGATACCCATGACTTTCAGGCCTTCACCTTCGGCTTTCTTGGCCGAGGGCGAGCCGTCGCGCAGGGCCACGACAAGGTTTTTGGCGCCCGAGTCGCGCAGGTTCAGCGCGTGGGCGTGGCCTTGGGAGCCATAGCCCAGAATGGCCACTTTCTTGTCCTTGATCAGGTTAATGTCGCAATCGCGGTCGTAGTAAACGCGCATGTCCGTCTCCCGTTGGATGTATGATCTGACTGGGGTGTAGCTGGGCAACGCGCAAAAGTCTGGGGTTCCACCGTCGGAAATTGCCCCATGTATGATCTTTTCATTCGCAGACTGCCAAAGTATGCGTTTGGTCATGCTTGATGACACAGATCGCCGATTGCTGCGCTATCTTCAGGACGACCCAGAGCTTGGCGCGTCGGCGCTGGCGGATCGTGCGCGGGTGCCGACCGCGACGGTGGCGCGCAGGCTCGAACGGATGCGCGAGGGCGGTGTCCTGCGCGGGGTGCGGGGTGTCATCGACTGGAAGGCGCTGGGCTATGCTGTCGAGGTGTCTTTGCGGATCACGCTCGACAAGACGCAGCCGCGTGCCTTTGACGAATTCATCGCCGCCTCGCGCGCGGTGCCCGAGGTGGTCGAGGTTCAGACCTTCCTGGGTCGTGTGGACGTGCGGCTGTCGATCCTGGCCCGTGACATGGCACACTACCAATCGCTCTACCGCGATCAGATCCTCACACTGCCCCACATCGCAGAGATCGAGGCGCTGATGCAGGTCTCTGCCGTGCACGCCGCGCAGGGCGTGCCGCTGTGACGGTGGACTCCCTCGATCTTCGCATTCTCAAGATCCTGCAAGCGGACGCGACTCTGGGCGCCGCAGATGTGGGCCGCCGGGTGGGGCTGAGCCAGCCCGCCACGTGGCGGCGTATGCAGCGATTGCGCGCGTCGGGGGTTTGGGCGGGGGCGCGGCTCGACCTTGATCTGGCGGCCTTGGGCTTTGGGGTGACAGTCTTTCTGGGCATCAAGCTTGCCACGCGGGGCCGGGTCAGTCTGGAGGATTTCGAATACGCCATCACCGCCATCCCCGAGGTGCAGAGCGTCGAACACGTCTTAGGACTTTACGACTACCGCGTCCGGGTCGTGGCGCGTGATCTGGCGGATTTCGAACGGGTCCTGCGTCGCCGGATCATGACGCTGCCCGGCGTGGGCGACATCGAATCCAACGTCTTGCTGACGGAAGAGCGGTTGGAAGGGCCGCTATCGGCCCTGATCAACACCGCCGAGGCCCAACCGCATGAGTGAGCGGCGCACAGGCGCAATGCCGTGAAGCAGCTTGAGCCCGAGCGCACGCGCATCGCGGATGGGTCGTGGGGCTGACATGGATGCCTTGTTCAAGGCGCTGACCCCCAGAACACGGGTGCGGACCTCGCCGTAACGGGCGGCGTGGTAGGCCTCCAGCATCGGCGCGTCACCGAGGGTGTCGGGCGACGCCGTTGCGCGGGTCAACAGGTCATCCAGATCGCCGAGGCTCATATTCAATCCTTGGGCCCCGATCGGGGGCACCACATGCGCGGCCTCGGCCACGAGCGCAGTCCTGGGGCCGTAAAACCGGTCCGCGATCTGGCTGATGATGGGCCAGGACGTGCGACGCGTGGCGAGCGTCAGTGCCCCTTGCACGGCGCCGCTGCGGGCGGTGGCCGCGGCCTCGAAGGCGGTCACGTCCAAATCCAAAAGCGCCTGCGCGTTAGCCTCGGTCTCCATCCAGACAACGGCTGAGGACGGGCGCCCGTCATGGTCGGGCAGGGGCACAAGGGTGAAGGGGCCACCGGTGCGGTGAACCTCGGTCGAGATATTGTCGTGGGGCTGGTCATGGCTGACGGCAAAGGTGATCGCGCGCTGGCCAAACTCGAACTTGCGCACGCCCACACCCAGCGCCGCACGGCAGGGGGAGTTGCGCCCATCGGCGGCGATGATCAGGCGGGGCGCGACCTGCGTTCCATCGCTGAGCCGTGCGCGCGCCTCATGCGAGCGGGCGACCAGATCGCTGAGCGCTGTGCCGGGACGAAAGCCCACATTCTCCAACTCCGCAATGCGGTCGAGCAGGGTTCGGCGGATCAGCCAGTTGGGCAGATTATAGCCAAACGGCGCGTCCGAAATGTCGGTGCTATCGAAATCGCGCGTGACGCGGGGGGTGGGGTCGGCACCGCCGGCATCGACGATCCGCATCACGGATAGCGCGGTCGCATGGGGGGCCATGTGTTCCCAGACGCCGGCGCGCTGCAAGAACGCCTGTGCCGGTTGCAAAAAGGCCGTCGTGCGCAGATCGGCGCCGTCGGCGTCGCGCTCGGTCACCGGGGGCGCGGGATCAACGCAGATCACGTCAAAGCCCGCCGTCCCAAAGGCCGCCGCAGCCGTCAGACCCGCCACGCCGCCGCCGACGATCAGAATATCAGGTGTCATGCGATCCATGGGTTTCAGATAAGTGTCCGGGACGCGCGGACCAATCGGGCTGCGCCAATTGCGACAAAAAGCCGTGGAGATCCTGCGTGTGCCAATCCACATGCGGGCCGCGGGGGGACCGGTCATGGACCAATACGGTGCGCATGCCGCGGGCGTGCGGTTCGATCAGGTTGCGGGCCTCATCCTCGAACATCGCGGCGCGGGTGGGGTCGAAGCCGTCGCGCGCGTGGATGTCGTCATAGGCCGATGCCGCGGGTTTGGGCACAAATCCGGTGTGTTCGATCCCGTAGATCGCGTCGAATAGCGCATCCAGCCCACGCGCGGCCAAGACGCGTTCGGCATAGCGCGCATCGCCGTTCGTGTGGATGATCCGCCGTCCGGGAAGGGCCGCAATCGCGGCAGCAAGGCTTGCGTCGGGAGGCAGGACAGTCATGTCGATGTCGTGCACATCGTCCAGAAAATGCATCGGGTCGATCTGGTGATGGGCGATCAGCCCGGCGAGCGTTGTGCCGTATTGCGCCCAGTATTCGGCACGCAGGGCATCGGCCTGCGCCAGAGAGATACCCAGGCTGCTCGTGATATAGCGGCGCATCTTGTCTTCGATCTGATCAAACAGCCGCGCCGACGGATGGTAGAGCGTGTTGTCGAGATCAAAGATCCACGTGGTGACATGGGCGAAATCCGGCGGGGTGGCCCGGTCATCATCGGGCGCGGCGGGACTGGGCGTGATGGGTGGGGCACCGGCTGTCATCGTGTCGTGCCTAGCCCGGCGCGCGATGGCTCGCAACCTGCAAGGCTGGATTGACACATCGCCTGTCACAGGCAACGATATGCGGATCGAAACAGCGCGTGATTACGATGGACGTCAAAACCCCCGTGCGGGATGCATATACCCTCATCCTCGAAGCGATCGACCTTGGCGTCTACAAACCGGGCGACCGGCTGGTCGAGAGTGAGCTGGCAGACCGTTTTGGCGTGTCGCGCACACCCATTCGCGAGGCGTTGCAGCGGTTGGAGACGCAATCGCTTTTGACGCGGGACGGGCGCTCACTCATCGTCGCGTCACTTGATCACAACCAGATGGCAGAACTGTATATCGTGCGCGCCGAGTTGGAAGGGTTGGCCGCGCAACTTGCGGCGCAACACGCCACGCCAGAGGAGTTGCGCGTGCTGCAGGAGATGGTCGACGATGATTTCCGCCTCGTTGACGATCCGCTGGCCCTGTCGCAATCGAACCGGCGGTTTCACAAGCAGGTGCATCTTGCCTCGCACAACCGGTTCCTGATCCAGCAACTCGATCTCGTGCACCGCTCGATGGCGCTGTTGGCCACGACCTCGCTGGCTGTCGAAGGACGCGGGGCGGTGGCGCTGCAGGAACATCAGGCGCTCGTCGACGCTCTCGTTGCGCGCGACGGAACGGCCGCCAGTGCCGCGCTCAAAGGCCATCTGAGTCAGGCCTTTGTGACCCGGCTGAAATTCGACGCGGCAGAGTAACCGGAGCGCCGAGTGCTGCGCGGCGGCCTAAGGGTCCGCGGCGGAGCTGGATGTTGGTGCGTGCGCAGTCCCGTGGGCTGTCTTGTCCCAGTAAAATGGCTTCCACAGCATTTCGGCAAAGGCCTTGTAGATCGCGGCTGAGCCCAGCGGGAAATAGACATGGAGCGTTGGCACCCAACGCGCCAGCCGCGTGTGACGCGTGGCCGCGACGCCCATCATGCCAATCGCAATCGCCAAAAGCTCGGACGCGATAAACAAGACCACCATCGCGGGCCAGACCCAGCCCGGCAGTGCGGCGGCTACGGGATGACCAAGGCCCAAGGCCGCCGCCCAGAAGGACCACAAGAGCGGCGCGAGCGTAAACTGTGTAATGGTGCCCAGAAACAGGACCTGCACCCCAAAGAACCGCCATGGCCCGAGGTCGCGGAGCAAGGCGAGGGGGCGACGCATGTGCACCGCATAGGTCACGATATAGCCCTTGAGCCACCGGGACCGTTGCCGGATCCACGGCACCGCCCGGCAATTGGCCTCTTCATAGGTGGTGGAGTTGATGAACTGCGTGCGGTAGCCGTGCCGCGCCAATCGCACGCCAAGGTCTGCGTCTTCGGTCACGTTGTGGGCGTCCCATCCGCGCAGATGCTCCAGCACGTCGCGGCGAAAAAAGATGGTCGTGCCGCCCAAGGGCAGGACCAGTCCCAGCTTTTCATACCCCGGCAGGATCACACGGAACCAGCTGGCGTATTCGACGGCAAAACACCGCGCGAGCCAGTTCTGATGTGGGTTGTAGAAATCGAGCACGCCTTGCAGGCATCCCACATCGGCGGGTGCGGTGGCAAATGTGGCCGCGACGCGCAAAAGCTGATCCGGCTCTGGCGCGTCTTCGGCGTCATAGACCCCGATGATGGAGCCGTTGCAGTGATCGAGCGCATAGTTCAACGCACGCGGTTTGGTCTGGATGGAGCCTTCGGGCACGTCGATCACGCGCATCCAGGCAGGCAAATCGGTCGCGGCCAACGTGGCGCGCGTGGTGGTGTCGCCCGCCTCGATCACGAGCATCACATCCAGGCGTTCGCGCGGATAGTCGATGCGCCTGAGACGTTTGATCAAATGCCCCGCGATGTCGCGTTCATGAAAGAGCGGCACGAGGAGGGAAATCTGCGGCACCTGCGCCAAGGGCAGATCGCGCGCGGCAACGTTGGGCTTGGGCGGCGGCCCATGCCGCGCAGTCTGCCATGCCGCTGCGGCCTTCAGCGCCGAGGTGGCCAGCAGGGTGAATACCGTCCAGATCGCAAGCGCGGCCAAGGTGGCCGCAGGGGCCATGACCAACGCGCCGAGCACAAGGCCAAGGACAAGGACAGCGGCGTGCGGCAGGTACCGAAACGGTAGGGTGCGGCAACTGTCGCTGGCGCGTGTCCGGGTTTCTGCACGCGCGATCAGCGGGCGCGACCGTGTGTGGGCGATGGCCGCACGCACATGCCCACGGGGGCCAATGGCGGGGGCGACGCGATCAAAATGGCGCCCCAGACGCGGCAGCGCGCGGTCGAAATCCCGGATATCCTCGCACGCGACCAGAACGGTGTTGCCGATCCTCTTCCACGGCACAACACGGTCGCGCAGCGCCTCCACCGTGCCATAGGCTTCGATCAGTCTGGGATCGGCGGGATGGCGGTCGAGCCGGGCGTAGGTGGCGGCGTGGAAATCCGCAAGGCAGCGCGCCAGCGCCTCGCCGTTCAGGATGCGCCGCGCGATCAACAAATCCTCCACCCGGGCAGATGATCGGCGCGCCAAGGCGCGCAGGCGGCGCGCACCGTCTGGCGGCAGGTGCCCCTGTTCAACCAGATATGTCAGAAGATCGCGGGATGGAGAGCCGGACGGGGCAATCGGGGTCGCGGGCACAAGGCGCGCTTGTGGGTGGCCACCCGTGTTGGCCGCGGCGCGTGTGGCGACGTCAAAGTCGCTATGTCGCATACGTGTCGTCATCAAGCCCCCCGGCTACGGGGTACCTTGGCGCGGTCACGGTTAAAGGGACGTTAACAGCGCCCCGCCCGCGAGATCAGCGCTTTGCCATAGCCTCGGCAAAGCGTTCGAAGAGGTAAAAGCTGTCTTGCGGTCCGGGGCTGGCCTCCGGGTGGTGCTGGACCGAAAAGACCGGGCGGTCTTTGAGGCGGATGCCGCAATTGGAGCCGTCAAAGAGGCTCACATGGGTTTCTTCCACGCCATCTGGCAACGTCTGGCTATCAACCGTGAACCCGTGGTTCATCGACGTGATTTCGACCTTGCCAGTGGTGTAGTCTTTGACCGGGTGGTTCGCGCCGTGGTGGCCGTGGTTCATCTTGACCGTCTGCGCGCCGAGCGCGAGCGCTAGCATCTGGTGCCCGAGGCAGATCCCGAACACGGGGATATCGCCCTGATCGAGGACCCCTTGGATCATCGGAACGGCATATTCACCGGTTGCCGCCGGATCGCCCGGACCGTTCGAAAGAAACACGCCGTCGGGGTTCAGGGCCAGCACGTCCTCGGCTGTGGCCGTTGCGGGCATGACCGTCACATCGCACCCCGCCGAGGCGAGGCAGCGCAGGATGTTGCGCTTTGCGCCGTAATCGATCGCGACGACCTTGTGCTTGGGCGCCTCCTGCCGGGTATAGCCCTCGGGCCAGGCCCAACGCATTTCATCCCAGCGATAGGATTGCGCGCAGGTCACCTCCTTGGCGAGGTCGAGGCCTTCCAGCCCCGGAAAGGCGCGTGCGGCAGCCACGAGCGCCTCGATATCGAAATTGCCGTCCGGATCATGGGCCAACGCCACGTGGGGCGCACCCTGTTGGCGGATTGCCCGGGTCAGACGCCGGGTGTCCAGACCACCGATGCCGATACGTCCGTTGCGCGCCAGCCAGTCGGGCAGGGTGCCCATGGCGCGCCAGTTCGACGGCTCGGTCGGGTCCCACTTCACGACCATCCCTGCCGCGACGGGATCGGCGGTTTCATCGTCTTCGGTCGTGGTGCCGGTGTTGCCAATATGGGGAAACGTAAAGGTGACGACCTGGCCGGCATAGGAGGGATCGGTCATGATCTCCTGATACCCTGTCATGGCGGTGTTAAAGCACAATTCGGCCTCGGCCTGGCCCGTGGCGCCAAAGCCCTTGCCGTAGAAAATCGATCCGTCTGCCAGGACCAGGCAGGCGGTTGGTTTGCCGATATCTGTCATGTGCGATTACCCCGTGAGCGCGACTTGGGCAGCGGTTTGCGCGGAGGTATTGGAGAGCGCAGCCCGGGTCAAGGGGGGTGGCACGGCTCGGGCCGCCTTGCACCGTGCCGCAATGCAGCCTATATGCCCGCCTTCTTGCCAACCGTCACGGTTGGACCTGTCATGGGGATGGAAACATGGACTTGCGCACGCGGATCACGACCGGGTTGAAAGAGGCGATGAAAGCCAAAGACAGCGAGCGTCTGGCGACGCTGCGTCTGATCAACGCCGCGATCAAGGACAAGGATATCGATGCCCGGGCCGGCACCGATGGCGATGCCGCGGGTGTGAGCGAGGCCGACGTCCTCGCCATTCTGGGCAAGATGGTCAAACAGCGTCAGGAAAGCGCGCGCGCCTACGAGGAAGGCGGGCGACTGGAACTGGCGGAAAAGGAACTGGCCGAGATCAAGATCATCGAGGACTACCTGCCGCGTCAGCTGTCGGAAGAGGAAACGAAGGCCGCCATTGCGTCCGCCATTTCCGAGACCGGCGCAGACAGTATCCGCGACATGGGCAAGGTGATGGGTGTGCTAAAAGGCAAGTACACCGGTCAGATGGATTTTGGCCGCGCGGGTCCGATGGTCAAAGATCAGCTCGCCTGATCCCCGCCATGGGGTGCCGCCGGGCCGCTGGGTGGCACCCGGCGCAGATCTGAGAACCGCGCGACGAGTTCGTCCTTTAGGCTCATCCGTTCCTCTTCGGTGAGGAACGCGCCCAGCTCCACCTCGCGGCCATTGCCGGTGAGCGTGACATAATGGGGGATGCGCGGGTTGGTGTCGTGCATGTTCACCTGAACCCAATAGGTATTGCAGTCCCAGCTTTGATCGGCAGCCCGCGGATTATGGCGGACCAGCTCGGTCGTGGTGGCATCGATCCTGAGATGTTCGTGGACAGAGCGATCCCGCTTGTTCCGGTTCAGAAACCCCCATTGCAGCCCTACTGCCACGGCCAGAAACGGCAGAAGCGCCCAAAGTGTCGCCGTGCCCAGAAGGCTGAACAGCGGCAGGGATATCAGCGCGCAGGTGGCCCCCATGAACCAGACAAAGCCGCGCGGCGTGAGCGACTGGTGGGGTTCCAGATGCAGGTCGATATGGGTGTCGTTGTCGGTCCAGGTGTAGGGCATCGGCGACCTCTCTCCTTTGCGCAGAAAGATAGCCCGCCTGCCATGGGGGTCTATGTGTCGAAATGCACCAAGTGCATGAAATCTGGCGTCTATACCGGGGCGGTCGTGTCAGACAAAGACCAGATCACTCAGCGAAAAGTCGGTTGCGTCGTCGCCGTAGAGCGTGATGGTCGTCGTCGGCGCTTGGGTGAGGGAGAAGCCGGTTGCCGATTGCTCGAACGTGATGCGCGCGCCCCAAGAAAAGGTTTCGATCAACAGATCGAGCACCTGACTGTTCCCGTTCCCGATACTGTTGTCGGCCAACCCGATCCCGTTAGAGCTACCGTCGGGGTTCAGAACGTTCACGCTGTAGCCTGCGCCGAGCGCCCCGTCGATTTCGATGATGTCGGCGTCTTCGTAGTCAAAGACCGTCAGGTTCGCCCCGCCGACCGTAAAGACAAAGCTGTCTGCGCCCGCGCCGCCCGTGCCATTGGCCAACCCACCCGCCATGATCAACGTGTCGTCTTCTGTGCCGAGGTTGAAGGCCGTCAGGATGCCATCGTCATTGGTAACAGTGTCCGACCCCGCATCTGTGGAGAGAAGGTTGATGGTGCCTGAGTTGTGTACGATATCGTCACCCGTTCCGGTATCGGTGTTAAACATCACCCCGGAATTGATGACGGTGTCGGCTTCGGTTCCGCCAATGACATCGCCCAAGATGGTGCCTGTGTTTGTGAGTGTGTCGGCGCCGCTCCCCAGATCGACAGTGTCTTGTGTAAAGCCATGTACGGTCAACAGGTCGTCGCCGGCCTCCATCACGATCGTGCTCTCGGCGATACCGCCAATCGTGAGGTGATCCTGCCCGCCACCCAGGGCGATCGTGTCCTCGAAAATGCCGTCACCCCAAACGATGTCATCCCCGGCTCCGCCGGTCACGTCGCTGAGGATACGGCCATCATTTTCGACCGAAAGCCGCCCCCCCGCCTGGGCATCAATTAAACTGCCGTGGGTGCCAAACCCTGTGATGTGGAAATGCCCGTCGAGCATCCGGACTTGGGTCACCGTTTCGCCGTTCACTGTGACCAGTGCTGATGGGCTCTCGAGATCGAGATAGGTCATTTGTAGACTGGCGTTGATCGTGAGCTCGGTGGTGATGTTCAACGCGTTGGAACCGATGAAGTCTCCATTCAAGATCACCGAAAGTGGAAGGTCCAAATCCCCGGTCAGCGACAAAAAGTTCACGTTCCCGTCGAAGATCAAGGTTCCCGGGCCACTGAACGCCGGACTTCCGACGACCAGTAAGTTTTCGCCAGAAAATCGGACGGTGACGCCTGCGGCGATGTTCACCGTCTCGCCAGCGCTCAAAAACGCATCGGTGGTCACGTCCAGGACGTAAGTGTCCACCCCATTGGATATGTCGAAATTCAATGTGTCTGAGGGTCCCGGGAATGTGGGCAGCCCAGTCGCTTCATCGATCCATCCGGTGGCGTTGCCATCAAGGTTGAACGGAACCGTCACTGTAGAGCCGGTTGCGCCCGACGTGTCTACGACCAACGTCGCCATGGGATTTCCCCCCGGAAAAGTGTTTTCAAGAATACAAAAACAGAACCGAGAGACTGTCGCAGGTTGCCTGACGTGAAGTCAAGTTTCGCATGGGCGCGTGCCATTTCCCGCGCGGGGTCCAAACGAAAAAGCCCCACCGGATCGGCGGGGCTTTTGCTGGTTTCGGTCTAAGCCGCTTAGTGGGCCGGCGACTTGTCCCAATCGCTCTGCTTCGGCAGCTGCTCGAACGTGTGCTCGGGCGGGGGCGACGGCAGGGTCCACTCCAGCGTGTCGGCCCATTCGTTCCAGGGGTTCGCTGCGTTGATCTTGCGACCCGCGAACACGGTGTAGGCCATGATCCCGATGAACAGCAGGAACGAGCCAAAGGACACGAACGCACCCAGCGACGACCAGTAGTTCCAGTAGGCAAATGCCTCAGGATAGTCGATGTAGCGGCGCGGCATGCCCTGACGGCCCAGGAAGTGCTGCGGGAAGAAAGTCACGTTGGTGGCCAGGAAGAACAGCCAGAAGTGCACCTTGCCCAACAGCTCGGGATACATGCGGCCCGTCATCTTGGGGATGTAGAAGTAACAGCCCGCAAAGATCGCAAAGGCCGCAGCGATTGCCATCACGTAGTGGAAGTGTGCCACCACGTAGTAGGTGTCGTGGTAGGCGCGGTCGACGGCTGCCTGCGACAACACGATGCCCGTCACGCCACCCACGGTGAACATAAAGACAAAGCCGATGGCGAACAGCATAGGCGTCTTGAACTCGATCGAGCCACCCCACATGGTCGCGATCCAGCTAAAGATCTTCACACCCGTGGGCACGGCGATCACCATTGTGGCCAGCATGAAGTAGGACTGCTGCGTCAGCGACATGCCCACCGTGTACATGTGGTGCGCCCACACGACGAAGCCCAGAACACCAATTGCGATCAGCGCCCAGACCATCGGCAGGTAGCCAAAGATCGGCTTCTTCGAGAATGTCGCGATGACGTGGCTGATGATGCCAAAGCCCGGCAGGATCACGATGTAGACTTCGGGGTGACCAAAGAACCACAGGATGTGCTGGTACAGGATCGGATCGCCGCCACCGGCAGGATCAAAGAACGTCGTGCCGAAGTTCCGGTCGGTCAGCAGCATGGTGATGGCGCCGGCCAGAACGGGCAGGGCCAACAGGATCAGCCACGCGGTCACAAAGATCGACCACGAGAAGAGCGGCACCTTGAAGAGGGTCATGCCCGGGGCACGCATGTTCAGGAAGGTGGTGATCATGTTGATCGCACCCAGGATCGACGAGGCACCCGACAGGTGAACCGCAAAGATCGCAAGGTCCATCGACATGCCGCCTTCGTTGGTTGACAGCGGCGGGTACAGAACCCAGCCCACGCCCGAGCCAAGCTGGTCGTTACCACCGGGCGAGAAGACCGACATCACGGCCAGCGAGGTGCCCGCAAAGTACATCCAGAAGGACAGGTTGTTCATCCGGGGGAAGGCCATGTCCGGTGCACCGATCTGCAACGGCATGAAATAGTTGCCAAATCCACCGAACAGCGCCGGAATGACCACGAAGAACATCATCAGGATGCCGTGGCCCGTGATCAGCACGTTCCAGAGGTGGCCGTTGGGGGTACATTCGCCTGCGGCGGCTGCCGTCATGCGTGCACCTTCAAGGCACATGTACTGCACACCGGGCTCCATAAGCTCCATGCGCATGTAGACTGTGAAGGCCACAGAGATGAAACCGGCCAGACCACCGACGATCAGGTACAGGATCCCGATGTCCTTGTGGTTGGTCGACATGAACCAGCGGGTAAAGAACCCCCGGTTGTCTTCATGCTCGTGCCCGTGAACGGCTGCGTCGGCCATTTTGGCGCTCCCTCATTCGTAGCTGCGGACCGGGGAGGCGCGAGTCGCACCTCTCCCGAGAAGTCATTGGGCGTCTTCTAGAAAAGTATACCACTGCGCGCAACGCGGCGTTCCGTCCCGCATGTGGGACGAGTTGGCGCAGGGCACGAATTGCGGCGGTTGCTTAAGGCGCGTTGCCTTGTCATCGGGCGCCCTGATCAGGTTGCCGGTCGCAGGCTTGCATTTGCAACTTCGCCGGCGCCCCGTTAGGCAATCGCGCGTGCTTCCACCGACCGAACTGGCGCTTCCCATGACGCTTTCGCCGACCCCACCCATCCTGTTTGTCGTGTTCAACCGCCCCGATAAGACCCGTCAATCGTTCGAAGTCATCCGCGCCGCACGGCCTGCGCGGCTCTACGTCGCTGCCGACGGCCCACGTGAGGCTCGCGATGGCGAGGCCGCGCTTTGCGAGGCCGTCCGGGCCATCACCGAAGATGTCGACTGGCCCTGCGAGGTTCACCGCCTTTACCGTGACAGCAATCTTGGCTGCGGGCGCGGGGTGTCTGGCGCGATCACGTGGTTCTTTGAAAATGAAGAGGCCGGGATCATTCTCGAGGACGACATCACACCGGACCCCAGCTTCTTTCCCTTCGCGGCTGAGATGCTCGCGCGGTATGCCGATGACCCGACCGTCTTTGCGGTGCAAGCTTCGCACCATTTGGGGGACGAGGTTGCAACGGCCGACGATGGCCCTTCTTATTTCGCCACCGAATACATGAGCGTTTGGGGCTGGGCCACATGGGCGCGGGCGTGGGCGCACTATGAATTTGATGGCCCCGACATGTCCGACCGGGCGGTGCGGGCTGTTTTGGAACGTCGCACCACCGAACCGTCCTTTGTCTATCACTTCTGGCGGGTCCTCGGCAAAACGTGGGCTGGTAAGATCGATACGTGGGATTTCCAATGGCAATGGACGATTTGGCGGCATGACGCACGGGTCATTGCGCCGCGCGTGAACCTGATGGACAATATCGGCATGGATGGCGGCACCCATTTCGCGGATCAACCCGGTGCCGTTCTGGGCCGGTCCGTACATGCGATGCCGTTCCCCCTACAGCACCCTGACAACTTGGACCCTGTGCCTGCCTTGGAAGCACGCGCGCGGCAGATCGGCCTCGAAATCCGCACGCGGACGGGGCTGTCGGCCTTGCGCGCAAAGCTGCGCATGTGGTTAGGGAAGCCCTGACGCCAAGGCAGCAGGTGAATCCTGCTTCCACTTTCGCGCCCTTAAGACTTTGAAACAGGACATCTTTGATGACACGCCTTTACAGCAGCCGAAAACGGATCCTTGTCACGGGGGGCGCGGGTTTCGTGGGCTCCCACCTGATCGATCGGCTGCTGGAGCAAGGGCACGAGGTTTTGTGCGTCGACAACCTCTTTACTGGGGCCAAGCAGAACCTCGATCATCTGCACAACAATCCCCGGTTCGAGTTCATGCGCCACGACATCACCTTCCCGCTTTATGTGGAGGTGGACGAGATCTACAACCTCGCATGCCCGGCCAGCCCTGTGCATTACCAGCATGATCCCGTTCAGACGCTGAAGACCTGCGTTCTGGGCGCGATCAACATGCTGGGTCTGGCCAAGCGTCTGAAATGCCGCATTTTTCAGGCATCCACATCCGAGGTTTACGGCGATCCGACCGTGCATCCTCAGCCCGAGGCCTATTGGGGCAATGTAAACCCGATCGGCAGCCGGTCTTGCTATGATGAAGGCAAGCGAGCGGCCGAGACTATCTTTATGGACTACCACCGCCAGCACGGTGTCGACGTCAAAATCGCGCGGATCTTCAACACCTACGGCCCACGGATGCACCACGCGGATGGGCGCGTCGTGTCGAATTTCATCGTGCAGGCCCTGCAAGGCGAGGACATCACGATCTTTGGCGACGGCTCGCAGACGCGGTCGTTCTGCTACGTGGACGATCTGGTCGAAGGGTTCATTCGCCTGATGGAGAGCGATGATGGTGTGACGGGGCCCATGAACCTCGGCAATCCCGGCGAATTTACGATCCGCGAACTGGCCGAAGAGGTGCTCGCGCAGGTGTCGTCGGACAGCAAATTGGTCAGCCACCCGTTGCCCTCTGACGATCCCAAGCAGCGCCAGCCCGATATTAGCCAAGCGCGCGATGTGCTGGGGTGGGAGCCAAAGGTGCAATTGCGCGAAGGGCTATCGCGGACGATCGACTATTTCGGGCCCCACCTGAAAACGCTGGCAGCGGGTGCGGCGCGCTAATCCAGCGGGGGGAAGTGGCGCTTGGACGTCTGGCGCAGCGCCACATCCAGATCGTCCATCGTCACGGGCAATCCCAGATCGACGAGGCTGGTCACGCCGTGATCGGCAATCCCGCACGGAACAATCCCGTCAAAATGCCCGAGGTCGGGTTCCACATTGATCGAGATGCCGTGGAAGCTGACCCATTTCCGCAGGCGGATGCCGATGGCTGCGATCTTGTCCTCGCGCATCGTGCCGTCGGGCAGGGGCGGTTTGTCTGGGCGTTCGATCCAGACACCCACCCGACCCGGGCGGATGTGACCCGTCAGACCAAACTCGCCCAGCGTGTCGATCACCCAGCCCTCGAGGGTTTCGACAAAGGCGCGCACGTCGCGTCCCCGCGCGGCAACGTCGATCATGGTGTAGATGATGCGCTGACCGGGGCCGTGATAGGTGTATTGTCCCCCGCGGCTGACCTCATGGACGGGGAAGCGGTCGGGGTCGCGCAGGTCTTCGGCCCGGGCCGAGGTTCCGGCGGTATAGAGCGGCGGATGCTCCAGCAGCCAGATCAACTCATCCGCCGTGCTCGCGCGGATCGCTGCGGCCCGCGCCTCCATCTCGGCCAAGGCCGTGTCGTAATCGGTCAACCCGTCAGAAATGCGCCATTCTACCATGGCGCGTCGGTATCAAACCCCGCAGCGGGGGTGAAGGCACAGGATTTTCGGGCGGGGCGTCGAAAGCTCTTGAGAACCCGCGGGAACGGCGCTAAAGCCGCCTCCACCATGTCTTTGCGGTCGTGGCGGAATTGGTAGACGCGCAGCGTTGAGGTCGCTGTGAGGTAACACTCGTGGGGGTTCGAGTCCCCCCGACCGCACCAATCTATCGCGCTAGGGGACTGCCTGTAGAGGGCGTTATGTGAGGCGGAAAGCCTTGGTCCCCACTTTGCTCCCAACCGACGACGCGGAATTCGACCGCCACTTGTGGACGGGCGCGTCGCTGATCCCATGCTTGCGTCACAATTCCTTCGCCCCAAGCCCAGCCTGCCGCGCCTTCGATATGCCGCTTATCTGCTCTTCGCTGAAACGGCCTCTCTTCATCTTCCGTCTCCTCAGTTGGGAAACAGGCTAACCAAAATTCGAGGACATGTCTGGGGAGCACGTCAGCTTATGCTTATGCGCCCGCGAAAAAAGGCAAACACACTTGCTCCTTGCAAAGCTAGTTGCTCCCACCTTGGCCTTTGCCGCGCAGGACACCCCCGTCTTGACCGAAAACATGAACATGAGCTTCATCGGCTGTGAGCGTGACAGCATCTCCGACTTGATGCGGGCTTTCACCAGGAACGCGGAGCGTCACTTGTCCCGCCGCGCCGCAGTCGACAATGATATAGCTCTCTGCGCCCAGATATTCGACGACGTCCACGGTGCCGCCGAGTGGCCCATCGCCCACGTACAGGTGTTCAGGCCGCACCCCGACATGCGCCGCACCTTGCCCCCATTCGGGGACAGCCGAGGCAGGCATCACGTTCATGCGTGGGCTGCCGATGAACTGGGCAACGAAGAGGTTGGCGGGATGAAGGTAGAGTTCTCGTGGTGTCCCGACCTGCGCGATGCGCCCGGCTTCGAGCACAACGATGCGGTCCGCCAGGGTCATCGCTTCGATCTGATCATGGGTCACATAAATCATCGTTGCACCGAGCGCGCGGTGAAGCTTTGCGATTTCCAGGCGCATCTCTACGCGGAGCGCCGCATCCAGGTTTGAGAGCGGCTCATCGAATAGAAAGGCTGCCGGCTCGCGCACAATGCAGCGCCCGATGGCCACACGTTGACGCTGGCCGCCGGAGAGGTCTTTGGGGCGACGGTCGAGGTAAGCGTCGAGGCGCAGAACACGTGCGGCCTCGTCCACCCTTGCGTCGACCTCACTCTTTGGCAACCCTGCCGCCTTGAGTGGGAAGCCGACGTTTTCGCGGACCGACAGGTGCGGGTAGAGGGCGTAGGATTGGAACACCATGGCGAGACCGCGGCGTGCCGGGGTTTCGGCGGTCACGTTGCGCCCACCAACGTGGATCGCGCCGCGCGAGGTCTCCTCCAGCCCCGCGATCATGCGCAGCAAGGTGGATTTCCCGCAGCCCGAGGGGCCAACAAAGACCACAAGCTCGCCGTCCTCGATCTCAAGGTCCACGCCCTTGATGACCTGGACGTCGCCATACCATTTCTCGGCGCCCTGAAGTTCGACAGATGCCATCAGACGTCCTCCTGTCCGGCCCAGGTCAGCCAGACGGCGGCTGTCCAGGTGAAGTCCTTCCCACCGCAGGGCGTGCCGTCGAGGGGGTCGAAGTATTCGTTGAAGCCTCCGGCCTTGATGGCCTCGGCGGTCTCGCGGCGCAGGCGTTCAGCTTGGTCCGCGCGCCCCGAATCTCGGAGACCGAGGGCGATCAGGGCATTTAGGAACGGCCACATGGGGCCGCGCCAGTAGCGCTGTGGTTCGAAGAAGGGGCCTTCTGGGTCGGAGGACGGAAGGCCATAGCGCACGGCGTCCCAGTTGCGCGCGAGGTGTGCGTCGAGCGCGGGTTTTGAGGCGTCGGCGATATAGGCTGTGAAGGCCCCAGTTCCGAGAACACCTGCAAAGGCACCGCTGTGCATGTCGCGGGCATCGTAGGCTTGTAGGTCAGGGTTCCATATGCCTTCAGCACCCGCGCGCAGAACGTCTTGCCATTCCGCAAGGTCCCCTGCGTCTTCGCCAAGGAGTGCCGCCAAGGCGGCAAGGTCGGCGTTTGCGCGCATCAAGATGAAATGGGTGCCGGGGTCAGCCATCAGGAAGGGGCCGTTATCCATGATCTGAGTTGCGTCCCAGCCAACCGACCTCCCGAACTCGAGGATTGCGACGTAACGATCGTATTCCGCCTTTGTGGGGCGCATGGAGGCGTCAACGTGCCCGGTGTCGCGGCGTTGGTAAGTGCCCACACCTGACCCATCGACACCCGCCATTCCAATGTCCCAATCGGGGCAATTGTCGCGCCCGCTTTCCCAAGGGTGGGTGACGCAAATCAAGCCGTCGCGCAGGCGATGTTCCATGAACCATGCGTGCCAAGCGTAGAGTTTGGGGTAGAGAGCGCGGGCGCGGTCGATCTGGCTTGGATCGGCCTCGAGCACGAGGCGTGCCATGGTAGCGGCCACAGGTGGCTGGGTGATGCCCGATGTGGCGGGCGTCGTGCCGGTGCTCCAGACGTCCGGGCCGGGGAAGTAGCCTGGGTCATCCTTGTGGAAGATAATGTGGGGGACCATCCCACTGGCCCATTGGCCGGACAGGAGCGTCTCTAGCTCCGTCCATGCACGGTCGATGTCGAAGGTGGAGAAGCCCCAGGCGGCAAAGGCGCTGTCCCAGTTCCATTGGTAAGGATAGAGGCCAGAGGTCGGGATCGTGTAGCCGCCGCGGTCGTTACCGCGCAGGATCGCGCGGGCGCGTTCGTCCATGTCGATGGGGGATTGGTCCATGGTCATCCTTTGACACTCCCGGCCGTGAGGCCTTTGGTCATAAAACGTTCCAGCCCTAGGAAGAGCGCCATGATCGGTACGGTCGCGATCACAGAGCCCGCCATCAGATGCTGGCGTGGAATTTCAGAAGAGTTGAGCGAGGCGATGCCGCGGGTCAGTGTGAACTTCGACGGATCATCGAGCAGCATGAAGGCCAAGAGGAACTCGTTCCAGGCAATCATGAAGACGTAGAGCGACACCGATGCGAGCGCGGGGAGTGAGAGAGGTAACGTGATCTTCCAGATCACCATCAACCGCGAGAGCCCATCCATGAGGCCTGCTTCTTCCACCTCGGCAGGGAGGCCGCGAAAGTAGCCCTGCAGCATGTATAGCGCTACGGGGATCGTAGTGACCGGGTAGATCATCAGAATGCCGATGATCGAGTTGCGGAGCCCGGTGACTGAGAACGCGATGTAGATTGGCAGCGCCAGAACGATCATCGGGACCATGTAGATCAACAGAATCCCGCGAGAGAACGCGGCCTGTCCGGCAAACCGCAAGCGGGCTACGGCATAGGCCCCGGGGATCGCAAAGAGCAGAGTGATCACAACCGTGATGACCGAGATCATGAAGCTGTTGAACAGGTAGAGGCCAAAGTCGAACTGGGTGAAAAGCTCCTCATAGGATCGGAAAAGGTCCCAACCCTTCGAGAAGTCGATGCCGAAATCAAGCGGATTGGCGACCTGCTCGGCGCGGGTTTTGAAGCTGGTCATCAGCATCACCCAGAACGGAATTGCAACGATGGCCGTGAAGAAGATGTAGCCAAAGCCGGTGAGGAAGCGGATGACGCTGGTTTCAAATGCGTGGCGGTCGGACGAGCCAGGTTCCAGGCCCGCGATCGTTCGTGCTTGGGCAAGCGCGAAACTGGCCCAGAGCGCTACCACGGCGATTGCCCGCGCGGTCAGGCTGGTATCTTCGCCCGATAGGATCGGCCCAATCCCCACCGCCATCAAGACGGCCCCAATGATGATGCTTCCGGCCATAAGGGCCAAGAGTGGAGCGCGAACATAAAGCATGCCTGCGCCCAATCCGCCCCCTATGAGAAGCGACCACAAAACGTTTGGACGCAACGCTTCGCCCGTAACAAAAGCGACTGCGACCGCAGCCGTAATGGCCAGAGTGACCATCCAAGCCGCGCCCAAAAGTGCGGCGGCAACGGGTCCCTTTCGAAGGAAAGCCATCATAGTCCCTCCTCCTGACTGATGTAGCGGAAGAAGAAGAAGCTGAAGCCCAAGAGGCAGGCGAAGATCACCACGGCCACCGCAGCGCCGGCCCCGATGTTCGAGATCGCGAAGGCTTGCTCATACACGTTCACCGTCAGCGTCCGGGTCCCGGCGTTGCCGCCCGTTAGCAGGAAGATGTCGTCGAACTTGTTAAAGGTCCAAATGAAGCGAAGCAGGAAGAGGACGCTTAGGATGCCCATGAGCTGGGGCAGGGAAATCCAGGCAAATTGTTGGAAGGGGGAGGCGCCGTCGATGTCCGCGGCCTCGTACATGTCCTGTGGGATCGACTGCATCCGCGCGAGGATGAAGAGGAAGGACAGCGGGAAGTAGCGCCAGATTTCGAACACCGTCACCATGATGAGAGCGAGGGGGCGTTCACCAAAGAAGTTGATCGCCTCATCCGTGACGCCCATGCGGATCAAGAGCGCGTTGGCCGAACCTGAGAACGGATCGAAGAGGATGATCCAGGCGAAGGCCACGGCGATGACCGGGGCCACGTAGGGAAAGAGGTAGAGGCCGCGGAGGAGGCCTTGGCCCCGGAAGCTTTTGTCGAGCAAAAGCGCTGCGAAGAGGCCCATGACCAGCGCGCCGACGGTGCCGACGATGGTGTAGAAAAGCGTTGCGTATAGGACGGCCCAGAACTCTGCGCCGTTAAAGATGCGGGCGAAGTTTTCGAACGTGAACGTGCCGTCGGTGAGGATCGAAGACGAGCGCGCCGTTGTTGTGGGCTCGGTATCGCGGACACTGACCTCCGGGTCGAAATCGGTGGTGGCGGTCGCTGGGATCTCCAGCCGCTCGCGCCAGCCGCCTTCCACGTCGCCGAAGGTGCAGGTCAGACGGATACCGTCGCTTTCGCAGGCATCGGGCAGATCGCTCAGGGTCAATCCAGCCGGAATGACGTCCGAAAAGCTCACCCCGCGCAGCGTGCGGTCGGGGGAGGAGTTTCGGAGCCGGAAACGCCATGCGCCTGCGTCACCGGGGGCTTCGATGCGGCGGAGGTCCTCGCGCAGGACCAGTTCGGGTGCGCGCAGGTCGGACAGTTGCACCGGCTTGACCGAGATCCAGAAGATCGCGAGGAGCGGCAGGATCACGACTGCGGCCACGATGGCAATCGTCGGAAACAGTAAACCCCACGCGAGGCGGGCTTCGCCTTTGGCCAGCGCGCCGCGGTCTGTGGGTGGTGTTGGAACGTCTGTCATGCGGAACGTCTCACGAATTCAGCGCCATCCCCCGGGTCTTTCGGAGGATCTCCAACCATCAAGATCTTCGGATCAAGTCCAAGGGAGACGGATAGAGAGAGCGAAGGGGCGGAACGCCAGAAGCGCCCCGCCCAATCATGTTACTCGACCGATGCGATCGCTTCGTTCAGCGCGGCCACAGCGGCTGCACCTTCGATCTCACCGTCGATGTACTGGCGGACAACGCGGTTGATGACCTGGCTGTTGATGACCTTGGATGCGGTCGCCAACTGGCCTTCGGTCACGCCCCAGCGTTGGGCGACGTCCAGACCGCCGACGATGTCTGCGATCACCGATGCCTCATAAAGGTCACCCAGCGGCGCGCGGCGGTCGATGCCCACGTCGAGCGTGGCCCAGAGGTCCGTGTACTCGGTCGGGTTTTCGGCGGTGCCGCGGCGCACGGGGAACTTGCCCTCGGGCGCGATTGCCAGCGTCTGCTCATAGCCTTCGGACATCGAGTATTCGACGAATTCCATCGCCGCATCGGTCGACGCGTCCGAGGTGATGCCGAAATAGCGGATGTCACCCCAGGCGGCGCCATCGGGGTTCGAGGGACCCGCGAAGTTGGTCACAATGCCGGTTTTCGACGCAAGCTCTGACGAGGTCGGGTCGTCGGAGATGGTTGGCGGGGCGCTGTCGCGCAGACCGGCCAATTCGTCCAAGATGAACGGCGACCAGATGATCATCGCCGCATTGCCCGAGAAGTAGAGCGTGCGCGATTGATCCCAGTAGAGTTCGCCGTCAGGAGAGGCGTCTGCGATATCTTTGTAGAAGTCGAGGACTTCGAGCGTTGCGCCTTCGTCCAGTTCCGTCACGCCGTCGCTGTCCACGATGCTCACGCCGTTGGCGAGGAACACGTGCTCAAGCACCTGGGACATGAAGTTTTCGTCGACCTTGGTCGCGGCCACAAAACCGTACATCGACGGCGGGTTGTGGAGCTCGGCCAGTGCCGCACGCACGTTGGCGTAGGACGTAGGCGCCTCGAGGCCTGCCGCATCGAACAGGTCCTTGCGGTAGACGATCATCTGCGTCCAGCCGTCGACCGGGACAGAGGCGACGCCGCCGTCAACAGCCGCGAGCGCCAGCGCGCCAGAGCTGAACGTGCCTTCGCCAAGGTTCTCGACCACGTCGGTGGCCGCGTCCGTGTCGAGGATACCGGCTTCTGCCCAAGGCAGGGCGTATTGCAACGTGTGATAGATCACATCGGGCAAGTCGCCTGCGGCAAAGGCTGCCGTGGCACGCGTGCCCAGGTCGCTTTCGGAGACCGGAATGACCTCAACGGTGTGGCCGGTCGCGGCGGCAAAGGTTTCGGCCATGGCTTCCTGGCGGGCCAGACGCTCGGGCTGCTCTTCCGTGGTCCAGAAGCGCAGGTTATCGGCCGAGGCAAGGCTCGCCGTCAGAACCAGCGCGGTGGTGGTCGTCAGTAGGGTTTTCATGAGTCTCCTCCCAGTTGACTCGGGTTGTCCGCCCCGGCTGTCGCGGGGTCGGTAGGTATCACGACAGAGGCAGACCCTCGGTCGAGAAAGCTTGCAGGCATGGTTTCACGCAGGTCTTCAGCGGGCGTGCCACGCACGCGGGCGATTAGCATTTCGGCCAGGCGTGCCCCGGCGCGGCCCCAATCCACGGCCCAAGAGGCCAAAGGTGGTTCGGCGAAGTCGCCGTTGGGGTCGCCGTCATAGGCGATGACCGCCAGATCGCGGCCCACGCGTTTGCCGCGGTGTTCGGCTGCGCGGTAAGCGCCCATGGCCGCATTGTCGATTGCATAGACGATGGCGGTTGGGGGCTCTGCGAGGTCCAGAAGGGCCGCCGCGGCGCGTTCGCCATCCGCGCGAGTTATAGCTCCGTCGTGCATGTAAGCATCCGGTACGGGCAGCCCCATGTCGTCCATGCCTTCGAGGAAGCCTTGCTGCCGGACTTGGTTGTAGGTGTAGTCCGGGTGGCCGCCCACATAAGCGATCCGACGATGACCGCGTTCGGCAAGCAGGTGTGCCGCACTGCGCATGGCGCTTCCGGCTTCGATATCGAACCACGCGCAACCTTCTGGCGTGCCGTGGCGGCCGAAGAGCACGAAGGGAACGCCAGCGTTGCGAAGAAGGTTCACGCGAGGGTCTTCGATGCGGGTCCGCGGCAGGATGAAACCGTCGGCTTTACGTTCTTCAATCAGCCGCTCATAGGTGGCCCGCGCTGCGCCCGAGGGCGCGGTGGCGACTGTTAGCGTCCAGCTCTGCGCAGCGGCGGCGTCCGACAGTCCGGCCAGGAATTCGTTGAGAAACGGGCGGTGGGCGTCGTGCTCGTCGGTCTCCAGAACCAAGCCGATTGCGCGGCACCGACCCGTGCGGATTGCCTGCGCGGAACCAAGCGGGCGATAGCCCATCCGGTCTGCCATGCCGCGGACCCGAACGCGGGTGCCTTCGGCAATGTCAGGGTAGTCGTTGAGGGCACGTGAAACTGTGCCTTTCGTGAGACCAAGCGCGGCCGCCACGTCGGCAATCGTCGTCCGCGGCGTTCCTCGCAGTGGTGGGCCAGATTCGTTCATCGCATTGGATGCAACACTCCGAAACCGGTTTCGGCAAGAATTTACTTTTCTTGGATGTCCGAGGCAACGCGCACTTTCGGTAGGTGGGAATGAGCGCGGCTGCCCGTGTCTCTTGCGTGCTGGCTGCCGACCGGCATCAGTTCTGTGACGGATAGCTACAATCACGTCGGAAGTGGTTGCGTCGCACAGGGCGGGCGCGTGGACATTCATTCAGGACGGTAGTCACAACCAGCAAATCACCATTCCTGTTCACCATCGAATGTCTCGTTTGGGCCGTATGCCATTTGCGGGCCGCTGCGAGGCTGACGGTTGGATACGGCCCAAGACCCATCTCCCGGCGCCGTACGCGAAGGGAGGAGCGAAACACCCAATAGCCGCCCGGGCCCTTTTGGGCCAATCGCAGCCTCGTGCCGTCCTCGTGTTTTACGTAAGGGGCGTTCCTGATCCCAAAGGCGGTGAGTTTGTCCCGCGTCACCGCTCCCCCAATTGGTCGTGCGCTGGGATGCAACATGGTGATACACAATGAGACAGCTTGTCAGTGCCCCCCGACGGAAACACTCAACCTTCATTTTAGAAGTGTCTTGATAGATCGGGGCCTCCGTCCCCGATCTGAACCTATATATCCCGATACCTTTTGTGGGTCGAAGAACGACATATTCAACCGCTGATGATATCCGCGTAGCTGGCTCGTTAATTGCTGCGTGACAATCTAATTTTCCCGGATCCAGACTCGAAATGGCTTGTTTGAGCCGCCCTATTCATCTTTTAACCTCCCTAACGATTTCCAAGAAAATTATTACTAGGCCCGCAATGGCGCCGTATTTGTAGAAGTCGCGGATGAAGTCATGGGTGGCGACGTAGTAAGAGCCTGCCAATAATATTATTACGCGAAAGGCTATGCCAATTGCCTTGTCTTTCATTTTTCTTCCCTAAACTGCGGTGTCGGTTCGACGAATATAAACCTGTACGCTTAGGTTTCTTCTCTTCATAAGCGCTTGGGCGAGGCAAAGCTCGTATCCGTCCGGCGTTTCGCCTACGGCAGGATCAAAAGCCAAACCCAGACCGTACCGATGGACAGCGCTGTGGCGATCAGCACGCTCGAGGCTGCGACGCGTTTGCCCACCCCGTAGATGTTAGCAAAGATAAAGCTGTTGACGCCGGGCGCCATGGCGCCTGTGAGGACGGCGGCGCGCATTGGGTCGGCGGGGAGCGACCAGAGCGTCGCCAGACCAAAGGCGACCGCCGGGTGCAGGATCAGCGACACCGCGCACATCACCAGAACAAGGCGCAGGTCGCCGTCGGGGCGATAGCGGCGCAACACACCCCCCAACCCGACAAGGGCTGTGGGCAGGGCCGCCGCCGCGATAATCGTCATCCCGTCGATCAGCGGACCGGGTAGCCGCAACCCCAGCAGGTTCACGACAAAGCCCAGACCGATAGCGAGGATCAGCATGTTGCTGAACATGCCCGTCAGAACCGCCCGCGCAATGCCGGCTGGCCCCTTGCCGTCGGCGCGCACGACTTCCATCGCGGTGATCCCCAAGGCGTAACAGAACGGCGCATGGATCGAGATGATGGTGAATGTGTGGGCCAAAACCGCATCGCCATAGGCCAGTTCGGTGATCGGCAGGCCCAGCAGGACCGAGTTCGAGAAGAGGCCCACAAACCCGATGGCGATGCTGTCGGGCCATGCGCGCCCGAACCCCAGTCGGGCCACCGCGATACCTGCCACGAACCCGCTCACGGCGCCTCCGTAGAAGCTGCCGAGCAGGCGGGGATCGAACGTGGTGGCAAGGTCCAGCCCGGCGATGGCCTGAAACAGGAGGATCGGGATTGCAAAGCGTTGGGCAAAGGAGGTCAGCGTATCAACGGCGCTGTCATCCAGCCATGACCGCCAGACTGCGACATACCCAAGGCCGATCACCACGAAGACGGGCAAGATGACCTCGAGCAGGGCCTGCACAGCGCTAGACCGCTTGCTCGATTACCAGCCCGTCATAGGCGGGATGCACGGCCTCGGGGGTGCTGGCCGCAACCTCGGCATAGTCCATGTCGATATGCATGTTCGTCAGGATCGCCTGACGCGGGGCCTGACGCGCGATCCATGAGAGCGTCTTGTCTAGATGCGCGTGGCTAGGATGGGGCGTCTTGCGCAGGGCGTCGACGATCCATGTGTCGAGGCCTGACAGCGCGGGCCACGCCCCATCGGGGATGTCTGACACATCCGGCAAATAGGCCAGATCGCCCATGCGAAAGCCCAGTGCCGTGATCGAACCGTGTTGAACCTCGAACGGGGTGAAATCCACCGCCCCGCCAGCACCAGTGATCTCGAAGTGTCCTGTGATCGGGTTCAGCTCTAGGATCGGGGGATAGTCGGACCCCTTCGGCGTCTCAAACGCGTAACCAAATCGTGCGCGGAGGTCCTGCGTCGTGGGTGCGTCCGCATAGATCGGCAGTCGCGCGCGCATGTTGAAGACGATCATGCGCAGGTCATCGAGGCCGTGGACGTGATCCGCGTGCGGGTGGGTATAGACGACCGCATCGAGCGTGCCGACACCCGCATCCAGAAGTTGAGACCTCAGATCGGGGGAGCTGTCGATCAGAACCCGCGTCGTTCCGTCCGGCCCGTCCTGTTCGACCAAGAGCGAGCAGCGCCTGCGCCGGTTCTTGGGGTTTTCCGGATCGCATGCCCCCCAATGCCCGCCCAGGCGCGGCACGCCACCGGAGGACCCGCAGCCAAGGATGGTGAACCGTCTCACGCCCGCCATGCCGCAGCCTTTGCAAAGAGACGGTCGAAATTGGCAGAGGTCTGGGCGGCGAAATCAGCATAACCCATGCCAGCAACCTCGGCCCCGACGCGCGCCGTGTGGGCCGTATAAGCCGGCTCGTTACGCTTTCCGCGATGGGGCGGCGGCGCGAGGTAGGGCGCGTCCGTTTCAACCAGAATGCGATCCACGGGGGCCGCGGCGAAGATATCGCGCACCTCGTGGCTTTTGGGGAAGGTCGCGATGCCGGACATGGACAGGTAGAACCCGAGATCGAGCGCAGCGCGCGCCAATTCGGGCGAGGATGAAAAGCAATGCATCACGCAGGTAAACGCACCTGCGGCGTGCTCCTCGGTCAGGATGCGCGCCATGTCGTCATCGGCGGCCCGCGCGTGGATGATCAGCGGCAGGCCCGTCTGGCGCGCGGCCTCGATGTGGATGCGAAGGCTTTCCTGCTGCACCTCGGCGCTATCCGCCGTGTAGTGGTAATCAAGCCCGGTCTCCCCGATGCCCACCATCTTGGGGTGCTGGGCAATCGTGACGAGGTCTTGGACCGTGGCCATCGGCTCGTCCGCGGCGCTCATCGGGTGGGTGCCTGCGGCGTAGAAAACCGGGTCATGCGCTTCGGCGATCGCGCGCACGGCGGGCTCTGTGCGCAGCTTGGTGCAGATCGTGACCATGCGCGTGACGCCCGCCGCCGCCGCGCGGGCGACAAGCTCGGCCTGTTGGCCATCGAAATCCGGGAAATCGAGGTGGCAATGGCTGTCGACGATGGAAGGGGGAGTGGTCGTCATGCCGGAAGGGTCTCGCGCGCCTGCTCTTCGATCTTGAGCACGATATCGAGGAGAAGCGCCGAAGGGTCAAGGTTCACCGCCTGCCCCTGACGCGCGCGGTTGCCAAGGCTCTGGGCCAAGTTGGCCCAGCCGCGCGCGGCATGGGCATCGGGGGCCAGCCTGCGCATCACCTCGGCTTCGCCGGGGACGGCCTCAGGGGTAGGGGCATGGCCTGCGCCCGTGCGAGCCAACCGGGCCAGAAAGAGATCGAGCAGATCAAGGAGCAGTGTCAGACGATCCGCACCTGCGCGGCCCGCCACCGTCTCTGACAGTTTGAGCGCCAATTGCCGGTCGACAGAGGGCAGACCGCTGAACAGCGCCACAAGCGCCCCATAAAGCTGCACCCCGTCCTGCGTCTCAAGCCGCACAGCCGCCCCAACCGATCCCGCCGCCAACGCGCCCAAGGCGCCGGCATCCGTGATCGTGACCTCGGCGTTTCGCAGGGCCTGGGTGAGGTCATCCGGCGCGAGCGGCGCGCAAGATAGGACCCGACAGCGCGAGCGGATCGTGGGCAACAGGCGTGACGGCTGGTGCGCAATCAACAGCAGGAACGCGCCCGATGGCGGTTCCTCCAGCAGTTTCAGCAGCGCATTGGCTGCGTTTGTGTTCATTTCGTCGGCGGCATCCACGATCACCACGCGCCGTCCGCCATCTGCCGAGGAGAGCGCAAAGAATGACTTGAGCTTGCGCACATCGTCGATGCGGATCTCGGCGCTGATGCGGTCGCCTTTGTCATTGGCCGACCGTTTCACGACAAAAAGCCCGGGGTCGGACCCGGCGGCCATGCGGCGCGCGACCGGGTGGTCGGGGTCGATGTTCAGCGTCGTTGGTGGCTCGGGCGCGCCAAAGAGGCCGTCCTCCTCCATGGGCGGTGTTGCGAGCAGGAACCGCGCGATCCGGTAGGCCAGCGTTGCTTTGCCGATGCCCTTTGGACCGGTGATCATCCATGCGTGGTGCAAGCGGCCCGAGCCATAGGCGTCAAGAAACGCCCGTTCGGCGGCGTCTTGCCCGATCAGAAGGCCGGTGTCGCGGGGATGCGGCACGCCGGGCAGGGCGGTTGGGTCGGGAAGGTCTGTCAGATCGCTCACAAAAGATCGCTTATCACGGACCAGATGCGGGCGGCCACCTCATCCTCCGCGCCGTCCGCGTCAATTAGATGACAGCGATCCTGCGTGGCGGCGAGGTCTAGAAACCCCGCGCGCAGCTTGTGCTGGAAGGCCGCGCCGAAATCCTCGAACCGGTCTTCGCCCGACTGGCGGGCCAGCCCGCGCGCGAGCGCCGCATCCGGGTCAAGATCGAGGATCAGCGTCACGTCCGGCTCCCGCCCGATCATCAGCTGATGCAATTGATCGGCCAAGGGGCGTAGATCACCGCGCGTCGTGCCCTGATAAATGCGGGTGCTGTCGGCAAAACGGTCACACAGCACAACACGTCCGGCCTGCAGAGCTGGTTCAATCGTCTTTTCCAGATGATCGCGCCGGGCCGCGTTGAACAGCAGGAGCTCGGTCTCCGCGCTCCAGCGGTCGGGGTCCCCTTCGACCAACAGTCGCCGGATCGCCTCGGCCCCGTCTGATCCGCCCGGTTCGCGGGTGACAACGGGATCGCGCCCCATTTCGCACAGGCGCTCTGCCAGCCGCTTGATCTGGGTCGATTTACCCGACCCGTCCACGCCTTCGAAGGTGATGAACATGCCTAACGGCTGACTTGGCGCACGAGGACGGAAAAGGCGGTGCGCAGCCGCGGCACAAAACCGCCGCGCTCCACATCCTGCATCGCCACAAGCGGGGTCCGGATTTCGGGGAAAAGCGGGCTTTCAATCACCAGTTCCGCGACCGCGTCCCCTTGGGCAATCGGGGCGGAAACCGGCCCCGTGTAGACGACGTTGGCCGTGTAATCCGTGGCCCCGATTGTGGGTACAAGAAGTCGGATATCTTCGGCTGGGGCCAATGCCACTGATTGCGCGTCCCCATCCCAAACCTCGGCTTGGGCAATCATGGTTCCGGCCTCGGCAATTTCTTTCTCCGCGAATTGCCGGAACGCCCAGTTCACGACGCGTTCGGCCTCCTCCGCGCGGGCAGCAGACGTGGCGAGGCCCGAGATCACAAAGATCACCCGGCGATCGCCCTGTTTGGCCGATCCCACGAGGCCATAACCGGCCTCCTGCGTGTGGCCGGTTTTCAGCCCATCAGCCCCAATCCCCAAACCAAGCAGGGGGTTGCGGTTGCGTGTATTACCCGGCGCACGTCCGTCAAAGGCAAAGGTGCGCTCCGCAAAGAGGGGATAGAAGGTCGGGAAGTCCTTGATCAGCCGGTCGGCCAGGATAGCAAGATCCTGCATGGACATGCGGTGTCCGGCGGCAGGCCAGCCGTTGGAGTTCATGAAGGTCGAGTTCTCCATCCCCATTTCGCGGGCGCGGGCCGTCATCATGCGCGCGAACCCCGCCTCTGTGCCATCGGGGCTCAGCGCTTCGGCCAGAACGGCGCAGGCATCGTTGCCCGACAAAACGATGATGCCTCGGATC
>JBCBFU010000027.1:0-37308 GCA_038527375.1 Pseudomonadota bacterium | reverse complement strand
CCGAAAACGAAGACAAAATTGTCGCTGAACTGGCAGCCGTGCGCGGCAAATCCGCCGATATTGGCGGCTATTACAAGGCCGACCCGGCGAAACTGGCCGCCGTGATGCGCCCATCCGCGACGCTCAACGGCATTATCGGCTAACCTGTCTCCACACGCGCCCCGGGCCTGCACCCTGGGGCCTCCTCCACAAAGGCCCGCAGCCATGACCAAGATCAAAGTCGAAAATCCCATCGTCGAAATGGACGGGGACGAGATGACCCGCATCATGTGGGCCTTCATCAAGGAAAAGCTGATCCTGCCCTATCTGGACGTCGATCTGCTCTACTACGATCTGGGGATCGAGGCGCGCGACGACACCAATGACCAGATCACCATCGATGCCGCCGAAAAGACCAAGGAGGTGGGTGTCGCCGTCAAATGCGCAACCATCACGCCGGATGAGGCGCGGGTCGAGGAATTTGGCCTCAAGAAGATGTGGCGCAGCCCGAACGGCACGATCCGCAACATCCTGGGCGGCGTGATCTTCCGCCAGCCGATCATCTGCAAGAACGTGCCCCGCCTCGTCCCCGGCTGGACCGCCCCCATCGTGGTGGGCCGCCATGCCTTTGGCGATCAGTATAAAGCAACGGATATGAAGTTCCCCGGCGCAGGCACGCTGACGATGAAGTTCGTGGGCGAAGACGGCACCGAGGTCGAACACGAGGTCTACAAGGCCGATGGCCCGGGCGTGTTCATGTCCATGTATAACATCGACGCCTCAATCTACGACTTTGCGCGCGCGTCCTTCAACTATGGTCTCAACCTTGGCTGGCCGGTCTACCTGTCGACCAAGAATACCATTTTGAAACAGTATGATGGCCGCTTTATCGAGATTTTCTCGGAAGTCTTCGAGAACGAGTTCAAGGACCAGTTCGAAGAGAAGAAGATCTGGTACGAACACCGCCTGATCGACGACATGGTCGCCTGCGCGATCAAGTGGAATGGCAAATTCGTCTGGGCCTGCAAGAACTATGATGGCGACGTGCAGTCGGACGTTGTGGCGCAAGGCTTCGGCAGCTTGGGCATGATGACTTCGCAGCTGATGACCCCCGACGGCAAGATCGTGGAGGCCGAGGCCGCCCACGGCACCGTCACCCGCCACTACCGTCAACATCAGGCCGGTGAATCGACCTCCACCAACTCCATCGCGTCGATCTATGCGTGGACCGGGGGCCTCAAGCATCGGGCAAAACTGGACAACAACCCGCAGCTGACCAAGTTCGCCGAGACCCTGGAAAAGGTCATCGTCAAGACGGTGGAAAGCGGCCACATGACCAAGGATCTGGCACTTCTTGTCGGCCCCGATCAGGGCTGGCTGACAACCCAAGGCTTCCTCGACAAGATCGACGAGAACCTGCAAAAGGCGCTTTCCTAAGCACCTTAGACCACCGCAACCGCCCCGCCCATTCCGGCGGGGCGTTTTGCTTTGCATGGGCCCTCCCCCCACGATAGGCCCGGTCCCATGTCCGAGACCGAACCGCACCGCCCCACCCGCCATACCCTGATCGAAGACGCCATGGCGTTTGTGCTGGGCACGGGGCTTGCTGCCTTTGGCGTCCTACTCCTGACGCAGGCGGGTCTGATCACCGGCCAGACGGCAGGCGCGGGCGTGCTGTTGTCCTATGTTAGCGGCTGGTCCTTTGGCGTGACCTTCTTTGTGCTGAACGCGCCCTTCTACATCCTCGCTTGGCTGCGGATGGGCCTGCGATTTACCATCAAGACCGCCATCGCGGTTACGCTCGTATCCGTGATGGTGGAACTCTTCCCCCTTCTCGTCAGCTTTGACCGGCTCGATCCCGCCTTTGCGGCGCTGTTGGCCGGTGGGCTGACCGGTGTAGGGCTGCTCGTGATCTTCCGGCACGGGGCGTCGCTCGGCGGGATCGGGATCCTCGCGCTTTTCTTGCAGGAACGTGCGGGCATTCAGGCGGGTTGGGTCCAGCTTGGCTTTGACGCGGTTCTGTTCGTGTTGGCCTTTACGGTGCTTGACCCTTGGCTGGTGGCGCTGTCCCTTGTGGGGGCCGCGACCGTGAACGTGATCGTGGCCGTCAACCACCGCAACGACCGCTATATCGGGCGGTAAGGAGGCCCCGTGCCCACCGCATACTTCTACCTCATCATCGCGATTGCCTTTGAAACCGTCGGGACATCGGCGCTGCAGGCCTCGCAGCAATTCACGCGGATGGCCCCATCGGTCCTTGTGATCGTGGCCTATGCGGTCAGTTTCTGGTTTCTGGGCCTCTCGCTCAAGACCATCCCGGTGGGCATCGCCTACGCGATCTGGAGCGCGCTTGGCATCGTCTTCATTGCGGCAATCGGCTTCGTGATCTTTGGCCAACGGCTCGATGCACCCGCGCTGCTGGGGCTCGCCATGATCATCGGGGGCGTTCTGGTGATCCATCTCTTCTCCAAATCGGTGAGCCACTGATGGAGGCGCAGTTCTGGCACGACCGCTGGTCACAAGGGCAGACCGCCTTTCACGAGGGGCGGCCCAACGACTTGCTGGTCTCCCATTGGGCGGGCCTTGATCCCGGCCACCACGTCTTTGTGCCGCTCGCAGGCAAGACCGTCGACATGATCTGGCTGCGCGCACAGGGGCATCGCGTGACGGGGATCGAGTTGGATGAGAGCGCGGTGAAGGCGTTCTTTGACGAGAACGAAATGGCGCCGGATGTGTCCGAGGTCGGCCCCTTCACCGTGTATTCCGCTGATGACATCACGCTTTATGTGGGCGACATCTTTGCGCTGACGGCGCAAGAATTGGGGCCTGTCGATATTGTCTATGACCGCGCGGCACTGGTCGCTTTGCCGGATCACATGCGCACGGATTACGCGGCCCATATGCCGGGGCTCACGGGACATGCCCCACAGTTTGTTGTCACCTTCGACTACGACCAGTCCAACACACCGGGGCCACCGTTTTCCGTTCCCGAACAGATGCTTCGCGGGCTGTATGGAAGCAGCTACCTGATCCGGTGCGTCGAGACGCGGCCCATCACCGGTCGCTTCACCAAGCGCAGCGCGGGGTCCGAGGTGGCGTGGTCTCTTACGACCGGCTGACAGGCCGGTCAGCCCCCGACCGCCCCCCCGGGCGGGGGGGCTATGCCCCCACCCGCGGTCGGGATCTGACCTCAGCGCTTTTGCCTCTTCGCTTGCACATGTCCGGACAGAAAAAGGCCGGGACACAAGGTCCCGGCCAGTCTCGCCTCTCACGCGGGTCCGGCACAGCCGGGCACGCTCCGCGATGGCAGCGCGTTTGCAAAACGCGCGTATCGCCCCTCCACGCTTCCATTAAAAATGGGCGGAGAGTGACCTCTCCGCCCAGTTTCGCCTCTCAGGCTCTTATCTAGTTTACCGCCCGGTGTTTTTCTGCCTGCGGCCTGAGCTGCGCGGGGCGAGCGCACCCGCCCCGAAACTTGTCTCGGCGGGGGCCGCGCTGTTGCCCGACCCCCTAGCGCCCCCGGTGAGGGGCGCCTGATCTCTTAGCTGCAGCCCGAGGTCGCGCCGCAGGTGTTGCACTTCATGCAGGTGCCGTTGCGCACCAGCGTGTAGTTGCCGCATTCGCCGCAGGCCTCGCCCTCGTAGCCCTGCATCTTGGCTTTGGCGGACGCGTCCATGGTGACGGGTGCGGCCACGGGCGGAATGCGCGAGGGTGCGGGTGTTTGCACCTCGGGCACCAGAGTGGCAAGCGCCTGCATCGGGTCGACTGAGCCATCGAGCGCCACGGCCCCCGCCTGCCCGCCTTGGTAGACGGTCAATTGCTGCGGCACGCGGTTGCGGTGATAGCCGGTCGACACCATTTGCTTGAGCACTTCGACCGACTTCACGGTGGCCGCGTCCGACGGCGTCTTGATGTTCGACACGCCCTCTTCTTCGCCGCGGCCCAGATCGTCGAAGGTCGTGCCTTCGGGCTTCACATGGGCCAGTTCAGTCCGGTCAAGGTAGCTGACAGCGAGCTCGCGGAAGATGTAATCCAGGATCGAGGTCGCGTTCTTGATGCTGTCATTGCCTTGGACCATGCCCGCGGGCTCGAACTTGGTGAAGGTGAAGGCGTCCACGAACTCCTCCAGCGGGACACCGTATTGCAGGCCCACCGACACGGCGATCGCGAAGTTGTTCATCATCGCCCGGAAGCCAGCGCCCTCCTTGTGCATGTCGATAAAGATTTCGCCCAGCTTGCCGTCTTCATATTCGCCGGTCCGCAGATAGACCTTGTGCCCGCCGACGATGGCTTTCTGGGTATAGCCCCGGCGACGCTCGGGCATTTTGTCCCGCGCGGCCTTGGCGACCTCTTTGATGACCACCTTCTCGACGATCTTCTCGGCCAGAACGGCGGCTTTCTCGGGGATCGACCCGCTTTCGAGCACCTCTGCCGCCTCGTCATCGTCTTCAACGAGGGCTGCAGCGAGAGGCTGCGACAGTTTGGAGCCGTCACGATAGAGCGCGTTCGCCTTCACACCCTTCTGCCAGGACCGTTCATAGGCGCGCTGCACCTCTTCGATCGTGGCGTCATTGGGCATGTTGATCGTCTTCGAGATCGCGCCCGAGATAAAGGACTGCGCGGCGGCCATCATGTCGATGTGGCTGTCCACGGACAGGAACCGCTTGCCCTTTTTCCCGCAGGGGTTGGCACAATCGAAGATGCCGATGTGCTCGTCCTTCAGGCCCGGCGCCCCTTCGAGCGTCATGGTCCCGCAGACGTGGTCATTGGCAGCCTCGATATCCGCCTTGGAGAAGCCCAGGGACACCAGCAGGTCAAAGGTCGGATCGTTCAGCTTCTCAGCCGGGATGCCGAGGACGTCGGTGCAGAATTCTGCGCCCAGCGTCCATTGGTTGAACACGAACCGGATGTCGAAGGCCGATGGCAGCGCCGCTTCGATCTTGTCGATCTCGGCTTGGCCAAACCCGTGCCCGATCAACGCGGTGTGGTTGATGCCCGGCGCATTGCCCAGCGTGCCGTGACCCACGGCGTAGCTGATGATCTCACCGATTTGCGCCTGGCCATAGCCCAGCTTTTCCAGAGCCGACGGCACCGAGCGGTTGATGATCTTGAAGTAACCGCCACCGGCCAGCTTCTTGAACTTCACCAGCGCAAAGTCGGGCTCAATCCCTGTGGTGTCGCAGTCCATGACCAGACCGATCGTTCCGGTCGGCGCGATCACGGTCGATTGCGCGTTGCGGTAGCCGTGCTTTTGACCCAGCTCCACCGCCTGATCCCACGCTTCCATGGCGATCTTGGGCAGGCGCGCGTCGGGGCAGTTGCCGTGGTCCAACGCGACCGGGTTCACGTTGACGTTGTCATAGCCATCCGCATGGCCATAGGCCGCGTGGCGGTGGTTCGACATGACGCGCAGCATGTGGTCGGCGTTCTTGGCATAGCCCGGGAACGGACCCAGCTCACCGGCCATCTCGGCCGAGGTCGCGTAGGACACGCCGGTCATGATCGCGGTCAGCGACCCACACAGCGCGCGACCTTCGTCGCTGTCATAGCTGTAGCCCATGTTCATCAGCAGGCCGCCGATGTTGGCATAACCCAGTCCCAGCGTCCGGAAGTCGTACGACCGCTGCGCGATCTCCTTGGACGGGAACTGCGCCATCATCACGGACACTTCCAGCGTCACCGTCCAAAGGCGCGTGGCGTGCATGTAGTCTTCGACCTGGAACTCCCCGTCCTTGAGGAAGGTCAGCAAGTTCATAGACGCCAGGTTGCAGGCCGTGTCGTCCAGGAACATGTATTCCGAACACGGGTTCGATCCGCGGATCTGGCCGTCTTCCGGGCAGGTGTGCCAGGCGTTGACGGTGTCGTGGTACTGAATACCCGGATCGGCACAGGCCCATGCAGCGTGACCCACCTTCTCCCAAAGGTCGCGGGCTTTGACGGTCTTGGCGACCGACCCGTCCACGCGGTTGATCAGCTCCCAATCGGCATCCTTTTCGACGGCATAGAGGAATGCATCCGTGACGCGGATCGAGTTGTTGGAATTTTGACCGGAGACCGAGTTGTAGGCTTCGCTGTCCCAATCGGTGTCATAGGTCGGGAATTCGATGCTGGTGTGGCCCTGCTTGGCGTAGTCCAGCACGCGTTTGACGTATGGCTCGGGGATCGCGACCTTCTTGGCCGCGCGAATGGCGGTGGCCAAGCTCTTGTTTTTCTTGGGATCGTAGGCGTCGGCCTCGGTCCCGTCCCACTGGTTGATTGCCGAGAAAATGCCGTTCAGCTTTTCTTCGTGCATCTTGGAGCCTGCGACGATCGACGCCACTTTCTGCTCTTCGATGACCTTCCAGTTGATGAAGTCTTCGATATCCGGGTGGTCCGCATCACAGATCACCATCTTGGCTGCCCGGCGCGTGGTGCCGCCCGACTTGATGGCGCCCGCCGCGCGGTCACCGATTTTCAGGAAGCCCATCAGGCCCGACGACTTGCCGCCACCCGACAGCTTTTCGCCTTCGCCGCGCAGCGACGAGAAATTCGTGCCCGTGCCCGAGCCGTATTTGAACAGACGCGCTTCGCGGACCCACAGGTCCATGATGCCGCCGTCATTGACCAGATCGTCCGACACCGACTGGATGAAGCACGCGTGAGGCTGCGGGTGCTCGTAGGACGATTTCGATTTGGTCAGTTTGCCGGTCTTGTAGTCGACATAGTGGTGGCCTTGGGCCGGACCGTCGATGCCATAGGCCCAGTGCAGGCCCGTGTTGAACCATTGGGGCGAGTTTGGCGCGGCGCGCTGGGTGGCCAGCATGTGGCGCATTTCGTCGAAATAAGCGCGCGCGTCTTCCTCGGTCGAGAAATAGCCGCCTTTCCAACCCCAATAGGCCCACGCACCGGCGAGGCGGTCAAAGACCTGCTTGGCCGAGGTTTCGCCGCCGAACTCCGCACCGTCCGCGGGCACGTGGCGCCACAGAAACTCGGGCACGCCCTTTTCTTTGACGGGTTTCGTGGCCGACGGGACGCCTGCCTTGCGGAAATACTTCTGCGCGATGACGTCGCTTGCCACCTGGCTCCAATCTGCGGGAACCTCGATGTCCTTGAGCTGGAACACGATGGTGCCGTCAGGGTTGCGGATTTCCGACGTTGCCGTGGTGAACGCAACGCTCGCGTATGCGTCGGCGTCTGCGCTGGTAAAGGAGCGGTCGATTTTCATTCTCTGCCTCATGATCTGGGAGGGCGGTCCCCCCGTGAAAACCAATTACCGTGGGCGGTCTCGACAGATCAGACAACTTTGGGCGCCGAAAATGCGACGCGTGCGGTCTGATTGGTGCGGGCGGCTCGCCCTCTCTCCACTGTCCCTGCCATGCACACTATATTTTGTGTACTTCCCTTCGGCTTACACAAGGTGGCGCAACTACATGTAGTGGGTCAACGCGATTATTTACGAAATCTAGAGAATTCTTTGTTGACCTCTGGGGTAATTCGCCCCGGCACCGATTCATCCTCAAATCCACAATTTCATCCACAAGTTGCGGCCCGCGCGTCAACAATTTGGATTCGCGTCATTTCTTGCGTTCCGCCGCGACGCAGCGGATACTTCTCCACATGGTCATGCACAATTTCACGCCCTTTCGGCGCCGCCTCATGAATATGCAATTTCTCGTGCTGGCCGGGTTGGGGGCCGGTGTGCTTGCCGGGTGCAGCCCGGCCCTGTCCCCATCTGCCGGCGATGCGCCGGGTCGCCAGTCGGCCTATTTCGCAGAGTTTCCCACGCAACTCTTTGCAGCGGCGGCTTTGGGCTGTTCCCGGCAGGCCGATACGCTGCGCCGAGCCGATGAAGACACGGTGGTGTGCGAATCGCTCGTCCCGCCAGAGGTCGCGGCCAGCCTGATCCTTCAATACGATGGAAACCTCGAAGACCTTCCGGTCTATATCAACCGCATCAGCGCGACCCCCGCAGGGCCAGGATATCGCGTCACGGTCGAATACTTCTTCAGCGTCCCGCAGCAATCCGGCGATACCACCGTCATTCGCGTGCGACAGACCCAGATTGAACGCACCGTGCGCGAAGTCTTCCTGATGGCCGGCGGTCAGGCCATCGCGGAACCCAGCTAGATTTTCAAAGTGAAGGAACTGGTCGGGGCGGCAGGATTCGAACCTACGACCCCCTGTACCCAAAACAGGTGCGCTACCAGACTGCGCCACGCCCCGACCGTGCGGGAGGCTTTACGCCGTGGGCGCTGCTTTGGAAAGACCTATTGATCGTCAGGGACAGGGATTTTCGCCATCGCTTGCAGCAATAGCGGGGTGGCGCATCACGTCCCCCTCGGCGATGCCAAGCCGGTCGGCAAGCCCACCATTGATCTCGAGGATATACTGGATCGCATCGCCGCCAAAAATCGACGTCTCGTCCAAGGGGACCGCGTTTGCATGCACCTTTTCGATCCGACCATCCGGACCGGCAAAGATCATGTCGAGCGGGATCAGCGTGTTGCGCATCCAGAACGACACGGGCTGTGGGGCGTCGTAGACAAACAGCATCCCGGCGCTGAACGGCATGCTGTCGCGGAACATCAGGCCAAGATTGCGGCCCTCAGGCGTGTCGACGACTTCGACGCTGAACCGTTTCTGCCCGCTTTCGGTGTCGATGAAGACCGCGCCCGGGTCACAATTGGCGACCGCCGCGCCGGTGGTCAGCAGCCAAGCGGCAGCCGTTACGAGCAGACGCTCTCCCAGCTTTCGACGGTGGCTGCCATCTGGCCGCGTTTGCCGGTGATGACCTGCACACATATCGCTTCCCCTGGTTGCAGGTCTGCCAGCCCGGATCGCCGCAGCACCTCGATATGGATAAAGATGTCATCGGCGGTTCCAAAGGCGTTGGCAAATCCAAAGCCCTTGACCTTGTCGAACCACTTCACCCGAGCAGGTTGGCGTTCGAGTGCTGCAATTTCGCTGTCGTCGATGTCTTCAAAGTCCTGAAGCCCCGCTGGCACATGCGCGTCGACCCGGTCGATACCGATCACTTTGACGGCCTGCACACCGCGCGGTGTATCCTGCACGGCAATTTCGATGCCCACGCCATCGGCCACGGATGACTGACCGAAGTTGCGCAAGACATTTGCGTGCAACAAGATGTCCGCGCCGCCCGCATCCGACACCACAAAGCCGAACCCCTTGGCGGGATCGAACCATTTGACGTGGCCGCGCACCACGCGTGTCGTGGCGCCGCCCTCAGACGGGGTGTCGGTCACTCCGTTTGCGCCGCGATCCGACGCGGTATCGGGGACGGTGCCCCTTTCAAATCCCGAACCATCATGTGTCATCGCTTGTTGCCCGCGAGTCTTGTTCTTGTCATTCAATCCAAGCGTAGTTCAGATTGAACGCGTTTCAAACCTTGCTTTTTCGGTAGTTAGCATTTCGCGTCACGTGAAATGCAACGGACAGAACCGTCGAATAGGTATCATGTTACGGGTTTAACCGTGTGACTGACCACGATGCCTTGGCGTCAATGCGCGTCCAGCGAAACCGGTCGTGTAACCTATTTGCACCATCTGCCCAGAATTCGATTTCAACCGGACGCAACCGAAAACCACCCCAGAAGGTAGGGCGCGCGGGCGTTTCGCCCAGTTCGGACTGTGCGGCGGCAACCTGCGCCTCAAGTTCAGCGCGCGAGTTCAAAGGCTTCGATTGGCGCGAGGCATGCGCCCCGATCCGCGATCCCAACCCACGTGACGCGTAATACGCATCCGCCTGTGGCCCGTCTTCGCGACTGATATGGCCGCGCACGCGCACCTGACGCCGCAGGCTTTTCCAATGGAGCACAAAGGCCGCAGCCCGCGCCCCTTCCAACTCCTGCGCCTTCACGGATGTGTAGTTGGTGTAGAACACAAAGGCGTCCGGCTCGATCTCTTTCAAAAGGACGATGCGCACATTCGGCATGCCGTCCGCGTCCACCGTGGACAGCGCGATGGCATTGGGGTCGTTCAGTTCCGTCTTTTCGGCCTCGGCCAACCACGCCGCCACCAACGCAACGGGATCGTCGCCCGCAAAGATTCCATCCCGATCCATAGCCTGCCCTTTCTGATCTGCTCGGCGCATGGTGCCGATGCTTGATGGGATCAGGCCCATCGCCTACACCCACGAAGAACAAAAGGAATGGGACGAGGACAGCCAATGTCAATGCACAACGCGACTGGCACACTCATGGCAGGCAAACGCGGACTGATCATGGGCTTGGCCAATGACAAATCCATCGCGTGGGGCATCGCGCAGGCGCTCCGCGCGCAAGGGGCCGAGATTGCGCTGACCTATCACGGCGAGGCGATGAAAAAGCGCGTCATGCCCTTGGCCGACACGCTTGGATCGACCCTCGTGACGGAATGCGACGTCTCGGATCCCGCGTCGGTCACCGCCACGATGGAGGCATTGGGCGCGGAGTGGGACGGCATCGACTTTCTCGTCCACGCCATCGGGTTCAGCGACAAGACGGAACTGCGCGGGCGATACGTGGACACGTCCCGGGACAACTTCCTGATGACGATGGATGTCTCCGTCTATTCCTTCACCGCCGTGGTCAAAGCGGCTGAACCGCTGTTGCGGGACGGGGCCTCGTGCCTGACGCTATCCTACTACGGCGCGGAAAAGGTCATGCCGAACTACAACGTCATGGGCGTGGCCAAGGCCGCGCTGGAGGCATCGGTGATGTATCTGGCCGCCGATCTGGGCCCGAAGGCCGTGCGCGTGAATGCAATTTCAGCGGGCACGATCAAAACCCTCGCGGCCTCGGGCATCGGGGATTTCCGCTATATCATGCGCACGAACGAGCTGAATTCGCCGCTGCGCCGGACCGTGACGCAGGACGAGGTCGGGAATTCCGCGCTCTACCTGCTGTCGGATCTCGGCAGCGCGGTCACGGGCGAGGTTCTGCATGTCGATGCGGGCTACCATATCGTCGGCATGAAGCCGATGGACGCCGAAAACGCGTGATGCGCCAATGACCTGGGCCACACTCCTCGCCCTTGCTGGGATTCATTTCATTGCGGTCGCCTCACCGGGACCCTCCTTTGTCGTTCAGGTGCGGACCGCCGTGACCCATGGCTGGGGCACTGCGGCCTTCCTCGCGCTCGGGCTGGGGCTTGGGGCGTCGCTCTATGCGCTGGCGGCCCTTTTGGGGCTGGCGATCATCTTTGCGGTGATGCCGGGCGTTTTGACCGCGTTCAAACTGGTGGGCGGTGCCTTCCTGATCTTTGTGGGCTTCATGATGTGGCGCCACGCGCCCGATCCCCTGCCCGAGGCTGAGGCGATCAAACGCCCCTCGCCCCTGCGTGCGCTGGGTCTGGGCGTACTGACCTCGCTGGCCAATCCCAAGGTGCCGATCTTCTTTGGCGCGGTCTTTATCGGCCTTTTGCCGGAAACCGTCACGCTCACCGATATTGCCATTATCTCGGGGCTTGTCGTCGCGGTCGAAGCCTCATGGTACGTCCTCGTCGGTCTTGTCTTTGCGTCGCCGCCTGCGCGCGCGGCCTACACACGGGCCAAGGTCTGGGTCGATCGCAGCTTTGGCGCGGTGCTTGCGGCCCTTGGCGCGCGCATCGCCATCGGGTAACGAACCCACAAGACTAGGGGAAAACGCCATGACCGACCGCTTGCCACACGAAAAAGGCTTCCACGTCAGCTGGGACCAAATTCACCGCGACAGCCGCGCGCTGGCCTGGCGGCTGGACGGCAAAGGCCCCGATGACGGTGCGTGGCGCGCGGTTGTGGCCATCACGCGCGGCGGCATGGCACCCGCAATGATCGTGGCGCGTGAATTGGACATCCGCACAGTCGATACGATCAGCGTGAAAAGCTACCATTCGGGCGGCGGCAAGGCGGATGAACGGCGCGAGGCCGAAGTCCTCAAATCCCCGAACCCCGAGATGATGGGCGACGGCACCGGCATCCTGATCGTCGATGACCTTGTGGATAGCGGCAAGACGCTGGAGCTCGTCCGGTCGATCTATCCCAACGCGCATTTCGCCTGCGTCTACGCCAAGCCCGAGGGCGAAAAGCAGGCCGACGATTACATCACGTCGGTGAGCCAGGACACGTGGATCTTCTTCCCGTGGGACATGGCGCTGCAATATGTCCAACCCTATCGCGGCAGCGATTGATGGGCACGCTGGCCCGCACGGCATCGACCTTTGCCCCTCCGGTGATGGAGGCACGGCGCTGGCTTGATGGCGTCACCTTTGCCGACGACCAACCCCTGCTGAACGTGAGCCAAGCGGCCCCCGTCGATCCCCCGCCCGCACCCTTGCGCGCGGCGATGGCCGGCTTCCTCGAGGACGCGGATACACACCTTTACGGTCCCGTGCTGGGCCTGCCGGAATTGCGCGCCAAGGTCGCATCAGACTGGACGGCGGCCTATGGCGGCGTTGTCACTCCAGATCAGGTCGCGATCACATCCGGCTGCAATCAAGCATTCGCCGCCGCCATCGCGTGCCTCTGCGGTGAAGGGGATGAGGTCATCCTGCCAACCCCCTTCTATTTCAACCATAAAATGTGGCTCGACATGGCGGGCGTTGGTTGCGTGGCGCTCGACACCGGCGACACTCTTTTGCCCGACCCGGACGCGGCCCGCGCGCTAATCACCGACCGCACCCGCGCCATCGCTTTGGTCACGCCGAACAACCCCGGCGGCATCGAATACCCCGCAGATCTCGTAGCGGCCTTCTTTGAACTGGCGCAGGAACGCGGCATCGCGCTCATCGTGGACGAGACCTATCGCGACTTTCACGCCCAGACCGGCGCGCCGCATGACCTGTTCACACGGGCCGACTGGGATCAAACGCTGATCCAGCTCTATTCGTTCTCCAAGGCCTATCGCCTGACCGGCCACCGCGTGGGCGCCGTCGTGACATCCGCGGCGAAACTGGCAGAGATGGAGAAATTCCTCGACACCGTCACGATCTGTCCAAACCAGTTGGGCCAGAAAGCGGCGCTCTGGGGGATGGAGAACCTGACACAGTGGCTCGCCGGGGAACGCGACGAAATCCTCGACCGCCGCGCGGCCATCGCCGACAACATGCACGTACTAGAAGCGCAGGGCTGGCAGCTTTTGGGCCTTGGCGCCTATTTCGCCTACCTCCGGCACCCCCATGATGTCGCCTCGGACGTGATGGCCGAACGCTTGGTGCGCGAGGCGGGCATTCTCACCCTGCCCGGCACGATGTTCCACCCCGACGGCACGGCACGTGGCCGCAGCGAATTGCGCATCGCCTTCGCCAATATCGACCGTGCGGGTGTTGCTACGCTCTTTGATCGCTTGGCACGCTGGCGGCCCTGACGCGGACGTCATCGCTTGGCCGCTTGTGGCGCGGCGCACCTTCTTCTAATCACAACCAAACACTTTACAGGCACGGCCCGGACGGGCGCGCAGGGGGAACCGAGATGGCAAAATCCGTGGGCAAAAAGATCAGCGATTACGCCGTCTGGATCATCCTCGGCCTGCTTTGCATTGGCTTGATCGGCTTTGGCCCGACGAATTTCGGCGGCGGCGGGCAAGCAGTCGGCACCGTGGGCGAAAAACGCGTCCTCGTGTCCACCTATTTCCGCGCCTTGCAGACGCGCCTGCAACAGTTCCAGCAACAGATCGGCGCGCCGATCAGCTTTGCCGAGGCAGAACAATTTGGCCTGCAGCAGGCGGTCCTCTCAGAGATCGTCACAGAACGCGCGCTGGACAACGAGGCCGCGTCGCTTGGCCTATCCGTCGGGGACGAGGCCGTGTCGCGCGCCCTTCTCAGCGATCCGAATTTTGTGGGCCTCGACGGCCAATTTGACCGCGAGGGCTACCGCTTTGCCTTGTCGAATGCCGGGCTGACCGAACGCGCCTATGAGACGCAACTGCGCGAGGCGGGCGCCCGCACCCTGCTGCAGCAAGCCGTCATCGCCGGGATCGAGGCCCCTGCCCCCGCCGTGGACGCCATCATCAGCTTTGCCGCCGAGACCCGCGATTTCACGTGGGCCAATATGGGCCCTGCCGACCTGATCCGCCCCATCGGCACCCCGACCGAAGCCGACCTTCGCGCGATCTACGAAGGCGACCCCGACACCTATACCCAGCCCGAGACCAAGCGCCTGACCTATGCCTGGATCACGCCCGACATGTTGCTCGACACCGTCGAAGTCGAAGAGGAGCTTCTGCAAGCCGCCTATGACGAACGCATCGCGGAATTCGTGCAGCCAGAACGCCGTCTGGTCGAACGCCTGATCTTCCCCGATCAGGCCGCCGCAGAGGCCGCCGCAGCCCGCATCGCAGACGGCGGCACGTTCGAGGCCGAGGTCGATGCGCGCGGCTTGCAACTGGCCGACACCGATCTGGGTGACGTGCTGCCCGCCGATCTGGATGGCGCGGCCGATGCCGTCTTCGCCGCCGAAGCGCCCGAGGTTGTGGGGCCGCTGGAGACCTCACTGGGTCCCGCGCTCTTCCGCGTGAACGCGGTCCTGCCCGCCCGCGAGACCACGTTTGAAGAGGCCCGCGATGACCTGCAGGACGATCTTGCCCTCGACCGCGCGCGCCGCGTGATCGCGCAGATGATCGACGAGGCCGATAATGAACTTGCCGGCGGTGCCACGCTCGAAGAAGTGGTCGAGGTCACCGACCTTGAACTGGGCACGCTCGACTGGTTCCCGGGTGTCGAGGCCGACATCACGGGCTACGAGGCCTTCCGCACGGCCGCCGCCGAGGTGACAGAGAGCGACTTCCCCGAAATGGCCGCGCTCGATGACGGTGGCATCTTTGCCCTGCGTCTGGATGAAACGATCCCGCCCGCGCTGCGCCCGTTCGAGGACGTGCGCCCCGCTTTGGAGGAGGCGTGGACCCGCCAAGCCACCACCGAGGCGCTCGTCACGCTGGCCCAAACGCTCGAACCGCAGATCGCGGGCGGCATGGACATGGCCACCTTGGGCCTGACCGCGCAGGAAGAAAGCGACCTGCCGCGCACCGCCTTTGTGCCCGACGCCCCCGCCGACTTCTTGATCGAGGTCTTTGACATGGCCCCGGGTGAAACCCTGATCATCCCTGGCGACGGTCGCGTGGCGCTTGTGCGGCTGGACGCGGTGAACGCCGCCGACCTGAACGACCCCGACACTGCGGCGCTGGCCAATGCAGTGACGGCGCAGGTGGGTCAGGACTATGCGCTCGACCTCTATCAGGTCTTTTCCCAAGGCGTGGTCGACAAGACGAGCATCACGCTCGATCAGGCGGCGCTGAATTCAATCCATTCGCAGTTCTGATCCCATGGCCCTCGTCCCCGATTTCTCGGCCTTCGAGGCCGCCTTTGACGCAGGCCAAAGCCAGGTCGTCTATACCCGCCTTGCCGCCGATCTCGACACGGCTGTCTCGGTTGCGATGAAGCTGACCGGGGCCGAAGCCGACAGTTTCGTCCTTGAATCCGTGACGGGCGGCGAAATCCGTGGGCGGTATTCCATCATTGGCATGCGCCCGGACGTGATCTGGGAATGCCACGGAACCTCGGCCCGGCTGAACCGAGAGGCGCGCTATGACGCCAACGCCTTTCAACCCGTGGATGGCGATCCCCTGGCATCGCTCCGCGCGCTCATCGCAGAAAGCCAGATTGATCTGCCCGATGGCCTGCCCGCCGCGGCAGCCGGGCTCTTTGGTTTTCTGGGCTACGACATGATCCGGCTGGTCGAACATCTGCCGGACGTGAACCCCGACCCGCTGGGTCTGCCCGACGCGCGCATGATGCGCCCCTCGCTCATCGCGATCCTCGATGGGGTCAAGGGTGACGTGATCATCGTATCACCCGCCTGGGCCGGGTCCGGGCTGTCGGCGCGCGCAGCTTACGCGCAGGCGGCCGAGCGGGTGATGGACGCTGTCCGGGCGCTCGAACGCCCGCTGAGCGACGCGCGCGACATGGGTGATCCTGCCCCGGTGGGCGAGCCGGTGTCGAACTTTACCCATGCGGGCTATCTGGACGCGGTCGAAAAGGCCAAGGAATACATCCGCGCGGGCGACATTTTTCAGGTGGTGCCAGCGCAAAGGTGGCGGCAGGATTTCCCGCATCCACCGTTCTCGATGTACCGCTCGCTCCGGCGCACGAACCCGTCGCCCTACATGTTCTTCTTCAATTTCGGCGGCTACCAGATCATCGGGGCCAGCCCCGAAATCCTCGTGCAGCTGAAGGACGAACAGGTCACAATCCGCCCCATCGCGGGCACCCGCCCCCGCGGGGCTACGCCCGCGCAGGACAAGGCGCTGGAGGAGGACCTGCTGGCCGACCAAAAGGAGCTGGCAGAACACCTGATGCTGCTCGATCTGGGGCGCAACGATGTGGGCCGGGTGGCGAAAATCGGTTCGGTTCGCCCGACAGAGAAATTCGTGATCGAACGCTACAGCCACGTCATGCACATCACCTCGAATGTGGTGGGCGAGATCGCGGATGGCCAAGACGCGCTGTCAGCCCTTCTTGCCGGGCTTCCCGCGGGCACGCTGTCAGGCGCGCCCAAGGTCCGCGCGATGCAGATCATCGACGAGCTCGAGCCGGAAAAGCGCGGCGTTTATGGTGGTGGCTGCGGGTATTTCTCGGCCGGTGGCGACATGGATATCTGCATCGCGCTGCGCACGGCTGTCCTGAAGGACGGGGTCCTCTACAGCCAGGCCGGGGGCGGCGTGGTCTATGACAGCGACCCGGAGGCGGAATTCCAAGAAACGGTGAACAAGGCCAAGGCGATCTGGACCGCTGCCGCGGATGCCGGCCGCTTCTCAGGCGGGAACCGCTAGCCCCGTTTGCCGCGCCCGCCTTCTTCTGGCTGAAAATATCTCGGGGAGCGCGAGGGGCTGGCCTCTCGCATAAAACCCCGCAGCGCGAGGGGCTGGCCTCTCGCGACACGACCCCTTAGCGGATCACTTCATAGAGCTGATAACGGCCCTGCTCTGCCACGAGGGCCACAGGCGCATCTGCAAGATAGCTCGCCTCCAGCGGGTCATGGGCCAGAACATGGGTGAACTTGTCCGCCCAGCCTTCGACATAGGGCTCCACCCAGCAGGCTTTCAATCCGGTCGCCCGCGTATCGGCTTCGACGATACGCCCTTCGATCGGCGCCGCAGGGAAAAGCGAACACATGGGGTTCGCGTGCATCAGCGGCGTGGCGTGGTCCCGCCATTCCGGTTTCAACTGCACCGAATGCACGCCCTGGAAGAGCGTGGGCATGAACGCGCCCGCCACAGGCACCACATAGGCCTGCGCATGCCAATGGCTCGCATCGCCGAACTTGCCCGCATTGCGCACGGGGATGACCCGGTCGCCCGGCTCCAGCCCCTCTTCGATCACCGCGACGAGGTCGCGGATATTGGCATCATGAGTGTCCACGATCTGCGCCACCATCGCCGACCGCAGGCCGATCACCGTCAAGATGACCAAAGCCAGCGTCACCGCCCGGCTGCGCGACAACGGCGCCCATTGGCTGCCTGCGATGCAGATCAGCATCAGCACAAAGGGGAAGCGGATGTCGATCAACGCCACGCCCTGCAGCCATGTGGGGGAGATCAGGCAAACGCCAAGCAAAGCCAGCACCGGCCCCCGCATCCGCGGCGCAAGGCGCAACCCCACACCCGGGATCAGCATGGTCAGAAACGCGAGGTAAAGCGCCGCCGTCGTGCCCAAGGCGATGGGGTTAATCGCATGGGCGTCGTACCACACCCATGTGTAGAGCGGCGTGATGAACCGCGCGAGGATCGCACGCAGGCTGGGCCATTCGGTATAGCTGCCCGCCGGGTTCTCCGGTCCGCCCACGATGCTCCACGCCAGATAGGCAAGCGGGATCAGGAACGGCACGGCCATGGCCATACCCGTCCAGCGGCGCGTCTCAACCACGCCCTGCACCTCGCGCCCCAGCGCCAGCACAGCGAGGATCGCAAAGACAAAGAAGTGCATGATAAAAAGGATCGCCGCGATCGGCACAAAGACCGCGACACGCAAGGCCAAGGGTCGATCCTCCAGGTGGAGATAGAGCGCAAAGGCCAGGATGCCGAAGGGCAGCGAAAAGTTGAAATTCTGAAAGCCGTAGAAATAGGTCGCGTTGAACACCACGATCCCGCAGGCCAGCGACCACAGGCTCCATCGCCCGTGCACCACCCGGGCCAGAACCATGCCCGAGGCAAAAAGCAGTACCGGCACCAGCATCATCACCGTGTGGTCAAAACGGATGGCCGACCCCGGATAGCCCAAGATGGCCCAGAGCAGATCGACGGCGGAATTCGGCACGATTGTCAGGTGCGTTGTCCAGAATTCAGACAGGGGGCCGGCGTTTTGGCTCGCCGCGATCGTGTGGCGTGCGATGTGATTGGGCAGGTCTGTCAGCGGCAGATAGAGCCCTTGGGTGAACGGCCAGATCAAAAGCCCCGCTATGACAACGGCAAGGGCGGCAACCACGTGCCGCTCCTCGATATTTGCACCCGTATTGCCACCTTGGCGCAGGTCAGCGCCGACATTCACTGTCTCAACCATGGGTCCCCACCCTTCTTTTTTATGTTCTGAACGCGCGCTCTATTCAGCCGCGATGCGGATCGGTCCGTCATCTGCCTCGGGGCTGGCCTGAACGGCGCGCATGGGCCGCGTCAGCTCGTCCACGATAAAGCGGGGCCGCGCCTTGGTTTCCATGTAGATCTTGCCGATATATTCGCCGATCACGCCAAGCGCGATCATGTGCACACCGCCCAGAATGTAGATCGGAAGCACGATGGACGTCCAACCGGGCACCGTAGCCCCCATCGCCCAGACAACCAGCGAATAGGCCGCGTAGCACAGCGACAGACCGGCCACGAGGAAGCCCGCAAGCGCGATCATGCGCAGCGGCTTGATCGAGAAACTGGTGATCCCTTCGATGGCCAGCGCCAGCATCTTGCGCAAGGGGTACTTGCTTTCGCCCGCAACGCGTTCTGCACGGTCATAGGTGACCTTGGCCGTCTGGAACCCAAGCTGGCGCACGAGCCCCCGCAGGAACAGGTTGCGTTCCTTAAAGCTGTCCATGGCCTTGATGGCCTTTGCGCTCATCAACCGAAAATCGGCGTGATCGGGGATGATGTCCACGCCCATCTTTTGCAGAACGGTGTAGTATCCGCGCGCAGTGATGCGCTTGAACGGCGTGTCGGTGTCGCGGGCGGCGCGGACGCCAAACACGATCTCACAGCCTTCGCGGTAGCGATCCAGCATCTGGGTCACGACCATGGGGTCATCTTGCAGGTCGGCATCCATGGACACCGTCACGTCGGCATCGGCGTTCAACAGACCGGCCATCAGCGCGGCCTGGTGGCCCTGATTGCGCGACAGGCGCAGGCCCGTGACACCGTGGGTGGTGCGTGCGGCCTCGATCATTTCCCATGTGCGGTCGCGCGATCCGTCATCGACCAGCAGGATTTCGGCGTCCTGCGCGATGCGGCCTGTGTCGACCAGATGCGCCGACAGCTCTTTGAGCTTGGGCAGAAGGACCGGCAGGACCTCTTCCTCGTTATAGCAGGGGATCACAAAGGACAGGGTCGGCGCTGCGCGCAGCGGCGTTTGCGTCGTATCAGTCATCGGAGAATACCACCGTTCTGAGGCCCACGAAGACGAGGCCGGAATAGGTCACCGCGCCGACAAGCTGCGCCACGGGATAGCTGACGCCACCCCCGACAAGCCCATAGGTGATCAGCACGTTTGCAAGGAATGCGGATCCTGCCAGCACCACAAAGGCCACCGCCGAACGGGCGGCGTCTCCGCTGTGGTTAAAGGTCCAGGATCGGTTCAGGTAAAAGGCGAGCGTCCAGCCCACCGCATAGCCCGCGACGTTGGCCGCAAAGATCGAAAAGCCCCACGCATAGACGCAGGTCACGACAATCCCGTAGCCCACCGCGGTGTTGAGCACCCCGGTCAGGCCATAGCGCACCAGCTGGCCCAACAGCGTACGCCGCTTGGCGGACGCCGCAGGCCCTTCGGGCACTGTGAGGTCGATGTTTTCGCTTGATGCCACGGGTCAGCCCACCGCGTGTTGTTTCAATTCACGAAACAGACTGCCGGGAGAATGGGGCGAAAAAGCGACCGATCCGCGGTGATTGGGTGGTGTTCCGGCGGGGTTTAGCGGGCTTTTACGCGCCGCCTAGGACGCGCCATTGCCCAACAAAACCTGCGAGAGCGGCGCGATATTGACCCGCGATGCGCGGTCCTGCTGTGCCCAGATCAACAGGGCCGAAATCGTATCGGCGCGCATCCGCGCCAGAAGGATGACCTGCCCCTCCTGGCCCGCGCGGAAGGCCGCCTGATCGAGGAAGCGGCGAATGACGGTGGCGTCCTGCCCATTGCCGTCGAGATCGCGGAAGACGCTGGATGCCGGGACGCCTTCGCGGCGCGCCACCTGTTCTGCGGTGCCCAGCCCCGTGGCATAGGTCACCAGCCCGTGCCCGGTATCGGCCAGGATCTCGACCACCTGATTGACGACGCGCCGGTCGCCGTTGAAGCCGTTGCCCGACCCGTCCAGCACCGCCACGGCCTCTGGCACGGCGGCGAGGTAGGCCTCGAACGCGACTTCGATGTCACTTGGAACCGCGCCGCCGGGCAGATCGGTGACCAGCACGACCTCGTGGCCCGCCGCGCGATAGGCCGCAGCGGCCTCTGCTGCACCGGGCGCGGACGCGGGGACCGCAAATGTCAGCGGACGCCCGAACGAGGCCAGCGCGGGCAAGGCTGCGGCATCCGCATCCTCGTCGAGCAGGATCAGGCTCATCAACGGGCGATCATCGGGGCCGGACCAATCCGCCGTTTCGGCAAAGCTATCGATGGCGCGCGCGGGTGCTGCGTCGGTGTCGCGCGTGCCGCCGACAGTGGGCAAGCGGTTGGTCTGCACATTGGGCGCCAGATTTGCGAAACCACCCGCCGATGGGGCCGGTGCCTCTGGCTCTGGTGCCGTGTTTTCCGTGACCTCCGGCTCGGTTTCGTCTGACGGCACCTCTGGGGCGGTCTCTCCCACATCCTCGGCATCCGCCGTCTCCAGCACTTCGTCATCGCGCAGGGGCGCGTCCTCAGTGGCTGCAGCCGCGCCCTCGTCTGCCTCCGTCACGGTGGGCGACGGCGCTGGTGCTTCCGGCGTCTCGGGCGTCTCGGTCGTCTCTGCGGGTGCAGAGGTGTCTTCGCGCGGCGCCTCTGCTGTCAGGGCCGCCTCCCCGCCACCGGGGGCTTGCGGCTGCACGGGGTCTTCCGAGATCGATCCGGCGGGGGCCGCCACGGGATCACTCGACGCGGTGTCTGCGACTGCCACGTCTTCGGTCACCGTGGGCTCTGACTGCGTCTCAGGCACCTCTGGCGTGACCGGCTCCGCGGGCCCTTCGGTCGCGACGACCACACCCGACCCGGATGCGCCCGCCGGGGGCGCAGGCAGTTCGCTGGCCGCGCCAGTCTCAGGCACGGCGGCCGAGGCTGTGACCTCATCCCCCAGCGTCGGTTGCACGGGCTCCCGCGGGGCGGTCACTTCGGGCACGGGTGCGGCCACTGTGGGTTGCGCGCTTGGCGTCACGTCCACCACGGGCGCAGTGTCTTCGCGCGCCTGATCGAATTCCGATCCTGCCGGAACCTCGACCGCATCCGTGCGCGGGCCGTCCGCTCCTGGAACCTCGCCCAGCAAGGAGGCCACAGCCAGAACCAGAGCGCCCACAAGCAAACCCCAGAATGACCCAAAGAGAATACCGCGTCCCATTCCGCCCTCACACCGCAGGGTTTCGGTGAACCCTGTCTGAATTGGGCCGTCGCTATGCCGCGTATCTGGTGCGGCCTGCCCGCCCCGGAACGGCCCTTGACGGCCTGCCCTACTCCCTTGCATCTATACCGCGTTGGGGGACCCCGACGATAGCCCCTTTTGCCGACCCTCTCGGGGGGCGACTGAGAACACCCTCGGAGACCACCGGATATGCTGCTTCTGATCGATAACTACGACAGCTTTACCTACAACCTCGTTCATTATCTGGGCGAGTTGGGGGCCGATGTGGTCGTGAAGCGCAATGACGCCCTGAACGTGCAAGAGGCGATGGCGATGAAGCCTGCGGGCATTCTGCTGTCACCTGGTCCCTGCGATCCCGATCAGGCGGGCATTTGTCTGGCCATGGTGGAGGCCGCGGCAGAGACCCGCATGCCGCTGATGGGCGTGTGCCTTGGGCACCAGACTATCGGGCAAGCCTTTGGCGGCACGGTCGTGCGCTGCCACGAGATCGTGCATGGCAAGATGGGCACCATGAAACACACGGGCAAAGGGCTGTTCGCCGGGCTGCCCTCGCCCTTCGAGGCCACGCGCTACCATTCGCTGATTGTCGAGCGTGAGACGCTTCCCGACGCGCTGGAGATCACGGCAGAGCTGGAAGACGGCACCATCATGGGTCTGCAACACAAGACCCTGCCGATCCACGGGCTGCAATTCCACCCTGAAAGCATCGCCTCGGAACACGGTCACGCGCTCCTGCAGAACTTCCTGAACGAGATGAAAGTCCCCGCATGACCGACGCGATGAAGCCGATCCTGTTTGCCGCGTCCGAAGGCCCGCTGAGCCGCGCACAGGCCGAGGAAGCATTTGAATACCTCTTCGAAGGCACCGCCACGCCGGCCCAGATGGGCGGTCTGCTGATGGCGATGCGCGCACGTGGGGAAAGCGTGGCCGAATATGCCGCGGCCTCTGCTGTGATGCGGGCCAAGTGCAACCCGGTGGCAGCGCCTGCCGGGGCGATCGACATTGTGGGCACCGGGGGTGACGGCAAAGGCACGCTGAACATCTCCACCGCGACGGCCTTTGTCGTTGCCGGTGCCGGTGTGACGGTGGCCAAGCACGGCAACAAGAACCTGTCGTCGCTGTCGGGGGCGGCTGACGCGCTGGGGCAGATGGGCATCAACGTCATGGTGGGCGCCCCTGTCGTCGAACGCGCGCTGGCCGAGGTCGGGATCGGCTTCATGATGGCCCCGATGCACCACCCCGCCATCCGCCACGTGATGCCCGTGCGCCAAGAGCTCGGCACCAAAACGATCTTCAACATCCTCGGTCCGCTGACGAACCCCGCAGGCGTGAAACGCCAACTGACCGGGGCCTTTGCGCCCGATCTCATTTTCCCCATGGCCGAGACGCTGCAAGAACTGGGGTCAGAGAAGGCCTGGCTCGTCCACGGGTCGGACGGAACGGATGAGTTGACGATCACCGGAACCAGTCAGGTCGCGGCGCTCGCCGATGGCAGGATCCGCAGCATCGAGGTGCATCCCGAACAGGCGGGCCTGCCTGTGCATCCGTTCTCTGCCATCCTGGGTGGCACGCCCGAGGATAATGCGCGTGCCTTCCGCGCCCTTCTGGACGGTCAGCGCGGGGCCTATCGCGATGCGGTCCTTTTGAACGCCGCAGCCGCCCTCGTGATTGCAGACCGCGCAGGCGATCTGGCCGAAGGCGCGCACCTCGCCGCCGAGGCCATCGACACTGGTGCCGCCAAGGCCAAGGTCGAGGGCCTCGCCAAAATCACACAGGAAGCCGCGTAATGTCCGTTCCCACGATCCTGGAAAAGATCAAGGCCTACAAACTGGACGAGATCGCCGCTGCCAGGGAGGCGCTGCCTCTGGCCGAGCTCGAGGATCAGGCGCGCGCCGCGCCGCCCGTGCGCCCCTTTGCCGAGGCTGTGATGGAAGCCTCGCGTCAGGGCTATGGTTTGATCGCCGAGATCAAAAAGGCCTCGCCGTCCAAGGGGCTGATCCGTGCGGACTTTGACGTTCCCGCGCTGGCCAACGCTTATGCCATGGGCGGGGCGACCTGCCTGTCCGTGTTGACGGACACACCCAGCTTCCAAGGCGCGCCGGAATTTCTGATGCAGGCGCGCGAGGCCTGCGATCTGCCCGTCCTGCGCAAGGATTTCCTCTATGACACGTACCAAGTGGCCGAGGCGCGCGCCTGGGGGGCCGATTGCATCCTGATCATCATGGCCTCGGTCAGCGATGCGCAGGCGGCCGAGCTCGAGGCCGCTGCCACGGAATGGGGCATGGACGCGCTGATCGAGGTCCATGACGAGGAAGAGCTCGACCGGGCCGCAGCCCTGAAATCTCCCCTCCTCGGTGTCAACAACCGCAACCTGCACACGTTCGAAGTAACGTTGGAGACGACCAAACGGCTCGCCCGGCTCGCCGATTCGGAACGCCATCTGGTTGCCGAAAGCGGGCTCTTTACCCCTGCCGATCTGGCAGAACTGGCCCAGTTTGGCGCGCGTACCTTCCTCATCGGGGAAAGCCTCATGCGGCAGGAGGACGTGACGGCGGCCACGCGCGAAATTCTGGCCAATCCGCTGATGGCCACGCCGTTCTAATGGCGGGCGGCCTCAGCCATTTCGATGCCGCCGGTCAGGCCCACATGGTCGATGTTTCGGCCAAGGACGTGACGGACCGCATCGCGCGGGCCGAAGCGCGGGTCCACATGGCGGCTGAAACGCTGCAACACGTTTTGGAAGGCACGGCCAAGAAGGGCGATGTGCTGGGCACCGCGCGTCTGGCCGGGATCATGGGCGCCAAACGCACCGCCGATCTGATCCCGCTGTGTCATCCCCTGCCCATCACCAAGGTCTCGGTCGACCTGACGCCCGAGGCGGACACGAACACGGTCCATATCGAGGCCACCGTCAAGACACGCGGCCAAACCGGGGTCGAGATGGAGGCGCTGACCGCTGCCTCCGTGGCGGCGCTGACGCTCTATGACATGCTCAAGGCCGTGGACAAGGACATGCGCGTCGAAGGCCTCCGCGTGATCCTGAAAGATGGCGGAAAATCAGGTCGGTACGAGGCGACATGATCTCAGTAGATGAGGCGCTCGACCACCTCTTTGCGCTGGCCCGCCCGCTCGGGACTGAACATGTCCCGCTGTCAGAGGCCGCTGGTCGTGTCCTGTCTGCGCCCGTGTCGGCCCGCCGCACACAACCGCCCTTTGCGGCCTCGGCCATGGATGGCTATGCGCTCCGGTCTTCGGACGCGGTGGACGGGGCCACACTCGATCTGGTGGGAGAGGCCGCCGCTGGTCACGGGTACGCGGGCACGGTCGGTCAAGGGCAATGCGTGCGCATCTTCACCGGTGCGCCCCTGCCGGACGGGGCCGACCACGTCACCATTCAGGAGAATGTCAGCGCTGACGGCAGCCGTGTCACGCTGACCGAGGCCGGCGCGCGCGGGGCCCATATCCGCCCCGCCGGCGCCGATTTTTCGGCGGGCGAAAGCCCTCTGACCCCGCCCAAACGCCTCACCCCGTCGGATATCGCGCTGCTCGCCGCCATGAACGTGGCCAGTGTCCCCGTCACGCGGCAGGCCCGCGTGGCCCTTATCGCCACGGGCGACGAATTGGTCATGCCGGGTGAGGCCCCGGGCCCCGACCAGATCATCGCGTCCAATACCTTTGGCCTGCAGGCGATGTTGCGCGAGGCTGGTGCCCTGCCCCGTGTACTGCCCATTGCGCGCGATACGCTCGACAGCCTCGCCTCGGCGTTTCGGTTTGCCCGCGATGCCGACCTGATCGTGACCATTGGCGGGGCCTCGGTGGGCGATCATGACCTGGTGGCGCAGGCTGCCGCAGCGGCCGGGATGAAACAGAGCTTTTACAAGATCGCCATGCGCCCGGGGAAACCCTTGATGGCGGGCGCGATGTCTGGACGCATGATGATCGGCCTGCCCGGCAACCCTGTATCCGCCATGGTCTGCGGCCGCGTGTTTGTCGGTCCTGTCATCGATGTCCTGCATGGATTGCCCGCGCGCCCCGCGCCCCGTATCACCGCAACCTTGACCCACGACATGCCCGAAGGCGGCCCGCGTGAGCACTATATGCGCGCCGTGGTCGACGAAGGTCAGGTCACCGTCGCATCCCGTCAGGACAGCGCGCTCTTGTCTGTTCTGGCCGCCGCCAATGCCTTGGCAATCCGCCCCATCGGCGCGCCGCCTGCAAAGGCAGGCGATCCTATCGAGATCTTGCCCCTGTAACGGTCAAACCACGCAAGAGTTGACACAAAAGGGGAACATCCGTAGAACAGACGCAAAACGAGCGGCGCCACGGAGAGTTCGACCATGTTGACCAAAAAGCAAAAAGACCTCTTGGAATTCATCAACACGCGGATGCAACGCGACGGCGTCCCCCCCTCCTTTGACGAAATGAAGGAGGCGCTGGACCTGCGGTCGAAATCGGGTATCCACCGATTGATCACCGCGCTGGAAGAGCGCGGCTTTATCCGCCGCATGGCCCACCGCGCCCGCGCCATCGAGATCGTCAAGCTACCCGACGCCATGGGCACACCTGCTGGCTTTAATGACAGTGGAAGCGAAGGCTTCCAGCCCCGCGTGATCGACGGGGATCGCCCCGACAGTATCCCGCCCGCGGCCATGGCCGTCGACGCTATCGCGACCGAGCTGCCGGTCATGGGCAAGATCGCCGCCGGTGTCCCGATCGAGGCGATCAACAACCGCTCGCACAACGTGGCCGTGCCGGGACACATGCTGTCCGGCAAGGGCGAACACTACGCGCTTGAGGTCAAGGGCGACTCGATGATCGAGGCCGGGATCAACAATGGCGATGTCGTGGTCATCCGCGAAACGCAGGTGGCCCAGAACGGCGATATCGTGGTCGCGCTGGTCGAAGATCAGGAAGCAACGCTCAAGTATTTCCGCCAAAATGGGTCGACCATCGCGCTGGAGGCGGCGAACCCCGCCTACGAGACGCGGGTGCTCCGCGACGATCAGGTCAAGGTGCAGGGCAAGCTGGTCGGGTTGATCCGGACTTACTGATAACCGGGCTTCGGTCCACCGGGTTTGGTCCACTGGCTTCGACACCCCGCACCTTCGATGCTGCAAACGGCATCCGGCGCGCAACGGGCCCTTATTGACCTAAGGTCCAAAGCCTCGCGTGATCGCGTCGGACGCGCGCGTTGTTCCACAAACGTGCGCCCGCCACCCCGTGCGCAGTGATCTCGCGGGGGGCTTCATCGGTCTCGTACACGGCAATCGCGCCCGTCTCGCGCAGGGTTTCCGGCGTCAGGACACGGCAGGGCACCGCCTGCTCCGGCGCTTGGGTGACGATCAAAACCTCGTCCTGGGTGCAGGTCGCCGAACGGCCTGCGACACCTGCGATGTGGATATAGGTGCGCCCGCCCAGCGTGACCTCTCCCGGCGTAGGCCCGCCGCGCGCGTGGGCGGTTTCCTGATCGGCGCTGTCACCGTCATTCTCCAACCAGCTTTGCGCGACGAACCCATCCCCGGCCGGACGGCTGAGCGCACGGGACCCTTGCGCCGTCTTCCAGCCAATCAGGCCGCCCGTCGGTGAAATCAAAAGATCGGGCCGGTCAACACCCGCCCACAGGCCCAAGGCTGTGACCATTGGGATCAGCCCCAGCAGCCGCGCCCTGCCCGCCCAAAGGACGATCCACAGCGCACCCAGCGCCATGATCGGCAAGACCTCAGGCCCCGGCGCAGGCACGCGGGTCACCGCCCCGTCCCACCCCGCAACGGTGTCGGCCACAAAGAGGATCCACGTGATCCCCTGTCCCATGACCCAGAGCGCGACACCCGCCAATCCAAACGGCGCGAGGATGACCGCCACCACCGCGGCGGGCATCACGAGGGCCCCCATCAAGGGCACGCTGGCCAAATTTGCGATAAGACCGTAGCTTGAGATGATGTTGAAATGCGCCGCCGCCAACGGGGCCGTCGCGGCGCCTGCGATGGCAGATGACAGCACCAAAGACACCGCCTGCCCGCGCACGCCCCGCATCCACCAGCGATTGCCGCCGGTCCCCATGGTGTTAAGCGCGCCAAAGGTCGCCACAAGGGCTGTGGTGGCTGCAAAGGACATCTGAAACCCGGGTGAAAGCAGCGCCTCTGGCCGCAAGGCCAGCACAACCAGCGCCGCGATCGCCACGGCGCGCAAGGTCAACGCGCGCCGGTCGGCTAAGACGCCGCCCAGAACCACCGCCACCATCACAAAGGCACGTTCCGTAGCGACGGCCCCCCCGGACAAGGCCAGATAGACTGCGCCCGCGATCAGCGCGACCACGGCGGCGATCTTGCGCGTGGGATAGCGCAGCGCGATCCGGGGGATCAGCGCCAGCCCCGCGCGCACGGAGCCGAAGACAAACCCGGTCAACAGCCCCATGTGCAGGCCCGAAATCGCCAGGAGATGGGCAAGGTTCGATTGGCGCAGGTCCCGCACCACATCCTGATCCATCCCCGACCGGTCCCCCACCAAAAGGGCCGCCGCCACCGCGCCGACCTGCCCCGGCATTTTGGCCTGCACCCAGTCAGAGATCGCCATGCGGGTGCGGAACACCACCAATGTCGCGCCTTGCGGCGCCTCTTCCCAGATAAGGGCGGGGCTGCGCGCGTAGCCCACACCGCCCAGATGCAGAAACCACGCGTGGCGTTCGAAATCGAACCCGCCCGGTTCGGCGGGGCTGGGCGGCGGCGACACGTTGGCCGTCACGATCAGGCGCGTGCCCGGATCTGGCACCGGTACGTCGCCCTGCCCGTGGAGCGACACGCGCACCCGCTGGGGCGGCGGGCCGCGCATGTCCATCCGCACCTGATCGAGCGTCAGTCTGATCTTGTCGCTGGCGGACCGGTCGATGGCGACCAACCGCCCTTCGACGGGGCCGTAATAGCGAAAATCCAGAACGGGGCCCGCGACCCAGTGACTGCGCAGGCCTGCCCAGCAAAACCCCAGCCCGATCAAGGCCATTGCAAGCAGCGCAGGCCCCACCGTGTGCCGCAACCGCCATGCAGCCAAGACAGCAAAGCCCGACAGGCCCAAGACACCCGCATGCTGGGCCAGTGACGGCTCGAACCGCAGTGCGAAATAGAGCCCGATCCCAAGACCCAAGCAGACCGGCGCAAAGCACAACAGGTGCCCGCGTTGGCGTTGCAAGGCCTCTGAAAACGCCCCGAACATGGCGCGCGGTTTCAGACCGTCGCCTTGCGTTTCGCGTGGGTCATCCAAGACACCGGCCTGCACTTGCCACCCCCTTCACAGGTCAGTACAGCATGCAGGCTATCCGCTGCCCGGTTAGCAAAGCGTTAACCAAGATTGCGCCACACCACCGGAAAAGAGATCGCTGCCATGTCCGAAACTGCCACGCCCGTCACCCGTATCGCGCCCTCGCCGACCGGGTTCATGCATATCGGCACGGCTCGCACGGCCCTGTTTTCATGGCTTTATGCGCGGGGTCGCGGCGGAAAGTTTCTGCTGAGGATCGAGGACACGGACCGCGAACGCTCCACGCCCGAAGCAACCGACGCAATCCTGCGCGGCATGGACTGGTTGGGCTTCGACTATGACGGCGATGCAGTGAGCCAATTTGCGCAGGCCGCGCGCCATGCCGAGGTGGCGCATGAATTGCTGGCCAAGGGCGCGGCATACAAGTGCTTTTCAACCCAGGACGAAATCGCCGCCTTTCGCGAGGCCGCGCGGGCCGAGGGCAAGAGCACGCTGTTCCGGTCACCTTGGCGGGACGCCGATCCCGCAACGCATCCCGATGCCCCCTTTGTCGTGCGCCTAAAGATGCCGCAGGACGGGGATACGGTGATCACGGACGCCGTGCAGGGTCAGGTGACGTTCTTTAATGGCAATCTCGATGACATGATTCTGCTCCGCTCGGACGGGACGCCGGTCTACATGCTGGCCGTGGTGGTGGACGATCACGACATGGGCGTCACCCATGTGATCCGGGGCGACGACCATCTCAATAACGCGGCCCGTCAGGTGCAGATTTACCGCGCGATGGGCTGGCCCGAGCCGGTCTATGCCCACATCCCGCTGATCCACGGCGAGGACGGCAAAAAGCTGTCGAAACGCCACGGCGCGCTCGGTGTCGAGGAATACCGCGCCATGGGCTATTCGGCCGCCGGAATGCGCAACTACCTTGCACGGCTGGGCTGGTCCCACGGCGATGACGAGCTGTTCGATGATGCACAGGCGCGCGACTGGTTTGATCTGGATGGGATCAACAAAAGCCCCGCCCGGCTCGACTTCAAACGCCTGGCTCAGGTGTCAGGCCATCACATAGGCCATACCGAGGATGCTGCGCTGCTGCATGAGGTGCTTGATTTCGTGGCGTTTATGGATCAACCCGCGCTCACAGACGCGCAAAAAGACGCAATGTCGCGGGCGATGTATTGCCTCAAAGATCGCGCGAAGACCTACGTTGAACTTCTTGAAAAGGCGCACTTTATCCTGACAGATCGCCCCATCGCCCCGGACGAGAAATCCGCCAAGGCGCTAGATGATGTATCCCGTGGTATACTGTCAGAATTGACGCCGCATCTGCAAACTGTTAGCTGGACCCGAGACGATCTGGAAAGCGCCGTGGCCGCACTCGCGGAGGCGCATGGGACCAAGTTGGGCAAGCTCGCCGGGCCGCTTCGGGCCGCACTTGCAGGACGCACGGTCTCACCCAGTGTGTTCGACATGATGCTGGTCCTGGGACGCGACGAAACGGTCGCCCGCCTGACCGACGCCGCCGGCTGAACGGGCTCCGTCACCCAGGGTTTACTTTGGGCTGTCACCTGTAACGCCAAAGACAAAGACGACGTCGCCACGCGCGGCGTGCCAACAGGGGATAACCGCATGTCCGACAGCAAGAAGACAGCCACGCTCACTTTCGATGACAAATCGATCGAGCTGCCGATCTATTCGCCAACCGCAGGGCCCGACGTGATCGACATCACAAAGCTTTATGCGCAGGGCGGCGTCTTCACCTACGACCCCGGCTTTACCTCAACCGCGGCCTGCGACAGCACGATCACCTTTATCGACGGCGGCAAGGGCGAGCTGCTGCACCGCGGCTACCCGATCGACCAGCTGGCCGAGAAATCCCATTACCTCGAGGTCTGCTACCTGCTGCTCTATGGCTACCTGCCCTCGGCAGATCAGTTGGAGACGTTTGAAAACCTCGTGACGCGCCACACGATGCTGCATGAGCAGATGGTGTATTTCTATCGGGGCTTCCGCAGGGATGCGCATCCGATGGCCATCATGGTGGGCGTGGTCGGCGCGATGTCGGCGTTCTACCATGACTCCACCGACATCCATGACGCGCATGAGCGCGAGGTTGCCACGATCCGCCTGATCGCAAAAATGCCCACCATCGCGGCGTGGGCCTACAAATTCTCCATCGGTCAGCCGTTCGTCTATCCGCGTAACGATCTGGACTATGCGTCGAACTTCCTGCGGATGTGCTTTGCCGTTCCGGCGGAAGAGTACGAGGTCAACCCGATCCTGAGCCGCGCGATGGACCGGATTTTCACGCTGCACGCCGATCACGAGCAAAACGCCTCGACCTCGACCGTGCGTCTGGCGTCGTCTTCGGGCGCCAACCCGTTTGCCTGTATCGCCGCTGGCATCGCCTGCCTCTGGGGCCCCGCCCACGGTGGTGCGAACCAAGCCTGTCTGGAGATGCTGGAAGAGATCGGCACCGTCGACCGCATTCCGGAGTTCATCGCGCGCGCCAAGGACAAGGACGATCCGTTCCGCCTGATGGGCTTCGGCCACCGCGTCTACAAGAACTTCGATCCGCGCGCGAAGGTGATGAAGCAGTCCGCCGACGAGGTGCTGGAGCTGCTGGGTGTCGAGAACAACCCGAAGCTGCAGGTCGCCAAAGAGCTTGAAAAGCAGGCGCTGAGCGATCCGTATTTCGCCGAGAAGAAGCTGTTCCCGAATGTCGACTTCTATTCGGGCATCATCCTCGAGGCGATGGGCTTCCCGACCTCGATGTTCACGCCGATCTTCGCGCTGGCGCGGACCGTGGGCTGGATTTCGCAGTGGAAAGAACAGATCAGCGATCCGGCGCTGAAAATCGGGCGTCCGCGGCAGCTGTATCAGGGCGAAACGATGCGCGACTACGTGGACATCGAAAAGCGCTGATCCCCGAATCGAACCACCAAGACGCCCTCGGATCCGCATGGTCCGGGGGCGTTTTCGTTTCCACTCTCCGAACAGTGCCTTGGGCGCGGGCCGGATTTGTGTGCCGACACCGCGCATAGCGCGCTGAATTTGCGGGCGGATTTCCCCCTGTGCGTCTCCGCCTGCTACGGTAGCGTTGGGTGAGTGAGGGACGTCTGTGACATGGGTATTGGTGCTGCCGCAATCCTTTTGGGTCTGTTGATCCCATTTCTGGTCGGGAACGCCCTGATCCCCAGCGACGACGAGATCGACGATTTCATCAACGATTTCGAAGACGACGATGATCCCCGCGCGACCCCGCCCGCGACCGAAGGCAATGACGATCTGGAACTAACCGACGGCCCCGACCAAGTGTCGGGCGGCGCAGGCTTTGACGAGATTTCGGGCGGCAAGGGCTTTGATTTCCTACGCGGCGGCAGCGGCACGGACGTGCTGCGGGGCGACGAAGGCAAGGACGTCTTGGGCGGCAATTCAGGGCCAGACGCTCTTTTTGGTGGTGGCTGGGATGACGTGCTGGACGGAGGGTCCAGCGGCGACCTGCTCAACGGCGGCGTGGGGGCAGACCGGCTCTTTGGGCGCAGCGGGGGCGACACGCTGATCGGCGACAACGGGGCAGACCTGTTGGTGGGCAACGATGGCACCGACACGCTGACGGGCGGTGACGGCAAGGACGTGTTGGTCGGCGGCGACTATCTGGACCGTGAACCGTTCCTGCGGCAATGGCGTGATGCCGTGCGCGATGACGACCCGACGCGTTTGCAGGATACGGGCGAACCGCAAACCCAGACCGAGTTGTCGGATGACCGCCGCACCGATCGCCTGTTTGGCGGGAACGGAGATGACCTGCTGCTTTTGGGCGAAGGGGATGAAGGCGAAGGCGGCGCCGACAAGGACACCTTTGCGGGCATCCACCTGACCGATGACAGCGCATCTGATACGGCCGCAGAGGTCAGTGACTATGATCCCGCCGAGGATATCCTGATCGTATACTACGACACGGATACGGCGCCCGCGATCACGGTAGAGGATGATGGCGCAGACGCCGTGGTTCTGGCCGATGGCGTGCCTACATTGCGGGTTCTGGGCGCGGCAGGCACCGTCACGCCAGGGGACGTGGCGACAACCACCCTGCCCCCCGACTGGTTCTAAAGGCCGTTAGCGCCCTTCGTATTTGGCCGGGCGCTTTTCGACGAAGGCCATCACACCCTCTTGGAAATCGCGGGTTTTACCGCAATCCCCTTGCAGCCGTGCCTCCAGTGCAAGCTGTTCTTCCATCGTGTTGTCATAGCTGTCGCGCAGGGCCGTCTTGATGTGCTGATAGGCGCGCGTGGGACCTTGGGCCAGATGCCGCGCCCGCGCCATCCAGTGTTCGGCAAAGACATCGTCCGGCACGGCCTCCCAGATCATTCCCCAATCGCTGGCTTGCGTGGCGCTGATCCGGTCGGCAAACAGCGCCGCCCCCATGGCTTTGGCAAGGCCCATCTGGCGCGGCAGCAAATAGGTGCCACCCGCATCCGGGATCAGCCCGATCCGCGTAAATGCCTGAAGGAAAAAGGCGCTCTCGGTCGCGATCACCACGTCTGCGGCCAGTGCGAGGTTTGCGCCTGCCCCCGCCGCAGCCCCGTTCACAGCGCTGATAGTCGGCACAGGGCAGTCATAGATCGCGTTGAGCATCGGGACGTATTCGTCCCGCAAGGTGCGTTCGAGATCGAGGTTCGCGGCGTTGCCCTTGTCCCCCAGATCCTGACCCGAACAAAACGCCTTGCCCGTTCCGGTCAACACGACCACCCGCGCCTCACGCCCGCCCGCCTTGACGGCGTGAGTGATCTCGGCCCGCATCTGCGCGTTGAGCGCGTTCATCACATCCCCCCGGTTCAGGGTGATGACCGCGATGTCCTCGCGAATGCGCATGCGAATGGTGTCGTAATCCATTGGGTCCGTCCCGGGTCAGTGTCTTTTGGCATATCTCCCGCCCTAGATAGGGCGGAAGGTGACCCGGGGGAAGATGAACCGCGCGTCAGTAACGCGGTTTATGGCGCGGATGCCGCACTTCTGCGCGCCGACACGGCCGCGATCATCGCCTGACCGTCGGCCGGGGGTGCGGTTTCCACACGCAGATAGACCGAACCGTCCAGATTACGCTCGACCAGACGCATTTCGACCAATGTCCGGCGCATCCGGGCGGCGTCGTGCATATCGGCCATCCCGTCGAGGCGGGCCGATATCTGACGCTCGGTCATCTGCGTCCGCGCCGGCAGCGCCGCCCAAAGCGGCCACATGCATAGGTGCTGGGTCGCGACCTTGGTGTGCCAGCGGGCAAACTGTCCCGCCTCGTCATAACAGCGCAAGGCGCGTTCCAACCCGCGCTGGTTCACGGGGGCCGCTGGCGGGGTCAGATGCCCGATCTGCGCGCGCAAGTGCTGCCAATTGGCATAGCCTGCGGCGCGGGCCACATGGCCCAGCATCTGCGCCTGACCAGGCACCGCCGGTTGCGACGGCGCAAGCTCGGCGCGCAGTTTCTTGGTAAATTCCGCCACATCAGGCAGGGTCAATTCGACAGGTGTCTTCACCATCGGTCTCACTCCAATGGATACCGCGTGCGTCACGCGCACTCGAAGGGCCGCCGGTCTCCGCGAGGTATCCTTGGGGGATATCCGATTGCGAATGGTCTTGTCATGGCAGGTCTAGCGTGGGGCACATGCCCCTGACGGCGCCTGGGTGAACTGCCGACCCATGGGCCGGCGTTTAGCGCAAGGCGTTCAGTCTTTCAACAGGGCCGCCAGACGCGCTTCTTCCTCGGCGCTCAGCGGGGGAACATCGGGTGCGCGCGTGCGCCGCCGCATGGCCCAAAGCCCGCCCAGAACAGCCAGGAAGGCAACCGGCCCCACCGCCCACAGGATCGCATTGGCCCCGCCCGCCGTGGGGCGCAGCAGCACAAATTCGCCGTAGCGGTCGACGATATAGGCGATGACCTCCTCATCGCTATCACCCGCCAGGAGCCGTTCGCGCACCAACAGGCGCAGATCCTTGGCCACGGGCGCGCTGCTTTCGTCGATGGCCTCGTTCTGACACACCGGGCAACGCAAACCTTGGCTCAGCTCCCGGGCGCGCTCTTCCAAGGCAGGATCGGCCAGCACCTCGTCCGGTTCAACGGCCCAGAGCGGCGTGGCAAAGAGCGCGAGGGCAAGGATCAGCCACCTCATTCCGCGGCCACCATGTCCCGCGATCGCATCCCGGCGGCCACGCGCAGGCGACGATCCGATAGCGAAATCGCACCGCCAAGCGCCATCAGAATGCAGCCCGCCCAGATCCAGTTCGCAAAGGGTTTGATGAACGACCGCACCGCCCAGCCCCCATTGGCCTGCGGTTCCCCGATGACCAAATAGATGTCGCGGAAGGCGCCCGACCGGATCGCGGCCTCGGTCGTGGGCATGCCCGCCACCGGATAGATACGGCGTTCGGGGGTCAGTTCGGTGACGACCCGGTCGCCCCGGGCCACGGTCAGAAACGCCATGGTCGACAGGTAATTGGGACCCTCGACCTCGCGCACGTCGTTGAGCGTGATCTCATAACCTTCGACGGCAAAGGTCTCTCCGATCTGGGCCACGCGGATATCCTCGACCTGCCAAGCCAGCAGGGCCGCAATGCCAAAGGTCGTGACGCCCAGGCCCCCATGGGCCACCGCCTTGCCCCAGTCCGCCCGCGGCAGACGGGTCAGTCGCGCAGGCACGCCTCCGGCCCGCTGCCACAGCTCCAACGCCGCGCCAGCCACCAGCCACGCGCCCAGCCCTGCCCCGATGGGCGCGAGCGCCGAGCGTCCCGTCTGCATCGCCCAGACCAGCGCCGTCACCGCCAAGACCAGCGCGATCACATAGCGCAGGCGCCACATCACCCGACCGAGCCGCGCCCGCTTCCACGGCAGGACCGAGCCCACCGGCAGGATCAGGCAAAGCGCCACCATGAAAGGCGTGAACGCGATGTCAAAGAAGGGCGGCCCGACCGACAGCGTCCGGTCGAGCAGCAGTTCCGCCACCAAGGGCCAGATTGTGCCCACGAAGACGACGAGGCAGGACACGGCCAACAGCACATTATTGGCCACCAGCGCCGTCTCGCGGCTAGCCAGCGCAAAGACGCCCCGCCCTTCGAGGATCGGCGCGCGCCATGCGAACAGCGCCAGCGCCCCGCCGGTGTAGATCGCCGTGATAGCGAGGAGGTATACGCCGCGTTCAGGGTCGTTCGCGAACGCATGTACCGAGGTCAGAACGCCGGAGCGCACGATAAATGCTCCGATCAGGCAGAACCCAAAGGCCAGGATGGCCAGGAGGATCGTCCACGCCTTCAGGCTCTCGCGCTTCTCGACAACGATGGCCGAATGCAGGAGCGCCACGGCCAAAAGCCACGGCATGAACGACGCATTCTCCACCGGGTCCCAGAACCAGAACCCGCCCCAGCCCAATTCATAGTACGCCCACCAAGACCCCAGCGCGATGCCCACGGTCAGGAAGAGCCACGCGGCAAGCGTCCACGGCCGCACCCATCGCCCCCAGGCCGCATCCACGCGACCCTCCAGAAGCGCGGCCACCGCAAAGGAGAACGTCAGCGACAGCCCCACATAACCCAAATACAAAAACGGCGGATGAAACGCCAAACCGGGGTCCTGCAAAAGCGGGTTCAACCCCGCCCCGTCAAAAGGCGGGAAATCCACCCGCTCGAACGGGTTCGAGGTGAAGAGGATAAAGGCATAAAACGCCCCGCCAACGGCGGCCTGCACACCGAGCACCCGCGCCTTCAACGTCGCAGGCAGCCCCGAGCCAAACCACGCCGCCATCGCCCCAAAAAGCGCGAGGATCAGCACCCAGAGAAGCAGCGACCCCTCATGGTTCCCCCACACGCCCGTGACCTTGTAGATCATCGGTTTGAGCGTGTGGGAGTTCAGCACGACGACCCTGAGCGAAAAGTCTGAGACCACGAAGGCATAGGTGAGCGCGGCAAAGGAAAACGCCACGAGCAGGAACTGCGCCGTCGCCGCATGTGCCGCCACCGCCATCCACCCGGCATCCCGCCGATGCGCCCCCACGAGGGGCACCACGGTCTGAAAGACGGCCAAGGCAAAGGCCAGGATCAGGGCGAAGTGTCCAAGCTCTACAAACATGGGCTTGGTATAGGGGCTGAGGTAGCGCTTGCCCATGGGTGGGCGCGGTTTGTCGCGGGGGTCGCCCGAAATCGCGGGCCCTTGTTTTTGCAAACGCGGCGAACGTCAGCTTAGAGCCCAATTTGTTCCTCGGATGCGTTGCGGCGAACGACCGCACTTCCGGTTCCGGGTTCAAAAACGGATCAAAACATGCAAGGCTCTGACCTAAGTTTTTGAGCTTC